>DAIRGM010000037.1:0-22980 GCA_036794525.1 Methanoculleus sp.
CCAGGTAGACGGCGCCGATGAGCGCCTCCAGGCACTCGGCGAGAACCCGGCCGGAGGTCCAGACCCGCTGGGCGGCCTCGCCCTTTCCCCACCGGACGTAGTCGGCGAGGTCAAGGTCTTCTGCGAGAGCACGGAGCCGGGACATGTTCACCAGGTTCATTTTGCGATTGGTGATCGCGCCCTTGTCGTGCGCCCCGCCCGTGACCGCCGCCGCCACGACCACGACGTTGATGACCGCATCGCCGAGGGTGGCAAGGGCGTCCATGTGGGCGCCCGAAGGGAGGCCCGCCTCCAGGGTGTAGGCGAGGCGGGTGAGCGCCCGGCCGAGGAGCGAGCGGTCACGAAAGGCATAACCTATCTGCTCCTCGATCTCACCCGGGTTCCGGCGGCTGGCGTCGCTCATAAAAAGAGGGTTACTCCTGAACTTCGGCCTTCTCGATCCGGACGGGGACCTTCGGCTTGTCGGCGGAGTTCGTCGCCACCTTTCCTATCTTATCGACAACGTCCATCCCCTCGACCACCTCGCCGAAGACCGGGTGGGCGCTCGGTGTCTGGGGGTTGTCCCAGTCGAGGTAGGTGTTGTCCACCAGGTTGATGAAGAACTGGCTGCCGCCGCTGTTCGGGCGGCCGGTGTTCGCCATAGCAAGCGTCCCCCGGCGGTTCGAGCGGCCCTTCACGAACTCGTCGGTGATGGTGTAGCCCGGCCCGCCCGTCCCGGTGCCGGTCGGGTCGCCGCCCTGGATCATGAACCGGGGGATGACCCGGTGGAAGATCGTCCCGTCGTAGAACCCTGATTTAGCCAGTTTCGCAAAGTTCCCCGCGGTCACCGGCATGTTGTCGTAGAGCCGGATCGTGATATCGCCCATGGTCGTGTGGAGCACGACCTTCGTCCCATTTGCTTCTGCCATATGAAATCTCCGTAAGGTATTGTCTGCCGGTATTACTTATTAGTGCTTGGCGCCCGGCATCCGGACCGTGCGGCCGTCCGTTCTTTCAGGGGACCGGGGCGCCGTAGTCTCGGGCGGCCTCACGCCCGGTCCCGGCCCGGAGCCGCACCGCGTCAATAAGATCACCTAAACAGCCCACATAAGTAAACTATTATTAGCCCGCTGTGCGTACGTTAATACCATGTACCGCGGAGCGAACCTGCCACCGATCACCCATCATCTCGCCGGAGGACTTCCCCGATGAGCCGCCGGGCACCGGTCTTCATCATCACCGGCGGGCAGGGCCAGTGCAAGACGACGTTCCTGCACCTGGTTCTCGGGCTCACTGTCGGGCTGAACGTGCGGGTCAGGGGCGTGATCTCTCCCGGCTATGTGCGGGACGGGCGGAGGTCGGGGTTCACCCTCGTCGACCTCGCCACCGGCGAGCACGAGGAACTCTCCTCGATCGACCCCGACCCGCGGTGCGAGGCCCACGGCCGGTTCTATTTCCGCCCCGAGGGGCTTGCGTTCGGCCGCAGGGCGCTCGCACCGCCGGACCCCCGCGAGACCGATCTGATGGTCGTCGACGAGGTGGGGAGGTTCGAACTCCAGGGCGGGGTCTGGGCGGAGCAGCTCGACCGGTTGACCGCGCACCCGCATCCCCCGATGATCTGGACGGTCAGGCGCCGACTCCTCCATACCGTCGTCGAGCGCTGGAATATCCAGAACCCCGTCGTGGTGGACGTCGGGACCGCGAGCGTCATGGCGACGGCGGAAGCTGTAATGGATGCCGTCTGGGAGTGGCGGGAGGCGCAGACGGCTTCCACGGTCCTGGTGCCTCCGCTTCCCCCGGGCCGCATAGCCGGCGATCCCCCGCTGCTCGCGGATGCTGCCGCCGGAGTCGCCCCGGGCGCCCCGGCAATCCTCCGGCGACGCTACTGCCCCGAGGGTTGAGGAGGATCCGCACCGATCCGGAAGAGCAGAACGGCAACAGACACCCGCCAAAAAACCCGGTGCATTTTTTACTCCGGTATATGAGCGGGCTACGAGAACGCCCACCGGCACCAACGCATCGACGAACTGCCGCCGGGCCGCGCACAGTCGATACACGACTTCCGGCCCTCGATAGCGGCTGAAAAACGGGATCTGCCTGCCGTGTCGCATATTCAGGTTGCCCAACCGCAAACGTGATGACGACGGTCGTCCCTTCCGGCCCTTCATGCCCAAGAAAGAACGTTGGGAACGGCCTTACCCCGATACTCGCGACAGATGGATATCATGAGCGGTTGGTCAAGTGCGGTGAGCACTCCCTCTCGCTTGACTTCCTCAGCTGGCGGCACGAGTCTCTCTTGCAGATAAACGCCGGGAAATGTGGCCGCCCCGTATCAGTATCCGGAACCATTTGTCGCGGGGATGGCCCGCATCCCCGTCTCACAGCAGCAGACTACATCAACCTCTTCCACCGGATCAGCCAGGTGAATCTCTCCCAGAAGGTCACTCCCGAGCTCCTTGCCGAAGGACGTGATCATCGCCGTCGACAACACCGGGATTACCGTCACGAACCGGGGTGAACGGCTACGAGAGATGGTCAGGCGCGGATGGATAAAAGTCCATGTGATGATCGATGTCGAGAGCAACTAGGTTCTGGTCTGGAGATCACCGACGAGTCGGCGCAGGACGACCAGATCTTCGCCCCCCTTCTCGACCAGGTGCAGCAGCACTGCGGCGAGGAGCACCCGACATACCTGCTGCTTGGAGACGGGGCATACGATAGAAACGAGATCTTCAATCTCCTTGAGAAACGGGGTATCCGCTCCGGGATCAAGACCCGAAGCAATGCGGCAACCCACTCAACCAGGTCACCCTATCATGCCGAGTGCGTCGGAGATCGCATCAGATTGGGCGAATATCAGGTGTGGTCGCGGATAACTAACTACGGGATGCGATGGAAAATCGAAGGGAATTTCTCCGGATTCAAACGGATTTTCGGGGAAGGTGTGCGTGCAACGTCCCGGGAGGGAATGTTCCGTGAGATCCGGATGAGAGTGAACTGTTAACAACATGCTGGTTGCGGCGGTGGCCTGAGCAAAGCCACCGCAGGAAGATCCGCGAGGGAATCCTGGGGGATTGTGCAACACGGCATTATGAGTGATATCGTTATGAGCGCTTTTCAGACCGTAGTTTTTCCTTTCACCCGCAATACCTCCCTCTATGCGAATTTAGAGGCACGGAGCATTCGGCGGTGCTTATGCCGTCCCACTGAGTATCTCCGCCGCCTGCTCTCGCGTTATACCGCAGTTGTAGAACTCTTTGTAGAAGGCTATGACCTCTGCCTCCATATCGAGGTCCTTGAACTGCTCCGGGTAGAGCGTCTTCGCCGTCCAGAGCACCATCAGCGGTGTCTCGCTCGTACGGTGGGCCCAGTAGTGCGCTCCCATAGGTGCTACATACACGTTTCCGTTCTTTACCGCGCTTACCCCGCTGAGCCGCGTATCATTCTGAACCAGAGCGATTTCTTGACTGTTAAGAATAATCACGTCGGGATCCCATGCGAGTAACTGCTCCAGATCGAATGTCATGCTCTCCTCGACACGATCGGTCTTAGAGACGGCTATTCCGCCGGCTTTCTCGATAAACCACTCATCTATCTTAAGGCCTGTGGACATACTCTTGTAGTTGCAGAACAGCACCTTCGGCCGCTGGCCGTCTGGTATGGATGCGACCACCTTACCCGGGCGGGCAGTGGTTTCATCGAAGTACCTGATGTATCTCTCAGCTCTCTCCTGCTCATCGAAGACCTCCCCGAGCAGCAGCATCAGGTTTTTCACATCCTCAGCATCTGTCCAGGCGAGGTAAATGACGGGGATACCGTTTTTATCGAGCGCCTCGACCGAGGGCATGCTCATGGTGAACGCAACATCGGGGTTAATCTTCATGAGTTCCTCGAGGTTGATGTCCCCGGTTGTGGGCTGGATCGACGGTTTATTCTTTAAATCAGGTGAAATTACATACTGGTACTTCCACCGGCCCTGTTTGACAAATGAGTCCGGCAGGCCATTGGCGATCTTATCTCCCTGCCCCATGACGAACATGAAACTGTTCAACACCGGCACGGAACCGATCGTCACGATACCATCGATATTCTTCGGGACGACGACCTCCCGTCCCGCCATGTCCGTGATCACTTTCGTTTCGCTGTCGGTTGCCTGCCCCTGCCCGGTGCAGCCGCAGGTGAACGCCAGAAGTGCTATGAGTGATACGGCTATGATTGCTTTCAGGACTGTACTCGTCTCTTTCATCATCAACACCCCCTGCAGGCCTCATACGCAGGTCCCGTACGGGTAGCCCTTCAGGCGTTCCGGCATATCGCCTCACAGGTGTGATATAACGTCTTTAACGCCGGGAGTTTAATTATTTCTATTTACAAAATAGATTTGGTAACAGTTTATGGTTAATTATCCCGTGTTGCGAGGTCGGTGAGTTCGCCGGGGCACCCTCTGGTACGGAACCTGGTGGGAGATCTCTGATGGGTTATGCTCCGGTAAAACCCCGAGGTTCAGCGACAGGGTGGGGAGAAGGGATACGAGGAGTACTCCGTTAATTTCCCCGCCCATGTCGAACTGAAGAGCATCGATCGTTTCAGCCCGCTTATACCCCATCTCTGGCCGTGACGGACCAGACCATCATGCCGCTGCAACTCTCTGTTTCGGAACGGTATTTGCCGCCCGGCGATGCATTTTTGTAATACTCCCTGATCTTTCCCTCGACATCGCTGGAAACATCGCGGGTGCATCTCAGATCGTTGATCGTCTCTTCCGCTGCCTCGGCCCAGTCCCGCTCCTGGGTCCTTGAAACACGGCTGAGCTTCACAAGCGGCCGGTAACCGAGAACATAGAGGTACATAAACGGATACAGCATATCCGGTCCGGGGTTTTCGGGTTCCTCACCCAGGATGTTCCTGAAAATCTCCCGGCGGGCCCCGTCTGTACCCACCCTCCCGACGAAGCGGCTGTAATAGCAGAACTGCCTTGAACACGCCATCATCCGGTCGAAGGTCTCGACGTCCCTGATTCCCGGCGTCATCGACGCGACCACGAGATCGAACTTCTCCCGGAACCCAAGTTTGTCGATATCGGCCGACCACCACGAGCATTCGACCGCGTTAACACGCAAGCCTTCGTTTTTCGCGGTTTCCCTGAGGTGATCGAGCATCCTCGTCGAGATGTCGAGGGCCGTGACGTCCGCCCCGGCCCGGGCAAGGGGGAGAGAGAGGGTGCCCGGTCCGCACCCGATGTCGAGGACGCGTGCGTCCTCGGGTGAGAAACCGGCCTCCTCCAGAACTGCAAAAAAATCGGCAACTCGTTTCCGGTGCCTTTCCTCATCCATGTTCTGTACAAAGCGGTCAGCCCGCTCATCCCATTGGGTCGCCTGCAGGTCGTCAGTGACTATCCTGTTGTTCTGTGCCGATGCATTCCAGCAGTCGATCCAGCATTTCACATTATTATCCTGTGTCATTTTTCACATCCATTGATACTTGTATCCTTTTTCTCTTCCTTTCCAACCTCTCACCAGATCGCCGGTTACTCCCCTGGGGGACTTTAACTGCCCTCTCTATCTATCCCGGCCATACCATCCGGCACTCGCTCCCTGTATCGCCCTGGTTATCGACTAGCGACCCCGTCTCCTCCGGGCGTACCCGTTAGCGCCCGGATCAGTAGGGATCCCCCCGTGTCCCGGGATCGACAACTTTGCCCCCTGCGAGCATCTCCAATATCTCTTGGTCCGACAGGTCGTAGTCGTAAAACGTCGTATAGAACCACTGCATCTCTCTTTCTATGTCCACATCACCAAATCTGTCCGGGTAAAACAATTTTGCTGCCCATTGCATGGCCAACGGCTGTTCAGCTGTGGCCAGCCAAGGCCCCATCCCCGCAGGAATCACGTAGACGTTCTGGTCCTTGACTGCTTTGACTCCGCTCAAACGGATATCGTCATAGATGTCGGCGTACCCCATGCTATCATAGACAATAATGTAGTCCGGGTCCCACGCAAGCAACTTTTCCATATCAAAGGTACTCGATCCCTTCAATTCTCGGGATACATCCCTGCCTCCGGCCTTCTCTATCCACCATTGCGCCGATGAGAAACTTGAGAGTGACTTATAGTTACACATCAGAACTTCAGGCCGCTGCTCATATGGCACGTCCGCGATGCGATCTTCGATGAATCTTATCTTGGTATCGAGATAGTCATTGTATGTCCGGGCCTGATCTGGCCTCCCAAACACCTCACCGACCTTCGTAATGGTCTTCTTCTTCATCTCCACGGCAGGTTCGTCCCACCACGTGAGGTAGAATACAGTAACATCGTATTTTTCCATCAGGTCGACCTGTTTTTTATCGAGAGTAAAGACCACGTCAGGGTCTATCTTTTTTATCTCTTCAATGTTGACGTCGCTGCCCTGTTGCACTACAGTGCCGTTCTCCATCCCCTTCGCAAAGACCATCTGGTACGCGAATTTATCGGAAGAGTAGGACTCAGGTATCTTACTCGCTATGGTGTCGCCGGCGCCCATGGCCGTGACGATGCTGTTGAGCACGGGGATTGAGCCAATTACGACAACTTTGTCGACATGATCCGGCAGCACCACATCCCTGCCCATCAGGTCCGTCACCACACGGGTTTCGAACGGCGCGGAAGGTTGCACCGCATCCGGGTTCACCACTACGGCAAACGCCAGTACAATGATGGATACGACGCATACAAGCGCTAATCCTTTAATTTTATTATCCAAGTCCATCCCTCCGGATTCTGGGAAAAGCAATTCTGTCAGGCGAGCATCTCAATGAACGCCTCGGCGCGGTTCTGGAACTGCTCGGTCGACTCCATCCTCGCCAGTTCTCCGACCTCGATACTGATAGCAGGCAACCCTGTCCGTTCTTTTATGATATCGGTGACCATGCGGGCTATCGCGCTCTGGTAGTTGCAGCCCCAGTTATGGATGAATATCACGCCGTCGGCGCGGGACTCCAGAATCTGCTCGACGGTCCACTCCGCCCGCTCCACCGTGGGCCGTTCGTAGGGCAGCGAGGCCATCGCCCTTGCGAGGTTCTCGTAGGGGTCGCCCGCCTCCTGTACCTCCATGGTGGCTGTACTCCACATATCGTCCCTTCCGACGATGACACCGCCCTTACTGTCCACAAATCCCGGGTTTGTGTGTGCACAGGACCCGCAGACATACAGCCTGGCCGGGTCGTCCACAAGCCCTGCGCCTTTGACACCCTGCTTTGCCCGCGTTCGTATCTCATCCAGCGTCTCTTCCAGGATCTGCGTGGCCGCGGTAAAGTCGAACATACCGCCGACGCCCAGGTGTGCCATCCCGCTATCGCTGCTGTTTGTCGGCGGCACCTTCGCCTGCCACCACGTCTTCTGGCACTCCCTGACCAGGCTGCGGGCATAGTTCTGTTGCCGTATCTCATCTCTCAGGCACCGGTCCGTCACCTCCCTGCCGGATAACTTCCCAAGTTTCTCGGTAAGCGTTTGCAGTTCCTCCTTGAGGTAGTCAACCCGCCACTCCCCCCAGTGATGGTTGACCGGATAGTCTACGATGTGCAGAGGAGCCTGGCTGATGGTGTCATGCCGGCAGGCCTCGGTCACGTACGCCATATCCGAACACCGGGTACACAGGCAGGGGGCGACCATGTTGACGGGCACCTTCATCTTCTTCATGATCGTCAGGCACGCGATCAGGTTGCATGACTCTACCGAGAGCATCTTTCGTGACTCTTCCAGCAGAGCCATCCCCATCCTGTTGGATTCGTCGAAGCCCCTGCCCTCCTTGAGGTTCATGATCCATCCTCTCGGGAACATGGGGCCTATCGGGATACAGCCGGCGGCATAGTACGGCTCGAACGTGTAACCTCCCTGGATGACCACAAGCGGGGCACCTTTGCTGTGAGCGTCCTTGAGCCGGTCTATCGCGGTCATCCCCATATAACTGCACTTTATCCCACTGAGGAGCCATACGTCGCAGGAAAACCGGCCGCCGAACGAGGGATTGGTGCTGTAGGCATAGGGATATCGTTTTGGCGCTTCTTCGGTCATGTAGTCCCAGATCTCCACCGGGGAGACGCGTCTCCCATCCTTGAAGACAAGGTCGGGAGTCTCTAAAAAGAGCGGGCGAACTTCTTCGGGGTACCGGAACATCCCCTGATCGCTATGCCGCATGCCCTGCCCGGTACCGCCGCAGGACGGCGTGCATACCGGGCCGCTCACACCCTCACCTCCGCCACAGGCTGCCCGGGCCGGCATCCCCTGCTCGTGAGGAGTTCGATAAACGCCTCCACCCTCGTCCGGATAGCCTCAGTGTCCGACCCGGCATACTCGGTATGAATCTCTATCATGGGTATGCCCTCGTTGCCCAGCACCTCTTTAACTTCAACCGCTTTGAATGTGAACGGGTCGCAGTACCGCAGCGTATGGTAGATCACGCCGTCTACGTTGCTCTCCCGCACGAGCCTCATCATGTTCGCCAGCCGATGATCGGTCTGCCGGTCAAGATGCGGTTGCGCTGCATGAGGAACCCGGTCCATGTACGCGTCGGCGATGCCGGTGACGGTCGGTTCGTTGATCCGCACCAGCGACGGGCTCAGCCCCGACCAGAGGTCATCGACCACCACGCGGCCTCCGGCCTGCTCGATGATCTCGATCAGTTTCGTGTCTCCCGGGGCAAGGACGCTGCCCGAGAGCATGATTCGCGGGCCGTCCGATGCTGCCACGGTATTCTCTCCGTGCTCAACCCGGGCAAGCAGTTCGTGTAACAGCGACGCGTACTTCTCCGGGCTCAGGTAATACCCGGCGTGGACGGCCTCGTAGAGTTCCCTCCAGGTGAGGGATAATCGGCCCCGCGAGACATGGTGGTAGAGTTCCCGGGTCGTGTTTCGTATGGACGAGTAGAGCGCGACAGACTCGGCGAGCTTCTCGGGGTCGAGCGGGGTGCCGGCAATCTCCTCAAGTTCGTGGACGAACCACTGGAGTTCCCGGTGGAAATACGCCCGTGCCCCGGCCGTCTGAAACGTTCTTGGTACGCAGAGCACGACCGTCTTCACCTTAAAATAGTAGTCCAGGAGGTCTGCCATGCGGTACATCTGCAAGCAGGTGCCGTCAATAGCGACCGCATCGACGTTCTTCACATAAACATCGTTCTTCTCGGCAAAAAGACCGATGCTCGCCCGTAAGAAGACGCAGTTCTGGTTAGAGATGTACCGTGCCCCGATCTCCACCAGCCGGTCATCGCCGCCCCTCCCAAGCCTTATCGGGATGAGCCCCAGCGCGTGGATGATCTCTATGGGTGTGGCGTACCCGAACCATCCGATCACCTTTGCACCCTGCTTCCGGGCTGCCTCGATCTCTGCTGGTCTCGACGCGAGGGCGTCCCTGACATTCGCTATTGCTCTGAGAGTCATGCGCCCGCCTTCCGCCCGGTTGTTTCTGCAATGACCGCGGCCCCCAGCGCTCCGACGAGCTGGGGGTCGAACGCCGGTACGGTGATGCTCGAGCGGAGAGACCGCTCGAGCGCCGCCTTCATGCCTGCGTTCTTCGCAACGCCCCCGGAGAAGAAGACGTCGCCCTCCACGCCTACGCGGGCGGCCATCCCTGCGATCCTGTTTGATATGGCCGAATGGATCCCGCTGATGATGTTTTCAGGCAGTTCACCCCGTGCGATAAGCGAGATCACTTCAGACTCTGCGAAAACCGTGCAGGTACTGCTGATCGGCACGACATCCGTCGCCCGGAGCGCCATCGGACCGAATTCGTTGATATCGACCTTGAAGACGCCGGACATCACCTCCAGGAACCGGCCGGTGCCGGCTGCGCACTTGTCGTTCATAGCAAAGTCGGTCACATTTCCCTCGCCGTTGACGCGTATCACCTTGCAGTCCTGGCCGCCCATGTCGATGATCGTCCGGGTAGCCGGGTGGAGGTAGTATGCGCCCCGTGCATGGCACGTGATCTCCGTCACCGTCTTATCTGCATAGTCGGAGGATACCCTCCCGTAGCCCGTGGCGACCAAATAGGCAACGTCCTCCTCCGAGAGGTTCGCGGCTTTCAGCGCGATGCGAAAGACTTCCGGACCGCTCTCTTCCGGCCGAACACCGGTAGGCACCACACCGCTTCCGGCGATGCCGTCGTTTGATATGATTACTGCCTTCGTCGTAAGCGATCCGACATCAATTCCGGCAAATGCCGGCTCACTGGCTGATTGACACATGCTATCACATCCGAATCTTGTTTCACACATCCGTATGATCGAAATACTCCGTGAACGCCAATGGGTGAAGGGCTCTTCCTTCTCCTCAACGGAGGACACCGCCACACATCAGCGTCCCATACCGCCGACGGTTGAACATTAGATGTACTACAGGGCGACAAGATATCTTTTATGTTTAACATTATCAAAAAGTTAAGATGCATTAGTTGATTTGGGGCGTGAAAAATTGCCACAACCCCGACAGGGGGACACTCAAAGCATTTCGGATTCCCGAAACAGAGGAACAACCAGCGATCATCTCAGCAGATGCAGCCTATGGTGCCCAGGAGATTCGTCAGTGCAGCCGGAAACGAGGGATCCGGAGCAATATCCCGGTCAACCGGAGAGCCCGAAAACCTCCGAGACGAAGGAGGCCGGTCTGGTTCGATCCAGAACTCTACAAGAAGCGCAATGCCATCGAACGGTTCTTCAGCTGGATTGAAGCATTTAAGAAATTACCGGCAGTTTGCCGGTAGCCCATCCACAGAGCATGGTGTGATAGTGTCCGAGAGGAACACGAACACGCGTGCACCGTGGAAGAGGAAACCCCGTTTCCTCTCGCTCTAAGGCGACCATGCCCTTTTTTTCCCTTCGTGCGTTCACGGTGCCTGGGACCGCCGGACGGCGATCCGGTCGGCCCCCTTCCCGAAGAAGTGGTAGCCGGAACCGCCCTCGGCAAGGATATCCAGCAGGCGGTCGGGGTCGGTCACCTGGTTTCCACCGACGATCTCCACGCCGCGCGAGAAGAGAGCGTCGGGGAGGATGCTCACCGAAGGGCCGAGCACGACCACCGTGGCCTCCGGCCGGGCGAGTTCGAGCAGGTGGTCGAGCGTCCCGTTGATCAGCGTGGTGCCAGTGATGACCAGGGTGTCGGCCCAGGGAACAACCATATCCGTCTCCTCGACCGGCGTGTAGAACGGCAGCTCGTCGGGCTTGAGCGTACGGGGATCCATCTCGAGGACACGAAACGGCTGGCCGGCCTGCTTGAGGGCACGCAGATACGGGGTCAGCGCCCCGACGACTACGACATTCCCGCTCTCCTGTATCGTGAGGAGATCGACCGCATCGACGCCGCGTACGACGGAACAATCCGGCCCGGGGCATACATCGTCACAGAGCGCCGATAATGCGCTGACGACCGCGATCCCGAGCGCCTTGCGCATCGGCCGGTCTCCAAGAGCGTCGGCCAGGTAGGCTTCGATTCTCCGCTCCCGGAGCCTCCCCGAGTGCGGCAGCGCCTTTGCGGAACTCGGGCAGCAGACGGCTTCCGGGATCGACTTTATGGGCGTGGCGCAGATACCCCCATGGCCCGTGCTGAGTTTGACTCCCGTGAAAAAGACTCCCACAACCGCGCGCTCGACCCTCACGTCATCCACCCTCTCCCCGAGGCGCTCCTTGAGGATCCGGACGGTCGCGTCGAGGACTGTACTGTCGCCCATCAGTTCCCGCACCCGCCCGGCCCGCAGCTGCACCCGGAAGACGAGGAGCCGTCCCGGCAATGCACGGTCTCGCCGTCACCTTTCGTCGCACAGAAGAGGACACCATAGCCCATTCCGGTCTCGTGGGGGGAACTGGTGATGTCGATGTATCCCAGGCGCTTGAGCACGGCCTCAAGGCCTTCCGGGTGGCAGAGTGGATGCCCGGCGCTCATGAGTGCCCGGTCGAGTTCTGCAGTCCCACTCCCCGGGGATATGGTGCAGCCCGGTGAGCAGAAGAGATGGTTGAGGACGAGAAGGCCACCAGGGGCGAGGGATTCCGTGATCTTGCCGAGGACGTCCGTCAGCCGGTCCCGGAACTTGTAGAGGAGGTGCGAGACGATGATGAGGTCATACCCCCTGCCCGGATCGTCGACGAGGATGTCTCCTCCCCGGGCGGAGATCCGTCCACCCATACCGTATTTGCCGATGTACTCCCAGGTCAGCGGTACCACGTGCGGGAGATCGAAGACGCTTGCCTGTAGGTTCGGGTTCTCCTGGCAGAGGGCGACGGCGTAGAGGCCGTGGCCGCCGCCGACATCAAGCATGGACCGGGCGTTCCTGAACCCGGAGTGCTGGCCGATCAGCCCGACGACGTGTTGCAGTTCGCCCCGGGTGCACCGCTGGGCGACCGCCCTGAGATGGTCGTGCGTCGGCCGGGGACCGGTTTTCGGCGTCTCCATGCCGTTCCTGAGCGTTGCGGCCAGGTTGGACCACAAAGAAGCTTCGCTGCCGGCGGCGAGAATCAGGTCGCCCTGGTAGGTGGGGCTGGTGCTGACAAGGAGTTCTTCGGCGATTGGGGTGTTTGCACACACGTTCTCTTCGAACGTGATGTATCCCATATCGGTGAGCGCCGTCAGGAAACCCCGGGTAAACATCCCGTTTATGCCGATTGCAGTGACATCATTTCTTGCGGTCGGGCCACGCTCCGAGAGCCAGTCAAAGAACCGGAGTTCGAGCGCTGCCGAGAGGACCTGGTACGATTGGTACCCGGACAGGGCTGCATCCAGGCGTGCAACGCCCTCTACCGCCGGCATGACCTGCCGGAGCTGGGTTGTCTGTTTCGTCATGGTGTAATCACATCCGTTCAAATTGGTGTCGGGTGGAGGATGCTCTCCACCTCCTGGTCCGTAAGGTCGTAGTCGTAGAACTCACGGAAAAACTTCTTTGTCTCGTCGGCGAGGTCGACGTCGGCGAACCGGTCCGGGTAGAGTTTCTGTGCAAGCCAGAGGATCCCGAGCGGGCTCTCCGGTGCGGGGCGATCCCACCAGAACGTTCCTACAGGGCAGGGATACACCGCCCCGTCCCGGACCGCCGTGACGGTCGCAAACTGGGGGTTGGCTACAAACGCACCGGCCGGGCTCGAGTAGTCCTTCATGTTCGATGCAACGTAGATGACCTCGGGGTCCCACCGGACGAGCTCTTCGGCAGAGATCTCATAGCCCCCACGGATGACCTTCTGGTCGATCCCTCCGGCGACGTTAATCCCGCCTGCGGCGCGGATCATATCGTTACCCCACGCACTGTGGCCTTCCGTCTTGAGTGGGGTGCTCATCATGTAATAGACCCGTTTCCGCTCGCTCTTGGGGATATCGGCGATCTTCGCCTCGATCCGTGCGAGAGTTTCATCCCAGTACGCAACCAGCCGTTCGGCACGCTCTTCGCGCCCGAAGACCAGACCCAGCATGCGAAACTCCTGTTTCAGTTCCTCGACTCCGGCACGCCCCGTGAGCACCCGCACGACCGGGATCCCGGCTGCCTCAATGCGGGCGTTGCCTGTTTCTGCATAATAACTCCCGATAACAATGTCGGGGTTGAGTTTCAGGATCTCCTCCACGTTGGCGTTGTCGAAGGAACCGACGTCGGGTGTGGTGCGGTATCCCGGGACGACGGTATACAGGCGCTCCGTAGTGCATTGCTGCGGCTGGGCGACGACCCGGGCGCCGACCCCCAGGGCGGCCAGTTCCTGCGCTGCTCCGCCGCAGCAGGTGATGACCACGGTCCTGACCTCGGACGGGATGGTCACCGTCCTGTTGTCCATGTCCGTGATCGTCCGGACCGTTGCGGCAGGATCTCCGCCGGCTGTCCCGGGCGCCGCAAGGATGAAAGCAAGAGCCAGGACGGCGCAGACAGCCACAATGGCGAGAACCAGATGGCGAGCATCTTTCTTCATAGCAACTATACCATACAATAGTGCGACGTAGCATGAATTTAATAATATTGTTTTACTTTTAAGATAAGTAAAATAATCTACTTTTACAGAATAACTCGGCAGATATCCTTATCCCCGAACCCGTACGCCGCGTTCGGCACGGTGATCTCGAACCGGGCACAAGTGAACTGTTACAACACGCCAGTTGCGGCGGTAACCTAGGCGGAGCCACCGCAGAAAAGACCCCTGAGGGAACCCTTGGGGAATTGCGCAACGCGACAGAACCTGCCGAACCTTTTTATCATTGTTGTAAATGTTATTTATTTTACATTCCCATAAAATTAAATAAACGATATAGACAGATCAGATATGGACGGTATACCGGATGACCCATAGGAAAGAACTGATTATAGAGATCGGACAGGAACCCAGGAAGAATGTTGCGATCGGTTTTTGGCGATCTATTTTTCGGGACGGCATACCGACCCATGAAGCCGTACTCCGGCTCATCCCGGTGGATAAGGTGATCTACCTCCTCCCGGTCGCCCTCTTCTTCTTCTCCCTCTTCTTCGGGAGATACATGATGGACCCGGTGGAGACCTTCCGGATCCTCATCGTCGGGACGGCGAACGCATGTTTCGACGGTGTGTCGTCCCTCCTCTCGGCCGTCTCCGGCCATCAGGTCCTCCTTCCCTCCTTCGAGCAGACCTGGGGAGCATCGGAAGAGACGGTCGTCTTCCGGATCAGGCTCCCGCGGTTGATAGCGGCGATGCTCGTCGGGGGAGGGCTCGCCATCGCGGGTGCCTCGTTCCAGGGACTCTTCAGGAACCCCCTCGTCTCGCCCGACATCCTCGGCGTGTCCGCCGGCGCAGGGTTCGGGGCAGCCGTCGGGATCCTCCTCTCCGGCAACCCCTGGGTCATCCAGGTCTCCGCCTTCTTCTTCGGGATCCTCGCGGTCGCCGTCACCTACGGCATCGGTCGGGCCGTCGGCAAGGGCTCGACCCTCGTCCTCGTCCTCGGGGGGATCATCGTTGGATCACTCTTCTCCGCCTTCATATCCCTCACCAAATACGTCGCCGACCCCTACGACACCCTGCCCGCGATAGTCTTCTGGCTGATGGGAAGTCTCTCCGCGGTCTCGAACGCCGACATCGTCGCGGTCGCCCCGCCGATCCTTCTCGGCGCCCTCTGCCTCTACCTCGTCAGGTGGCGAATCAACCTCCTCGCGGTCGGCGAAGAGGAGGCGCGGGCGCTCGGGGTGGACACAAAGAGGATGACCGTGGTGCTCATCATCGCCTCGACGGTCATCACCGCCTCCGCGGTCTGTATCAGCGGGATCATCGGCTGGGTCGGCCTCGTCGTCCCCCACATAGGAAGGATGCTCGTCGGCCCGGATTTCCGCAAGCTCATCCCCGTATCAGCCATCCTCGGGACCTCGTTCCTTCTCGTCGTCGACGACATCGCAAGAACCCTGACCGCAGCCGAGATCCCGCTCGGCATCCTGACGTCGCTCGTCGGTGCGCCATTCTTTGCATACCTCCTGACACGCAAAAAGGTAGGCTGGATATCATGATCCTGAACGTCAACAACGCCTCGTTCTCGTACGACGGCATCACAAAACAGTTCGAAGAGATCTCCCTCTCCCTCCGGAGAGGAGAGGTCCTCTCCCTCCTCGGGAGGAACGGGACCGGAAAATCGACCCTGATCAAGTGCATCCTAAACATCCTCACGCTCCAGAAGGGGGAGGTGGAGATCGACGGTCGCCGGGTCGCCGATATGCGGCCCGAGGAGGTCGCGCGGCAGGTCGGTTACGTCCCCCAGGCCCACCAGGCCGTCTTCCCGTTCTCGGCGCTCGATTTCGTCCTCATGGGGAGAGCCCCCCATATATCAGCCTTCTCGGTCCCGGGCGAGGAGGACTACGAGAAGGCGGAGGAGGCGTTTGAGCGGATCGGGATTACCCATCTCCGGGAGAAGTCCATCTCCGAGATGTCGGGCGGGGAGTCGCAGATGGTGATGATCGCCCGCGCCCTCGCCCAGGAACCGTCGCTGCTCATCCTCGACGAACCGACGTCGCATCTCGATGTCGGCAACCAGATGAAGACGATAGCGACTATCGACCAGCTCGCCGCCGACGGGATCGCCATCCTGATGTGCACCCACTTCCCCGACCACGCGTTCCTGATCTCGCATTCGGCCGCCATCCTCAATAAAGGCAGGCTGATCGCGCAGGGCCGGGTCGAGGACGTCATCACAAAGGAGAACCTCCGTGAGGCTTACGGGGTCGATATCTGCGTCCACTACATTGAGGAGGCCGGGCGGACGGTCTGCATCCCGATGAATCCCTGCGGGTGCCGGGGCAGAGGGGAGGTATAATGACCCCGACACCGCGGTCCGCCACCCCAAAGGAAGAGAAGCGGGATGCAGACGCATGAGTGCCGCTGTTGTGCCCACTGCTGCCTGATCCCTGAGGGGGAGTGCGGCAGATGCGGCATGTACCGGGGTGCCGGAGGATCGGCCGTCGAGGTCTTCCCCGACTCCTACCTGGCACGCTACCCGACCGCCATAGAGACGGTCCCTTTCCTTCATTTCTGGCCGGGACATACCTTCTATGCCGTCTCCTCGGTCGGTTGCAACCTCTCCTGCCCCGGGTGCGTCTCAGCAATCCTGACCGCCGATCCCGGCACCCTCACCGGGGCGCTCGTGCGCCTGCCGCCCGATAAAGTGGTCTGTGAAGCGGAGGCGGCAGGCTGCCGGGGAATCCTCTTCCGCATCAACGAGCCCGCAGTATCCCTGCCGACCGTCCTCCGCCTTGCTGATGCCGCGCACGATGCCGGGCTGCTCTTTGGGTGCTCGACGAACGGCTACCTGGGGGACGAGGCTACGTGTGCCCTTGCACCGCTCCTCGACTGTGTCAATGTGGGGCTGAAAGGGGTGTCTGACGCGTGTTACCGGGAGTGCGGCGGGGCCTCGGCCGGGCCGGCCTTCAGGACGGTGCGGGCGCTCTATGAGGCGGGTGTCCACGTCGAGGTCTCGGTGGTCTACGTGCGGGGCCGCGAGGATGAGGTCGTCTCTGCCGCAGAGAGGGTTGCCGCTACGGACGCCGGCATCCCCTTCCAGATCATGCGCTTTATGCCGTTCTCTGGAGGAGAGGAGGAGAGAGCGCCTGCGGCATGCGAGGCCGAAGACCTTGCAGAGACGGTCTCCTCGATCCTCGAGAACGTCTACCTCTTCAACACCCCGGGGACGAGCCGGCTCTCCACCAGATGCCCGGCCTGCGGGCGCATCCTCATCAGGCGGGCCTTCAACGGGCCGATGGGGGCAAGGAACGAGTGGGTGCACCCGGGAGAGCGGTGCGCGTGCGGCGCGAGGGTGCCGGTATCAGGCCGGATGACCGCAGAGTGGCGACCTGAGACGAGGTACGCCGGCGGCTACCGGTCCACGCGCGGGCTTGAGCTCATCCGGGGTATGCTCGCGGCGGCGGGCGTCACCGACCGGGCGGCGCAGGGCAGGGTTCTTGCCGCCGAGCTCGCAAGCGGGGGACTTTCGACGCTCCACGAGAGGATAGCAACGCCTCGGGGGTTCTGCTCGGCCCTCCGGTCGTATGCGGCCGCCGGCGGGAGGCGGGACGAGGGAGAGCGGCTCGCCTCGGATCTCCTTTCAATCGTGTCAGGGATCAGGGATAAGACCGTCGGTATGGGGCGGCCACGGGTCTATGTGGCGCTCGGCCATCCCCTGGTCCCGCTCTATGCCGACAAACCAGAGATATCGCTCATCAGTTCTGCCGGCGGCTACCCGGTGAACCGCAACCTGGGACGGGGCGACCGGGACGCACGACCGGTCACGGCCCAAGAGATCGAGGCGCTCCGGCCGGAGGTCGTATTCTACCAGGAGGTCGCCCCGGTCGATACGGAGACCTTTGTCCGGGCCTGCCTTGATGCGGGAGTGCTTACAGAGGCGGTGAGGCGGGGTGCTGTATACCGGCTCCCGGCCGGAAAAAAGACGGGGTGCCTCGGGTGGGCGGCATCGATCGCAGCCGTGGCAGGCATCCTCCACCCCAACGCCGGGTGCCCGGCCCCGGGGGAGGTCGAGGAAGCGGTGCTCTCGTGCGTCCGTGCGGTGGGCGGGGAGATCACCTACGGGCGGTAGAACGACCTGTTTCCTGATACCGCGGCCGCATCCGTCCCGTAGAACGTCCGGTAGAACCGGTCCTGCTCCGCGGCAAGGTCGAAGACGGCGCGCTCCGGGTGGAGAGTGCCTGCGATAGCACAGAGGCCGAGCACCCAGCGGGGGTTGCCGAAGTCCCAGCCCGGCGGCATGGTGTAGACCCGGCCGTTCTCGACTGCGTCGGCAGAGAGCCCCATCCTCCGGCATGCCGCGATGTAATCGGAGGCAGGCGCCGAGAGGAACCCGGACACGAAGATGTACTCGGGGTTGAATGCGGCGAACTCCTCCGGCGTTATGTTGACCCCCGGTTTACCGGCCCGGGCGATCCCGCGGTTGACGGGGTCGCCGCCGGCCGCCTCCACGAGATCCATCTCGAACCGGTCGGCGTTCAGGGCGAAGAGCGGCGTCCCCATCGAGTAGTAGACCCGGGGCCGGCGGCAGCCCTCGACCGCCGACGAGACCGCCGACACCCGTTCGCCGATGTAGCCGGCCAGCCTCTCCGCCGCCCCGGTGCGGCCGGCCCGTTCGCCGAGTTCCCGGACGAGGTCGAGGTAGCCGTCTATTGACTGAATCTTCCCGTGGAGGTCCCGGATGTAGTCGTCCCGGATGACTCCTGCCCAGATACGGGCGAGGTCGGCGTCGGACTCCACGCCGAGGCAGACCAGGACGGCGTGAACCATCTCCAGCGCCCGGGTGAACCGGTAACCGCCCATCATCCCCGGCTCGGCGTACGGCCTCTCCCCGACATTCCCGACAACAGGGGGTGAGAACCCGCAAGAGCACCGGACATCCGGGGGGATCGCGATCGTCCGCGCTCCCATCGGCCCGAAGAACTCCCGCCGGACGACCGTCTCCCCGCAGGACGGGCACGCCGTATCGAGATATCCGGTCCCGGGGGAGTTGAAGAGATAGACGTACCGGAGCGTCCGCCGCAGATCGTCGCAGATCCGCTCCGACTCCGCGATCGTCGGTTCCCTCTCCGGCGGCTCATCGCCGAACGGGATGAACCGCATGACGAGGAACGGGATATCGGGGGAGACTTCCGCGACCCGGGCGGCCGCGGCCCGGATCTCGTCGTCACACCCCCTGGCGTGGATACAGGAGACCTCGACGTGGACGCCTGCTTCGTGAAGGGTCTTCACCGCCCGAAAGGCCGGTTCCGCCGAGACCGCCCCACACGCACGGTAGCGCGCATCCGACGACCCCTTCAGCCCGATGTTTACGAAGTCTATGGCGGACGCGAGGTCGCGGAGGGACTCCTCCGTGTAGTAACCGTTCGTCGCGCACCCGACGAGGAGGCCGGCATCGTGCGCCGCCCGCGCCACCCGGAGGAAGGTCTGGTGCATGGCGGTCGGGTCGTTGAGGCAGAACGCTATCCCCCGGCACTCCTCTTTTAAGGCGCGCCCGACCAGAGCGCCGGGCGGGATATGCCTGAGAGCCCCGGAGACCGCTTCCGCGTGGTGGGCGATCGTCTCGGATATGCATCCCCCGCAGGAGAAGGTGCACCCAATGCCGCTCGCCTGCAGGAACGTCTCCCGGGGGTGGTAGTGGCAGATCGGCATCGTCTCGATCGCGATCGGCATGACCGCGATGTAACGGTCGGGGAACCGCTCGACGATCGCTCCGCCCTCGTTCGTATACATCCTGCACCGCCCGACGCCCCCGGGCGGGACGATACATCGGTTTTCGCAGATTGAGCAGCGCATCCTCACCGCTCCTTCTCCATCACGACCCAGAACCCCGAGTCGTCGCTGACAAGCCGGTGAGGGAGCCCGAGGTCCGCGAGGACGCCTGCCACCCGCTTCCGGTTATCGGGACCGAGGTTTTTATCCCGGAAATTCTTCCAGTCGGGGTTCTCCTTCGCCATCGTGGCCGCGATGGCGTCCCGGAGTTCGGCGGTCCCGAACCCGCCCCCGACGTAGGTCTTCCCACCGGGCGCAAGCACCCGGTGGATCTCGAAGAACGCCCGCGCGAGATCCTCCCAGAAGAAGACCGAGCCGCGGCTGACCACGAGGTCGACGGATCCCGGAGGGAGCGGGATATCGTGAACGTCGCCAGCAAGGAGCGAGAGGCGGCCCGAAAGCCCGGCCTCCCGGACGTTTTCTCCGGCGACCGCGAGCATATCGGGGGAGACGTCGAGGAGCGTGACCGATAGATCGCTCGCCTGCGCAAGCGCTATCCCGAGCGACCCGGGGCCGCTGCCGACGTCGAGGCACCGGCCGCGGGCGATCCCGCACCGGGCGAGGATCTGCTCCGCGATCACCGGGTAGACCGGGGCAAAGGCGGTCTTTGCGATCCGGTCCATGCGCTGTGCCCCTTTGCGGTCGAACCTGCCGTTTTCATCTCCCATGCTTCAGGCCTCAGGGATTCAGGATCTGGTGGATCTGGTCGTCGGAGAGCGATACGTGGAGGAAGATCTCGTGATACTCCCGGACGAGGCTCACAAGGTCCATGTCCTGGAAGAGATCGGGATACAGGGTCCTGGCGGTCCAGGGGATCCCGACGATCCGGTTGATCCCCGGCGGGCGGTCGAACCAGCAGAACGCCGTCCGCGGGGTGAGGTAGACCCGGCCCGTCTTCACCGCGGTGATCTCCTGCCAGAGGGGGTCGGTCCGGACCGTGGCGTAAAACTGCGGGTCGCCTGCCAGGATGACGTCCGGGTCCCAGCGGATGACCTGCTCCATCGAGACCTCGGTCATCCCCATCCCGGGCGTGAGCGCGCAGTCTGCGACGTTTCTCCCGCCGCAGAGTTCGATGAGTTCGGAGTGCTGCGAGCCCGTGGGATCGGTCGCGAGCCCCTTCGGACCCTCGGCGTAGTAGACCCCCACCCGCTCATCGGCGGGGATCGAGGCCACCCGCTCCGTCACCATGGCGAGCACACCCTCGTAGTAGGCGATCATCGCTTCGGCCTGCTCCTCCTCGCCGAGGAGGTCGCCCATGAACCTGATGGGTGCGGAGTAGCCGGTGGAGTTGGTGCTGTCCTCGACAGCGACGACCGGGATGGCGCCCATCTTCTCCTGCCGTTCGGCGACCGAGGCGAGCGCCGCCCCCCCGTCGGTGGTGAAGCCCTCGACGACGACGTCGGGGTGCATCGCGATGAACGTCTCGTAATTGCCGGTCTCTTTCCCGAACCAGCCTCCGACGATCGGGAGTGCCGCGTATCTCTCAGCGGCGTATCCCTTCTCGGGCGCGAAGTTCCAGCCCGCGAGCCGGTCGGGTGCGACCATGTAGACGAGGTTCGTCGACGGCGGCGAGGTGCAGAGAACGCTTTCGATCTCCGACGGGACGACGACGGTCCGGCCCACCATATCGGTGATCGTGCGGTTTTCAGCCGAAGAGAGTGATTCCTGGGTGGTTGTGCAGGCGGCGGAGGCGCAGAGGAGAACGGCACAGACACCAAGCATGATGAGCAGAAGATGACAACGTTTTGTAATACCTACCACGTCCATTCAGTCCTCTCCGAGACGCTCTGGGGGTATCGGAGGCTTACGGTATCGTGATTGGGGCGCGACCCTTATTAAAAATAATCATTTACCATTATGTTAATGTTAAGTACAATACATTGAAAGCGGATTGAAAAAGTCTCCCCCTGCCGGCTCCCGGCATGAGGGGAACCGGTGACCGCAGCCCGGCCGCCCCTCACTTCACCTCGAGCGCTTTTGCGGCCGCCCGCCCGATCAGTTCCGGCGGGATTGCCTCGTACTCCTCGCCGTTGTAGCGGAGCGTCCGGCACTCCGCGTCTCCCCCGCAGGAGTCGCAGGATGCGCAGGAGCAGGATGCGGCAGTCACCTCGACCCCTGCGAGGAGTTCCTCGACCGGGGTGCCGTTGAAGAGGAGGCTCTCCGATCCTGCGGGGGCATCATCGGGGAGGACGGTCTCGTCCACCCGGACGCTGACCCCCTCCATCTCGAGGAGCATCCGGATCTCCGCGAGAACGGCCGAAAGCGTCATTCCGGTCTCCTCAAACTCTTCGGCGGTCTTCTCGATCTCGTTTCCGATGTGCTTCCATTCGATGACGAGTTCCTTCTTCATGGTGTACTTCTCCGTTGGTGGTGGCGGGACAAGTCACTGTCGCCTCCCCGCCGTACCACCGGTCCCGAAACCGGAGGGTGACGTTCAGCACCGCGTCTGATTACCTCTACAGACGTTTTCCTCAGTACCGGCGGCCCACACCCGTCTCAGGCCGGGCCCGACTCAGGAGACGCCGGATCCCGATCAGCGCGATCATATTCATATATTTGAATATACCAATATGCGAGTGTGCAAGGGAAGATAAAACTGCTGAAAGCTCTCGCCGATGAGACACGAGTAAAGATCGTCCAGTGCCTGATGGATGGCGAGCGATGTGCGTGTACCCTCGTGCCGGCCGTCGGAAAGGCGCAGCCGACGGTCTCGCAGCACCTCAGGATCCTGGAAGAGGCCGGGGTCCTGGAGTCGCGGAGGGACGGCGTAAACATCTGGTACAGGATCCGATCGGATCAGGCGGTTCAGATCCTGAAGATCCTCAACATTCAGAGTATTGAAATACCCATTTCCTGTAGCGGGGGTGACCGTGACGAACGATAGCGTGATAGCATTTAAAGGAGCGATCTGCCATCAGGGTTTGCGCGCCGGGAGAGGGGAGCGAAATGAGCACTGCTTCATCAACATCTGAGACCGATACTGTCACCCTGCAGATTCAGGGGATGGACTGCACCTGCAACGCCGACCTCCTCGCCCGAAAACTGGATGCCCTCGCCGGCGTCCGGGGCCACGAGATCACGCCGGTCACCGGCCAGGCCCGGATCAGCTACGATCCCGCGATCGTCAGTGTCCAGGAGATCATCCGCACCGTTGCTGAGACGGGGATGACCGCCTCGCAGGTGCGGAGCGGGGGACGGGAGAGCACCTGGTGGCGCGAGCCGCAACAGCTCGCCCTCTACGGGAGCTTCCTCACCGCAGTGATCGCCTTCG
>DAIRGM010000038.1:0-22029 GCA_036794525.1 Methanoculleus sp.
TGCCCGCTGAGGTACTCGAGATAAAAGAGGGCAACATCGGCGTCGTCGACTTCGGCGACCTGCAGCAGGAGGTCAGGCTCGACCTCGTCGACGTGGAAGTCGGGGAGTTCGTCCTCGTCCACGTCGGGTTCGCCATCCAGCGCCTCAGCAGAGAGGAGGGGCTTGAGACCCGCGAGGTCTTCAGGCAGGTCTACGCCGCGATGGAGGAGTAATGCACGAGTATAGCATCGCCTACGACATCTACACGACCGCCCGCCGGGCGGCGATCGAGAACAACGCAAAAGAAGTGAAATGCGTCTCTGTTGATGTCGGCAAACTGGCGATGGTGAACCCTGAACAGGTGGAGTTCCTCTTCAACGTCATCATCGAGGACGACCCGCTCTTTTCAGGGGCACAACTCTCGTGCCGCAACATCGAAGCCCGCACCCGCTGCTCCTGCGGCTACGAGGGGGACGAGCGGTTCGTCTGCCCGGGATGCGGAAAACTCCCTGAAATCGTTACAGGAATGGAAATTGTAGTCACCAACATCGAGATAGAAGTGAACGAAGAATGAAAGTCAACCTCATGCACGGTGCCGGCGGCGAGGTGATGGGCGAGCTCCTGCGCGTCATCACCAACCTCGAGCACAACAACGCCGGCGGGATCGGGCTCGAATCGCTGGACGACGGCGCGGTCATCCCCCTGAACGGCCAGAACATCGTTTTTACGACCGATAACCATGTAGTCTCGCCGATCTTCTTCCCCGGCGGAGACATCGGACGGATCGCCGTCTGCGGAACGATCAACGACCTCGCGATGATGGGCGGGCGGCCGATCGCACTCTCGTGCGGCATGGTCATCCCTGAAGGATTCGAGGTCGCGGACCTCGAGCGGATCGTGGCGTCGATGGACGCCGCACTCGGCGAATGCGGCGCAAACCTCGTCACGGGGGACACCAAGGTGCTTGAGAGGAGCGCGCTCGACACCATCGTCGTCAACACCGCCGGCATCGGCGTCGCCGAGCGGGTGGTGCGGGACAACGGCCTCATGGTCGGGGATACAATCATCGTCAGCGGCACCATCGGCGACCACGGCATCGCCATCATGGCCCACCGCGAGGGGTTCGACTTCGGCGGCCAGATCCACTCCGACGTCGCTCCCCTCTGGACGCTCGTCGAGAAGGCGCTCGCGGCCGGGGATATCCACGCCATGAAAGACCCGACCCGAGGCGGGTTTGCAAACGCCATCAACGAGATGGCGAGAAAGAGCGGCGTCGGCGTCGTCATCGAGGAAGAGGCGCTCCCCTTCCGGGCGAGCGTCCGCAGCGCCGCCGGGATGCTCGGCCTCGACCCCCTCGAGGTGGCGAACGAGGGCAAGGTCGTGATGGGGGTCGCGCCCGAGGATGCAAAGGCCGTCCTCGCGGCGCTCCGGAGCCACCCCTACGGGCGTGACGCCGCGATCGTCGGCGAGGTCGTCGAAGGCTCGAACGTGGTCATGCGCACCGCCATCGGCGGGGAACGGTTCATCGAACCGCCGGTCGGCGACCCGGTTCCGCGTGTCTGCTAGCCGGCAACCATACCCCTTTTTTAACCCGGGCCCATATACGCGCGGTCTCATATGGAGAGGCATGAAACGATGACGGACGAGGCGGGGATCGAGGTGCGGATGGTGCACGTCTGGGACGTGGAGACGATCGCCGACCTCTACCGGGCGGGTGGCTGGTGGGACGAGAAATGGGACCCTGCCCATCTCGCCGCCCTCATCGCTGGGAGTTTTGCCTTTGCCGTCGCCGTCGACCGGGCGACCGGCAGAGCGGTCGGTATGGGCAGGGTGATATCGGACGGGATCTCAGATGGCTACGTCCAGGACCTGGTCGTCCTCCCCGGGTACCGCGGCCGCGGCATCGGAACGATGATCTTATCTGCACTGCTCGATTACTGTACGGCTAAAGGTGTCGCCTGGGTCGCCCTCGTCGCCGAACCCGGAACGGAGCCGTTCTACACCGCGCTCGGGTTTCGGAGAATGGAAGAGCACACACCCATGCGGTGGTATCCACAAGACTGGTGAGACATGCTGAGATTCGCCGACTTCAAACCCGTGAGCCTGGACGATCGCGACCTCTTCTCAAGACACTACCGGCAATACCCCCAGGTGCACAGCGACAACACGTTCGCGAACATGGTCTGCTGGAACCACTACGCGGACTACCGCTTCGCAGAGGTCGAAGGTTCGATCATCCTATCGAGCACCATCGACGGCGTGACGGCGTTCCGGATGCCGATCGGCCCGAGAAACCCGGATCTCCTCGAGGACGTCATCGACCTCGCGCTCCGGGAGGGGAGCAAGACACCCCTGTGGGTCCTCGACCAGGCAAACGAGGAATGGCTCCGGGAGGCCTACCCTGACCTCCCACTCCACGAGAAACGGGACTTCTTCGACTACATCTACCGGACACAAGACCTCGCCGAACTCGCCGGGAAGGACTACGCCACCGTCCGCCGCCAGGTCAACCGGTTCGAGCGGGAATACGCGTACACCGTCGAGAAGATCACAGAGGAGAACATCGAGGAGGTCTGGGAGTTCCTGGTCGTCTGGTGCGAGTGGCGGGACTGCGACTCCGAACCCCTCCTCGCTTACGAAAAAGACGCCATCCTCTTTGCCGCGAACAACTTCTTCGCCACCGGGCTCGAAGGCTGGATCGTCAGGATCGGCGGCACCATCGGGGCGATATCGATCGTCGGGCCGGTCAACGAATCGATGGCGGTCGTCCACTTCGAGAAAGCCCTTCCCGATACCTACAGAAACATCTACAAGGTGATCACGACCGAGACGGCGGCCGGGCTCCGGAACCGCTACCGCTACGTCAACCGGGAGTGCGATATGGGCGTCGCCGGGCTCCGGGAGTCGAAGACGCGCTACCATCCCGCGTGCATGGTCGGGGTCTACTACGTGACCCGGGACGACCTGGAGACGTGCCGCCGATGACAGCCGACCTGGTGCTCCGGAACGTGACGCTCCCGACAGGGAGACGCGCCGATATCGTCGTCGCCGACGGTATCGTCCGGCACGTCGGTGCAGAGGTGCGTGCCGGCGAGACGATCGACTGCACCGGATACACCTGCCTCCCCGGAGCGGTCGACATGCACGTCCACATGCGGGGAGGGGCGCAGAGAGAGAAGGAAGACTGGCGGACGGGGACGACGAGCGCGGTCGCCGGCGGGGTGACGGTCGTCGTCGACCAGCCGAACACCGTCCCTCCCCTGACCACGCCCGAACTCCTCCGGGCGCGCATCCGCGAGGCGGAGGAAGAGGCCGTATGCGGGTTCGCGGTGAACGCGGGCGTCGTGCCGGGGGCAGATCTCGACGGGATGTGGGAAGCCGGCGCGATGGCGTTCGGGGAGACCTTCGCCGCTCCGTCGAGTTACGGCGAGGGGCTTGATGCAAAGACGCTTAAAGGAATGTTTGACCGCATCCACGCCCTCGGGGGGGTCGCGACCGTCCACGCCGAGGAGGTCTCCGGCCGGGCACCGGCGACGCTCGCCGACCACGACCGCGCCCGCCCCGGCGAGGGAGAGGCCCGGGCGGTGGAAGCGATCGCCGGCCTCGCCCCGGCAGGGCTGCGGCTCCACTTCTGCCACCTCAGCACCGCCGCCTCAGTCAGGGCCGCACGCGGCACGGTGGAGGTGACGCCGCACCACCTCTTCCTCTCGCGCGGGACCTTCGATCCGGACGAGACCGGAGCCCGGGTGAACCCCCCCCTCAGGGACGAGGAGACCCGGCGCGATCTATGGTCGTGCTGGGAGAGGATAGACGTCGTCGCCTCCGATCACGCCCCGCACACGCTCCACGAGAAGGGAGTGCCCTTCGGGACCGCGCCCTCCGGCATCCCGGGGGTCGAGACGATGGTGCCGCTCCTGATGGCGGCGGTGCAGCGAGGACGGATCACCCTTGCCTCGGTGATCGAGAAGACGTCGTGGAGACCTGCAGCCATCCTCGGCATCCCGCGCGCGGGATTCGAGCCGGGCGATCGGGCGGACTACGCCCTCTACCCGGACGAGATCACCCGGATCGACGCCTCGCATCTCCACGCAAAGTGCGGCTGGTCGCCGTTCGAGGGGCTCGACGCGGTCTTCCCGGGGGAGGTGATCGTCGGGGGAACGCGGGCCTACGTCCACGGCGATCTCCGGGAAACCTGTGCAGCGTGGTATCCCGGGCAAGGATATTTATCCACGGAGAATAAATAACACAGGGCCGATAAAGCGCACCTTATAGGTCCCCGGGTGATCATCTGGCGAGACGCCCGGACATGATCCGCGGGACAACCCAGGTGCGCGACAGGCACGCCCGGCATATGGGTTCGATCGGGTGAGGAACGGCAGAAGCCACCTGTGAACACCGATCGTTAGTGTCGGGCGACATCCCTTTACGAGGACTTTTCTTATGGAACTCTATGCCGACGCCGTCGCCGAGACCCCGCACGGGGTGACTGTCACGCTCGACGTCACGGCGGGTGCAAAACGCTCCGCGTTCCCCGCCGGCTACAACGAGTGGCGGCGGAGCATCAAGTGCCAGATAGCGGCCAGCGCCGTCGGCGGAAAAGCGAACCGCGCGATCACCGACCTCCTCGCGGAGACGTTCGGGGTGCCCCGCGCCGATGTGGAGATCATCACCGGACACACGTCTTCTTCAAAGACCGTGGCAATCGCCGGCATATCACAATCTCATGCTCTCGCGTGCCTGAACGCCGCCGCGACCTGAGCAGGTGCAGACAGGGAAAAACGGGATATCGTGAACGGAACGGCTTTTGCCGTGAACGAGCGATATAGGACGGCGCGGCAAAATGCTCTCCACCAGGGGCATAGGCCTGAATTCATCATTTAAAAAAACTTGCGCCGAACCCGCCATCTGATTTAAGTAATTGCACCCTAGATATATGATTAACCGTACGTCCGCGCAGACCAGAATCCGTGCGAATACGGCATCAGACTTATCCATACAGAAGGAGGCAAAACTCCATGTATTCACCGGATACCACAAAGTATCTTATTCATCTTATCCTGCAGATCGAGGGGGTGGTAGATAAACCCGACGTAGTGGGCGCCATCTTCGGCCAGACCGAAGGGTTGCTCGGCGAAGACCTCGACCTGCGCGATTTACAGAGAACCGGCCGCGTCGGCCGGATCGATGTTCAGATCATCACGAAACGAGGAGAGACAAAAGGCGAGATACTCATCTCGTCTTCGCTTGACCGGGCGGAGACCGCGCTCCTCGCTTCGTCGCTCGAGACGATCGATCGGGTCGGCCCGTGCACGGCGCACGTGAAGGTCGACCGCATCGAGGATATCAGGGTGACCAAGCGGCGCAGGATCATCGAGCGCGCCAAAGAACTCCTCCTTGAGGACTTCGACGAAGGCTCCATCAGCAGCGACGATCTCCTTGACGAGGTCAGAGAGACGATCCGGATCGAGAAACTCGAGTACCTCGGCGAAGAGAGAGTGCACGCGGGGCCGAACGCCATGGACTCCGATGCCATCATCCTCGTCGAAGGACGGGCAGACGTCATCAACCTGCTCCGCTACGGGATCAAGAACACCGTTGCGGTCGAAGGAACCAACGTCCCGCGCATCATCGTCGACCTCTGTTCGGAGAAGACCGCGACGACCCTGCTCGACGGCGACCGGGGCGGAGAACTGATCCTTCGCGAACTCCTCCAGGTCGCCGAGATCGACTTTGTGGCCTACAGTCCCCGGGGTAAGAGCGTCGAGGAGATGAGCCGCAAGGAGATCGTCAAGGCGCTCCGGAACAAAGTGCCTGCGGTGGGGATCATCGACCAGCCTCCCGCCGAGGAGAAGAGCGAGCGGCCCGGGAAGGCGGCCCCTACCGCGGTTCGGGCTCCCGCCGATCCGGAAGAGGACGAGCAGCAGCCGCGCTCAGAAGGGGGCCAGAAGCCCCCCTCGACGCTTGGGGAGCACATGGCCGACATCCGGGACAAGAAGATTGCGCGGTTCCTCTCACCGGACTACACCGTCCTCCTGGAATCCAACGCAACCGACGTCGAGGGCGCGCTCCAGAACCTGAACGGCGACGTCGAGGGGGTTGTCGTCGATCGTATCATCGACCAGAAACTCCTCGATCAGTTTGGGGGGCGAGACCTCGAGTTCGTGGCTGCCCGGGATTTTAAAGGTATAATAAAGCGCCCGCTCTCCATCAGACTCATTAAGATAGGATAACGATTATCCCCGGTGCAAATTTATATATATTTATATTCACTATTTTTATCTCTGGGAGAGAATATGCACAAGGAAGAGTTGATAGCCTTACATGGGATCCTTACCGAGATTAAAGACTTTTTTGAGTTGCAGAACCCGGACTTGAAATTTTCGCAATACTACGCATTGAAGATAGAGCCTTCTCAGGTGCATAAGAGCAAAATGGAACATAAATACGCAATATTCGTCCTCGGCACGGAGATTGCGAACGCCATGAAGGACGTGGAGTTCTCGTCGTCGGGCCGGATCTCCGCCCGGATGAAGGAACTCGCCGAGAAGACCTTGAAAGAGATAGAGTATCTCCAGTGATCCCGTATCCGCGCACCGTACCCCCGATACGGTGCCGGGACCAAAGGCCCCCTCTCCTTCAGGCACGCATCTCGCGCTCGCGCTCGATGAGGTATCGAGCGAGCAGGTTCGGGATGGGTGCCGCCATACAGTGCCAGTTCGGCGTCCCGTTCACCTCGAGGACAGTATAACCCTCGCGATCGAGGAGGAGATCGACCCCGCAGTAGTCGATCCCGATCGCCGCCGCCGCCGCCTCGGCAGTGGAGCGCATCTCCTCGTCGATCGCGACCGGCATCCCGATCCCGCCCTGGTGGATGTTGTGCATCAGGGTATCGGAGACCCGGGCTATCGCGCCGACGGCCTCGCCGCCGAGGACAAAGACGCGGAAGTCCCGATCGTTCTTCACGTACTCCTGCAGGTACCAGGGCCCCGGCCCGAGTTCCCCGGGCTCCGCCACCAGCCGGATACCGTTTCCGTCATACCCGTAGAGCGGTTTGTAGACGATTTTTCCGTGCCGCACAAGGAACTCCCGCGCCTGCCGCTCGGACTGAGTGTAGGCCGTATCCGGCGTCCTCACATTGTTTGCCAGGAGGAGTCCCGTCGTCATCACCTTGGATGCGCAGGCAACAATGCTTGCAGGTGTGTTGATCACCCGGTTATTGAGCGAGAGGACGTTTAACGTCTCGAACTGGTGTCCGTCCTGCCGGATGCCGCAGACCCATATCAGCTCGTTCTCAAGCCCCGAATCGAGGGGGTCGACTTCACCGAGATCGAGAACCCCGTATCGGGCGTCGGCTCTCTCCAGTTCCCGCATAACAGTGCCGGTCGAGTTGTCGTCCGGCGTATCGGTCGGTTTTGGTACGATGTAGATCATGCGCCTCACATCCCGCTCCCGCAAAGGCAGTTCACGGTCGGGGAGTTTTCAGTACCATTTTGTACCTTGACGGATATAACCGGTAGGGACGAGAGCATGCAGAAGAACCGGGTATGCATCATCGGGTGCGGAAACCCCTTCATGGGGAACGACGGGGCGGGAATCTCGGTGATGCACCGATTTGACGGGAGACTCCCCGGGGTGGACGCCATCGACGGCGGCACCGGCGGATTTGGCCTTATCCCGCTGATGGAAGGTTACGAGAAGGTGGTGATCGTCGATGCGATGGTGGGTGTCGGCGACCGCATCGGGGAAGTCATCACGTTCGATGCCCCGCCGTCGTGGGACCTTCCGGCATACGCGCTCCACGACATCGGGATCGGCGAGGTGGTGACAATCGCCCGGGAACTCGGATATGCTCAGGAGATCGTGACCGTCGGGATTGAAGTAGGCGAGATCCAGGCGTTCAGCAAGGATATCGACCCGGAGGTTGAAGAGGGGATCCGGGTTGCCGAGCAGACGATCCTCACCATCCTCAGGGAGTGGACCGGTGATCAGGAGAGCAGATCATAGATAGGCGTCACCATACCACCTGAATTACTGCGTATCGACTCCCCTTCGTGTGGATATAAATAACAAGATTTATCATATACCACTGAGCTAAAAGTCTCTGAATGCAACTGCCACGCGGCCGGTTCCATCGTCTAATCAAATCCACGACAACCCGCGCCCTGACAAATGAGATTAACGCAGAACGGTTCACCGGGATCTGCACGATTGTTCTGGGTAGCGAGAGCGCTATCCTTGTGCTGAACGACGGTGAGGTTGTGCTTGCCGAATATGGGGGCATGAAAGGGCAGCACGCACTGGACACGGTGTTAGATGGCGAAGAAGACGAGGTGGCGGCAGAACTGAACCTTCTGACGCCCGATCAGGTACGGCTCGCCCTGGAGTTCAATCCCCTGTTTGCGATAGAGACGCCCGGAAGATCCGGTCGACCGTCGGCAGGGAAAGGTGCTCCAGGAAGAACGGCGCCACCCACCGCACAAAAGAGTGTCGATGCGGTCTCTTCATCCAGGCGTCGCCCAAAGCCGGCCGCGGAAGTGCATCATATCCCCATGCCGGGAGTGAAACCCGCGCAGGAAAAGGCCGAGGCGCCTCAATCAGGAGGTGACGAGATCAATGAGCTCGTCCAGAACATGGAAGAGATGGACGTCGAGCAGCTGGTCGGCAGTTTCAAACTGAATTGCAGAGACATGCTCAAGAAGATCCATCTCGACCACCTCATCAAGGACAAAGAGACCTAACCTTCAGGAGCTGGTAACAGAATGGATTCAACAGGCATTACCCAGTTTTTCCTCATCCTCCTCACGATAATAACGGTAGCTGGTTTCACCGGCATTACGTACTACCTTGCAGAGATCTCCCGGGCAATCAACCGGCAGGGTTCTCCACAGGCTCCCATAACACCGGAAGGATCCCCGGGTCCGGATCTTGCCGGGCCCATCTCCGCGCCTCCCTCAAAGCCGATCGAGCCCGCGAAGATGGGAAGCCTTGAGGAGACGCTCGGTGCGATCAGCGAGAAATACAACCTTGCATCCCTGACGCTGGCAACCGCAGACGGTCTTTTGATCGGATCGACGAAGCCCGGCAGCGAGGACGAGGCCGCGCGATACAGCCACCTCTACTCGCAGGGAAGATTGCACGACGAGGAAGGAGTGGAACTCCTGGGTGTCTCCTACCGCGGGGAGACCGTGGTCGGCATCGCCCACCCACCGGAGCGCCTCTCCAGCGAACAGACGAACGCACTCGAGCAGGATATCCGGGAAACCCTGCAGCACTGGGTGTAAGACCAAAGAGATCAAAACAGCGAGTGATCACCATGGTAAAAGTATACACGATTGCGTCCGGTAAAGGCGGTACCGGCAAAACGACGGTCACAGCAAACCTGGGTCCGATGCTTGCCCAATACGGAAAGAAGACATGCATCCTGGATGCCGACGTCGGAATGGCGAATCTCGGGCTTATTCTCGGGCTTGAAAACCTGCCGGTGACCCTGCACGAAGTGCTGGCCGGCAAAGCGCGCGTCCGGGACGCCATCTACGACGGGCCGTTCGGCGTGAAGGTCGTCCCGTGCGGGCTCTCGCTGCAGGGTTTCCAGCAATCGAACCCCGACCGCCTCAAGGACATCATGACCGACCTCGTGAGCGAGTTTGACGTCCTGATCCTGGATGCTCCTGCAGGGATCAGTAAAGACGGCGTCATCCCGCTGACGATTGCCGATGGTGTGATCCTCGTCGTCAACCCCGAGATCTCCTCGATCGTCGACGCACTCAAGACAAAGATCCTGACCGAGACCGTCGGCGGGCATGTCGAAGGGGCGATCATCAACCGGGTCGCAGCCGCCGGGAATGATTTCAACAGCGCACAGATGGAGAAACTCCTCGGGGTCAGGGTGCTCGGGATCATACCGGAGGATCCGAACGTCCGGCGCGCATCCGCAGGGAGAACGCCGATCGTGGTGAAGTACCCATCGTCCGGCGCGTCCCGTGCCTTCAAGCGCCTTTCCGCCGACATAGCCGGTATCGAGTATACCGAGGAAGAGACAAAACCTTCCCGGGAAGGCTTTGTCGACCGGCTTGCCCGCGCCCTCTTCCGGTCAAAAGCGTGATACCGATAGTCTGCAAGGGCTATCACGTTCATTACCTTTTTTTATCCGGTTTCGCACGAGGAGTAACGCAGACCCGGCCCCGCCATAACAGTTCCGTCTGCGCGAGGCGTCAGGGAGAGAACGTCCTTGCCGGCCGCCACCGCCGGCACGGCGGCATGATTATTTCCTGCATGAGTTCTAAAACGCCCGGTACAACCCCCGGGGGATTAAACGCCATAAATTCAGAAATATTCTCCTAACAGAGAGCTGCTCTTAGCGAACAAACTATATACTTTTTAATAGCAGGAAGTGTTAACCACTCCTTGAGGCTCGCAATGGAGATACATGTGGATAAGGACGCGTGCGTAGGGTGCGGTCTCTGTGTCAAGGACTGCCCGATGCACGTGTACGAACTCCAGGACAACGTGAGTGTTGCAGTCAGGCCGAACAACTGTATGGGATGCCTTTCCTGCCACGAGATCTGCCCGGCCCAGGCACTCGAACACCGGGGCATCTACGCTGCCCGGAGACACTACATCGACATCAAGGTCTGTGAAATGCTTCGAAAGGTGATCTGATGAGCGCTGGATACATCGACGAGATGCACGAGGCTTTTCACTCCGATCTCGTCTACCGTGCCGAAGATATTCCCCTCGACTGTTCCCCGAAACCAAAAGATCTGGAACAGACGCTCCACGGCTTGATGAAACTCAACGGTCTTGTTATCAGGTCGCTTGAGGAGATCGCCGGTCGCGGGGCAAACGCCGTCACCTACCGTGCCGGGAAGAAGTTCGGCCACGAGGTCGCCCAGTACTTCCAGAAGCGCGAGGACGTCGAGGGAGCGCTTCACGAACTCTCCGACCTGCTTCGGGGCCAGTACTCGTTCGAGGTCTGGAAGCCCGAGGACAAGGAGAAGTTCATCATCGAGGAGAACGGCGAGACGTTCATCTACCTCGTCTTCCACGACTGCATCGTCCGCCAGACGCTCCGGCGCAACGGTCTCGACCAGGGCGGCCCGCTCTGCCAGACGCTCTTCGGGTACGTCGTCGGCGCGGTCGAGGAGATCACCGGCAGGAAAGCCAAACTGGAGATCGTGCACACCGGCCCGAACGCCTGCCTGAAGAAACTGATCCTGAAATGAGGCGAGGACGATGAAGATTGCTATTGAAGAACTGGCAGGATGTTCGGGATGCACGATCGCGGTGCTTGACCTCCATGAGATGCTGCTCGACGTCGTTGCCAAAGCGGAGATCGTCTACTCCCCGGTGATCATGGACGTCAAGGAGCCTCCCGAGGATATCGATATCGCGTTCGTGACCGGAGCCGTCCGGAACGAGGAGAACCGCGAGCGCCTCGAAAAGATCCGGAAACGGTCGAAGACGCTTGTCGCACTCGGGACCTGCGCCTGCTACGGGGGCGTGTCGGGCCTCTCGATGCTGAGCTCGAACGAGGACATCTTCTCCTGCGTCTACCGGGAGGCGGAGACGGCGAAGCCCGACGGGGTTATCCCGACGGACGTGCCGCCGTTCCTCTACCGGGCGTTCGCGGTGGGAGATCTCGTGAAGATCGATTACTACGTCACGGGCTGCCCGCCGAAGGAGGCGTTCCTGAAAGAACTTCTCCCGGCAATGGTCGCAGGAAACACCCTCGAACTCTCGCGCAAGTCCGTCTGTTCGGAATGCGACAGGAAGATGGGGCAGGTCGAGAACTGGACGCTCAAGCGCCGGCACGAGGGTATTCCCGACCGCGAACACTGCCTGCTCGGGCAGGGCTACCTCTGCCTCGGAAGCGTCACCTTCGGGAGATGCGGCGCGTCGTGCCCGAAAAACAACGTCCCGTGCCACGGGTGCAACGGCCCCTCGCTCGATATCCTTCGCGAACCCTGCCGGGACATCTACGGCATGATGCTGCGGAGAATCTCGGATCTCACCGATAAGCCGCAGAAAGAAGTGGAGAAGGAATTCTACGACGTCCCACACACGATGTACGCCTTCACCATCGGGAGCCTGATCATGGAAGACAAGGAGAACTCAAAGATCCGGGATCTGGTAAAGGAGAGGAGCAGATGAAAGAGATCACGATCAGCCCGGTGACCCGGATCGAGGGGCATGCCGGCGTCAGGATCTACCTCAACGACCAGGGCGAGGTCGACTCGGCCCACTTCCAGGTCGTGGAACTGAGGGGGTTCGAGAAGTTCCTTATCGGCGCTTCAATCGAGGAAGCACCCCGGATCACGCCACGCATATGCGGGATATGTCCGGCGGCGCACCACCTTGCCTCGGCGAAGGCGACCGACCAGATCTACGGCGTCGAACCGCCCGCGACCGGGAAGAAACTCCGGGAACTCTTGAGCATCGGGCAGTTCATCCACTCCCACGCCCTCCACTTCTTCATGCTCGCGGCTCCGGACTTCATCCTGGGCCACGACGCACCGGCAGAGACACGGAACGTCATCGGGCTCGCCCGCCACTCGCCGGATCTTGCGAAGAAGGCGATCGCGGCCAGGAAGTTCGGCCAGCGCCTGACGGAAGCGGTCGGCGGCAAACCCATCCACCCGTCGAACGCGCTGCCCGGCGGGATGTCGGCGCCGCTCACGGAAGGGAAGAGAGCCGAACTGCTCACCATGGCGAATGAGGCGCTCGGGATCGCTCGTGAAGGATGGGATCTCGCTCGCGGTCTCCTCGACGGCGTCGATATGGAGTTCGGGGCAGTAAAAACCGGGTTCCTCGGCATGGCCAACAACGGGGTCTACTCGACCTGTGAAGGGCCTGCCACGATGCTCGGCCCGGACGGAGGCCAGCTCGGTTCGTTCTCGGGCCAGAACTACACGAACTTCATCGAGGAGTACTCGGAGGACTGGTCGTACCTGAAGTTCGCCCGGTTCAAAGGCGGGAACTACTACCGGGTCGGACCGCTCGCCCGGCTCAACATCGTGCAGAAGATGGGCACGGAACACGCGGACGCCGCTCTCGCGGAGTACCGCGAACGGTTCGGCACCGTCACCCAGGCCACGCTCGCATACAATCTGGCGCGCTACATCGAGTTCCTCGCCTCGTGCGAGCGGGCCGTCCAGTTGCTCTCCGATCCGGGCATCACCGGCCCGGATATCCGGACGCCGGTGGGAGCAGTCGTGAACCGCCGGGGCGTCGGGATCATCGAGGCGCCCCGGGGCACCCTGATCCACGACTATACCGTCGATGAGAAGGGCACCATCGAGCGGTGCAACCTGATCGTGGCGACCTGCCAGAACAACTACGGGATGGATCGCGGCGTGGAGGATATGGCACGCCGGGTGGTGGAGAACGGAGCGTTGACCGAAGGGGCAGCAAACCGCATCGAGATGATCATCCGGGCGTATGACCCCTGCATCTCGTGCGCAACGCACGCGATCGGGAGGATGCCCCTCAAGATCGAGTGCGTTCGAAGAACATAGGAGAGAGAACATGCTTAAACAGATCCTGGGAGAATTCCTGAAACTTGACGGGGTTACCGCCGCAGTCGTGGCGGGGCGGGATGGCTTTGTGATCGAGAGCGTCGTTGCCGGAGACATCGACGTCGAGGCCCTGGGGGCCATGGCGTCGACAGGCATGGGTACGTCTGAAGCCATGAGCGACGAACTCGGAAAGGGCGAGATGAGCCAGATGCTCATCGAACTGGAGAACGGGCCGATCCTGCTCTCCCCGCTCTCGGAGGACGAGCTGATCGCCATCGTGGCGAACGCGAACGTTAACGTCGGGAGAATCCGCTACGAACTGAAGAAGAACAGGGACCGGATAACTGCTGCTCTGTGAGACGATGCTACCCGACGGCATCTCACTCGGACGACTGCAGGGGCCTCTCTCGGCCCTTGCTTCAATCAGCCCCCACTTCACCGGAGCGGTGCGCGTCAGCGAGACCGGAGGCACCGGTTTTGTCCTGATTCAGGCCGGGAAACCCTATGCATCTGCGTTCGAGAATCGCAGCAAAGGTCTGCTGCTCAGCGGAGACGAGGCATACAGGTACCTGTTTGACCGGCCGTCGCTCGAATCCGAACTCATCGCTTACACCGCCGGGGAGACCGAGGTGGCCCGGGAAGCCTCCCGTGAGGCCGGGTGCCTGGTCACCGAGGGGGGGGCAAAGCCATCTTCCCGGATAGGGTCGGTGGACACGAGCAGCCTCGACCAGATCGCACGGCAACCGGGCGTCGTTGCCGTCTCGGTCTTCCACGAGGGGTTTGCCCTCCAGTCGCTCGGCTCCGCGGACTTCGAGCAGGTGGCCGCGGTCTCCGAAGACCTGCTTCGTGCCGGCACCCGCATCACCGGCGATATGGAGATGGGCGACCTCTCGCAGGTGATCCTCGAGACACCGGCGGGGAAACTCATCATCGCACCCTACGAGGATCTCTCCCTCTGCATCCTTACAAAGCCGGACGCCAACCTCGGTCTGATCCGGCTCTCGATACGGGGGATGCAGGATAACCCTGAATGAGAGGGGGGGCACTCCCCGCTCTCCCCGGTGAACCGCATCGACGATGTGTGCGGGGCCTATTTACGGGAGAACCCGCACACGTTCAATTTTACGCGAGGATCTCCCGGAGCGCGCACGAACGCACCAAACAGTTGATATCTCCGCTCGCCGGAGTAGCTCTATGCATCTCTTCATCGGATCGAGGAGAACGGCGAGACGACCCTGCCCTCGCGGGGTGATCGCCCCGTGAAGTATTACCCGGTTCATGCCGGATACCCGCCGTATGCCGAGGTGAATCCGGCGATCGAAGCGGCCTTTGCCGAGCACGGGAGAGGCAACGTCCAGATGCCGCCGAAGGTCTACGTGACGCTCGTCGAGAACGGGGACTTCCGGACGATGCCGGCCTACCTCCCGTCCCAGAGGATCGCCGGGGTGAAGATCGTCAACGTCCACCCCCATAACCGCACGAGAGGCCTTCCCACCGTCATGGCGCTCACCATCATCATCGATATCAAGACCGGTATTCCGACGGCGATCATCAACGCCACCGAACTCACCGCGCTGCGCACCGGGGCGGCGGGCGCGATTGCGGCGAAGTATCTCGCGCCTCGCCACCCCGTCACCCTCGGGATCGTGGGGGTCGGGCGGCAGGCGGAGGCGCAGGTCGAGGCGACGGCCGCCTCGCTCGCGATCGATGAGATCCGGGTCTGGAGCAGGACAGAGAAGAGTGCAGAGGCTTTTGCAGCGCGTTACTCCGACTACAACGCCCGGAGCGTCCCGATCGAGCGCGTCTGCGACTGCGACGTGCTGACCACGACGACGCCGTCGACGAAACCGGTCGTGATGGCGGACTGGATCCACGAAGGAACGCACATCAACGCGATCGGCGCGGATGCCCCCGGCAAGCAGGAACTGGATCCCGCGATTCTGCTCAAAGCCGAGGTCTTCGTCGACGACCCCGGCCAGGCGGCTCACTCGGGCGAGATCAACGTCCCGGTCGGCACCGGGCGCTTCGACCCCGCCCGGATCGCGGGAACCCTCGGCGAGGTCGTCATCGGGAAGAGAGGACGGTCGTCCCCGGACGCCGTCACGATCTTCGACTCCACCGGGCTTGCCATCCAGGACCTCGCCATCGCCGCCCTCATTCTGCGGGGCGAGGCGGAGTACGAACTGCCGTTCCCGTAACATCGGCCCTGCGGGGACCCCACCCCGGAGGCCGAGACTCCCAGATTATCCATACTTGACTCGCGCCAAAATTCGAGGGTGGGACTGTCGGGCAATATTCTGCAGTCGCACTGACACGGATTTCAAGGGAGGTGCGAGGTGCGCACCTCCGGTGCTCAAACTCCGTGCCTACCTGGACGTCGTAAGTCCAGAACATTCGGTCTTCTCCAGCGATGTCCCGTAGGGGCATCGCCTATCGCCACGCACTGCCCCGCCCCCGGGGGCGGGGGAGGAGCGCGAAGCGCGGGCGGGGTGGGGGTTACAGATGTCCGCGTACGAGGTAGAGACAGGGGAGGGGGGCGAACCCCCTCCCCCAATGGCGATATTCCCACGGTCCACTGCACTGGGTCTGTCTTTCGGTTGCGGAATTTTCGGCACTTGAACCTGGCAGTGCTCACGTTCCAGACGTTCCGTCCGTTACGGCTTGAACCCCGGACACAAAAAACGTGAGCTCAAGAACGAGCATCATCACACAAAAAAGCCGCCGGGGAGGGAGTGGCCCGCCCCCTCCCGGCTCCGTATGGGGCAGGTGAGTTACTCTTCCGTCCTGGGCTCTGCGAAGGCTTTCCAGACCTGCTCGCGGTAGACCGGGCCGCTGTTGTAGGTGCAGAACGGGATCAGGCGGCCGTCTGGGGTCGCGTAGTGGATGCAGCACCTCTGCACCCGGTCAAGGTCGTAGTTGTACTTGTCCATGAAGTGCATCGTGCCGATGAAGAGGGCGTTCCAGTGGAACTCACGCAGGGCCTCGAAGTTCTGCATCACAAGGGCCTTTCCTATCAGTTTCATGAACTCCGTGGTGTTATCCTGCTCCGCCTTCCGCGTGGAGAGGTAGAGGTCTTTGACCCCCTCGACGAGAGTCACGTATTTGTTGATCGACCCGCCTTTCGCGAATTTTGCCGCCATCTTCTCGACCGACTCGAAGAAGGTGTCGACGTCCACCATCTTGTTGACCGGAACCATCCCTTCGTCGGTGACGAAGACGTAGGTCGCTGCGCCGCAGTGCTGGTGCGTGGTGAACATGATCTGGGGTTTCCCTGTGTAGGCCTCGACGAGTTCGGAGATCGGGACGACGCAGGGCACCGGGTAGAAGTAGTCCTTCTTGATCACGCCGTCCGTCTGCTCCTCGATCCGCTCTGCAAGTTCCGGGATGGTGATCCGCTCGTTCCTGACATCATCCTCGCTTGCCGCCCCGGTGAATGCCACCGGCTGGAAGTTGACGCCGCGGACGACCTTGATGCGCTCTGCGGCGTACTGGATCATGGCACCCACTTCGTGGTCGTTCCTGCCCTTGATAATTGTAGGCACCAGCACCACCCCGAGGCTGATCGCCGCGCAGTTCTCTATCGCCCGCTGATCGCTCGCGAGTTTCGAGTTCGTCTCGCGGCTTACACCGTCAAAGTGCAGGTAGACGGTGGAGAGCCCTGCCTCCTTGAGCTTCACAGCATAGTCGGGGTCCTGCGCGAGCCGGACACCGTTCGTCGCGACCTGCACCTGGGACATCCCGAGTTCTTTTGCCTTCCGGATGAGGTCGGGGAGATCGTCGCGCATCGTCGGCTCGCCGCCCGAGAACTGGACGGCAGGAGTGGGAACAGGCTTCTCCTCGCGCAGCATGGAGAGCATCCCGACAACCTGGTCGAAGGACGGTTCGTAGACATAGCCGCATGCCTGGGCGTTTGCAAAGCAGAAGTCGCAGTTGAGGTTGCACCGGTTCGTCAGGTCGATGTTTGCAAGCAGCGTCGTCGACCGGTGGTTCTCACAGGCGCCGCAGTCATTCGGGCACCCGGCCGGGGAAGCAGTCGTCTGATGGTTCGAGATTCCTTCTCCTATGCGCTCGTAGGCATCAAACCTCCGGTACATATCCACGTCCGACCAGTAAAGGCCCCGGTATGCGCCGTGCTCCGGGCAGGTGCGAACCAGCCATACCTTCCCCCCTTCCTCCACGATATCGGCATCGAGCACGCGACCACATGTGGGACAGAGGCTCTTCGTCTTTTTTATCAGCATTCTTTCACCAGGCCCACTATTCATTCGTATCTCATATTTCGACACTTTAATCTTTATATTTACTGATGGTACTGAACATTGTCAGTTATCAATTTGGATATCGGTTACTGGATCTTCTCCGGGCTTGCAGCACTCTGGATCATGCTTCCGGCATACGTGCCGAACTCAGCGGCTGCACTCTTCGGCGGCGGGAGACCCATCGATCTCGGGCGGACGTTCTCCGACGGGAGAAGGATCTTCGGCGACGGAAAGACGTACCGGGGGTTCTTCGGCGGCGTCCTCTCGGGGGTGCTTGTAGGTCTCATCGAGATCTGGGCAGCCGCTGCGTTCAGCCTGGGTGCCCTCCCCCAGCAGACGTTCCTCTCCGTCACCCTCCTTGCAACCGGCGCGCTTCTCGGCGATCTCGCCAAGAGTTTCCTGAAGCGGAGGCTGGGCAAGGACCGGGGAGAATCCTGGTTCCTCGCCGACCAGTACGATCTGGTCGTCGGTTCCTTCCTGCTGATCCTCATCATCGACCCCCAGTGGTTGTCCTGGAACATCACCCTACCCATCGCAGTCTGGATCGTCGTCATGACACCCCTCCTGCACCGGGTGGCGAACATTATCGGTTACTACATCGGAGTTAAAGAGGTACCATGGTGAACCCAATCGCAACACTGTTGCTTGAATGCGGGGCCATCGAGTTCGGGGAGTTTGTCCTCGCCTCGGGAGCCCGGAGTTCTTACTACATCGATATAAAAGCTGCGACAACGAACCCCACCATCCTTGCAGAGATCGGAAAAGCCATCGCCGAAGGGTGGGAATTCGATATGGTGGCCGGAGTAGCGGTCGGCGCCGTCCCGATCGCCGTCGCCGTCTCGCTCGCGAGCGGCCGGCCGTACGCCATCATCAGGAAAGAGGAGAAGGGGCACGGCAAAGCCGGGACGATCATCGGCAATGTTGCCGGGAAGAACGTGCTGCTGGTCGAGGATGTGACCACATCCGGGGGAAGCGCCCTCTATGGTCTTGATGCCCTCCGTGCCGCGGGCGCGCACGTCGACCGGGTCGTGACCGTCGTCGACCGGGAGGCGGGCGCTCACGAGGCGCTTGCTGAAAAAGGTGCCTCTCTTCTTGCACTTGTGCGGGTCAGCGAGCTGCTGGACGGATAAACATTTTTTAAGAGCGGGCATATATGATGGATATGAAAGTACTCGTTGTAGGCGGTGGTGGCAGGGAGCATGCGATCACCAGGGCGCTTTCCTGCAACAGCGACACGAAGATCTTTTCTGTCATGGCACGCAAGAATCCGGGGATCGCCCGGGTCGCGGAGCGAGTGCTCCTTGAAAACGAGACCAATATCGAGAGAATACTACCATTCGCCACCAGTTGCGGAGTCGATGCTGCGGTCATCGGGCCGGAGGCCCCCCTTGAGGCAGGTATCGTCGACCGCCTCGAAGCGGTGGGGATACCGTCTCTCGGGCCGACGCGCGCCGCGGCCCGGATAGAGACGGACAAGGCGTTCTGCCGCCGGCTGATGGAGCGACACAGGATCCCGGGATGCCCGGAATACCGAGTCTGCCGCGATCCGGAGGAGGCGCGGCGGTTCATCGAGTCCTACGACGGCGATCTCGCGATCAAACCGATCGGGCTCACCGGCGGGAAGGGCGTACGAATCATGGGCGAGCACGTCGATGTGGCGGGGGCGGTCGAGTACGCCCGGGAGATAGGGGGGGACGTCGTCCTGGAAGAGCGGCTTATCGGGGAGGAGTTCACCCTCCAGGCGTTCGTCGACGGAAAACACCTGGTGCCCATGCCGCTCGTGCAGGATCACAAGCGCGCATACGAAGGGGACGTGGGGCCGAACACCGGCGGCATGGGCTCCTACTCCCTGGAGGATCACATGCTTCCCTTCGTCTCCCAGAAGGACTACGAGAAAGCCCTCCTGATCATGGAAGAGACGGTCGCGGCGATGCGGGCCGAAGGGACGCCCTACCGGGGGGTTCTCTACGGCCAGTTCATGAACACACGCGAAGGCCCAAAAGTCATCGAGTTCAACGCCCGCTTCGGTGACCCCGAGGCCATGAACGTCCTCTCGCTCCTGGACTCAGATCTCGCCGCGATCGTCGGCCATGTCATCGAGGGCGATCTTGCGCCCTCGCATGTCCGGTTCGCGAAGAAGGCGACGGTCTGCAAGTACCTTGTCCCCGAGGGCTACCCGGAGGCGCCAAAGGCGAACGAACCGCTCACCCTCGGCGACTATGACGACGCCCTGCTGTATTACGCAAGCGTCGAGGAGCGGGACGGGACGCTTCATACCCTGACGTCGCGGGCGCTTGCGTTCGTCGGGAGGGGCGATACACTTCGCGAGGCCGAAGCGATAGCCGAAAAGGCGGCATCTTCCGTATCGGGAAGCGTCTTTTACCGCAGGGACATCGGCACTCCCGAAGTTCTCGAAAAACGGTGCCGTCACATGAGGGAGATTGCATGAAGAAGGACTTTCTCTCGATCCTTGATATCGACGAATGCGAACTCGAAAGCATCGTCGCCGACGCAGTGCGCCTGAAACGGCTGAAATCTGCGGGAACCGCACATGAATACCTGAGGGGCAGGAGCCTCGGGATGATCTTCGAGAAGGCGTCCACCCGCACCCGGGTCTCGCTCGAGGTGGGGATGTCCGATCTCGGCGGCCACGCGCTCTTCTTAAACCCCCAGGATATGCAGCTCGGGCGGGGCGAGGAGATCCGGGATACGGCGCGGGTGCTTGCCCGTTACGTCGATGCGGTGATGATCCGCGCCTACAGCCATGCCACCGTCGAGGAGTTCGCCCGCTACGCGAATGTTCCGGTCGTCAACGGCCTATCCGACCACCAGCATCCCTGCCAGGTGCTGGCCGACATCATGACCCTGAGCGAGCGGTTCGGCGATCTCCACGGTCTGAAACTCGCGTGGGTCGGGGACGGCAACAACGTCTGCAACTCGTGGATCCTCTCCTCCGCCCTGACCGGGATGGAGATCGCGGTTGCCTCCCCCCCGCGCTACCGGCCGAAGGACGAGATCGTCGACCGGGCACGGGCGATGGGAGGGAAGGTCACCGTCGTCACAGATCCGGATGAAGCGGTCAGGGACGCGGACGTTCTCTACACCGATATCTGGGTCTCCATGGGCGACGAACAGGAGCGCACCGAGCGGCTGCAGGCGCTCAAGAGTTACACGATGGACTCCCGCCTCGTTGCACAGGCATCCCCCGACGCTCTCGTGATGCACTGCCTCCCTGCCCACCGGGGCGAGGAGATCACCGACGAGGTGATCGAGGGGCCGCAGAGCATCGTCTGGGATCAGGCCGAGAACCGGCTCCACGCGCAGAAGGCGCTCCTCGTGCGGCTGATCGCGGGCCGGATGCCGGCGGTGGATTGAAACACCTCTGCAACCGTTCCCCCGGGTTCAACGGGTGAGAACGGTTATGGGCTCTTTTTGGCCGGGAGGGCATAGCGAAGGGGGCCCGCCCAGGGATTTTCAGCGAACTTTGCACCTTGCAGTAATCCGGTTCTATTTCTAACACGGCGATGCGGTTCGAAACCCGGTAGCCGTCTCAAACTTGAACATTGTCCTGGCCGTGAGAAACCCCGGTACACTGGACCGTGGGGGTATCGCCACGCACTGCCCCCGCCCCGAGGGGCGGGGGAGGAGGCCGGAGGCCGGGCGGGGTGGGGGTTACCGAGAAAAACCATTTGTGATGGAGACAGGGGAGGGGGGCTGCCCCCCCCTCCCCGCGAGCCGCCTCCCCTGGTGGCGATATCCCCACGAAATCCGTGCATCAGGGTAAGCGATGGTTCAGTAAGGATAGGCCCCTAAAAAATCCCCGAACGAGATTTCGAGATTTTGCCGCCAAGAAAGTCCCAAAAATCCCCAGAAGAGCCCCGGTATGACAAACACTCCTCCAACCACCGCCCCGGCCTTCCCGGGCAGCACCCGTATCTCGCGCCGGCAATCCCCGGCGCAAAACCGGAAAAAATGTGGTTATTCCGCGATGAACTCGTTGAGACGTGCGAAAAGGTACTCCTGCGCCTCTTCGACGACCTCTCGTTTGCCGCGGAACGCGATCAGTTCCCGCATATCCCCGTCCATGTTCGCGAACGCCATCTTTCGCTGCCGGCGCACTACCTCGACGTCGTATTTCTCGGCAACATCGTAGATCATCTTCCGCGGTACACCGGGGGGAACGAGCAGGTCGAACAGTTCTTCTTCAGCCATTGGTTACCAGTCCTACTTTCCTATTTTGATCCGGCGGGACATAATACATGGCCCTCCCCGCACGC
>DAIRGM010000005.1:0-63751 GCA_036794525.1 Methanoculleus sp.
AGGCTGGATCTGCTCTTCAACAACGCAGGCGTCGGGGGAACCATCCCGTTCGAGATGGCCACCCTAGAGGACTGGAAGACGATCATCGACACCAACATCTGGAGCGTCGTCTACGGCGTCCATGTCGCTGTGCCGATCATGCTCAAACAGGGGTTCGGGCACGTCGTGAACACCAGTTCGATAGCGGGCATCGTTCCGCCTCCATTCCAGGCACTCTACTCCCTGACGAAGTACGGCGTCACCGGCCTCACCGAATGCCTGAAGTACGAGTACGCGGATAAAGGGCTCCATTTCTCGACGATCTGCCCGGCGAACATCGCCACCCCGATCTTCAACAAGGGGATCGACGGGCAGGCCCGCGGCGAACTCCGGATCCCCGACGACGCGTATCCCGCCGATAAAGCGGCGTCGCTCATCCTCGACCGGGTCGCTGAGCATAAGGGGATCATCGTCGTGCCCGAGGACCCGTATACCGATCTCTGGAAGGGGTATGTCCTCGGCACCCCGGAGATGGAGGAGCGGCTATCGCAGATGGCACGCGAGCGGCGGGAAGCGTTCGAGAAGGGCGGGACATACTTCTGACCCTCTCTTTTTGCCCCGTAACCCGCCGGGCAACAATCATATCCGGTTGCCCGTATGGGTACTGACCGGATCTCCACGCTGCGCCGCATACGATCCTGGTGGATTATGCAGTCGGCATCACGGCACTCTTCGCGCTCGCGTCTCCCGGCTCGTTCCGCCCTGTGTCTTTCCGTCGCACGGACGAAAGGTGTCTGCTGCCGTTGTAGTACATCCGTGCTGTCAGGACCGGCGGGCGAGCGTCGCCGGCCCCCAGGCGGCCACCACCACGGCCGCGACCGCCGCCGCGATCGCCCCGGTGACGACCGGGTCGTAGTGGGAACCGAAGTTCGGGAACGAAGACCCGGCAACGTTCGTCATGCCGTGGAAGAGGGTCGCGGCAAAGACGCTTTTATGGGTGTTGTTGTAGAGCCAGACGATCAGGACCCGGAGCGCGACCGTCGAGAGGGCCTGCCCCGCCGCCCAGACCGGGCTGTTCTGCAGGAGCCAGGGGATGGAATGCCAGGCCGCCCAGACCGCCCCGATGATGAGTGCGGCGGAAAGAGCGCTCCGCCGCTCCTGCAGGGGGTCGGCGGCGTATCCCGTCCAGCCCACCTCCTCGAATGCGGCGGCGAAGCCACGGTATTCCGCAGGAACTCCGTGATCCCCTGCCGGACCTCTTCGTGGTGCCCGAGAAGCATATGGCCTCCGCCGGGTACGGCCTGGAGGCGGGCGTTCGGGATCTTCTTCGCCAGAGCACGCGCATTCTCGTGGAGAGCCAGCGGATCGTCCACGGCGCTGACCACCAGCGCAGGAGTCCTGATACTGCCGAACGGGTAGTCGCTTTCTGAGGCGTTGAGCAGTCCGGGCGTTGAGACGTAGATGTCAAAAGAACTTCCGTCGACCCGGGCGCTGACGGGAAGGAGGCTTGAGAGCAGCATCCTGACTTCGGCCTTATCTTCCGGGGTGAGCCGCTTTCCCGGAGGCACACCGGCCCATGCTCCTTCTACGATCGGCCGAAAACAGGTGACCGTCGCCCAGTAGATGAAGTCGCTCTTGAAGAAGACGGTGAATATGGGTTTCGGCATGACCGGGCCCTTTCCCGGCGCAACGGGCTCGACAAGGACGAGCGCCGAGAGACGCTCCGGGTGGCGCAGGGCGAACTGGATCGCCGATGCGGAGCCTGCCGAGTAGCCGACGACGGCTGCCTGCTCGATCCCGAGGGCGTCCAGCAGAGCGGCAAAGGCGTCCGCCTGCATGGCGACGCTTGGGTCCGGCGGCATCGCCGAGCCGGGGTAGCCGAACCTCGAGGGCGCGATGACCTGGAACCCCGGGTCGATGGACCAGCCTGCGAGCAGCAGGCCCTGGTCGAACCCGCCTGCGTTGCCGTGGACGACCAGCACCGGGTAGCCGTCTCCCACCCGGGCGTACGCGATGCTCCTGTATTCCGTCCGGATCGCCCGGCTCCCCGACCTCGCGATACGCTCCCGGGCGGTACGCATATCATGCCGGTAGCGCACCGTGACCGCCGCCCCCGCGACGGCGATACCGAGCAGGACGAGGACGATCAGGACGTCGACCATAGGAATAACCGCTGCCGGCCACGCCGGGTCTTCAGGCGCCGGTTTTTCCCCGCGAGAGTTCCTTCAGGACTTCTGCCAGCTTGTCGAGGGACTCGTTCCACCCGGCCTCGGCCATCTCGCGATTCTCGCCCGCCGGGATGCCGGGCTCCCGTATGGTCAGTTTTGTCCCGCCGTCGCCGTCCTCGAACGTCACCGTCGCCACCAGTTCCAGCGGCCAGTCCCCGGTCATCCCGTAGTCCGATGCCGGGACGACGTTGCCCTCCGCATCCGCAAACGAGTCGGTGGCGACGATCCGCTCCGCGGGGGCGATCTCGCGGTAAACGCCCGTGCTCCAGAAATCCCGCCCCTCGGGCGACCGCATGCCGTACAGATACCTCGCTCCCACGCGGAGATCGATCTCGATGGCCGGCGCGGTGAAGCCTTTCGGCCCCCACCAGCGCTTTACGCACCCGGGCTCTGTCCATGCCTTCCAGACGAGTTCCCGCGGAGCGTCAAAAACACGTTCGACGAGGATCTCCGACCTGATCTGTTCTGCTTCTTCCATAACGTATTCACCCCTGGCGTGCCCTATGACAGTCCGGCGGTTATTAACCCATCGGCGAATACCCCTGACGGGGTTGCCGAAGATCCCCTCCCCGGGCGGATACCCGGCACCGGGCCGGGGCTGTTCTTGCGGTAGACTAGAGTCAAGGCCGCTAGGATCAGGTAGACAAGCATGAACGCACTTACGGATAGGTTCAGCGGAACGGGTGCGGCGTTTTGGCAAACAGCAGAAACGGGATAGAGAGGACGAAGAGGTGGAGAAGGAACGTCTGGAGCGACCACGGGTGGCGGTCACCCTGGCAGTTTGAATGCTTTCCTTCAGAGAGTAGCAGTTGTCAAACCCTGTGCCAGAGCCTGATCTGCCTCGCAGATTCTGGTTACTTTTTATATACGCCCCAGTGCTTTTTAAGATACTCGTAAAATTCATTTATCTTCAATTTGGTGGATGTGTTTCCAGTTCTGACATGCATTTCAGGCTCGCCATTATATTTGAGGAACACAGGGTCTTCCGATGGAAATATGTGTACACGACAAACACCTTTTCCATCGATAGATTCAAATTTTACATCCATAGAATGACGACGTATTTTGCCCAAGTACTTTGTTACCGCTTCGTTCAAGCGCCTTTCAAAACCATCTTGATTTTGATGACAGGGAGCACCTAATTGTGTGTAATCTTTCTCTAGCCCGATCACTCCCCCATTAGCGTCGATTCCAATGAGGAGAGTCCCTCCACTCGAATTTAAAAAAGCTGCGATAGATTTAGCGATCTGATATTCAAGGATTTTACTTGGTGCATTCCTTGAATGATCCCATAACAATGACGATTTAAACTCTATTGTACCAGATTCCCCACTTCGAATAATAGATTCGATCGGTAGGTTTGGATCGTCAATGATCGTATCAGCCCTCTCCTTCAGGTATTTTTGCAAAATATCTATATCGAGATCAATTTGCCTAATTTTTAAGATTTTTTCATGCTCTAACTTCTTGATAAATTGTTCAGCAATTCTATACATCTCGCCACCATGGCCTGAAACATCGTTGCCGCAGTTTAGGAAAAATATCCATCCTAATTCGTTATCATCGAAGAATCGAGCATTATTCAATATCGCATAACTATAGGCATAACCGTTTGAAAAACGTTCAGGGTGGCGGACTCTTAAGATTTCTATTTTATCTGATTCAGATGGTCTATTGGTTGCTCTTAGACCGAGAAGAAATGGGATAAACGCATATGTCCCAAAGCAATCATGAGCGCCCCCAGTATCAATATAAGCGACGGATACCCATCTTAGGTAGTAATCTATCGTTTTATACCATGATTCTTCATCAGACTGATCCAACAAATAATACGGTTCTCTGACTCTAGTTCGATCCAGTAGTGGATCTATCAACTGGCAGTCATATTCCTTGACAAAGAAGAAGACGGGCTCCCTGGGATCAAATTCTTTTAGATATGGATGAATGCAACACTCGAACAATGGACCATATAAATGATCCAATGCGATCCATGCAATTCTTCCTTTCTGATATTCTGGATCGTCAGGAGAGGAATAACTCTCTTTTATTGTTTGATACTCTGCTTCGCTGAATGCATCATGAGGATTATGAATGTATTTTGCAGGTGATTTCTCGAAAACCACTTTATCAAGCAATGAGTACCAGAGATATTCAAGTGTAAAAGCATACCCTGCAAAATGTTCGGATCCTGGTTCTTCGACACTTGATTTGACTAAACCTAGAACGGACCCTAGTGGTTTGAGACGACATGTATCATTTAAACGAATATGTGCATAATGTAGAGTGACTAGGTTTATCATGTTATTTTGAACGTTTTTTTCATTTGTATCGACGTTCTTAAAGATCTCTGAGAAGATTGAAATTATATCGTTTGCTTTATGAATTGCAATCTCCAACTCGTTCCAACTCTGGGCTTCGCAGATTGGTTCAAGTGCACTCCAAATGTTTTTGAGCACAACCACTTTATCGCAGGTATTTGGAATTTCGTCTAAAAGTAACCCAGCGGACTGAGCAAACTGAAATGTTTCGTCTTCCGTCAGTTCCAAGGATGTGTCCTCAGTAATTTCATCAATAAATTGAATTGAACAGACTTCCAAAAAATAACGATAACCCAGGAAAAATGGTTCTAGATCCTTAATATTATGATGCTTGCTCATCCAGTTTCGAAATCCAGCAGTGTTAGAGGCAAATTTGAGTATTCTTAAAGATGCAATGAAGTCATCAAGGAACATATTTGTTACAATTGACTCATGAGGCAAATATAGTTATCAGAAATCTTTTGTATGAATAGATGAGCAACGGGCCTAGAGAAAAAGAGAAATTACCTGATTCTCCTTAGGCAGTTGGATACCACCTCCGGGTCGTTCCCGAAAGCTGGCTGCTCCGCACTTATCGTGCCGGCGCAGCCTGTTTCAGCGACTGCAGGAGTCCGGCAAGCCGTTCCAGGGGCTCGATCATCTCTTCCTGCGATCCCGCCTGGAGCATCCCGTCGCGGTCCTTGACCGACTGGAAGATCAGGTGGTCGGTCATCTTCGTCCTGCCGCCGCCAAGGTCTTCGAGCGTCTCCGTCTCGAGCAGGACATGGCCCGGCATGGCATCGTACTCGAAGGTGTCGACGATCCGCTCGGGCGTAACCTCGTGGTATACGCCGTGGAACGCGTACTCGTTTCCCCCGGCATCGCGCTGGACGACGCGCCACGTCCCGCCGGGTCTCGTGTCCATCTCCTCGACCGTGGTCGTGATGCCCTCCGGCGCCCACCATTGCGATACGAGCTCCGGGTCCGTGCATGCCTTGAACACGAGGTCCTGCGGTGCATCGAACTCCCGTGAGATGACGATATCCTGTTTTCCCGGTTCAGCGATGAGATTTGTTTCTGTCATTGTATCGTTCTCCCTCCGATGGTTCCCGGGCTTCATCCCTTCTCCATGATAAATTTTTCCCGTCACGGGTAAGCCGGTGAAAACAATGACGAAGGCGGCAAAACCGGAATACCCTCCGGGGTGCGGCACTTCCGCGGCATGCCCCGGGTGCGGGCGGAGGCTCCCATCCGGAGACGTGCTCTCCCTCTTACCAGAACCAGGCCAGCAAGAAGATCGCCGCCAGCAGGAGGCCGTCCTGGAGCGCGACCGAGAGGATCATGATCTCGGCACCCAGCCTCGGGCCGAAGATCGCGGCGTAGAACGACCCGAGCCATCGCAGGTAGGTGACGACGCTGGTGAGCAGGTTCGCCACGAGCAGCGTGATGACGATATCCCTGCCCGCCATATCCCCCGCCGCGAGCAGCCCGGACGCAAGGCTTGCCGCGGCGACGTACGACCCGAACTTCGCGGCGACGATCGCGAGCCCCTCGGGCGGTATGGGGAAGAGCCGGCTCGCGCCCTCCAGGTACGCCGCGACGGCGTCGAAGACGCCCGCCTCGACCAGGAACGCCACGACGACGATCGTCGGGATCATGATCCCGAGGATGCGGCGGAGGGTCTTCGCGGTCGGTTTAAGAGATGCCCGCAACGCCTCGCGGACGGACGGGGTCGGCCCGGAAGACTTCTCCGGCGGCCCGGACGCGGGAGGCGGGGGCAGCAGCACCCTCCCGGCCGCCATGACGATCCCGGTCTTGAGAAACCCGATCCCCATCAGGATGCCGAAGTAGATCAGGCCGAAGACCCCGAGCAGCGGCACGTAGACCGGGATGAGGTAGCGCCAGTGCATCACGACGGACGGGAACGAGTTGATGAGCGCCGCGACGACGAGTTCGCTCCTCCCGATCATCCCCCTGCGGTGGTAGTCGACGAGCATCGCGTCGGCCGCCTGCGGAGAGACGAACGCCAGGAGGAAACTCGCCCCACACTCGCGGGGGAGGTGGGAGAACGTCGTGACCGGGTAGGCTACGCTCGCTATCCTGGCGGTGATCCGGAGAGCAATCAGGACTTCAGCGATCAGGACGCCGGCAACGACGATCGGGACCGTCCGAACCAGGAGTTCGAACGAGAGGCCCAGTGCCGCTGAAATGATCTCCGCCGTGCCGTCCATGACCCACCTCGCCTTACGGCGTTCGTCCCGCCCCGAAACAACATCCGGTACGCCGTCCGGGGATATCACCGTTCTGGATGGCCGCGAGCGGAACCTGCCGGTGCCGTTGCAGTTGTTATCTCGATCGAGGCTCTCCGGTTCCAGGAATCCGGCAGTGGTGCGATCTCCCTCCGCCTCTCCGGCAGCAATATCGTATGGTTTAAATACAATGGATCTGGATGCTGTTTAGGTACTCGATGATTGGCAGTCATGTAGAGTCCTGTTGCACGCCAGTGCAGAACTGTGAGAACGTGCGGTGCACGTTTGCGCAGAACGCATTCTTCTTTAGATAGGGAACCGGCCCTTTTGCTGAGTTCCCGTGTAATGTAACGGTCTTTTCCGTTACCGGAGGTTGTTTGTTATGTTCGGCATTACTGATCCCTCGATCTGGGTTGGATATCTGCTTGCGCTCGGCTTCACGCTCGCATGCTTAGTGTACGGCCTGTTGAACTGGAATAAAGGGACGGAGGAGGAACGGGATGGCAGTTGATACCGGGCTCTTCGTCGCGGTGACGCTGGTTTACCTCGCCGCCACCATCGGCCTCGGCTACCTCGGCTACCGCCAGACGAAAGGAGACGACGACTATATGGTGGCCGGCCGAAAGGTCAATCCTGCCGTTCTCGCCCTCTCCTACGGCGCGACGTTCATCAGCACGTCCGCCATCGTCGGGTTCGGCGGGGTTGCGGCGCAGCTCGGTATGGGGATGATCTGGCTGACCGTCCTGAACATCGGGCTCGGCATCTTCATCGCGTTCGTCGTCTTCGGGAAACGGACCCGCAGGATCGGGAGCAAACTTAAGGCCGTCACCTTCCCCGACCTGATGGGGAAGTGTTATCAGTCGTCGTTCATGCGGTATGCCGCAGGGCTCGTCATCGTCGTCGCCATGCCGCTCTACACGGCGGCGATCCTGATCGGCGGCGCCCAGTTCATCACGAGCACGCTGCAGATCCCGTACGCCACCGCGCTCATCGCGTTCGCCGTGGTCGTCGCCCTCTACGTGGTGCTCGGCGGGCTCATCGCCGTCATGTACACCGACGCCCTGCAGGGCGGGATCATGCTCGTCGGGATGACCCTTCTTCTCGTGCTCACCTACGTCCAGCTCGGGGGGGTCATCGAGGCGCATACCGCCCTTGCCGCGATGTCGGACCTCGTCCCCGGGACGCTCGCCGCCGGAGGAATGACCGGGTGGGCCTCCATGCCGGCGCTCGGGTCACCGATCTGGCTCACGCTGGTGACGACGCTCGTTCTCGGCGTGGGCATCGGTGTGCTGGCGCAGCCGCAACTGGTCGTCCGGTTCATGACCGTCAAAGACAGCCGGTCGCTGAACCGTGCGGTCCTCGTCGGCGGGCCGTTCATCCTGATGATGACCGGGGTCGCCTTCACGGTCGGCGCGCTCACGAACGTTTACTTCTACCGGACGGGGGGCGTGATCGCCCTCCAGGCGGCTACCGACGGCAACATCGACACGATCATGCCGAACTTCATCAACGCGTCGATGCCGGACCTCTTCGTCGTCATCTTCATGCTGACGCTCCTCGCCGCTGCGATGTCCACGCTCAGTTCCCTCCTCCATGCCATGGGCACGTCGCTCGGGTTCGATATGATGCGGCACACCGGTTCCCGGGGGGCGTCGATGAAGAGGATTCAGGCGGCGACCGTCGTCATGATCGTCGCGAGCGTCATCCTCGCTTTCATCATGCCCGGCAGCATCATCGCCCGGGCGACGGCGATGTTCATGGGCCTCTGTGCGTCGGCGTTCCTGCCGACCTACGCCCATGCCATGTACAGCAACCGGCCGTCGCTCCTCGCGGCGAAGTTGAGCCTGGTCGCCGGAGCGGCCGCCTGGTTCGTATGGACCGCCTTCGTCCACGTCAAGGAGTCGGCGACGCTCGGGCTCTCGAACCTCCTCTTCGGGGTGCCGGCGGTTCTCTCCGCCCCGTGGCAGGACGTGGACCCGCTCGTCATCGCCCTCCCCCTCTCGATGGCTGCGCTGCTGGTCGGGTGCGCACTCGACCGGCACCGGGTGCATGCAGATTCGGAGGAATCGGCCAGGGCGGCCTGAAGGCCCAATCCCGTTTTTTTCCGCATCCGGAGTCGCAAGCGTTATCCTCCGGCAGAACGGACGATCTGCAGAAAGGCGCCATGACCATGCGTTACTACATCGTCGATGTCTTCGCGGAGAGGAAATACGCCGGCAACCCGCTCGCCGTGGTGCTGGACGCCGGAGCGCTCTCCGATACGGCCATGCAGGCGATCGCCCGTGAGATGCACCTCTCCGAGACCGCGTTCGTCCGGTCGGGCGGGAGAGAAGGCCGTGCCTACGATCTGCGCATCTTCACGCCGGAGCACGAGGTTCCCTTCGCCGGGCACCCGGCGCTCGGCACGGCCTACGTGATCCGGGAGGAAGTCCTGCGGGAACCCGTCCCCGAGGTCCGGCTGAACCTCGCGGTCGGAGAGATCCCGGTCTCGTTTGCCCCCGATGGGATCGCCTGGATGCGGCAGAACCCGCCGGTCTTCACCGGGGAGTTCTCCCCGGATACGCTCGCGGGCGTCCTTTCGCTCCCGGAAACCGCGATCGACCCCCGTTTTCCGGTCGAGGAGGTCTCCACAGGGCTCCCGTTCATCATCGTCCCGGTAAGGAGCCTTGAATCCGTACGGCGGGCGGTTATCGATCGCGACGCCTACGAAGCCCTCATCCGCACGACGGAGGCAAAAGCAGTCTTCGTCTTCTGCCCGGAACCCTACCGGCCGGAGAACACGTTCAACGCACGTATGTTTGCCGACCACTTCGGCGTCCCGGAGGATCCGGCGACCGGCAGCGCGAACGGGTGCCTTGCCGGCTACCTCCTCCGGCACGGTTACTTCCCGGGCGACTCGCTCGATATCCGCGTGGAGCAGGGCTGCGAGATACACCGCCCGTCTCTGATCCGTTGCAGGGCGGAGCGGCACGGGGAGTCCATCGCGTTGCAGGTCGGCGGCAGGGTCATTCCGGTTGCCCGGGGCGAACTCCTGTAGAGAGGACGTAACTCCCGTCGATCCGCACCTGCCCCCGCCCGCCGAACATGAGCCCACCGTCTTCCGGGCGGAGCAGGCGGACGATGTTCGGGTTCTCCCGGTCCGGTCCCTGCTCGATGACGAGCGTCCGGTTCTTCCAGAGGTTCTGCCGGATGAGGAAGTTCCCGAGGGCGGCGTTTCCCGAACCGGTCGCCGGGTCTTCCAGGTACCCAAACGTCGGGGCGAAGACCCGGGTGTGCAGGTCGTGTCCCGGAAACGCCGTCTCGCGGGTGTAGACGACGACCACGTCGACGGCATGGGCAAGAGCGAACGCACGGAGCGTCGTGTAGTCCGGAGAGCACCGGATGCAGGCGTCGAGCGAGGCGAGGGGGACGAGCAGGGTTTCGAGGCCGGCGTTCACGACGCCGGAGGGTATCGCGGTATCGATCTCCTGGACGTCGAGTGCGAGGGCGGCGGCGGTCCTTGCGGTGTCCGGGCGTGCGTCGGAGAACTCCGGCTCGGGAGCCCGGATATACACCATGCCGTCCTCGCCCGTCCGGTTCAGGACCGTGACGACACCTCTGTTCGTCCGGAGGAGCAGGCTCTCCCGGTTCCTGAACCGGTCGTCGTTTCGTATCACATCGTCCATGATGGCTATCGTCGCGTGGCCGCAGAAGTCGACCTCCCGCTCGCAGGAGAAATACCGTATCGAGAGGTCGCACTCGCCCGGCGTGCCTTCGCGGAGAAAGCCGGTCTCCGAGACGAAACCCTTCAGTTCGCGGGCGATCTGCTGCATCTCGCGGTCGGTTATCTCGTCGTCAGGGGAGAGAGATACGTATCCCGCGGGGTTTCCCGACGACCCGGCGGCTGCAAAGGCGTCGATCTTCTTGAACCTGTAGCGTTTCATGAATCCACCCGCACTGCCTGCCGTGAGACCGAAGATCGGCTCCGTCTGTTCATGAGCACCCGTCCTCCTCTGGAGGGGAAAGAACTTGCTGTCTGCTCGGACAGGATAACGACGAAAGATTGCTCCGCTGTGAGGACGACGGGCAGGACTCACGAAAAAAGTAAGGGTTAGTTCTTTCTCCCGGTAACCAGCACCAGTCCCGCAATCAGCAGGGCGACGCCGGCAAGGGCCGGAGCGAGGGGCGCCTTCTGGGTGGGGGGCGCGGAACTCAGGTTCACGTAGAGGTCGACGGTCTCGCCCTTGGCGGGATACCGGTCGACGGCCGCCGTGTAGGGGAGATACCCTTCCTTCGTCACGGTATAGGTCTTATACGGCGTTCCGGTCGTGTAGACCTGCACGGTGAGGACGCTCTGGCTGGTGACGCCCTTGACCTCGTTGTCGAACTGGACGGTTGCCCCGTCAACGTTGACGTGGACGGCGTACCACCCGACGTCGCCGCCGATCGGTGCGGGCGGTGCAACGGGGTTGAGGGTCGCGTAGAGGTCGAAGACCTCTCCTTTGCCCGGAACCGAGGTTACGTCCCCGTAGTGGGTCGCGTACCCGTCTTTTTCGACACGGAACGTCTTGTAGGGTGCACCGGTGGTGTAGACCGGGACATAGAACACGCCGTTCTCGATCGTGCCCTTGAACTCGTCGCCGAAGTAGACGTCGGCTCCGTTCACGTTACAGTTGACCGCATACCATCCGTTGTCCCCGCCTACGGGCGGCTGAGCACTCGCAGGAAGGACAAGAAGGAAGCAGGCGATGAGAGAAAAAACCAGGAGATTGCGTACAGCGCTCTGCATAAAAGCCTCCGCTTTCAGTTAATAGATTATCTTCTGACGGATATACCTTTCTCTCTTTTATCGGCAAAATCGTGAGTTAAACGGGATTTACAAAAAGTCTGTGGTCCCTCTGTCCAAGAGGGGCGTATCCGGTGAGATACAGCACGCCGAAGGAGGGGCTTCGTTCCGGTTCACATACGGCACGGCTCCGAGATCACCGAGATTCCCGGGAATCGCGCTGTAAACGACAGATAATGATCGATAATCGGGGGAGACAGCTTCGATGGAATAAAAAGATTTTTAATTGTTCCGCATCTTCTCTCTACTATGAGATACCATGCGCTCACCGCTCTCCTGGTTGCATCCGTCCTGCTTCTCATCGCTGCAGCAGGGTGCACCGCCACAACGGAAGAGAAGAATGATCCTGTTGTACCGGCCGACGAGGCCTACGCCAGGGGGCTCGCCGAATACGGAGCCGCCAACTATCGTACCGCAGAAGAACGGTTTACGGAGGCCTACACCCTCTACTCCGGTGCCGGCGATACGGATAAGGCGCTGACGGCGAGGAACGCCATCTTCCGGGCGAACCGGACGTATACAGAGTACATGTTCGACCGTAGCGCCGCAGAGGCGGCGCTGCGGGAGAGGGTTCCCGGGATCACCGATGCGGCGATAGCCGAATGGCTGGACACCCGCGCCCAGACGATCGTCTCGGAGAACGAGACGCTCTACTTCTACGACGTCGCCGGGAACTATCTCTACGCGCACCCCGACGAGATGCAGAAGCAGACCGCGAGCGGTGTGGACTTCGACTACATCGGCCGGTATGCCTGGGCGGAGGACCGTCCGGAGCACGGGCCGTACGTGAACCCGGTCCGCTACGCGGGGGTCGAGCGGCTCGAGATCCCGCACGAGGCGCTCCCGTCGACGGGAGTCCTGAAGATCTGGCTCCCGCTCCCGGTCGAGACGGACGCGCAGAGGAACGTCACCGTCACGAACCTCTCGGCTCCCGACTACATCGTCGCCGGCCCGTTCACCACCGGCCCTATCGGCTACGTCTACTATGAAGTTCCGGCCGGGGCGGTCAACGGGAACCTCGTCCTCACGGCGGATATCGCATTCACCTCTTACGAGCAGATCTTCGAGGATATCGACCCGGCACTGGTCGGGGAGTACAACACGAGCGACCCCGAGTACCTGCTCTACACGAAGTCCGAGCGAAACATCGAGATCACGGATGCCGTCCGGGAGAAGGCACGGGAGATCGTCGGGAACGAGACGAACCCGCACCTGCAGGCGCAGATGATCTACTACCACATCATCGAGACCTACCCCTACAGCCACGTCCCGCACGCCTCGCTCGATGCCCGGGAGCCGAAAGTAGCCGAGTCCACCCATATGTTCGAGACCGGTCACGGCGACTGCGGCACCCAGAGCATGCTCTTCTCTGCATTCTGCCGGTCGCTCGGGATCCCCGCCCGGGCTATCGGGGGTTACCAGATGGTCATGGCCGGGACGCCCGGCCCCCACTTCTGGGCGGAGTACTACCTCCCCGGCTACGGCTGGGTTCCGAACGACGTGACGGTTGCCGAGGCGGCAGACCGGGTCGCCATGCCCGACGAGAAGCGGACCGCGTTCAAGGACTACTACGCCGCGAACCTCGATTCCGCACGCCTCGTCATCCAGAAGAACGTCGACACCCCGATGGACCCGGCCCTGCCCGACAATGCCGCCACATTCAGGATCGTCAGGCAGTATCCGGCGATAGCCTCCGATACGGCGGACTACGACATCGAGCTCTTCTGCATGGGATGTTTCGGGATCGATCTTACGGTTGTCGAGTGAAATAATCCCCTCTTTTTTTCGGACGGATACGGGAACCGTCCCGGCCCCCTCCCGGCCTGCCGCAGACCGGCCGGGGCGATGCAGAGATTTTCACGCAGCATGTCCATTATTTGTGCAGAATTTAATTAACGGCGTAAGTTTTGGTAGTTGTAATTACAGAACATATCTATATCGATTGTGGCGGCTCGCCAGATATATATGGATTCGGCTCCTTACAACTGAGTAAGAGTTCTCCCCTCACTCGCCAGCATACTACCGGGTCGAATCATGATCCAGGGACGGTATTGAATCATGATCCAGAGAAGTCAACTTGACCTGAGAAAATTCGTCGCTCCCGAATTTATCTGCGGGCACGGGGCGCTTGAGCTTGCAGGGCGGTATGCCCGCAACTTCGGGATGAAGCAGGTGCTCCTCGTCACCGACCGGGGCGTCCGGGCCGCCGGCTGGGCGGGGGCCGTCGCGGATAGCCTGACCGAAGCGGGAGTCTCGTTCACCGTCTTTGACGCCATCTCCGTAAATCCCCGCTCGCGGCAGGTTATGGCTGGTGCGGAGGTATACGTCGCTGAGGAGTGCAACGGCATCGTCGCCGTCGGCGGGGGAAGCCCGATGGACTGCGCCAAGGGTATCGGTATAGCCGGCTCCAGCAGACAGGATATCCTCACGTTCGAGGGCATTGACCGGGTCTCGGTCCCGACGCCGCCGCTCATCTGCATCCCGACGACCGCCGGAAGTTCCGCCGACGTCTCCCAGTTCGCCATCATCACGGACGAGACAAGGAAGCGGAAGATCGCCATTGTCAGCAAGATGATCGTCCCCGACATCTCACTCCTCGATCCCGAACCCCTGACGACGATGCCGCGGGAACTGACCGTGGATACCGGCATGGACACCCTCAGCCATGCGGTCGAGGCCTACGTCTCGAACGCCAGTTCCCCGATGACCGATGTGCATGCCCTGGAGGCGATACGGCTCCTCACGAGCGCACTGCCTGCCGCTATCGCCGAGCCGGACGACCTGGACCTGCGGTTCTCGACCCTCCTGGCGAGCCTTCATGCCGGACTCGCGTTCTCGAACGCCAGTCTCGGGGCCGTCCACGCGATGGCGCACTCTCTCGGGGGGGTCTACGACCTTTCTCACGGGCGGTGCAATGCGCTGCTCCTCGAGCACGTGATGGCGGCCAACTACGAGGCGGCATCCGATCGCTATGACCGGATTGGAGCGATCATCGGTGGGGGAGAAACAGCCCCGGCGGAGAGGGTGGCGGCGTTTCGGAGATCGCTCGGCATCACGGAGACCCTTGCCACCGCCGGCGTCCGGGAGGACGCGATTCCCGCCCTTGCGGCGGCGGCGCACGCCGATCCCTGTATAGTAACGAACCCCCGCAACCTCACCTGCGAGGAGATCGAACAGATCTATGACGATGCACTCTGACCCTCCCGACGACCGGGATGCGCTCCGCGAGAAGATCATCGGCCTCGGGGAGACCTCCCTGCACAAGAGTTACTACCCGGAGCTGCAGAGCCGGCTCGCGGAGCTGGAGCGGTTCCGGGCGCTGCTCGACCAGACCTACGATGCGATATTCCTGATCCACGCAGATACCGGGATGCTTGCAGACGTCAACGCCTCCGTGAGTGCGTATCTCGGCTACTCGAAGAAGGAGTTGCTCAGAAAACCGTTTATCGATCTGATCTCCCTGCAGCAGAAGGCCCGGTTTGCCGAATTCATCCGGAAGAACCGCGATATGCCATCCGAATCCCGGCAGATCTGCACCGCGCCGCTCGTATCGCGGGACGGCACGGAGATCCCGATGGAGATCACCGTCCGGTCGGCCACCTTTACCGGGGAGCAGTACATCGTCGCGTTTGCACGGGACATCACCGAGCGGCTCCTCGCCGAGCGGGAGCTCAGGATCAAGGAGAGCGCTCTTGAATCCTCGACGAACGGCATCCTCATCGCGGATCCCACCGGGGCGGTCATGTATGCCAACCGGAGTTTTGCCGCGATGTTCGGCTGCGAGGAGGCGAGCGCGATCACGGGGAGGAACCTGGAGACGTTCTTCGCGGACCCCGCCGTCGGGGAGAGGGTCACTGCCCACCTCCTCGACAACCACGCGATCGTGCAGGAGACGATCGGGCTGCGGAACAACGGGTCTCCGTTTCATATCCAGATATCGGGCAGCGCCGTGCAGAACGATGCCGGGGAGCCGCTCTGCATCATGCTGATCGTGATGGACATCACCGAGCGTATCCTCGCCGAGCAGATGCGACGGGAGACCTACGCACAACTCGGGAAGAATATCGAGCAGTTTGCTATCCTCGGGGACCATATCAGGAATCCCCTGCAGGTGATTGTCGGGTATGCGGAGATGATCGACGACCCGTTTGCAGAGAAGATCCTCGAAGAGTCGCGCCGGATCGACGACCTCGTCACCGAGCTCGACCGGGGGTGGCTCAGGTCGTCGAACGTCAGGCAGTTCCTGCTGAAGCACGGCGATGGTGCGGAGTCTCTCAAAGAGGCGTTCATCCGGTTTCCGAACCGCAATAAGGAAGATTTCTGATACACACTTCCCACTGTGACCGGTATAAACCGTTCGGAGAACGGTATGCGTTCAGGGCGAGGAATGAGTTCTCATAGCGTTCAAACCGTGGAGTGATCTTCTTGAACGCCTTGCTCCAACTGACACATTGCTCGTGCATCGTACGGGTGGTGCAGCATCGGAAGAAGGCTGGAAGAGAGATACCAGACCACCTCAGCAATGAATTAAGCGCCATCAGAGGATTATACGCGATACACCTCTCCGGGCTCCTGTAGCGTCGTCAGTGCCGCGTCGGAGTGCTCCGGAGGTTCAATCCCCAGATACTCCCGATATATTCTCTCTTTATACTCTGCTCCAATCTCGTTGATGGCGGAGATAAATGCGGCATATGTTCCGGCCCCCCCGATTGTATCCCAGAACTCATCGCCGATGAGAACAACATCGTCGTGCTTCATGTCAAACCAGCGGGCCGGGAAACTCCAGGAGTAGTTCTCGCGTGAACCGTACGGGTTATACGGCAGCGCAAAATAGGCATTATCGACCAGGGGAGGCTCCATGCAGTGCAGTTTCAAGATCTTCTCTTTACTTACCTTGGTCTGGTCGCTGTTCGGCAGCGGTGCCTTCAATTCAAATGCATACCGCCTGTTGCTGACCGTATCTTCGACGTAGAGATCGCAGATAACGGAGACCGGAATCAGTTCCCCTTTTCCTGCTTTGATGTATGCCAGTTCGGTCGCCCAGTCAGGCCTGATCTTGTCCTCGCGCTTTGGAGAGTGTTCTAGTCTGTTCAGAGTCTCTGCAATTCTGTGAAGACGGTCCTCTCGGACGCACCCGTCAATGCGGTGACCCATCGTGCCGTATCCGAGCCCCTCTGTTGCTGCAACGACTGCCAGTTTCTCCCAGACTTTGCCGAAGGGCGTGACGAATCGTCGCTCAAAATGCGATCCCTTGAAAATTTCATCAGGGACGAGTGCTGCGTAGAGAGGCTTTTTCGAGTGGTGTGTTTCCTTTACAAATGGATCTGAGACAAGGACTCTTTCCATGACACCGTCCATGAGCTCCTGAACTACCTGCTGGATGGCTGCTTTCATTCGTTTAGAGTCAGACATACTCTCCACACCGGTGTATCACAGTTTCCGCCATATAAAAATTGATTCATAGAACTCGGTCGAACGCCTGCCAGTTCTCCGGTTCACGTGGCGCTGGATGATATTCTCAACCTCGACATCCAGAGAGTCTGCAATCTCATCGTAGAGATTTTCCTGGTCGTTTGCAACGACGATCAGACGGCCGTCAGGATGCATCGTTTGGAGAATTCGCTGGAAGACCTCTGCAATGTCCTTCTGGTAGGTTTCTTTCGCGTTTTTGCTCTTTCCGTTCGCAGCAGGCCCTATCTCCTTTGCCCGTTTGTCTTCAAGTCCGAGGAGGTGATACGCGTAGGCGTGCTGCTCGTGGTAGTCGATCAACCCGACATAGGGAGGGCTGGTAACGACGCCGTGAGCCGCAGGGAAATCAACGGTGCGGCAGTCTTCGTGATAGACCTCCACACGTGCTCCGGTTCGCACGGCTGCAAACGCGGCGACCCGTTTGATCGTATCGTTGCTGTAGCGCTTGAGAAATTTGAACGCTTCCCGGGTCGGCTGGCAGGTCTTCCTATGCTTATAGCAGTAATACGGTTCAGTAACGGGTTCTCTGGGAAAGTCCAGATCAAAGTGCGTCGTTAACCGTGCGGACCGTGCGGATCGGCAGAGGATGATCTGTAAGAGATCTGCGTATTCATACTCACCGACCTCGATGTAGTAGCGGTAGGTGAGCAGTTCCTCGAGCGCCTGTGGCGCGAACCACTGCTCCAGGTATTCGTTATTGTCAGCGGAGAGATACGGCCTTTTCGTGCATTCCATCCAGAGCTTCCGCTGCCCCGAGTCGATCTGCGTCGCCGCTTTCACCTTCTCAAGGATGTCCAGGATCTCTCTGCGCACCACTGCAACGTCGTACTCGGCGGTCTTTGCCCGCGAGAGAAGGACGTTAAAGGCAGAGATGTCGTAGCCGATAGCGTTGATGCCTAACTCGTTGGCCTGAACCAGCGCAGTCCCGGAGCCGCAGAACGGATCGATGACTGTCTGGCCGGGAGAGAAGTATTTTCTCAGAAAGACCTCGACGAGTTGCGGAATAAATTTGCCGAGGTACGGGTGAAGGCGGTGGACGTGTTTTGTGCGCTCCCGTTCGGGAAGATCTTTCTCGGTCCAGTTGAGATTGAGTTCGTCCAGCGGGGTGGAAGGCGTCACCTCATGTGATCGTGTTGGGACATTTCCCATCGAGTAAATCCTCACCCGTTCTTCTTCGTTCGTGAGCATGTGCTGTCCTGCAATATGGTTCCGTGGTTTGATAGTATTGGCGACGACTTCACAAATACATAGTGATCCGGGACAGCGGATGGAGTACGGTGAGTGCCCGCTCAAGTATCGGTGATCTTCTCCCCGCTACTATTTTCAGGAATCAGATAACTGTTTATACCCGGAAAACAAGCCGTTTTGGAAACAAGGGTTTCACAACTTGAACAAAACAAGAAACGCCCCGGCCGGGATTCGAACCCGGGTCGAAAGCTCCGGAGGCTTTCAGGATATCCACTACCCTACCGAGACTGCCATATTATATTGTGGTGTAAGGTATAAAAGGCCAGCGGAGGGGGCGGGTTCAGGCCCTCCGCGATTCGTAGAGATGCCAGATCTTGCAGGCTCCTTCGTGGCTGACCATGCAGGGGCCCACAGGGGTGCGTGGGGTGCAGACCTTCCCGAAGAGTTTGCAGTCCGAGGGCCGGGCGATGCCGCGCAGCACTTTATCGCAGATGCAGGCGGAGTGCTTGTCAACGTGCCGGATCTCGATATCGAACTTCTTCTGGGCATCGTAGCCCTCGAACTCCGGCTTCAGGCGGAGGCCGGAGACCGGGATCACCGGGAATCCGCGCCATTCGACGTCATACGGCTCGAAGACCTCGTACATCAGGCGCTTTGCCTTGACGTTTCCCTCCCGGGTGACCACGCGCGGGTAGGCGTTCTCGACCCGGTGCGCCCCCTCGCGGACCTGCTGCACCGCCATCAGGAGGCCGAGGAGGATGTCCTCCGGCTCGAACCCCGCGACGACCTGCGGGGCGGGGAACTGCTCGTACTCCTCGTAGCCCATCACCGCGCAGACGTGCCCGGGAAGGATGAACCCGTCGAGCGCCGCCTCCCCCTGGGCGAGGAGCCACGCCATCGCCGGCGGGACGAGCCGGTGGCACGAGAGGATCGAGAAGTTCTCCGGCGGGCGGGAGAGGATCGTGGCGGCGACGGTCGGCGCGGTGGTTTCGAACCCGACCGAGACGAAAACGACCTCCCGGTCGGGCTCCTTTCGCGCGATCTCGACTGCCTTGTGGACGCCCTGCACCACCCGGATGTCCCCGCCGCTTGACTCAAGCGACCCCTTCGCCCCGGGAACCCGCAGCAGGTCGCCGTAGGTGGCGATGGTGCAGCGCCGGTCCACCAGATCAAGGGCGGCGTCGATCTCGCCCTGGGGCGTGATGCAGACCGGGCAGCCCGGCCCCATCACGATCTTGAGACCGTCGGGGAGGACGCTCCGGAGTCCGGCGCGGGCGATCGCCGCCTCGTGGGTGCCGCAGATGTGCATGAGGGTGATATCCCGGTCGACGAGCTCGTGCAGGGTCTTGAGTATATCCTTACCAACCACCATGAATCCTCATACCTATCTTTTTCCGGTACGGCATAGTTATGCCGGTGGCGACACCGGTCTCTCTCAGACCGGCCGATAGAATACGCCTCTCTCCTCGCTCACGGACTCGATCAGCCCGCGGGACTCGAGAACCCGGAGATGTTTCGCGACCTCGGCCGGGCGGATGCCGAGGAGTGCGGCGAGGTCGCCGGGCGTGCAGGGCCGACGACGGATGAGCGCGAGGATGACCTCAACGGCATCATCGCAGACCGGCGGCAACGCCCGGTCGGTGCAGGCCGCTCCGATCACCTCCCCGCCGAGCACCGCCGCGATCCGTTCGAGCGCTCCCCGGGAAGCCGCCCTCACCCGGATATCGGTGCCGGGCCGGTCAAGGGTGTTCACCTGGACGCGGTGGGGCTTGATCGCCGCGACGGCGTCTTTGAGGAGCCGGATCTCCTCTTCGGTGTCGTTGATACCCGGGACGATGAAGACCTCGAGCCGGATCTCGCCGGGATACTCCCGGGCGAAGTCGAGCAGCCCCGCGAGCACCCCCTCTGCGGTGAGCCCCGGGCAGGGGCGGTTGATCGCTGAAAAGACCCCTTCCGAGACGGCATCGAGCGACGGCACCACGAGGTCGGCCCGCATGAGGGCGCCCCGGACGCCCCGGTCCGCGAGGAGCGCGCTCCCCGTCAGGACCGCGACCCGGTAGTGGGGGTAGCGGTCTTTGATGAAGGCGATGATCTCGCCGATCCCGGCGTGAAGCGTCGGTTCCCCGGAGCCGGCGAACGTAACGTAGTCGAGGTCCGGCCTCTTCCCGAGACAATCGTCAAGCTCCGCGATGACCCGTTCGGTCGGGACGTACTCCCGCCGCTCGCAGGTGAGGCTGGTCGTCCGCCCACACTCGCAGTAGACGCAGTTGTAGGTGCAGGTCTTCTGCGGCACCAGGTCTACCCCGAGCGAAGCGCCCAGCCGCCGGGAGGGGACCGGGCCGAAGAGATGACGGTATGCCATGAGGTCCTCACCAGTATCCGGCGCGAAGGACTATCAGGCTGCTCATCGCGGCACCCTCAGGCGTCGCCGATCTTGAGCATCCTCTTGCAGAAATGGTCGATCGAGGTGAAAACCGCCGCATTGACGCCCATCTCGGTCGGGGGGAGATCGGCGGTGACGAACCGGAGCATGTCGGAGTAGTAGTTCAATGAAGGGTATTTCCGGTGAAACTCGTCGAGACAGAGGGTCGCCTGCCCCCGTCTTCCCCGGAGGAAGGCATACGCGTAGTCGATGAGGCAGAGGACGTGGCCCGGCATCTTCAGCCGTTCAGCAACTTTCCGAAACGTGTTGAACTCCTCCCCGGGGAGGTAGAGGGCGGTCCGGAGGCCGTAGTAGACCGGCTCAAGGTCGTCGGGGAACCTCTGGATCAGGTCGCGGATGAGGCCCATCGCGTCGGCGAGGTCGCCCTGCTCGAACTTGAGGTGGTAGGCTTCGCGGTAGAAGAACATCTCGTCGGGGAACCGGATGAGGCCGATCTGGAGCATCTTGACCAGAGCCACGTCGTTCTTCTCCTGTTTGCTCCGCGCGATCCCGATCTCCAGAAACCAGCGGTTGTCGGGGATCCATTCGGTCGCAAGGAAGAGCATCACCCAGAACGGCTCGGCAAGCCATCTGTCCTGTTCGAGTTCGCCCCTGACCAGCCGCTGCATTCCCGGCCGCAACTGCCCGAGTTCCTCCATGTACTGGCGCGCGGCCTTCAGGTAGTTCCATCGTTCCGCGGCCGAGTAGCCGGGTTCGGTCGACCCTTCTTTGTAGAGGACGTAGTAGCAGTAGGCGTACCAGCACCCGACGGCAGCGTCGTGCTTGCGGTAGGGCTGGAGGAAGACGGTCGCCGCAAGCGGCATCCCTATCTTCATCAGTTTGACGGCGGCGGCGAGGTGGACGCCTGCTTTGCGCTCTTTTTTGCGCTTCATCCCGCAGGCGATCTCGCAGGCGCGGTTGAGGAACTTCAGGTCTCCGGCCCGGTTGCTGACCTCAAAGACCCGGAACACGATTGCATCGATGAACTCGTCGTAGCTCGCGTCGGCGATGGGGACGCCCGCACGGTCGAGGATCATGACGACGTTCCCGAAGAAGACGGGGAAGTTCCCGTCGATGGCTTCGGCGTTGGATTCTATGTAGGAGAAGATCTCGGCCTTTGCTTTCTCAAGCCGGTTCGAGACAACAACCTCCGGGACGAAGCCGTCAGCCATACTATTCATTTGTGGTGTCGATAGTATAAACCATGCGGATTGGTCCTTTTTACCGCCGGAGGGCTGTCCCGCGCCGGGCACGGGCGGCGCGACGATACACCGGGAGGTGCCCGTTCCGAACCTATTTATCGTCCCGGCCGGAACATTCTGTATGTTTGGCGTCTCCACCTACTGCCTTCACCGCGAGCCGCTCTCCCACGCGCTCGAGAGACTCGCTCCCATCACCGACTGCGTGGAGGTGATGGACGACGGGCTCCACTACCTTACCGGTGCGGAGCCGCTCGAGAGCTACTCGTACCGTTATTTCATCCACGCGCCGTCCCGGGGGGTCAACATCGCAAGCCTCCTCGAGCCGATCCGGCGGGCGAGCGTCGAGGTCCTGACGCAGGCCTTCGCCGTCGCCGCGGAGGTCGGGGCGGACGTGGTCATCCACCCGGGCTACTACGCGTGGGTTCCGGAGCGGGAGCCGGCGGTGGCGAGGTTCCGGCAGTCGCTCTCCGAACTGACTCTCGCGGCCGCCGACCTCTCGGTCACGTTCTTCGTCGAGAACATGGGGAACTGGGAGTACTTCTTCCTGCGCTCCTGCGACGATCTGCTGCTCATCGACGGGATCGGGCTCGCGCTCGATGTCGGCCACGCGAACCAGAACGGGTGCCTGGATGAGTTCCTCACCTACCCGGCGGCGCACTTCCACCTGCACGACAACGACGGCACCGAAGATACGCATTCGCCGGTCGGAGACGGGACGATCGACTTTTCGGCCGTGATGAGGGCCGTGCGGAGGAGCGGCGTCACTCCCATAATCGAGGTGGAGACCTTCGACGGGGTGACCGCCAGCATATCCGCGCTCGCGGCGATCGACGCCGCGGCCGAGGGGGAGTAGGGAGATCCCGCCCGGTTCTCACCCCGGTCTCGGCCGTAACCTTTTATAGGGTAAACCTCCAATATAATTGGTGCTTCATGCCTCAGTGGCTCAGCTGGTAGAGCGCGTCCTTGGTAAGGACGAGGTCGCGAGTTCAAATCTCGCCTGAGGCTTGAATTATACTCCTTTTTCGAAATTAGATCCCGGTTTTATCCCATCAGTCGCGGAGAGGAACCCCACTCTACTGGCAAAACCTCATATCTCGTGATGGCGAAGAGTTATCATCGGCGAATCCCGGAGGCGATCGATAGTGGAGAGATACCAATCCATCAAGCCAAGGGTTCTGGCCCTTCTTGAGCGTGAGCTCCCGACCCTCCGGGAGAGGTACGGCATCGAAACGATCGGTATCTTCGGCTCCGTATCGCGTGAGGAGGATACACCGGAATCGGACGTGGACGTTGTATACTCGTTCCGTCCGGAGATGGACACATACGAGAATCTACTGGACTTAGGGGATTTTCTTGAGGATTTGCTCCAGAGAAAAGTGGATCTGGTCCCTGTTGAGTGGATGAGCGAGAGATTCCGCGTATGCGTGATGAGGGAGGCCATCTTCTGTACGCCTGAGAGAGGTACGGCATGACAGAGTTGCGGTTGTGATATTATCTTGCGGATATTTATGAGCAATCTGAAAATATCATGAAGGCAACCGAGCGAATGAGTTATGAGGAATTTCTCAAAGATTCGCTGTACAACGCAGGCATCATCAGATTTTTCGAGATTATCGGGGAAGCTGCAAAACATGTTCCGGATGACTTCCGGGATGAATATCCGGACATTCCATGGAGAAAAATCTCAGGCCTTCGCGACAGGCTGATTCATGATTATCCAGGCGTGAATCTGAAATATGTCTGGACTCTGGCAACTGTAGAAATACCTATTCTGCACCGGCAAATACGAGATATTCTCACCGACTGGGAGTAAGAACTTCTACAATGGGGAGTTTTAACAGGGCCCATTCAGGGGCATGCTTCGGGATCCGCTGCACTCCCAATGAATTAAACTCCTGCCCGACAAACCGATCAGGCACCCATGGCACCCGTGACGGACGGAGACACCCTGCTCCTGCACTTCACCAGCACCCGCCCCGACGGCGAGGTCTTCGAGGATACCCGTTCGGGCGAACCCGTCAGGGTCACCCTCGGTGCGAACCAGATCAATCCCCTCTTTGAGGAGGCGCTGATCGGGAGAGAGCCGGGCGAGACGGTGACCGTGGTGCTGCCCCCGGAGAAGGCCTACGGGAAGTTTCGCCGGAAATTCGTCGTCACGATAAAACGAACGAAACTGACCCTCGACCACGAGCCGGTCCCCGGCGAGTTCGTCCGCGTCGAAGTCATGGGCAAACCCTGCCTGGTGACTGTCCTCGACGTGGACGAGAAACGTATCACCGTCGACGCCAACCACCCGCTTGCGGGGGAGACGATCACCTACGCGATCACCGTCGCGGCGATCCTCCCGCGGGACGGCTAGACCCCGGGCCCGCCCGCCGCCCACGGTTCGCAAAGAATATGCAGGGGACGGCTACAGGAGAGAGGGCTGCAGCATCTTCCGATCCCGGAACATCCCCGAACGGCTTTCACATACCTATGGCGATGAGGCATGTGTTCTCGCAGCATACGTCTTCTCGACCGCTGCACGGGAGATCGGCGGTCGGCCGTCAGTCTCACAAGTAGAGTTGCGGAGCGTGGCGTTCAGGCCGGTTCTCCCTCCGGCGAAGGGCTTCCTGTCGCCCCGCCGTCACGCCAGCTCCGACCCTTCCGTCTCTCCCCTTGAGACCGTGGACAACCCGACGACGCCGTTCACCGGGAGGGAGAAGACGATAGCCCGGGCATCGGTCTGGGGCCCCGCCTCGGCGACGATCGCCTCCATGATATTGCATCTCGATTCACTCTTCGTGACGATCAGGATCAGGTCCTTCTCGGGCAGGATGGCCACGCCAAAGAACTTCTCCATCTCCTTTGCGCCGGTACCGCGTGCGTGGACGACGGTCCCTCCCGTTGCCCCCGCCCTCTTGGCCGTCTCCATGACGACATCGGCAAACCCCCGGTTTGCAATAACCACGATCAGATCGTGCTCTCCTCTCTCTTCCATAGGTTGTTCTCCCCTCTCTATTTCCGATATGCCAAGCAGGTCTTTCACTGCCGGAGCCCCGCAGACGCTGTGGACGGGCAGCGTGAAAGCGATGCCGCGATTGGGTTTATCCGGGCCCACCACCTCACTGATACGCGTGAGCAGGACGTCTGACGCTTTCGACGACATCGTGCTGAAGAGAAGCGTCTTCTCCGTCTCCCCGAGCCCCAGGTAACTCAAGATCTGAGAGTTTGCCGTGCCTCTCCCGAGGGTCAGCAGGTTGAACGTCACCCCCTCGCGGGTGAACAGGTCCATGACCCGTTCATCCTGCCCGCGGTCGAATATCGTGACCATCAGGACGAGCGGTGCGCCGGAGGATGTCTCGTGCAGCATTCTCATTCCTCGTTACAGATCTATAATCTCGAGATTCTCCTTCTCAAAGGTTTCTCTTGCGGCTCGCTTCCTCTCCGCGGCTTGTGCCCTCCGCAACTTGAGCTGGTAGACCAGCCCTATGACCTGCACGGTTATCAACGGCATCATGGCCACGATACCGATGATGCCGAACGCATCCAGCAGCAAGGGGCCGCCCACGGCATCGGTGGCGCCGAGGGCGAACGGGAGCAGGAATGCCGCCGCCATGGTGCCCGCGGCCACACCGCCGGAGTCGAACGCGATCGCAGTGAAGATCTGGGGCACAAAGAACGTCAGCAGGAGGGCGATAGCGTAGCCCGGCAGGAGGAAGTACCAGATCTCGATACTCGTAAGGATCCGGATCATGGCGAGGACAAGGGCAATCCCGACGCCGATCGAGAGGGCCAGCATCATGACCCGCCGTGAGATGGCGCCGTTCGTGAGATCCTCGATCTGCTTGTTGAGGATATGCACGGCAGGCTCCGCGGCGACGACGAAGAAGCCGATGACCAGGCCTAACGGGATCAGGATCCAGTTGTTGGGTAGCGACGCGATGGTATGGCCGAGGTATGTCCCGGCGGGCATGAACCCGATGTACACCCCGGTCAGGAAGATCGTGAGCCCGAGGAGGATGTAGACGAGCCCCACGCCGATCCGGATCAACTGGCCCCGGGGCAATTTTAAGTTTACGACCTGGAACGCACTGAAGAAGACGACGATGGGCACCAGGATGAGGGAGATCTCTTTGAAGAACCCGACCAGCCCCCCGGCATACAGTGCCGCCAGTTCTCCGATGCTGTCTGCCGTGGCGGGGGTCTCAAAGGCGTAGCCGGTGCCGGTGGGGTCGTAGAAGACCCCCATGATCAGGACCGCCAGGATCGGCCCTATCGAGCAGAGGGCGCACAACCCGAAACTGTCCTCCTCCGTACTCCTCCCTGCGCGGACTGCCGAGACACCGGCGCCCAGCGCGAGGATGAAGGGCACGGTGATGGGGCCCGTGGTGACGCCGCCCGCATCGAACCCCACGCCCATGTACTCCGGTGCGGTGAACGCGGCGACGATGAAGATCAGGGCGTAGGTGAGGATGAACAGGTGGGAGATCCTGACCTGGAAGAGGATCCGCAGCATGGCGATCACGAGGAAGATGCCCACGCCGAATGCGACCGTGCTTGCGAGAACGAAGTCCGGCACGGCAGGAACCTGCCGGGTCAGCACCTGCAGGTCGGGCTCCGCCAGCGTCAACGCCAGGCCCAGCAGGAAACTGATCAGGATCATCAGCCAGAGGTTTCGCGACTCGGTCAGTTTCGCGCCGATCAGTTCGCCCATCGGCATCACGGCCATGTCGGCGCCAAGGGTGAAGGCGCTCATGCCCAGGATAAGCAGGATGACCGCCGGGAGGAAGAGCACCAGCGTGCCGAACGGCAGGGGGGCTAGAGTGAAGTGGAGCAGAAGGATAATAACCGCAATCGGCAGAACGGACCGTGCCGATTCTTTCAATTTATCTACCAGCGCTCTCTGCATGCCCTGCGTCCCTTATATAGTTCAATACCTGGCGGATATATCTCTTCGCGATGCACCTCGCCGGGACGGTTGAGCGGCCGCAATGGGAGGGCGCCATAATCGCCCGGCCTCCTCGTTACCGCCCGGATCTATTTCAGCGGGTATTTATACCGCCCGGAATGACCTCTTCTCATGGAACCCGGTTCGTCCGGAGACGGCAGGTCACCCTGGCGGCAGGTGATCGCCGGCCTGCTCGTACTCCTGTTTGTCGCTCTCGCCCCCATCGCACTCTCGGGCTACCCCTCCCCGGACACTGAGCCGGTGCACGTCAGGATCCTCGCGGTCAACGACTTCCACGGGCAGCTCCCCGACGGGCAGAAACTCAACGGCGAACCGGCCGGGAGCGCCCCGGTGCTTGCGTCATACCTCAGATCCGCGGCGGCGAACGGCACAACCACGTTCATCGCGCTCCCGGGGGATATCGTCGGGGCGTCGCCGCCCGAGTCCGGGCTGCTGCTGGACGAGCCCGCCCTGCTCTTCTTCAACGGCCTCACGGACGGCTCGCCGGGGACGATCGCGACCTTCGGCAACCACGAGTTCGACCGGGGCACGGACGAACTGCTACGGCTGGTCCACGGCGGGAACGGGGCGACAGCCCTCACCCGCCCGGTAGACCCCTACCCGGGCGCGGCAGCAGAGTACGTCTCCTCGAACGTGGTCTGGAAGACGAACAGCACCCTCCTTGCTGCTCCCTACACCATCCACGACGCCGGCGGTGCAAAGATAGCGTTCATCGGCGCCACGACCGTCGAGGCGCCCTCGATAGTGAAGGCGGCGAAGATCGAGGAGGTCCGCTTCGAAGACGAGGTCGAGTCGATCAACCGCTATGTCCCGGAGATCCAGCAGCAGGGGGTGCACGCAATCGTCGTCCTCCTCCACGAGGGCGGGGAGCAGGAGTCCTACGACGGCCCGACCCGGGAGGGGGAGAACGTCACCGGCAGGGTCGCCGGGATCGTCGCCGGCCTTGACGGGGACGTGGACGTTGTCCTCTCGGGCCACACCCATGCGTTCACCAACGCCTACCTGGAGAACGCCGGTGGAAACCCGGTGCTGGTGACGCAGGCCTACAGTTACGGCAGGGCGTTTGCCGACGTCGGTATCGTCATCGATCCCCTCACCGGCGATGTCGTCCATGCGTCGGCACGGGTCGTCCCGGCGCACAAAAACGGCACCAGCCCCGACCCGGAGGCCCTGGCCCTGCTTGAGGCCTGCGAAGCGGCGGTCGAGCCGCTGACGGCCCGTGTCGTAACGACAACATCCGCAGATCTCACGCGGCTGCAGACCGATGCCGGCGAATCCGCGCTCGGCAACCTCGTCGCCGACGGCCAGCGGGCGGCGATGGGCGCCGATATCGCGTTTGCCACCACCGGCTCGCTCCGGGCAGAGATCGCGATGGGGAGCGTCACCTGGGGCGACCTGTATGCGGTGCAGCCGTTCTCGTCGACCGTCCTCTCGATGACCCTGACGGGCGAACAGGTCCGGGACGCACTGGAACGGCAGTGGGAGACCCCGCTCCCGCCCCATAACCTTGCCGTATCCGGGCTGACGTATACCTTCGACGAGAGAAAGCCTGCTGGGGATAGGATCGTCGATATCCGGGTGAACGGCACCCCGCTCGACCCGAACGGGAGTTACACGGCGGCGATGGTCGATTTCCTCGCGACCGGCGGCGATAAGTACACCATCTTCAGGGAAGGGACGGATATCGTCAACGGCCCGTACGACGTCGATGCCCTGGTCGCGTATATGGAGTCCCTCCCGGAGCCGGTGGACGCGAAGCCGGAGGGGAGGATCGCGAAGGCCGGGCAGGGCGTTATTTGACCGATACCGTCCACATCTCCCTCCGGTCAGGATTCTTCCCTTACCCTTTAGTATCCGTCTTTTGAGATCCAGAATATTTTCTACCATACTTTCGTCGATGAGGTTGGAGCCCATCCGTTCGTGAAATTCGTTTCGGGGTGAGGATATCACCGTTCCATGATCATGGGGCGGCAACTGGCCTAACGTATATATAACGCCGCTTCCCATGAGCCGCCGGAGGTCATCTGATATGCCTGAATTTGCACAACCGTTCTCCGGGAACCGTATGGAGCGCAGACTGGACCGGGGAGAACTCATCAGGACGATCCGGTTCTCGATCGCCGCCGAGTACGAGGCGATCCAGTTCTACAACCAGATCGCCGAGTCGACCGACGATCCGCTGGTCCAGAAGGTGATGCGCGATATCGCAGACGAGGAGAAAGAGCATGCGGGAGAGTTTCTGCGGCTTCTCCGGGAGATTGAGCCCGGCGAAGAGGAGTTTTACCGGCACGGCTACGAAGAAGTCGAGGAGATGATCGAGGAACTCAAGAAAGGCGGGAAGTGATCCCGGCGGGTCTACCGGCGCCGGAGACCCGGCCCGCCGGATCCGGTTGTTACGATGCTTCCCGTAAATGCATACACTCAAATATGACTTCGCGTGAAACATCAGGCAATGGCAACTCACACCCAGACGATCGCGGAGAGGGTGGTGCAGAAATGCGAGATGCTGATCGACCGGGTGGAGTTCATCGATCGGCATCTCTCCGAAGAGATCCTCACCGACAGGATACTCAGGAAGGCGATGTACAAGGAGTTCCAGGAAGCGGTCGAAGCCGCGGCCGACATCTGTGCCCTCACGAGGCGCAGCCTGGACTCTTCGGCGCAGGACGACTACAGCAACGTCGACTACCTGGTCGAACGGGGGATCGTTCCGGCGGGTCTCGGCCAGTCCCTGAAAGAGGCAAACGGTCTCCGGAACCGGCTGGTCCATGAATACGACGGCATCAACGACCGGATAGCGTATGCCTCGATCGCACGGCTCACCGAAGCCCTGCGCGAATTCTCCGGGGTGATACTCACGTGGCTGCAGAGATGACCGAACTTATCGAGCACTTCCGTGAGGTGCTGCCGTCCATCAGGGGTATCCTCATCTACGGATCGCACGTCAAGGGCTACGCAGACGAGCGCTCAGACATCGACATCTGCCTCATCCTGCACGAGGACGTCGACCGCGCTCCGGTCTACAGGCGGATGCTCACGGCGGGGGGGCGCTACGATATCGTCATCTTCGACGAGATCCCCTGGTACCTCAGGGGCGCGGTCCTTGAGGCGCACACGGTGCTCTACGCCGACGATCCGGACGACCTGGACTACTGGCTTTACCGGCATCTTGCCGTCTGGCGCGACATGAAGCACCGGCAGATGCCGGTCTCATCAGGGGATCTGCTCCGCCGCGTCCGATCGTGAAGTTTCTCCCGCCCGTCACCTGATCCTGCAGGACTCCTCGTAGGACTTTTTGCAGTCAGGGCAGAGCGTCCTCGCCTTCTCGAGGTCCGGGTAGTTCTCTTCGGTGATCTCGTCGCAGGCCGCCCCGCAGATCTCGCACCAGTGCTCCTTCGTCTCTGCCTTCTCTTCGCCTTTCAACTTGCGTTTTGCCATGCTGCTCTCCCTCCGGGTGGTGCTCGCTCGTCCTCATCGTGCATATGCTTTCGGGTCGGCCCACCGCACCGCCCCGGTGAGGCTGCTCCCCATCTCCCAGAACCGTTCCTGCACCCCCGCATCGAGGGCGAGGGACGACGGCCGCTTCCACCGGTTCTCCTCGAAGTAGCCGCCGCTCGTCTCCCCGGCATCCGGGGAGAGGGCGAGGTGCACCTCGACCTCCGCCCCCTTCTCCGGCGGTGCACCGCCGTCCCTCCCGCCGGTGTAGGCCCGGAGGAGTTTCGTATCGATCACCCCCGGGTGGAGGCTGTTTGCCGTCACCCCCGTCCCCTCGAGCGTCCGGGCGAGCCGGGCGGTGAAGGCGACGACCCCTAACTTGGAGACCGCGTAGGCGTCGTAGGCGTCGTAGTCCTCAAAACCCGGCAGGTTCTCCCAGTCAACCGACCTCGCGCTCCGGTGAGCGATCGACGCGACGTTGACGATCCGTGCCGGGGCGCTCCGCTCAAGGAGCCCGAGGAGTTCGCGGGTGAGCAGGACCTGCGAGAGGAAGTTCACGGCGAACGTCATCTCGATCCCGCCGGGAGCGACCTCCCGCTCCGGCATAAAGACCCCGGCGTTGTTGACGAGGACGTCGAGCCGGTCGTATGCCCCGGCGACCTCCTCCGCAAGACCCCTGACCTGCTCCTGCACCGAGAGGTCGGCGATGAAGAGATCGAGCCGGCCGGAACCGGCGGCAGTCTCCAGTTCCGCAAGGACCTTCCTGCCCTTCTCTCTGTTCCTGCCGTGGAGCAGCACGCGATGGCCCTGCCGGGAGAGTTCGCGTGCGGTCGCCTCTCCGATACCATCCGTCGAGCCCGTGACGAGGATGGTTCGCTCCGCCATGGCGGCCCGGGTGCATGCCTGTTATTTGAACGTGGCGGTGCAGTGGTCCGGTGCGCTTCGCGGCACATACTCTAGAGCGGTGCACCTGAAGGGGGCTGATCCCCCGACGGTGGTGCGGGTGGAATCAAAAAGGTGATATACTGCACCACAAACCTGTACTGCATGGTGCGATACTCGGTCACGATGGACGATGACCTCGTGGAAGCGATCGACAGGATGCGCGAATACCGGGGTGTATCCCGGTCGGAATGGCTCAACGACCTCTGCACGAAGTACCTCAACGGTGCGTCTGCAAAAGGCGTGCAGACCGCGGTTCCTGCGGGGGTACAGCCCGCAAACGCCCGGGAGCCGAACATGACCGACTACGAGGCCGCCTGCGCCAACTTCAGGATCGACGTCCCCGAGCAGTTCAACTTCGGCTACGACGTGATCGACCGGTGGGCCGAGACCGACCGGAACAAACTGGCGATGATCTGGGTCGACCAGGAGGGGAACGAGAAGAAGTACACCTTCCGCGATCTGCGGTACCTCTCGAACGGCGCCGCGAACATCCTCCTCAAGTTCGGCATCAAGAAGGGCGACCGGGTGATGCTGATGCTCCCGCGTGTCCCGGAATGGTGGATCTTCGTCATCGCGCTCATCAAACTCGGCGCGGTCTTCTGCCCCTGCCCGACGATGCTGACCCCGAAAGATATCAAATACCGCATCAAGGCCGGGAAGTTCCGGATGATCATCACGAACCTGGAGAACGCCGAGAAGATCGACGAGGTCGCCGACTCCTGCTCGCTGCTCGACACCCTCTTCCTCGTGGACGGAGAGCGGGAGGGCTGGGCGAGTTACCTGCACGAACTCGAGTATCCCGCGCCGGTATCGCACCACAAGGTCAGTATGCCGGTCGCGAAAAGGACGAGGGCGACCGACCCGATGCTGATCTACTTCACCTCGGGCACCACCGGCGAGGCCAAGATGGTGCTGCATGACAACTCCTACCCGCTCGGGCACATCATCACCGCCTCGCTCTGGCAGGACGTCACGGAGAACGACCTGCACCTGACCTTCTCCGATACCGGGTGGGCGAAGTGCGCCTGGGGCAAGATATTCGGCCAATGGATCGCCGGGGCCTGCATCTTCGTCTACGACATCCGGGGGAAGTTCGGGGCGACCGAGCTCCTTCCGCTGATCGAGAAGTACGAGGTGACCACGTTCTGTGCGCCGCCGACGGTCTACCGGATGCTGATCCTTGCCGACCTCGAGAAGTTCGATTTCCGCGACCTGCGGCACTGCTGCAGCGCCGGGGAGCCGCTCAACCCCGAGGTGATCCGCGTCTGGGAGGACGGCACAGGAGAGGCCATCTACGAGGGATACGGCCAGACGGAGACTGTCTGCTGCATCGCCACGTTCCCCTGCATGAAGCATAAGCCCGGCTCCATGGGAAGACCCGCTCCGGGCTGGCACATCGAGCTCCACGACGACGACGGCAATCCGGTCGGCGTCGGGGAGGAGGGGCGGATCGCCGTCAACCTCAACCCCCGGCCGGTCGGGCTCTTCGTGGAGTACCTGGACAACCCCGAGGCGAACCGGGAGTCGTTCCAGAACGGATACTACTACACCGGCGACAAGGCACGCATGGACGAGGACGGCTACTTCTGGTTCATCGGGCGCAGTGACGATGTCATCAAGTCGTCCGGCTACCGGATCGGGCCGTTCGAGGTCGAGAGCGCCCTCATGGAGCACCCGGCCGTGCAGGAGTCGGCGGTCGTCGGGTCGCCCGACCTCATCCGGGGGATGGTCGTCAAAGCCTTCATCGTCCTGAAGTCCGGCTACCAGCCCTCCGAATCGCTGGTCAAGGAACTCCAGGCACATGTCCGGAACACAACCGCCCCCTACAAGTACCCGCGGCTGATCGAGTTCGTCCCGGAACTCCCAAAGACGATATCCGGCAAGATCCAGAGGAACGTCCTGCGCGACCAGGAACTGCGCAAGAGCAACAACGGGAACTGAACCGCCCGTTCCCTTTTTTACCTGGGCGATGCCCACAAAAATTGAGGCACGGCTTTCCCTTTGATATCGCCATGACTGCCCCCGCCCCGAGGGGCGGGGGAGGAGCGCGAAGCGCGGGTGGGGTGGGGGTTAGAAGTGTCCTTTTGTGCAGAGACAGGGGAGGGGGAGACCCCCTCCCCGCGAGCCGCCACCCGCGTGGCGATAGCCACCACGGTCCACTGCACGGTGTTTGCTCCTCGTTCGGGCCGTTTTGTCTGTTGCACTCCAGAAACTCGTATCGCACCTCGGGGCGCCCGAACTCTCTTGAGGCGATCCTAAGCGTAAATCTGATAACCATCAACCCCGCCGCGGCCTCGTGCACCAAAAAAGAACACCGCCCTCATCGGCGGCTAAAAAAAACCTGTCTGCAGGCCCCGGTCAGCAGATCCGCTCGATAAAGTTCTCAAGAATCTTCAGCCCGACCGCACCGCTCTTCTCCGGGTGGAACTGGACGCCGTAGGTAAGCCCGTTGTTGACCGCCGAGGAGAAGGGGCGGATGTAGGTGGTGCTCGCGATGGTGTGGTCCGGTGCGGCCGCCGCGTAGTAGGAGTGGACGAAGTAGACGTACTCCTCCTCGTGGAGCCCGTCAAAGAGCGGGGTCGCCGGGTCGATGCGGATGGTGTTCCAGCCCATGTGGGGGACCTTCTCCCCGGCAGCCGGCACAAACCGTTTCACGTCGCCCGGCACGAGGCCGAGCCCCCGGTGGACGCCGTGCTCTTCGCTTGAGTCCATCAGCATCTGCATCCCGAGGCAGATCCCGAGGAGCGGTCTCTCGTTCGCGGCAGAGAGGACGGTGTCCGCGAGTCCGCCGAGCATCTCCATCCCCTCCCGGAACGCCCCGACACCGGGGAGGACGATGCCGTCGGCGGCCGCTATCGCCCCGGGGTCGGCCGTGATCGTCGGCGCCGCCCCCGCCCGCTCGAGGCCCCGGAAGACGCTGTGCAGATTGCCGAGGCCGTAATCAATTATAACTATCCTCTTCTTCATCCGCATCTCCCCGTTTCCGCCAGAGCCCGCGCTCGATCCAGTCCGGGGAGAGGCCCTGCTCCTCCTGCCACCCGGCGAGTTTCTCTCTCCACATCTCCAGGAGTTCGGGGTGGGACTCCTCGATGATCGCAAACGTCGCGAGGTCGCTTGAGGGGCACATGAAACACCCGATGCGGTCGAGCCCCTTCGCGTAGAGGGTGTTGTAGGGCGCCTTCTCGCGGAAGATGTAGAGCCAGACGTGCATCGCCGTCCACTGCTGGATCGGGGCCGCCGAGAGTTGTTGCGGGACGTGGCCGTTCCGCCAGACCCGCCTGCTCTGCATCCGCTTCACCGACTCGTACTTCCGCTGCCCGATGAACGAGAGGCATTCTCCCCAGTTCTCGTCGATCAGGCGGCCGATGGGGTGGAGTTTGCAGACCTTGCAGCACCAGCGGTGGTCCACGGCCGGCGGGCCGTTCTCCTTGAACTCGTTCCAGAACGTCTCCTCGTCGCAGACCCGGAGGACGGGGAGGCCGTAGCGTTCCGCCACCGCGTCCACGTTCTCGCAGGTCTCGGGGAACTCGAGCCCCGTGTCCGCGAAGAGGAGCGGCACCGGGCCGAGCGCTTTTAAGACGACGAGAAGGGTCGCGAGGCTGTCCTTGCCGCCGGAGTAGGAGACCGTGGGCCTCTCGCGGTTCTGCTCCGCGACCTCGCGGACGAACCGGACGCTCTTCACCTCGTACTCCGCGAGAGCCGGTTCGTTTGCCCTGACGGCGTCATCCCACGCCGCCTCCCCGGGAAGACATACCGACTGGACGTTCTTTCGCGTCCTGATGATGACCCCCCGCTCCATCGTCCCGGCGGCTGCGGCGTCGACTTTCGATCTCCCGACGCCGATGCAGTCGCCGGTCTTCGTCAGGATGAAGACCTCGTCGCCTTCGGCGACGGCGGGGTCGATCGAGACGAGGCCCGGTGCGAGAACACTTGCCCCGGAGTCACGGATGGATGGGATCGCGCCGTCGTCGATGACGACATACCGCTTCGTCGGCTTCAGGTAATTCGCGGCGGCCGGGCGCGGCAGGGGCTCCCAGCGGCGCTCGTCCGGGAAGTAGCGGACCGCGCCCACGACCGCCCCGCCGAGGACGATCTCGTCCATCCGGTCATCGGCGGGAACCTTGTTCAGGAGCGCGATATGGCCCTCCGGTATCAGCGGCGCTCCGAAATGTTCGCTGAATATACGGTTGATCCGTTCGATGTCGTCGGGGAACGCGGGCCGTGCGTCTCCCGGCGGCGTGACGGCTACCGGACGGGTGGGGGCGCCGCAGGCGCAGACCCCGGAGAGCACGGGGACATGGCATGAGTCGCACCAACGGAGCAGGATTTTACCGAGGTAGATACGGGGCATTCGCATATCCGTTGGGGTGAAGCGAATAAAAGTCTTGGTGTATTCCACACCGTTCCCGCCGTGCTCTCTCCGGCGGCGGTTTTGCTCCGCGAGAGGGCCGCCCCTCCCCGCCGGCGCTCCGGCTCGCCGCATCGGCTGCCGGAACCCGGGCCGAGCATCCCGGCTCGCGGGAACCGCGCTCTTTGGGCGCAGTGGAGAGAGGCGATAAACCATTAAATACAACCACTGCGTCATAGTATTATCATTGTCAATCATGTAGAATTATGCTCGCCGGCCGTCAACCGGCGCTTCACCAATTCTACGCTGATAAACAGGGAGAACCCGGCCGTGCCGGGATCTCCCGTCATGATGATCGAGTGTATGCCCCTGTCCGGAACCGCCGGACGGGGGGATGCGGGGTGAAGACGATGCATGAGAGCAGGGGTGCAACGATGGCGCCGATCCGGGTTGCAGGAAGACCGTTACGGAAGACCGAGGTACTCGGGCTGTTCATCTTCATACTCATGGCGGTCGTCATGCTTGCGGTCGGCGCAGCGCTCTTCTGCGCCTGGCTCGCCGAGCCCGGCTCGGCACCTGTAGGAACGCCGGCCGATACCGGCCCGATACCCGGAAGTTTCGCGATCCCGGCCGTGCCCCTTGTGATAGGTGTCCAGGTGGTGGGGGCGCTCGCTCTCGTCGTACTCTACATGATCTCCAGTGCCGAGCGCAGGGTATAGGGCGCTCCGGTGCGCCCTACTCTTCCGCTGCGGCCCGGATACCGGGAAAACCTCCCCTATTTTGGCCTGATTCTGCTTATGGCGGTGGACTGTCCGTAAAATATATATCCCGCCCGGATAATATCAGAATTATCCCACCTCGGGAGGGAGGTGTGTCATTTATGGCAAAGGACAAGAAGCAGGAGAAGAAGACAGAGAAGAAGGCGGAGAAAGTTCAGGACAAGGCTAAGAAGAACTGAGCTTCCAACCTTACATTCTCTTTTTCCGGCCGGGTCTCCGGTTTGATACACTCTTCTTCCCCGTTAACTGCATCCCCGGTTTCATCCGTCGTCTTCCCGGTTCACTTCCCGATCCGCACCGCCTGGCGTGGGATGCCCGACCACGTGCCCTCGCCGGACCGGGGGAAGGTCCCGTGGGTAGTCGACCGGACGTCCTCGACGGTGCAGAATGCGCAGGGGCTCATCTCTTCGACCATCCGGGCTATCGGCAGGAGGTCGCACCGCCGCACCACGGAGTAAAAGATGGTGCAGGGTCCATGGAGCCCTTCCGCGGCAACGACCGTGACGCCGTAGCCGGCGGCCCTGATGGCGTCGATGAGGGCACGGTCTTCTTCCGAGGTGATCACCCGGAGGACGCAGATCCCCATAGCGAGCCTCTCTTCGAGGAGGATACCGACATAGTTCCCGGCAGCGAAACCGGCCCCGTAGGAGATGAGGTAGACCGGATTGGTGAATTCGTTGACGACGAGGCCGAGGGAGACGATCCAGAAGAGGATCTCGACGAAAGCGATGGCGGGGACGATGAGGCGGCCGCCCCGGGCAAGGAGTATGATCCTGAGCGTTTCAAGGCTGACGTCGATCACCCGCGCCCCGAAGACGAGGAGCGGGATGAGGGCGCCGGCGGAGAGGAAGTCCATATGGGAGCGTCGCCCGGCTGGGTATATGAGGATGCAGTCGCGTGCCGGCCCCGGTCCCGGATCCGCGCGAATTGCGGGGCCGAACGCCGTCCCATCTCCCCTCCCGCGCCGTAAGCGCGCATCCGCCCTTCAGGGCGCCGGGGACGCGAGAGGCTCATCCCTCCGGTCCCGGGCGGAAGAGGGAGGATACCTCTTCGTTCTTCTGCCCGGCCTCGATCAGCGTCCCGCCGTCCGGCCTGGGGCCGGCGTCTCCGCGCCGCCCCGAAGATCAGGGCGAGGACCGGCACGATCTCGAGCCTTCCCGCCCACATCACGATGACGAAAAGCCATTTCGCCGCGGGGGAGAGCCCGGGGTTCACGAACCCGGTGCTGAGCCCGACGCTGGATGCGGCGGAGACGACCTCGAAGATGATGTCGGCCGAATCGAACCCGTCCTGCGGCGCGAGGTGGAGCAGGAGGAGGGTGGCGATTGCGACCATCAGGACGAAGAGCACGACGACGAGCATGCTCTTCGAGACCTCGTACTCCGGGAGGTGTTCGAGGATCGGCCGCCCGTCGTGCCGGAGCGGGGTGATTGTCCGCCAGCCGGTATGAAGCCGCCGAAACCACCATCGGAGCATCTCGAGGCCGAGGATGACCCGGCCGAGTTTGATGCCGCCGGCGGTGCTTCCGGCCGACCCGCCGACGAGCATCAGCGCGACGAGAACCATCACCGTCGAGCCGTACCAGGTTTTAGGGTCGGCATTCTGGAACCCGGTGCAGGTGATGCCGCTCACGGTCATGAAGAGCCCCTCCCGGAGCGCCTCGGCGGGGGGAAGGGCCGAGACGGTTGCGAGGTCGAGGGTGATGACGGCGCACCCGGCAAGGATGAGCGCGAAGAGGAGGATCGCCTGGCGGTCGGAGAAGAACTGGAACCTCTTTTTGTAGTAGAGCAGGAAGTAGAGTTTGAACGGCAGTGCCCCGGCGATCATGATCGGGACGACGAGCATCTCGAGCAGCGGGCTGTCGTAGTAGAGGATGCCGGCCGAATGCACCGAGAACCCGCCGGTCGATATCGCCGTCATGACGATGTTTACGGCGTCCCAGAGGGGGATGCCCGAGAGGAGGACGAGCCCGATGCCGAGGGCGGTGAGTACCAGGTATATCCGCCACATCTCGATGGCCGTGGTCACGACGCCCGGCACGAGCGTCTCTGACCGTCCTTCCGCGCGGTAGAGCCGGAACCGGGTCAGGCCCGACCTGCCCGAGAGAGCGATGGTGAATGCGACGATCCCGAGCCCGCCCATCCACTGGGTCAGCGACCGCCAGAAGAGGAGCATCCTCGGCGTGGTGTCGACCGACGGGAGGAGGGAGTAGCCCGTGCCGGTCCATCCCGACATCGCCTCGAAGACGCTGTCGGTATAGGGAAGCCCGAGACCGAGCGTGTACGGCAGCGCGCCGATCAGGGCGGCGGCGAGCCAGATCAGGGCGACCGCCGAGAGCGCGACGGAGAGGCGGGCTTCTCCCTCAACCTTCGGGACGCCGGCAAGCCAGACCCCGAGGAAACCGAACCCCGCCGGCGCTGAGGCCATCGGGAGGAGGAACCCGGTCTCGCCGTACCAGAGGGCGACCAGGAACGGGGAGCACGACACCAGCGCGATGAAGAGGAATATGAGCCCGAGATCGGGAGCTACGATCGCGAACTGGCTGTTTGCCGCCGGCACTGCCTTTCTGCCAAATTCCAGGAAGAAGCGGTTTTTGCGACGGTGCATTCTCGCACCAGGTGCGGGTCGATGGGATCTCCGGCCGCACCACGGAGGTGGTGCGTATCGGTTATCTACGTTCTGGTCGCCTGCCGCGGTTGCGCCTCACCCGTCTCAGATGCCGATCACTTTTATCCTATCAGAATTATATTTCATACTCGCATTATCTGTCCCGGCAGGTGACGGTTCGCCGGCTCGTACCCGGGCCGTGCCTTTCGACTCCCCGGGAAACGCCGTCCAACCGGCGAATCCGACGGAGGGGGCCTGCAACCGATTGGAGTGCGGGGATGCACCTGCCGGGCGGGCACGAAAAGCGGGAACGTACCTGGATACCGGAACAGTTTGGTGAACTATGGAGAACCTGCAAGACGTATTACCGGCGGACCTTCTGGAGATACTGCAGGATGCCGCTCCAGCCCTCGATTGCCGGTCGCGGGAGAGGCTGGCGGCGGGGATCGAGGCCCTGCTCGATAAAAACCGCGACCTTGCCGCCCGTGCCGCCCGCGCAAAACTGGAGCGCGATGCACTTCTTGCCGCCGTCGGCAGGCAGGGGTTCGTCTACGACGCCGACGGCGGGGTGATCGCGGGGAACGCGGCCGATCCGGTCGCCCGGGTGCTCCCGGGTCTGGAAGGCACGATCCGCTCCCCGGGCGGTAGAACGGTTCCTCACGGGGACCTTCCCGTACCCCGGGCGCTCAGGGGAGAGGTATTCGAGTCCTGCCGGTACACGCTCCATGACAGCACGGGCGAGGACCGCCACATCAGGGTATCCGCTTCGCCTATCATCACGGAAGGCGCTGTCTCCGGCGCTGTCGTCACCTGGCAGGACGTCACCGGAGAAGAGCGGACACGCCGCCGCCTCGCGGAGGCGAACACCCTGCTCGAGGGGCTCTTTGAGAACCTCGGCGACATCGTCGGCATCCAGCTCCCGGACAGGACGATCCTGCGCTACAACCTCGCCGGCTACGAGATGCTCGGGATGACGCCGGAGGAGGTGGAGGGGCGGAAGTGCTACGACCTCCTCGGGAGAGCAGCGCCCTGTTCGGTCTGTGCGACGGAGTCTGCAATCGCGAGCAAGAAGCGGGAGGTCGTGGAGAAGTTCGTGCCCGAACTCGGGCGGTACCTGGAGTGCCGCTCAAGCCCGATCCTCGACGAGAAGGGCGAGGTGGCGTTCATCGTCGAGCAGCTCTACGACGTCACCGACCGGAGGCGTGCCGAGGACGAACTCCGGGAGAGCGAGGCGACGGCCCGGGCGCTCCTCAACGCCCCGAGCGAGATCATCGTTCTCCTCGATAGGGATGGTCGGCTCATCGAGATCAACGAGGCGACGACACGGCGATTTGCGCGCAGCCGGGAGGATCTCATCGGCCGGAACATATTCCAACTCTTCCCGCCGGATGCGGCGGCGGCGTACGCGGCCCGCCTCAAGGAGGTCGTCGCGTCGGGCCGACCTGCACGGTTCGAGGATGCATGGAAGGGGCGGCTGTATGACATCGTTTTCTATCCGGCCGCCGACGAGCGGGGCAACGTCATCCGGGTTGCGGCGATTGCGCGGGACGTCACCGGGAAGAAGCGGGGAGAGGATGCCCTGCGGGAGCGGACGCACGACCTGAACGAGCGGGTGAAGGAGCTCTCGATCCTGTATGAGATATCCCGGATCATCGAACGGCGATCGGAGACCTCGCTTGATGAGGCCTTCCTTGAAGTCGCCCGGGTTCTCTCCACCGGCTGGCAGTATCCGGAGGATACCGTTGCGAGGATCACGGTGCACGGGCGTCGGTTTGCGACGGAACGCTTCGCGGAGACGCCCTGGCGGCAGGCATCACCTATCGTCGTCCTCGGGGAGACGGTCGGGATGGTGGAGATCTGTTACCTTCACGAGAGGCCGGAGAGGGACGAAGGCCCGTTCCTTGCCGAAGAGCGGGCGCTGCTCGATACCGTCGCCAGGCGGCTCGGAAGCATGATAGAGCGATTCCAGGCATGGGACTCCCTCGAGAAGAGCGAATCACAGTTCCGGGAGATCATGCAGCAGAGTTTCGACATGATCTACACTTGCTATCACGAGGGCGGGATCGCCTACATCTCCCCGGCGGTGACCCGCGTCCTCGGCTACGCTCCCGATGAGATCATCGGCAGGAGGTGCCGGGACTTCGTCGTCCCCTCGTCGCTCCCGGCATGGGAGGAGGGGCGAGCGAAGATCTCCTGTGGCGAGCCGGTCGAAGGGCTCGAGATCGAGTTCCGCCGCAAAGACGGGTCGGTGACCTACCTCGAACTGAACGAGTCGCCGATCATCCGCGACCTCTCGGTGATCGGGGTTCACGTGGTCGGCAGGGACATCACCGACCGGAAGCAGAACGAGCGCCTCCGGCAGCGCGCGTTCGATCAGATCGAGCGGAACATCGAACAGTTCGCGATCCTCGGCGACCATATCCGCCAGCCGCTCCAGGTGATCCTGGGCATGACCGAGCTGATCGATGATGGGGCGGCTACGGGGAGGATCCGGGAGCAGGTCGACCGGATCAACGGCTACATCACGGCCCTTGACCGGGGCTGGATCGAGTCGAGGCAGGTCAGGGAGTTTTTGCGGAAGCACGAGCTGGCGTGAGGGGGGATTCTCCCCGAGCCTCCCGGCCGTTGCGATATGTTTCAGCCGGACGGAGCCCTGCACGAGCAGGGAGAGCGGAACCGTGCGGGCCGAGATGTTCTCTCTTCAGGCGGCCGGCGAACTGCGTGAATAAATGGAAACCCTAATGGCTGCCTCCTTTCTATATTCCATTGATCGCCATGCCCGCTCCCCCCGAAATAGTCGATCTGGTCAAGCGGTTCGACCAGTATTATGCAAAGTATACGTCACAGTCCTACAACGAGTTCCAGGTCAGAAAAGAGTTCATCGATCCTTTCTTCGAGGCGCTCGGCTGGGACGTGAACAACCGCTCGGGGCTCGATGAGCGCTACAAAGACGTGATCCACGAGGACACCGTCAGGGTGGAGAAGTCCACCAAAGCGCCGGACTACTCGTTCCGGATCGGCGGCATGCGGAAGTTCTTCGTCGAGGCGAAGAAACCCGCCGTGAATCTCAAGGAGAACCCGGAGCCAGCCTACCAGGTGCGCCGGTATGCCTGGAGCGCGAAACTGCCGGTCAGCCTGCTCACGGACTTCGAGGAGTTCATCATCTACGACTGTACGGCGAAACCCTCACCGAAGGATAAGGCGTCGGTGAAGAGGATCGGTTACTACCGCTACACCGACTATGTCGAGAAATGGGACGAGATTGCGGCGATCTTCTCCAAGCAGGGCATCCTGACCGGGGGGTATGACGACTACGTCGATAACCTGAAACAGAAGAAGGGCGGAAAGGGCACCGCCGGCATCGACGATGCGTTCCTCGCGGAGATCGAGGGGTGGCGTGATATTCTCGCGAAGAACATCGCGCTCCGGAACAAGGATCTCTCGGTCAGGGAATTGAACGCAGCGGTCCAGAAGACGATCGACCGGATCATCTTCCTCAGAATCTGCGAAGACCGCGGGATCGAGGAGTACGGGCAGCTGAAGAGAATCGCCGCCGGGAAAGATGTCTATGAGCAGTTGAAATTGCTCTTCCGTTACGCAGACGACCGGTACAACTCCGGGCTGTTTCACTTCTCCGGGGAAGCCGGCCGGGGAGAAGAGCCGGACAACCTGACGCTCTCCCTTGCCATCGACGACAAGGTGCTCAAGCAGATCATCAGCCACCTCTACTACCCGGACTCGCCATATGAGTTCTCGGTTTTCCCGGCGGACATCCTCGGCCAGGTCTACGAGCAGTTCCTCGGAAAGGTCATCCGCCTGACGGCCGGGCACCAGGCGAAGGTCGAGGAGAAGCCGGAGGTGAAGAAGGCGGGCGGGGTCTTCTACACGCCGACGTACATCGTGGAGTACATTGTGAAGCAGACCGTCGGCGCCCTTGTTGCGGGGAAAGACCCGGAGGCGGTCGCCGGCCTCCACGTCCTCGATCCGGCCTGCGGTTCGGGGTCGTTCCTCCTCGGCGCCTACCAGTATCTCCTCGACTGGCATCTCGAATGGTATATCGACAACCTCGTCCCGCTGCTCGCGGGCGGGGCGAAGATGACCGATCCGGCGGTGCTCACACTCCTGCCGGTAAAACCTGCGCCGGCAAAGAGCGGTCGGGGCAGGAAGAAGCGGGGGAACGGCAGCGAGTACTTCCTCCCGATCTACCAGATGACCGATACCGACTGGCGGCTGACGACCGAGGAGAAGAAGCGGATTCTCTTGAACAACATCTACGGTGTGGACATCGACCCGCAGGCGGTGGAGGTGACGAAACTCTCGCTCCTCCTGAAGGTGCTGGAGGGCGAGAAGTCCGAGCGGATCGGCAAGCAGCTCACGATCACGGGCGAGCGGGTGCTCCCCTCGCTCCACAACAATATCAAGTGCGGCAACTCACTCATCGGCCCGGATATCTACAACGACGTGCAGATGACCCTCGACGACGAGGATGCGATCTTCCGGATCAACGCCTTCGCCTGGGACCGGGCGTTCCCGGCCGTCATGCAGGCGGGCGGGTTCGACGCGGTGATCGGGAACCCGCCGTATGTGCGCCAAGAAACACTAGGACAAGAATTTAAAAATTATGCTAAGAACTACTATGATAGCTTTGTTGGGACCGCGGACTTATACGTATATTTTATCGAAAAATCACTCAGACTTCTAAAAAGTCAAGGAACCTTAGGGATCATTTGTTCAAATAAATTTATGAGGGCAAAATATGGGTCTAAAATTAGAAAGTATTTGGTCGAAAAGGCTCACTTACTTAAAATTGTCGATTTCGGTGAATTACCGGTATTTCAGAACGCATCCACATTCCCTGCCATAATTTTAGCAAAGCAGGAACAGGTAAAAGAGCAGAAATACATTTATGCCCCGATTAAATCACTTGAATTCAAGTCGTTGTATGACGAAGTCAAAAAGATTGGTTCACAACTTGACTCAAGATCTGTCGAAGGTGAAAACTGGAAGTTAGCTAGTGGTGATGAAATTGACATACTGAATAAAATAAAGGTAAAAGGCAAACCCCTTGGCAATCTCTTAAAACACAAGATCTGCTGGGGCATAAAAACAGGATTGAATAAGGCATTTGTTATTGATCATGAAACAAAAGATAAATTGATTCGAGAAAATCCAAGCAGTGAAGAATTAATCTTCCCGTTCATAAGCGGGAAGGATCTACAACAATATGCTATTCCTGAAATCAAAAATTATCTAATTCTCATCCCAAAGGGCTGGACAGAACTGCACGCCCATTCTGCAAAAAACAAATGGAATTGGCTAGAAGAAAATTATCCAGCCATAGCTAAGCATTTGGGACAATACGCAAGAGAGGCAGAAAGTCGCACTGATAAAGGCGAATATTGGTGGGAATTGCGAGCATGTGACTACTATTCAGAGTTTCAAAAGCCAAAAATCGTCTATCCGGAGATCTCAATTAAACCAAAGTTCGTTCTTGAAAGAGAGGGCTATTTGTCGAACAATAAAACGTTCATCATCCCGTGTAGTAGTCCGTATGCCCTAGGCATTTTGAATTCAAAGCTGATCTGGTTATTCCTTAAGAGGACGTGCTCATGCTTAGGAGATCCCGATAATCGGGGGAGGTTAGAGTTACGCGACATCTATGTGAGAGAGATCCCAATCCGCACCATCGACTTCTCCGACCCCGCCGACGTCGCCCGCCACGACCGCATGGTCGCCCTCGCCGAGAAGATGCTCGACCTGAACAGGCGCCTCGCGGCGGCGAAGGTCTCGCACGAGAAGGAGGTCCTCGCCGGGATGATCTATGCGACCGACCGGCAGATCGATAGGCTGGTGTACGAGTTGTACGGGCTGACTGAGGAGGAGATCGCGGTTGTGGAACAGATCGGTCAATAACAAGGCTGACGAGAACCAAAATTGATGTGCTATAATGGATTACAAAGAATACTTCAACTCCCTCCTTGCCACCCAAACGTTAGAGTCTTTCACTAATAATGAGGCACTGGAGATTATCGGTGATTTAGTAGATTTGTCTTTGGATTTACAAAGGAATGATGGGATAGACACAGCATTGAGACTCGCGGAAGAGTTCCTTGATAGAAATCTCACAGGGGAGATGAGGGCACTCACACATTATTTCCTTGCTAATGCTTGGGCTAATCGACAAAAGTTACAAAGAGTGGATTTTACTAAGGCGTGGGAATGGGAACAGGAAGAACTTGAGAAAGAGATTATTCACATTCGTTTAGCAGTCAAGTATGGTTGCCACTATACGGTCGGAGCTCCAGAGATCTTGCCTGCTCAAAGGCAGTGTCAAGTGTGGACAAATTACGGAAACCTCATGAGTCTAGTGGGTAGAGTCGCTGAGGGGATCGAATACCGGGATAAGGCATTAAATATCGATCCGTCGTTTTCAATGGCTTTAGGAACAAAGGGACAGGGGCTTCTTGTTTATTCACGTTATCTCAACGATGATGGGCATAGGGGTGTCTTTATCAAGCAGGCATATTCGCTGCTTAAGAAAGCGCTGGAAGGCGGCGATCTTCATACCGACGCGAGAAAAGCCTTTGAAAATGATGTGAAAAGAATTGAATCGGCATTTCATCACGAGTTTCTCACATCCTACGTTGATATGAATTCGTTCTCCTTAGGAGATTCCACATCCGAGATAGAATATCGGCAATGGTGTTTGAACAACAGACTGTTTCTCAACCCGCTTAATGACTTAGGACCCTATTCAATCGGAGCGCGTGACATTGTTTCTATGCCGCCAATTGTAGTCGGCATCAATGAGGGCCCATATTACATCGGTTTCTTCAATCAGATGAAGCAAGAGTTCGTTTCTGCTCGATATCTTTTCTTTGATGGGGTAAATAGCAGTGAATTACATTTTTCTGATAAAGATGTCCTTCTTTATAACACTCTGGACTATCCCTCCTATGGTTTAGCTGTTGAGAAGGTGAAAATAGCATACCGACTGGTGTATTCATTGTTCGACAAGCTCGCTTTCTTCTTACGAAAATACCTAGACTTGGACATCTCTGAAAGAGATGTTTCTTTCAGGAAAATTTGGTATATCAAGAAGGGACATCGAGATCTACTTAGGGAAGACTTCTACCATAAGGAGAATCTGCCTCTTCGTGGTCTGTTTTGGCTGAGTAAAGATTTCTATGAGGACTATGATGAGAAAGACGCATTTAAGGATTCGATTGAGCCGGAGGCAAAGGATCTGCGTGAGATAAGAAATCACTTGGAACATAAATATCTGAAACTTCATCTCCCTGAGTGGAGCAAATCTGATGAAGACGAATTTTTTTCAATGGGTATTGATTCACTGGCGCATTCCCTATATCGCAGTGACTTTGAAGTTAAAACATTAAAACTTCTTAAACTTGTTCGTTCTGCACTAATTTACTTGACTCTTGCTGTTCAATGTGAAGAGCTAAAGAGGCGCGCAGAGAAATGCCCGGATAGCAAGGTTGTAAGTTTGCCATCATATGTATTTGACGACAGTTGGAAGTGCTAAAATGCCCCATATCGCCATAGGTGCTCCTGTTGGCAGGATAGAGTTGCGGATCAATCGGCTGATCTACGAACTCTACGAGCTCACGGAGGGGAGATCGCGGTTGTGGGGGGAGGGTGACCTGATGAGATGAGATCGCTCCGCAGATGGACTGTTACCGGTTCGGCGGCGAGCCGTGAGGGGAGCATACCGGGAGAGAAACGTTGTTGCCGGGAACGCCTGCCGGCACAACCCCGGGGGGGAAAAGCGTTATCCTGATGAGCGGGTAACAGGAGTATAATACATGCTTACGGCTGACGGCATCCTCGGTGCGCTGGCGGAACACCGTGAACGGATCAGGAGCCTGGGCGTCCGGCGGATTGGGGTCTTCGGATCGTTTGCCCGGGGCGAAACGACGCTCTGGAATGCGATGGGCCGAAGGGTGCGACGGACAACGTCCGGAGCTTGAGAAGACGCGAAGCGTCTTCGAGTCCGGAGCATGAGCACCGTCAGGTGCGAAAGAGCGGAGTTCGAGAAACCGAAGGTTTCGAGCAGAGCGCGAAGAGAGCGATATCGATATTCTCATCGAGTTCGAGGAAGGGGGGCGTTCTTTTGACACGTATATGGACCTCAAGTTCTTCCTCGAAGATCTCTTCGGGAGGAGAGTCGACCTCGTCGACCGCGATGCCATAAAACCGGCTCTCGCACCACATATCCTCAGAAGTGTTCGGTATGTCCCGGGAATATAACCTCTACCTCCACGATCAACCTTCGAGGCTATCAGGAGAATTGACCGATACACCCGGGGAATGGACTACGAGGAGTTCCTGGCGGACGACTTGGTGCAGGACGGAGTGATCCGGAACCTCATGGTCATCGGTGAGGCCGTGAAACTCATCCCCGAACCGCTGAAATGCGAACACACCGATATTTCCTGGAGAAAGATTGCAGGAATGCGAGACATCCTCATTCACGCATACTTCGGGATCCATAATGAGATTGTGTGGGACGTGATCCGGAACAAGATCCCTGAACTACAGGTTGCAGTCAGGCAGATGCTTGATGACAAGGCCGCCTGATCACCTTCTGCCGTGGTTCGCCCGAAAAGGGCTTGCCCCGCCGACGCCGCCCCGCCGTGACCACACCAGCAACGGCAACGTCCAGGTGATGCTCTTCTTCGACCGCCTTGAGATCGGGAACCCGGGCGTGCTCCCACCGCCCCTGTCACTCTAGAGACTCATGAGTGACACGCGGGTCTACGTGGTCTGATTTCCAGTTTATTTGATATCACCCTCAAGCAGACCACTCACACAGGCAATGTACCTCCCGGCATCGGTGATATGGACAGAAAAACGCCTGCCGCTCCAGATGCGCGTGATGTAGCCTGCAGCCTCCAGCTTATGCAGGTATTTTCGGTTCGTCCTGTTGAGAAGTTCCCGGTTCTTCGAGCCCGATTTGTACTCCCCAGATCTGTTTTTCTTTTTGGCCGGCAATTCGTCGTACCCTTCAAATCCTTTCTTGTGGAAAAAGTCGAAGAGGTTCTCGCTGGTCATCCCCTGCCCCCACCGGTAGAGCTCGCACAGCAGCAGCTGGCACTCGGCGTCCGGCATCATGATAGAGAAGTTGTACAGTGGTTCGACCCGCCCGGTCTCCACGATACTCAGGCCGTGGTCCTCCTCGAGCGCGGCATCATCGCCCGTTGCATAGCGGTCCGCATGCACATAGTATGCCGTAACCGCGTGCACCATCGCCGCCATGGTGACGGCCACCGACGTCATCCTGCCGCAGGCCGACATATTGATCAGGACGTCGTTCCCCTGCCGCTTCTCTCTCACAATCAGGGACGAGACGACCCGGAGCACATCAAGGATGTCGAACATATTGCAGTAAGTGACCTCGGGGCGGACGCCCGCCGCCAGCAGCCCCTCACAGACCCTCTTCGTATAGCGCCGCTGCTTCTCCAGCATCTGCTCGTCCAGGTCGGCGTTGTCCGGGACCACGATGACGTACGCACGCTCGGCCCGGTACGTATTGAACGGCTTTACGGCCCGGTCGATCTCGTGGCCGAGCGGGATCAGGTGAACCCGCTCGTTCAGGCCATCGGCCCTCGCAGGCTGAATCGGATCAAGGGTTTTCACAATATTCACAATAGTCACGTGAATTTATTAATTGTTTCCCTGTGCGTATACAACAATGGGACAGGGCGACGGGGGAGCCCTGCTCGCACGAGGGACTAGAAATGAATGACCGGAATCTCAAAACATCAGTAAAAGACTGTATCGACAACCTGATCGAGACCTCCAGCTTCCCGGAGCTCTACCGCACGTATGCGTGGAAGCGGGATGTCTGGCAGAATGGATTTCCTGACATCTGCCGGCTTGAACGTGAGATCGGTGGCGCTGCAAGAGCCGGGACGCTCTCCGGGGAACACCTGAAAGCGATCGCGCGGTGGGGCGGGCTGCCGAACATCGAGCGGATCCGGGCGCCCGCTCCGATCCGGATCGCCCTCTTTGAGGACGGAATGGTTGCCCGATGGGTGCGGGAGAACCCGGAGAACGCCATCCGTGTACTTGCTGGCCAGATCCGGGGGTTTGGCCCCACCTATACCAGCAAGCTCCTGCGGTTCGCCGCGCCGGAACTTTTTGGAGCGATCGACACTCGGATCGTCCGGGTCTTTGGTGCGGGGGACACCGCCCACCTGCACCTCCTCGACCTGACCGCGACACCCGTCGATGGGCGCTGGGCGATCCTCTCCGGTCAACCGGGCTGGCCGGAAGAATACGGCACGTGGACCGCCATCCTGACCTACGCAGCAGCAGAGCTCAATGCGGCAGGTCAACTGTGCCCGCACCCGGAGGCGCTCATCAATGCAGGACTTCGCGAGCGCGGGATCTGGCTGAACGCCGATGTGGAGATGGCATTCTTTAATTATGCCTCGGGGAGAATCCAGAACATGAGGAGGGATTGAAATGGATACTCTTGAAGAACGCTCACGGCAAGCGAACGAGCTGAGGAAGAGCGGGAGGTGCAAAGATGCCCTGGAGATCTATCGCGAACTCTGGGACGGCCAGTATTACAACGAATATACTGCTGCGGGCCTGTTGCACTGTCTCCGGAAACTGCACCGCCTCGACGAGGCGATGACCTTTGCCGACGATACCGCCGCGCGTTACCCCGATCACAACTGGGTAAACCTGGAGGTCGCGTGGGCATATGCCGACTACGTCAAGGGGATGGCAGAGAACGGGGCATCTGTCCCGGTACTCCATGCCTGCGGAGAGAAGGCCCTCTCCAGAAACCCGCCCCCACAGGCGGTGAGCCACATCGCCTTTGCCATCATGAAACCGGCAAAGGATGCCAAAGACTGGCATACGCTGGCAGCATGGACGTCCCGGGTCGATCCGTCGCTGCTCAGCCCGGCGGGGATGAAACTCCCCGACGGAAAAGAAGGCTGGAGTTACCTTGCCCGCTGGTATCACTACCGGAACATGGGGCTCATCGGCACCGGGCGCGCGCAAGAGGCCCTTCCCCTCTGCCGTGAAGCGATCGAGAAGTTCCCCAACCAGTACAAATTCTTTGTATACGACCTCGCCAGGGCATATGCAGGCATCGGCGAGTACGAAAAGGCGGCAGAAACGTTTGACGAACTCTGCCGGACTGTCCGGCCGGACTTCTACCACCTCTTCGAGTATGGAAAGGTTGTCCATCAGCTCGGCCGTCCGGAAGAGGCGCTGGCACTGATGGCCCGGGCCGCGAAGGCAGGGCAGCGCCCGGAGTTCATGGTCGGCTACTTCATGGAGATGGGCGACATCTTCAAGCAGGTCGGTCGCCTGGATGCGGCCCGTGACCACTATGCGCTGGTAACAGCCCTGCGGATGCGAATGTCGTGGTCCATCCCTCCTGAATTGCAGCAGCGCCTCGATGAGAACGCCATCTCTTCGATCGAAGACTCCGTCGAGGAACTCACCTATCGGTGCAGCCGCCACTGGAGCAGCTACGAAACCGAGCAGAGTCTCATGACGGCGCCGCATGAGCGGGAAAAGCCGCTTGCAGAGGGGGTAGTTGGCAGGATCTATCTCGGGCATCCGGAGCGCGAGTACTTCTTCATTAACCCGCCGGACGCTGACGGGTACATCGGGTTCAAGAACGAGCTCGCCTGGACACCGGAGGACCGGAGCCTGGTTGTATTCGACGTTGTTCCATCGTTTAACCGGAAGAAGAACGAGTGGGCTGCAAAGGCGGCGAACGTCCGGCCGATGGATGATACTGTAGTGAGATAAGGCATCAGAGACAGGAGCGTGCTAGGTGTGCAGATAACCATCATTGCCGGGTTCGAGGTGGGCGATATCGACATCTATGAGATCGCACCGGCGGTCCTCGAAATGGTGGTCGATCCAGAGAAGGGGCGTGCTGTGGACGACATACTCCTCAGCCACTCGATCATGGGGGACTTCCAGTACACTGCAGAACCGCCACTCGGCCGGTTCCGGATTACAGTCGGTCAGTACAGCGACCTTGACCGCATTGAGGGGGCGCTCGCGGAGATCGCAGCGTTGGAATACGATGAGGCTTCATACAACGCTATCGATGCCTATGCCGTACGGGATCTTGTCAGGGAACTGCGGCAGCAGCGGGAGGAGACGATCGCGAGAAAGGAGACTGACACGATCGAGGATGAGATCGCGACAGGGGTCTACGGCGGCGAATATTAAGTGTCTCTCTTTTTGGAAAGTGAATAGTGAGCCAGTAGGACAATCGGTCTTGGCACTTTTTTCATAAAACAACCGTGAGCATGTCCGGCAGATCCGGTGAGCAAGACTGCGCGGCGGGGTAGTGCAAGGATCGGTGACGATATTCCCAATCTTGAAGATGTAACCATGCGCGGGATTGTGGGTGGGGGATAAGAAAAAGGAAGCGAAAATGATAGTTAGAATCGGACGCCCGGGGGGTACTCCGGAGTATATCCGTCGTCGTAGTAGTGGACGATCTCTGCCCCGAAATACTTCACTGCAAGCAGCGCCATTTCCACAGCCATAAATTCCCGGTTCGGCGCGTAAACAGGCTCACGTTCCACATCCTTAGCGGAGCATTCGCTCTCTAGGCAGGTCAAGGCGTGGGGGGATTTACACTCCCAGGTCTCCCCGTCTGTGATTGCCTCAACTCCCCCGAACCCCTTCGTCCCGTCAAACCGGATCTTTACTGCTGTGATCATAGGGCTACTCCCTTTATAACGCTGCAGATCCACCTGAAATACTCTGGATCTTTCGTCACGAGTGTGACTGGGTCATGGTATAACATTTCAAGCCCGGTGCTCGTCAGCTCGGTGTAGGTTTGGGCGCCCGACGGTCCCGCTTCCCACTTGATGTAACCATGCGGGGGAAGGGATTCGAACCCTTGAACTCCTTCGAGACTGGACCCTAAATCCAGCGCCTTTGACCGGCTCGGCAACCCCCGCGTGGCATATATGTCGGCACCGGGAGCATTATATTTGTTCCCCGGCGCGTGGGCCTTGCGACCGGGGGGAAAGTCCGCCCGGCAGCCCCTCGCGGCACCACCCACATCCCCGGGCCTGCTCCGGCAAACTCTGCCCCGAACCCTCGATCCGGCAATGGCGGCGGGATCCAGCCCCGTGACGATGCGTGGAAAGATATATTGTTTATAAAGAGCCATTACACTACATACAATAGTTACCCGGGGCCATCATACTGGAGACGCGCCTCCGGTGCATTTGGGCAAAATCGTGCCCAAAATGGTAACAACAAAACATTTATTGAATTGATCGACCGTATTCTCCTGTAGTTGAACTGAAATGCTGGGTGAGTTCCTCCATATCCTGGCAGCGGCGATTATCAGCTGGATCCTCTTCGTAGCCGTCGACATCTTCTTCAAGTTGCCGGAGGCGGGAGGAGTCGTTGGAGCCACGGCCATTGCCCGGGATATCGAGGCCGGCGGCGGCGATCTCTCCGGCGGCACCATGATGGGAAACATCGTCTGCTCCCCCGACGCCTCGGCAGGGACGCTCCTTGCCGCCTGCGGCGTCTACGTCGCCGGTATCCCCGGGGGGCTCGCGGCGGCCGTGATGGTCTATATCGGCAACCGCATCTGTTACGACCCCGGCTACGCAGGGACGACCGGAGCGGTCCTCGCCACGTTCGTCGTCTACGGCTTCACCCTGGTCGGATTCGCCGCAACGGACTTCATCGCGGGGATGGTGATCGCCATCCTCACCATCCAGGGGCTCTCCCATGCCCACGCGAGCCGGCTCCTTGGACGGCTCTGGAGGGCTAGAGAGTGATCGCGCTCTACATCGTCGCCGCGATTGCGGTCTTTGCCGTTATCAGGGCCACCGTCGAGAAGAACACGGGGAGAAAACTCCCCTACGTGAACGTCATGAACTTCGCCGTCGCCGGGGCAATCGTCCTGCTGCTCGACCACCCGCTTTCCCTCGTCGCGGCCGCGGCCTACTTCGTCGGCTCGACGCTCGAGGCGAACGCCATCGCGAGCACCTACGGGGGGGGTGAGCGGCGTGGATGACATTCTCGTCCTCCTCTTCGCGGCCGTGGCGCTCATCGGCGCTCTCGGCGCCTACTTCCAGCGGGACCGCTTCGACAAACTGATCGCCCTCGGTATCGTCTACGGCGGCATCGTGCCGTTCATCGCCGCCCGCGGCTACCTGGACGTCCTCATCGCCGTCAGCCTGATCGTCCCCATCACCACGATCATCGTGCTGCCGCTCTGCAGGAGGGATACCCGTGACGCCTGAGTTCATCCTCGGATGCATCATCCTCATCATCGGGGTGATCGCCGCCGGGTTCCCGCGCGAGAAGACCTATCTCTCACGGCTGATCAACCTCGAGATCCCCGGGTTCGGCCTCCTCCTCATCATGCTCGCCTACGACGAGATGCTCGCCCTGCTGACGTTCATCGGGGTTACGGCGATCTCGACCTTCGTCCTCGTCCGGGCCATCGAACGCAAGGAGGCAGCAGAATGACGCCGAACCGGTCGATCATCACCCGGATATCCGCGACGATCTCGCGGGTCGAGAACCTCACCGCGCTCTACGCGCTCCTCGTGGTCGCCGTCGCCGTGCTCGGCCTCGTCACCCTGCCGTTCATCGCCTACCACGACGACCAGCTCTACCCGAAGACCCTCAACCCGGCAAGCACCCTCGACCCCTACGACCGGGGCGGCGTGCCGTTCGGGACGACCCCCGTGAAGTCGCAGTACCCGGAGAACTCCCCCTACGCCGGCTACGTGACCACCTACCTCACCCCGGTCAGCCAGTGGCTCGCCGACACCACGCACCATATGGGGACGACGATCGTCGCGCACCCCGGCGGCATCATCGACGAGATCCTCTACAACACCCGGGGCTTCGATACCGTCGTCGAGACGAGCATCCTCTTCGTGGCGTTCGGGATCGCGAGTTACCTCTTCAGGAGGGATGACTGATGGAGATCGCCTACCCGGTCGGCCTCGTCGTCGTCGCGGCCGCGATCATCATCGGCTTTTTCGCCCTCGTCCGGGAGAAGGACGACCTGCACCGGATCCTCCTCACCGACCTCGCGGAGGTGATCGGGCTCGTCCTGATCGCGCTCGTCGCCACCGACCTCGCCGAGGCGCTCATCCTCCCGGGGCTCGTCGTCGGGATATCCGAACTGCTGGCCGTCTCGGAGGTCTACATCGCGAAAGAAGGGCTCCGGGAACCGACGGGGCCGGTGTTCCGGATCGAGGTGATGGACAGTGCCCCGGGCATCCTCGCGCTGGTCCTGGTCGCCTACGGCGTCGTCCTCTCGGGATTCACCGGCGGAGCGATCGCCGCGGTCGGCGTGGTCTTCTACTTCATGTGCCGGGGGCACGCCGAGCAGTTCGAACTGATCGAGACCGTGAGCGGCTACGCGTGGGCGATCTGGATCGCGGCGTTCTTCATCTTCATGTTCCTCCCGCAGTACTGGTTCTTCGGGGTGATGATGGCGGGAGGCGCGATCCTCCTCAAAGTGATGGCAAAGATGTCCCTTGTCGGGACGATGCGGCGGGGTGGTCCGGATGTTTAACCTCCCCAACCCCCAGATCGGCGGGCCGGAACTCTTCGTGCTGGAGTTCGGCGACATCGTCGCCTACTTCAGTCCCTACACGGCGGTGCTCTTCGCCTTCGCCCTCCTCTTCACGGTACTCGTCATCGTGAGCCGCCCGGAGCGGCAGGTGGACATCGCGTTCGGCGGCGACGCCTACTACACGAAGGAGGTCGAGCCCGACCTCCTGCGGTTCCAGCGGTTCATGGCGATCGCCTGCGGGCTCGCCACGCTCGGGGCGATGGTGACCGGGGACGTCTTCAACTTCACCCTCTTTGCCTCGATGATAGGGATCACGAACATCGGCATTGTCGCGGCCTACCGGAACCGGCACGTCCTGAACGCCGCGTTCCAGTACGGCATCGTCGCGATGCTCGCCACCGTCCCGCTCTTCGGCGGCGCGGCGATCGTCCTTTCCAGCACCGGCACGCTGAGCATGTGGGAACTCTTCACCGGCGCGGTGGCGGTCCCCCTCATCGCGAAGGCGTTCCTGGTTCTCGGCGTCATGGGAGAGGGTATGGCGCCGTTCTACATTGCAAAGGCGGAGATCACGAGAGCGCAGGGGGCGCCGTTCATCCTGATGGTCCACGTCAGCTCGCTCCTCCTCTTCCTGCGCGTAATGGAGATCGTCATATCGATGTGATTGCCATGAAGAAACGGACTGCACTGATTGTCGGGCTTGCCGCGGGTGTTATCGCGGCGGCGGCCGGACTCCTTGCCGCTCTCGGCTACCTCCCGGTTCTGGCTGCGGAGCTCGTCGCGGTCGTCGCGTTCCCGGCTTTCGTCATCTTCATCGCACTGTGGTGGAACGCAAAATCCGGAGAAGAAGATATCCCGTTCATAGGATACTGACATGATCGAATACCTGCTCTTTGCCACCTTCATCGGCCTGCTCTTCCACGGCATCCACCGGAAAGTCATCGCGAGAGTCCAGGGACGCCCCGGACCGCCGATCTGGCAGGAGATCCTGCACACCCTGAAGTTCTCCTTCAAGGAGACCTGGATACCGAAGACGGCCAGCCAGACGCTCTTTGTGGGGATCGTCTTCGTCGCCATCGCCATCTGGAGCGGAGCCCTCTTCATCCTCCTCTCGGGAGGAAGCATCCTGCTCCTCTTTGCGGTCTATCTCCTCCACAAGATCGTGGAGCACGGGATGGGGCTCTCGACGGGCTCGCCCTACACGAAGTTCGGGGCTATCCGGTCGGTCATATCGGCGGCGTCGGAGCTGCCGCTCCTCGTCACCGTCGTCGCGATCTACTTCTTCACCCGCTCGCTCTCGATCGCGGATATCGCGGCCTACCAGGGGGTGAACGGCCCGCTCCTCATCATCGCGTTCCCGGCGGCCGTGGCGATGTATCTCGTGATCCTCTCCAAGATGCACTACGGCCCCTTCTCGATCATCGAGGCGAAGGAGATCGTGAGCGGGAACATGACCGAGCACTTCGGGGTCTGGCGTGCCGGGCTCGAGGTGGCATATGCCCTCAAGACCTACGTCCTCCTCTACGCGTTCGTCCTCATCTTCATCGGGGCGCTGCCGCTCTGGATGACGCTGCTCCTGATGCTCCTCGTCCTCGTATCGCTCTCGTTCGTCTGCGCGGTCACCCCCATGCTCTCGCCCTACGACACCGTGACGATACAGAGCCTGGTGACGGGCGCGCTCCTCATCTACATCGTCATCCTCGGGGTGGTGATGGGATGAGCATGCTCCGGCTCCTGATCACCGCGGGAGCGGCCTTCTATGTCGTGGTATTCCTCGCCCAGGCCGCCGAGAACTGGAGCGTGGTCGACCAGGCGATCGCGGGCGTCGTCCTGCTCGCCGTCGCCACGGCCCTCACCTGGATGCACGACGAACTCACCCTGAAACGCTCCGAGATGGCGCTGCTCTGGGTGATGGTGCTCGGGTTCCTCGCCTACGCGGCGGCACACGCACTGGGGGCGATCGCGTGAAGTTCCTCTACGAGAAGGACCTCCGGCAGATGAAGTACAACATCCTGACGAGCACGAGACACGACGAGACCGTCCGGGCGATCGCGGAGCGCCTCGGGATGGGCGAGGCGAAACTCCGGCGAACGATGCTTCGACGGTTTGACATGTCGCTCCTCGAGAACCTGGAGTCCCGGTGGCAGATGGGGCAGGAGCATGCCGATAACGGCGACCCGGTCGCGGAAGAACTCGGCTACGAACTCTTCACCCGGTTCATCCCCCTCGTGGATACGGAAACGATGCAGACAATCTACAGTGACACGACAGCAATGACACAGCAGATGCCCTTTGAAGAGGCGATCGCGAGAGGAAGAGCGCGGATCCGGGAGGCGATCCTCGCATGAGCATCCTCCAGAAGATCAAGAACACCGTCCGCTCGCGGTCGATCCACGTCAGTTACGTCGACGTCGGGTCGTGCAACGGCTGCGACATCGAGGTGCTCGCCTGCCTCGCGCCGCGCTACGACATCGAGCAGTACGGGATCTACGTCCACAACAACCCCCGGGAGGCCGACGTCCTCCTGGTGATCGGCTCCGTCACCCCGCAGTGGGTGGACAAACTCCACGACATATGGGAGAAGATCCCGGAGCCGAAAGTAGCCGTCGCCATCGGGAACTGCCCCATATCGGGGTGCGTCTATAACAGGAGGGGTACCTTGACGAGCCCTCCCGTCGAGAAGTACATACCCATAGCCGCACAGGTGCCGGGCTGCCCGCCCCGCCCTACGGAGATATTGAACGCCATACTCTCGGTCGCGCCGTTGATATTCAAGGATTACGAGGAGAAACAGCCATGAAGAAGACTGTCGACGTCTCCATCCCGCTCGGCCCGATGCATCCCTGCTGGAAGGAGCCCGTCCGCCTCAAGTGCGAGACGGCGGGCGAGCGGGTGCTCCGCGCCGAGGTCGAACTCGGCTACATGAAGAAAGGTATCGAGCGGATCATGCAGGGCCGCCCCTGGCAGGAGGTGATGTTCCTTGCCGAACGGGTCTGCGGCATCTGCTCGGTCATCCACAACATGGTCTTCATCGAGACGATGGAGGAGATCAGCGATATCGCCGTTCCCCCGCGGGCGGCCTATCTCCGGGTCATCGTGAACGAGCTCGACCGGATGGCAAGCCACATCCTCGCGAACTTCTCCTACTGCTACACGATCGAGCACGAGACGCTCGCGATGTACCTCCTGAATACCCGGGAGACGGTGCTCGACAACCTGGAGCGGCTCACGGGCTCGCGGATCAACACCGCCTACATGATCCCGGGCGGCGTCCGGTTCGACCTCCTCCCCGGGGACGCCGCGGCGATGCTCGCCGACCTCGCGAAGGTCGAGGACGAGATGCGGCGGCACGTCCGTATCTTCGAGACCGGCCCGCTGATCGCGCTCAGGAGCAAAGGTATCGGGTTCATGAGCCGAGAAGATGCGATCCGCGCCCATACCGTCGGCCCCACCGCCCGGGCGAGCGGGGTCGAGGACTGCGATCTCCGCCTCCGCCACCCGACCTACCGCGAGCTCGGGTTTACCCAGATAACCCGGACGGAGGGCGACAACTTCGCCCGGGTGATGGTCAGGTTCCAGGAGGTCTTCCAGAGCATCGACCTGATCAGGAAGTGTATAGAGACCCTCCCCGACGGCCCCATCCGGGGCGGCGGGTTCTGCAAGGCGGGCGAGACGTCGTATGCCGGCGAAGCCCCCCGGGGCGAGCTGACCTACACGATCAGGACCGACGACTACGGCAGGGTGGTCGATATCGCGATCCGGACGCCCTCGATCATGAACATCGAGGCCTGCGCCCACGCGATGATTGAGGACGCCGGGTCGATCGCCGACGTGACGTCGATCTTCATCAGCAGCGACCCCTGCATTGCGTGCAACGAGAGGTGAAGAGATGCGATCGATCGTCTACTATCTGCGAGAGTTCCTCCGGCCGGAATGGATCCGGAAGTTCTTCTTCGCGAAGACCGCGCCGCTCGAGACCCCCTCCTACTTCAAGGACTATCCGTCCCTGACGGGGAACGAGTGTACGGCATGCCTCTCCTGCATGATGATCTGCCCCGCGCCCGATGCGATCGCGGTTCTCCGCACGAGGGACGGGTGGGAGCCGGAGATCTACCCCGGCCACTGTATCCGGTGCGGCCTCTGCGTCGAGGCGTGCCCCGAGGGCGTCCTCTCGAGCGGCCGGATCCTCGACGTCACGTCCCGCGATGGGACGGCGCTCTGGTCGTGGTATCACCTCCAGGTCGACGACAACCTCTGCATGCGGTGCGGGAACTGTTGCGTCTCCTGCCCGGTCAACCGGGAGATCGACCCGCAGCTTGCAGGGTCGGGGACATCCTCAAGCGACGAGGTGATCATGCGGGTCGAGGGCGGCCGGGTGCGGATCCTCCACGAGGAGAAGTGCACGGGGTGCAAGACCTGCGAACTCAACTGCCCGAACCGCGCGATCCGGGTCGCCCGGATGGTGGAAGGGGTGCAGATCGGGGAGGCGGAGGCATGAGTTTCCTCATGAACACCGGGAGGACGGTGAACCAGGGCGTGACGGTCGAGAACAAGACGTCGCCCGAATACGCGGCCGAGACCTCGACCTGCTTCATGCACGAGTTCGATATGATGGAACTCGGGCTTGATGACAGTGATACCGTCCGGGTGACCGGGCCGTGCGGCGATGTCGTGATGCGGGCGGTCGGATCGCCGGAGGTGGAGATGGGCACCGTCTTCGTCCCCTACGGGCCTTACGCAAACCACATCGTCGCCGCCGGCACCCGTTCCACCGGGATGCCGGACTTCAAGTCCCACAGGGTGGAGATCGAGCCGACCGACGAAAGACCGAAACTGGTTCACGAACTGATGGAAGACCTGGGAGGCCTTGCCTATGATAGTTAAGGACGCTGTCTGCCCGTTCTGCGGATGCCTCTGCGACGACATCGAGGTGGAGGTCGAAGGGAACCGGGTGGTCGCCGTGACGAACGCCTGCGAGCTCGGGACGACGAAGTTCATGGGCGAGAAGAGGATGAAGAACCCGATCCTGCGTGTCGGGAACGAGTGGAAGGATATCACCTACGACGAGGCCATCCGCTACGCCGCCGATATGCTTCTATCCGCCGAGCGCCCGCTCCTGTATGGGTGGAGCGGAACCCACGGGGAGGCGCAGTGCGTGGGGGTGCACATGGCCGAACTCATCCGGGGCGTGATCGACAACACCTCCTCGGTCTGCCACGGCCCCTCGATCCTCGCCATCCAGGAGGTCGGGCACCCCGGATGCACGCTCGGGGTGGTGAAGAACCGGGCGGATCTCGTCATCTACTGGGGTTCGAACCCGATCGACGCCCATCCCCGCCACCTCTCCCGCTACACCCGTTACGCGGAAGGGTTCTTCCTCGAGAACGCCTTCCGCGACCGGAAGGTGATCGTCGTCGACGTCCGGAAGACCGAGACCGCGAACATCGCCGACGAGTTCGTCCAGATCAAGCCCGGCGGGGACTATGCGGTTCTCTCGGCGCTCCGGGCGATCGTCCAGGGGAAGACGGAGACGATCCCGCGGACGGTCGCGGGCGTCACCCGCGAGCAGCTCATCCGGGTGGCGAACCTCTGCAAATCCGCGAAGTTCGGGGCGGTCTACTTCGGGCTCGGCCTCACGATGACGCAGGGGAAGTACAAGAACATCCGGAACGCCATCGAACTCGTCTCGGAGCTGAGCCGGCACACGAAGTTCACCATCTCGGCGATGCGCGGCCATTACAACGTCTACGGGTCGAACGAAGTGAACACCTGGATGACCGGCTACCCCTTCGGGATCGACTTCTCGCGGGGGATCGCCTTCTACAACCCGGGAGAGACGACGGCGGTGGATATCCTCGCCCGGAAGGAGTGCGACGCGGCGCTGATCGTCGGGAGCGATCCGGCCGCCCACTTCCCGCGAAGGTGCCTAGAGCACCTCGCCGAGATCCCGGTCGTCCAGCTCGATCCCTACCCGAACGCCACCACCGCGTTCTGCAACGTCCAGATCCCGGTCGCGGTGACCGGGATCGATGCGGAAGGAACGGCCTACCGGATGGACGGGGTGCCGATCCGGACGAGGCGAGTCCTCTCGACCGACTACCTCTCCGACGAGGAGGTTCTCTCCCGGATGTATGCCCTGATGCAGGAGGAACCCCGTCCATGACCGAACTCCTGGTGAAGAACGCCTGCGTGATCGATCCGCTCAAGGGGATCAACGGCGACGTGATGGACATCGCCATCCGCAACGGGAAGATCGTCGAGGAGGTGAGCGATGCCGCAGAGGTGGTCGACGCTCACGGGATGCTCACGATGCCGGGCGGGATCGACTCCCACACCCATATCTGCGGGACGAAGGTGAACTTCGGGCGGTACATGAGCCCGGAGGATATGCGGGCGGGGAGGACGCCCCGCCGGGGGGCGATGCACGCCACGTCCGGCTACAGCGTCCCGACGACCTACGGCAACAGTTACCGCTACAGCGTGATGGGCTACACCACCCTGCTCGAGGGCGCGATGGCGCCGCTGGAGGCACGGCACACCCACGAGGAGTTCTCCTACACGCCGTTGCAGGACACGATGGCGAACACCCTCTTCGACGGGAACTGGGGGATCATGGAGGCGATCCGCGACGGCGATACGAAACGGGTCGCCGCCATCATCGCCTGGACGCTTTCGGCCGTAAAAGGGTTCGGCGTCAAACTCACGAACCCCGGCGGCACCGAAGCCTGGCAGTGGGGCAAGAACGTCTCCTGTATCCGCGACCCGGTGCCCTATTTCGAGGTGACGCCGGCCGAGATCATCCGGTCGGTCGTGGAGGCGAACGAACTCCTGCACCTCCCGCACTCGGTGCACCTCCACTGCAACAACCTGGGCACCCCGGGGAACTACACCTGCACGCTCGGGTCGTTCGGCCTCATCCCCGACCTGAACAAAAAGAGGCAGACGCTGTATGCGACCCATGTCCAGTTCCACGCCTACGGCGGGTCGGGGTGGAAGGACTTCTGCTCGAAGAGCGAACCGATCGCAAACTTCGTCAACATGCGCCCGCAGATCGTCATCGATATGGGGCAGGTGATGTTCGGCCGGACGACGACGATGACCGCCGACGGGCCGATGGAGTTCAACCTCTACCGCCTCCACCACGATAAGTGGAGCAACCACGACGTGGAACTCGAGACCGGTTCGGGGATCATCCCGGTCGTCTACCGGCGCAAGAACCTGGTCAACTCGATCATGTGGGCGATAGGCCTCGAACTCGCCCTCCTCACGAAGAGCCCCTGGCAGTGCCTGCTCACGACGGACAACCCGAACGGTGCGCCGTTCGTCAAGTACCCGGAGATCATCGCTCTCCTGATGAGCAAGCGGTACCGCGACGCCGAGTTCGCGACGATTCACCCCGATACGGGGTCCCGGGTGCCCCTCCCGGCGATCGAGCGCGAACTCGACTGGCATGAGATCGCGGTGATGACCCGGGCCGGGGCGGCGCGGGCGCTCGGGATCCAGGATCTCGGGAAAGGACATCTCGCTCCGGGTGCCGATGCGGATGTCGCCATCTATCCCCTCAGGATTGATGAGGTGGACCCCGCAGCCGAGTACCAGAAGGTGATCGACGGGTTCGCCCGGACGGAGTACACGATCAAGCGGGGCAGGGTCGTCGCCCGGCGGGGCGAGTGCCTGGTGCACGGGAGCAACGCCACGTTCTGGGTCAAACCAAAGGTTCCGGAGAACTACGATATGGGGAAGGATCCCGACTTCATCGAGAAGTTCGACCGTTATTACACCGTCCGGATGAGGAACTACCCGGTGCAGGAGGAGTACCTGACCCGGAACCGGTGCATCGAGACGGAGGCGGATCTATGAAGGTCACGCTCGCGATGAAACCCGTGACGAAGGGGTTCATCCCGATCGAGGCGGAGTCGATCGTCCCGAAGAACTTCCTTGCCGGCACCGATCTCTCGGTCTGGCGGGGGAACCGTGAGCTCCGGCTCGATGAGGTCTTCTCGGTCTCGGTGGAGGGGAGCGCCGACCGGGCGGAAGACGTCGAGGTCGTCTTATCGGGCGACACCTGCCGGTTGAAGAGGGTCGGGGAGTACATGGACGGCGGGAAGATCACCGTCCTCGGGGGTATCGGGATGCACTGCGGCAACTTCATGGCCGGCGGGATGATCGAGATCCACGGGAACGCCGACGGCTGGCTCGGGAGGGAGATGGGCGGCGGGACCATCATCTGCCGGGGCGACGTCGCCGACTACTGCGCCTCGGGATACCGCGGCGGCCGGAAGGGGATGAAGGGCGGCAGCGTCGAGGTCTTCGGCCGCGCCGGGGATTTCCTCGCGGAGAGTCTCGCCGGCGGCACGGTGATCGTGCACGGCGATGCCGGGGATATGACCGGGGCGGAGATACACGGGGGTACGCTCGTCGTCCACGGAAACTGCAGCCGCCCGGCCGCGAACATGAAGGGAGGCTCCTGCTACGTCTACGGAACTGCGCGGGGGATGATTCCCACGTTCAGGAAGATCGGGACGGTGCAACACGAAGGGCGCACGCTTATCCAGTTTGCCGGCGATCTTGCGAACCGCGGGAAAGGAAACCTTTTTGTGAAGGACTACGAATATCTGGATTGATGGTCAGGCACGAGTGTGGGTTCGAGGCCCCGATCCACTGCAAGCGGTGCGGGAGGCCGCTGGAGAACAAGGAGCGCACGGGTCTTTACTGCCCGCACTGCGGAAGAAAAGTGAGTATGCTCTGCCCGGGCTGCGGGCGTCTCTGGTGATCAGACCCGGTTCTTCACCCATAGGGCATACTGCGCCCTTAGCTGGCGGATGTCCTGTTCCGTGAGGTCTTTTTTCCCGGTCTGGTGCAGGTAGGACTCGAGCTGCTCCACCACCCGTTCTGCATCCAGGAAGTCGTCGGCGTCCAGGTAGACCGGTGCACGCCCGACGTTGATCGCCTCGCCGCACATCGGGCAGAGCCTCCAGCGCTGATAGCGATCGACGTAGTTGAAGGTCTTGCAGCCCGGACAGCGGATGACGAGATACATAGTTAATGGGAGTTGTGCGGGCGGGCGAATATATAATTATCCATCCTGTCTTTTTTCTGGAGTGCTCTGGTGGGGTTCGTGCACCCAAAGGGTGGGAGGCGAGAGTTTTTACCTGCATTAACGGCACTCAGTTTCCCCCGATTGCGTCCCGTGCACGGCTTTCCACCGGGTATCGCCACGCACTGCCCCCGCCCCCGGGGGCGGGGGAGGAGGCCG
>DAIRGM010000005.1:63811-80427 GCA_036794525.1 Methanoculleus sp.
CCTCCCCGTCAGCCCCTCCCCCAATGGCGATATCCCCTCGAAATCCGTGTCAGTAATGCTGTAACTGAGTAGAGTTCGAGCGCCGTGAGTGTGACATCCTTTGCGGAATCGGTCCCTCACCCCTCCCGCGGCTTGAGATCCTTCACCGCCGGCCCGTGGATCACCCTTCCGTCGGCATCGTAGCGGGAGCCGTGGCAGGGGCAGTCCCAGGTCTCCTCGGCGCTGTTCCACGCGGCGACGCACCCGAGGTGGGTGCAGGTTGGGTTGACCGCGTGGACCCGCCCTTTTTCGTCCCGGAAGACGCCGGCCTTCTTCCCCTCGATCATCAGGACCCTTCCCTCGCCGGGTGCGACGTCCGCGAGGTCCCCGGCCGGCCGGGATATCGCGCCGCCGATGTACTTCTCGGCGACCTCGATGTTGTGCGCGAGGAACCGCCAGGCGGATGCCGCCGGTTTGAACCGGTTGGGGGCGTAGACTTCCGCCCAGGGGTTCTCGCGCCCCCGGATCATGTCGGTGATGATCGTTGCGGCCGCGGTGCCGTTGGTCATCCCCCACTTCCGCAGTCCGGTCGCGATGTAGACGTTCTCGTGGCCGTCGGCGAGCCTGCCGATGTAGGGGACGCCGTCGATGGTGATGTAGTCCTGCGCCGACCACCGGTAGTCGACGGACGTTACCGGGTAGACCGACCGGGCGTAGGCCTCGAGGTCGCGGTAGTGCCTCCGCGTGTCCACGCTCTCGCCGGTCCGGTGCTCCATGCCGCCGACGATGACGAGTTCACCGTCGCCGGCAGGCTGCGATCGCCAGGAGTGGACGGGGCCATCGGCGTTGATGAAGAGCCCGTCCGGGAACGGCTCGTCGATCCGGACACCGAGCGCGTAAGACCGCGACGGTTCCATCCGGGCGAAGTAGAACCCGGGCGCATCGTAGAAGGGGTAGTGGGTCGCGAGAACCACGCTCTCTGCCGTGACGGTTCCCGACGTCGTCCTGACCGTGCAGCGGCCTCCGCCGTCCTGCACCTCGAGCGCCCGGGTCTTCTCGTAGATCCGGCTCCCGTCGCCGGGGATCAGCGACGCCAGGTGGAGGAGGTACTTCACCGGGTGGAACTGCGCCTGGTTCTCCATGACCACCGCGCCGTAACTCCGGGCGGGGAGCGGGATCTCCTCGACGAACGCTGCAGGAAGCCCGAGACTCCGTGCCGCGTCCGCCTCGGCCTCGACTTTCTTCCGCTCCTCTTCCGACTCCGCGTAGGTGCAGGCCGGTTTCCGGATGAAGTCGCAGGCGATGGTGTGCTCCCGGACGAGCGATGCTATCGCCTCGATCGCCGCCTGGTTCGCTTCGGCGTACTGCTGTGCCGGCCTGCCCCCGAACCGGTCGATGAGATCCTTGTAGATTAACCGGTGGAGCGCCGTGATCTTCGCCGTCGTATGCCCGGTCACCCCCCCTACGATCCGGTCACCCTCGATCAGGGCGACCGCGTAACCCGCCTGCTTGAGCAGGACGGCGGCGGTGATCCCGACGATACCCCCGCCCACGACCGCCACATCGGTCTCCAGGTTCCCCGGCAGCGGAGGATGCGGCGTCTCCGCCGCGGTAGTCTCCATCCAGAACGATCCGTGCCTGCCCGGCAGATCATATACATCCGGCCAATGCTCCATGCCCAGCCCCTTCCGCCGGGAGCATATATAGTGTGGGTATGGGGCCGGGCCGGAGAGCGGTGCAGTGCACTGTCCCCCCACCCCGGGGTTACCGCCGCACGACCTTCTTCTTTCGCAGCCCCCTCACCGTCGGGCTCTCGATCACCCTCCCGTCGGCGGCGTAGCGGGAGCCGTGGCAGGGGCAGTCCCAGGACCTCTCCGCGTTGTTCCACACGACGGTGCAGCCCATGTGCATGCAGGTCGGGTCCAGTGTGCGGATCCCGCCGCGATCGTCCCGGAAGACCGCGACATTCTGCCCGCCCGCCTCGACGACCTTCCCCTCTCCGGGCGGTATTGCCGCGACCTCCCGGTCGAAACCGGCTGCACCGACCTCGATCGCCCCTCCTGCGGCCTCGAGTCTCTTTTGCACCCGGTCGGGGAACTCCGGCTGCTCCCGGAACCGGAGAGGGTCGAAGACCTCCGCCCAGGGGTTCGTTCGGCCCCGGATCAGGTCGGTGAGGATCATCCCCGCCGCCGTGCCGGCGGCCATCCCCCATTTGCCGAACCCCGTCGCGACAAAGACGCGGTCGTGCCCCTCGGCGAGCCTGCCGATGTAGGGGACGCGGTCGACCGTGATGTAGTCCTGCGCCGACCAGTGGTAGTCGACGGACGTTACCGGGTAGATCGACCGGGCGTAGGCCTCGAGGTCGCGGTAATGCGCCCGGGTGTCGGTCACCTGCCCGGTGCCATGCGCCGCGCCGGTGACGATGACGAGGTCGCCGTCGCCGGCAGGCTGTGATCGCCAGGAGTGAACGGGATCGCTCGCGTTGATGAAGATCCCGTCCGGGAACGGCTCGTCGATCCGGACGCCGAGTGCGTAAGACCGCGATGGCTGCATCCGGGCGTAGTATGCACCGGGACGGTCGTAGATGGGGTAGTGTGTCGCGAGAACCGCGTGACTGGAGTGGAGCGTGCCCCGGTCGGTCTTCACCGCGACGCCGTCCGCCCGCTCCTCGATGCCTACGGCTCTCGTCATCTCAAAGACGTAACTCCCCTCCCCCGGGAGGTGTCCGGCGAGGAGCAGGAGGTAGTTACGCGGGTGAAACTGCGCCTGGCCTTCGAGGACCACCGCTCCATGGTTCTCTCCCGGCAGCGGGACGTCCTCCGTGAACGCCGCAGGAAGCCCGAGGCGCCGTGCCGCGTCAACCTCGGCCATGACCTTCTCGCGGGATTCCTCCGACTCCGCGTAGGTGTAGGCGGGTTTCCGCTCGAAACTGCACGGGATGTCGTACTCCAGGACGAGGGACGCGACCGTCTCGACCCCCGCCCGGTTCGCAGCGGCATACTGCCGGGCCTTCACGCTCCCGAGCCGGTCGATCAGATCGGCGTAGATAAGGCGGTGGAGCACCGTGACCTTCGCCGTCGTATGGCCGGTGGCGCCCGTGACGATCCGGTAGGCGTCGATGAGGGCGACGGTCAGCCCCGCCTTCTTCAGCAGAAACGCCGTGGTAATGCCCGCTATCCCGCCGCCGATCACCGTGACGTCCACGCGCCCGTCCCCGTCGAGCGGTGGAAACCCCGTCTCCGGCGAGGTGGCCATCCAGTACGACTCTGCCTTTCCCGGCAGACTCTCGTCCCGTTCCGGTGCCTCTTCCATGCTTCTTCCTCTCTTCGCTGGTGGGTGCCGCGGCACCTATATATCGTTATGCAGGACCGTCATCTGCCGGGACCCACCGGTATGCATAAGAGCGAACGCTTCGATGCAGGAGCGATCGGGATGAGCGTGATTCACACCATCGGGGACTACGAACAGTACGTCGGAAATGAGGTCGTACGCCGCATCGAGGCGAAGGCCCGGCCGCTCCACGACATGCACGTCCTGCACATGAACTCCACCTACTACGGCGGGGGAGTCTCCCAGATCCTCTCCTCCCTGACGCTCCTGATGAACAGTCTCGGGATACGGACCGGGTGGCGCGTCGTCCACGGCCCCCCGGACTTCTTCAGCGTGACGAAGAAGTTTCATAACGCCCTCCAGGGGGCGGATATCAACCTCTCCGGCCGGAAGAAGGAGATCTACGAGGACGTCATCCACGAGAACGCCGTGAGGAACCACATCGACCACGACATGGTCTTCGTCCACGACCCGCAGCCGCTCCCGCTGATCACCCATTACCGGAAGAAATGCCCCTGGGTATGGCGCTGCCACCTCGACCTCACCACGCCGAACCGGGAGGTCTGGAACTACCTGGTCCCGTTCATCGAGCAGTACGACGCCGTTGTCCTCTCCTGCGGAGAGTACCGGCAGGATCTCACGAGACCGCAGGTCTTCTTCACGCCCGGGATCGACCCCTTCTCCATCGTGAACAAGGAACTCTCCGAGAGCGCCATCGACGAGCGCCTCGATCACTACGGCATCCCGACCGACCTCCCTCTCGTCGTCCAGATCTCCCGGTTCGATCGCTGGAAGGACCCCCTGGGTGTCATCCAGGCGTTTGAGAAGGCCCGGAAGGAGGAGGAGTGCACCCTGGTCCTCGTCGGGAACGTCGCAACTGACGACCCGGAAGGCGCGGAGGTCTATCGCTCGCTCCTTGCCCATCGTAACGAGCGGATCATCGTCAAGAGCGTCCAGGATGGGGCGCTGGTGAACGCTCTCCAGCGGCGTGCCGCAGTCGTCCTCCAGAAGTCCCTCCGGGAGGGGTTCGGGCTGACGGTATCGGAGGCGATGTGGAAGGGCGCGGCGGTGATCGGCGGAAACGTCGGCGGCATCCGCCGGCAGATCGAGGATGGGGAGAGCGGGTTTCTGGTCTCATCCGTCGATGAGGCGGCGGAGCGGATCGTCCGGCTGCTCCGCGACCCCGATCTCCGCGAACGGCTCGGACGTGCAGCGCGCGAGAGGGTGCGGGAGCGCTTCCTCTTCACCCGCACCGTCGAGCAGTACCTCGACCTGATCGCCGCGTTCGAGCCGGAGTTTCGGTTGAGGAAGGATGTGGGGTTGTCGTGCGGGTGAGCGGGAGACGGTGGGGGAGTGGATTATCGGCGATCCCGGGCGCGGGCTCCCCTGCCTCACGCCTAACGGTGCTCGCACCAGCGGCGTTCATACGTGGCATCTGGATTGCTTCCCTGGCACGGATTCCGTGGGAATATCGCCATTGGGGGAGGGGCTGACGGGGAGGGGGGAGCATTCCCCCTCCCCTGTCTCTACCTCTACCCCGTAAAGCTAATCTGTGACCCCACCCTACCCGGCCTTCGGCCTCCTCCCCCGCCCCAAGGGGCGGGGGCAGTGCGTGGCGATAGCCACCACGGTCCACTATACCGGGCTTGTTCCTCGCTCTGTTCATTCAGTTTGCCGCACGATGAAGGGCCTTGGCCTTCTTGAGCTCCTGCCCTCCCATCTTTCACAACCCACACCTGCCGGCGCTCATGCCCAGGCCTCCTCGTCCGCCGCGCCCGGCCGGAATCACGAGTAATCCCCACAATCCGTCAGAGCCCCCTGCGTGAAAATCCGAGCCTTTTTCTGCATGCGGAGACGACCACTGATCAGTGAATCCAATGGATATCCAGGTAATTGGTGTCTCAGGTCTCCCCCTGATCCAGCGAGGAGACGATCTTCCCGCCCTGATCTGTGAGAGGGTCGCGTTCGAGGACGGGGACATCCTCACCGTCGCCTCGTCCGTCTACTCGAAGGCAAAAGGTTTCACCCGCGAACTCGCCGCTATCGTCCCGGGTGCAAAAGCCATGCGGATCGCGGCAAAGACGAAGGAAGACCCGCGCTTCGTCCAGGTGGTGCTGGACTCGTCCACCGACATCCTGCTCGAATACCCGTTCATCCTCTCCGAACTGCCGTCCGGCCACATCGGCGTCCGGGCAGGCGTCGACCACAGCAACATCGAAGACGGCTGGCTGATCGTCCTCCCGCCCGACCCCATGGGGGCTGCCGCGGAAATCCGGGACGCTATCCGCCGCATCACCAACAAGAATGTCCGGGTGATCGTCACCGACACCTGCGGGCGGGCGTTCCGGCGCGGCCAGACCGGCATCGCCATCGGCTGGGCGGGGATGACGGCCATCGACGACTACCGGGGCGACACCGACCTCTTCGGCCACGTCCTCGAGATCACCGAAGAAGCGGTCGTCGACGAGATCGCGGCCTTCGCGAACTTCGTCATGGGCGAGAGCCACCAGGGCGTACCTGCGGTGGTCTTCCGGAACTGCCGGGCCTGGAACGGCCACGACAACGTCTACTTCATGCCGGCAGAAGATGTCGTCAGGGCCGCCTTGAAGGAAAATAAAAAGGATTAGAAGAGGGCATTGAGGACAAAGACTGCCGCTCCGGTCACGATGGTCAGGGCGATAACGACTTTCGGGTCGATGTGGATGGCCCGGTGATCGTCGCTGTCGTAGTAATTGACCAGGCCGGCAGAGGATACCAGTCTTCCGCCAGATTTCTTCGCCATACTGAAGTATTCTCCTTTACGATATATAAAACAGAGGTTCGACCATGCAGGAAGTCTCACCCTATGTCGTCACCGGCCGGGCGCTCCTCGGCGAAGACCTCCGGGAAGAGGATGTCACCATCACCGTCTCGGAGGGGATCGTCACCTCGATAGAGCCTGCTTCCCGGACGCCCGAGAGGTGGATCGTGCCCGCCTTTTTTAACGCTCACACGCATCTCGGCGACACCGTCGCGATGGATCTCCCCGCCCGGGGCAGCCTCGCCGACCTCGTCAAACCCCCGAACGGGTTGAAGCACCGGATCCTCGCCGAGACCCCGCGGGCCGAACTCGTCCGGGGGATGCGGTCGAGCATCACCGCGATGCTCGCCACCGGGACGACCGGGTTTGCCGATTTCCGTGAAGGAGGGGCTGCAGGCGTTGCGGCGCTCCGCGAGGCGGCGACCGGTCTCGACTGCCGGCCGGTCATCCTCGGCCGTGAAGGCGGCGAGGAGGTGAGCGACGGGGCGGGCATCAGCAGCGTTCATGACGTGGCGAACGCCGAAGAGACCGTCAGGAACGCGCGGGCCAGAGGGAAGCTCGTCGCCTTCCATGCCGCCGAGAGGAACCCGAACGACGTCGACGACGCGCTCGCGTTCGAGCCCGACCTGCTCGTTCACTGCACCCACGCGACGGATGCCCAGCTCCGCCGGATCGTCGATATGGGTATCCCCATCGTCGTCTGCCCGCGATCGAACTGGCTGCTGGGGGTCGCGGCGTCGGCGGCCCGCCCCCCGATATCGCGCATACTTGAACTCGGGGGAACGCTCCACCTCGGGACGGACAACGTGATGTTCGTCCAGCCCGATATGCTCCAGGAGATGGCGTTTGCCGCGACGGTATACCGCGCGCGCCCCGACGAGATCCTCCGCGCCGCAGTTTCCGGCGCCGGGATGGTAGGTGCATCCGGATACCTTGAGGAAGGGCAGAAAGCGAATTTCCTGGTTATAAATCCGTCGGAAAAGAATATCTCCTTCAGCCGGGATGTCCGGGCGACTATCGTAAAACGGCTGGATTCTTCATCTATTTGCCAAACTGTTTTAACCCTGCAATAGAAATCTGATGAAGAGTACCTGTTCTGCGTGGTGTGTATGTTCCGTAAGATACTAGTCGCTATAGATGGCTCTGAACCGGCCGACCGGGCATTCGAGATGGCTCTCGGTGAGGCCGGCATCTGGAAAGCCGAAGTTCACGTTGTGTATGTGGTCGAATCCGGGCTATTCACCTCCCTCCCCATGGACAACACACTCGAGATCATCTACAGTGTTTTGCAGCAGGAGGGCGAGGGTATCCTTGAAAAGGCCCGGAATAAGGCGGATACAGCGGGCGTCTCGCTCGTCACGCATCTCCGGCAGGGGCACGCAGGTTCCCAGATCGTCGCTCTCGCCGAAGAGGTGGGCGCCGATCTCATCGTCCTCGGCTCCTACGGGAAGAGCGGTGTCGACCGGCTCCTGCTCGGGAGCGTGACCGATTATGTGGTGCAAAACAGTCCCATCACGACAACGGTGGTGAGATCATAACCTCTCCAGAGCAGATGCTCGTCCGCGACTTCATGGTGGCCGACGTCGTCTGCGTCGAGATCCCCGGCAACCGGGACGACGTCCTGCGTATCCTGAAACGCACGGGCATCAGCGGTGTTCCCGTCCTCAAAGACGGCGAGCTCGTCGGCATCATCACCCGAAAGGATCTCCTCCGCAAGGCGGAAGAGACCCAGCTCGGGCTCCTGATGACGCCCGATCCGGTCGTCATCCGGCCGGACGCCCCCATATCGGAGGCTGCCCAGCTGATGGTGCGCCACAACATCAGGAGACTTCCCGTCATGGATGCCGGGAAGATGGTCGGGCTGATCAGCGTGGCCGACCTCATCGGCGCCATCGCCCAGTTGCGCATCACCCTCCCTATCAGGGACAACTGCGTCAGCAAGACCTACGCCCTCTGGGAGGAGACACCTCTCTCGCTTGTGGGAAGGATCCTCGAGATTTCGGGCTACGATGCCATCCCCATTCTGGTTGAGGACGGCACGCTCACCGGCATCATATCGGAACGCGACCTCATACGGCACTCCCGCATCGAGGACGGTGTCGAGGTCAGCGACTTCTCGAACGGCACCGACGACGACGAATGGACCTGGGAGAGCATCCGGGATATGCACACCATCAGTTACGGCACCTCCCGGATCCAGCTCCTCCCGATCCCCGTGAAGAACGCGATGGTCAAGAACGTCCTCGCCGTTCCCCTGAACGCGGAGGTCGGCGAGTGTGCGCTGAAGATGCGGCGTGCCCGGGTCGACCAGCTCCCGGTGGTCAACGGAAACAAGCGGCTTGTCGCCATGCTCTTCGACCGCGAGTTGATCAAGGTGCTGCTGCCCGACCAGCAGGGCTTGCGAAAGAGTTAAGGGGCAATGTTCATATAATATACAGATGTCTATCCATGTCGTGCCGTGAGCCGGTACGGCGATAAATTTATGTTTTATGATATCGCTATACGCTTAACCGCTTCTACGCGTGATAAAGCGTTTTAATGGTTTTAGGGGTGCTTCAATGCTTGATACTTCCCAAGAGATTATGAAAGGTACAACCACGGTCGGGCTGATCTTCGACGGTGGCGTGGTCCTTGCAACAGAGATGCGGGCGACGATGGGGAACATGATCGCGAGCAAGCGTGCCAAGAAGATCTACCAGATCACGCCGAGGCTCGGTCTCACGACCGCCGGCGGCGTCGGCGACGCGCAGCAGCTCGTGCGGATCCTGCAGGTCGAGTGCAACCTCTTCGAGATGCGTCGCGGCAAGACGATGTCTGTCGGTGCGGCATCGACCCTGCTCTCGAACTACCTGAACCAGAACCGCTACTATCCCTACTACGTCCAGCTCCTGATGGGCGGGTTCGACGACGCGGGGCCGAGCGTCTACTCCGTCGACGCCATGGGCGGGGCGACCAAGGAAGAGGACATCGTCGCCACCGGTTCGGGGTCGCCGTTCGCCTACGGCGTGCTCGAAGACCAGTACCGGGCCGATATGAAGGAGGACGAGGCGAAGGACCTCGCTGTCCGTGCCGTCAGATCGGCGATGCGTCGTGACTCCGCATCCGGCGAGGATATCATGGTGGTCGTGATCACGAAGGACAAATACGAAGAACAGATTGAGAGCGGGCTGCAAAGACCATCTGCAGCCCGCTCAACACCCTGATATTTTTTTAGGACGATTTTAATGGTTATTGAAGATAAACTCCAGGAGCTTAAGGAGCAGATCGAGAAGATCGTTCCTGCTGGAATAACGATCTCGAACGTCGAGTTTGAAGGCCCCGAGCTCGTCATCTACACCGACGATCCGAAACAGTTTGCCGACCAGGCAGACCTGATAAAGATACTGGCACGCGATCTCAGAAAGCGCATCGTCGTGCGCCCGAATATCCTTGAAGACCCCGAGCGGGCCGCCCAGGAGATCCGGGCGGTCGTGCCGGAGAACGCGGGGATCACCGATCTCTTCTTCGACCCGGAGACCGGTGAAGTCCTGATCGAGGCGGAGAAGCCCGGCGTCGTCATCGGCAAGAACGGGGTGACCCTCCGGGAGATCACGAAACAGATCGGCTGGACGCCGAAGGTTGTCCGGACGCCGCCCATCGAGAGCTCGACGGTGAAGCAGATCCGCACCTACCTGCGGTCGGTGAAGGATGAGCGCAAGGCGTTCCTCCGCACGATCGGCCGCCGTATCCACCGAGAGGTCACGAGCAAGGACCAGTGGCTGCGGGTCACGACACTCGGGTGCTGCCGCGAGGTCGGCCGCGCCGCGTTCCTGATATCGACGCCGGAGAGCAAGATCCTGGTCGACTGCGGCGAGAAACCCGGCAACATCGCGAACGGGACGCCCTACCTCTATGTCCCCGAGATCTACCCTCTCGACTCGCTCGACGCGGTGGTGCTCACCCACGCGCACCTCGACCACTGCGCCCTCGTCCCCCTCCTCTACAAGTACGGCTACGAGGGCCCGGTCTACTCGACCGCGCCGACGCGGGACCTCTCGACGATGCTCCAGCTCGACTACCTGGACGTTGTCCGGAAGGAGACGGACAAGATCCCCTACACCTCAAACGAAGTGCGGACTTACATGAAGCACTCGATCACGCTCAACTACGGGAGCGTGACCGATATCGCCCCCGACGTCAAACTCACCTTCCATAACGCGGGGCACATCCTCGGGTCGGCGATCGCGCACTTCCACATCGGCGAGGGGCTCTACAACATCGCGTTCACCGGGGACTTCAACTACCAGAAGACACGGCTCTTCTCCCCTGCGGTATCCTCCTTCCCCCGGCTCGAGGCACTCTTCATGGAGAGCACCTACGGCGGGGCGAACGACAACCAGCCCCAGAGGAAAGACGCTGAGGATAAACTCTACGAGACGGTCTCGGCGACGATCAAGCGCGGCGGCAAGGTGATCATCCCCGCGTTCGCCGTCGGGCGGTCGCAGGAGGTCATGCTCGCCCTCGAGGAGGGGATCCGGAAACAGAAGATCCCGCCGGTGAAGATCTACCTCGACGGTATGATCAAGGAGGCGACGGCGATCCACACGACCTACCCGGAGTACCTCAACAGCGATCTCCGTAACCAGATCTTCCGCGAAGGGTTGAACCCCTTCCTCTCCGAGGCCTTCGTCCAGGTGGACTCGCCGGCCATCCGGGAGAAGGTGATAACGGGCGACCCCTGCGTCATCATCACGACGAGCGGTATGCTGAACGGCGGGCCGGTGATGGAGTACCTCAAGGCTCTCGGCCCGGACGAGCGCAACGCGCTCGTCTTCGTCGGCTACCAGGCGGACGGGACGCTCGGGCGGCGCATCCAGAAGGGGTGGCGCGAGATCCCGCTCGGGTGGCGCGAGACGATCGTGATCAACCTCGAGATCGCGACGAGCGACGGGTTCTCCGGCCACTCCGACAGGAAGCAGTTGATGAACTACGTCGCCCACCTCCAGCCGCGCCCGGAGAAGATCTTCACCATCCACGGCGACGAGAACAAGACCCTCGACCTTGCAAGTTCCATCTACAAGCGGCACCGTATCGAGACGCACTCCCCCATGAACCTCGAGACCTACCGCATGATCTAGGGATGCCGCGAAAATTCCCCATCCTTTTCGGGATATTCGTGGTGATGGCGCTCTCGAACGCCGTCGTCCCGGTGCTTCCCGATTTCGCCGAGGGGGCGGCGCTGCAGGGCGTGGTCTACTCTGCATACTTTTTGGGCGCGTTTCTTACGGTGCTCCCTGCAGGGATTGCAAGCGACCGGATAGGGAGCGCGCCCCTCATCCGCACCGGGCTTCTCCTGACCCTCGCAAGCGGCATTCTCATTCTGCTCTTTCCCTCCGGGGCGCCGCTTCTCGTCTTCCGGGTGGTCGAGGGAATCGGTGCAGGTCTCTTCCTCTCGGCAGCGCTCGCGTGGGCGAACTCGCACCCGTCCCCCGGGCGGATCAGCGGCTACGTCATGGCGGCCCTGAACCTCGGCCTGGTCGTGGGGCTGCTCGCGACGGGCTGGCTCGATGCTGTCCTCGACTCCCATCTCGCGGGGATCGCCCTCTTTACGGTGCTTGCCGTCCCCGCGGCCGTCATGGGGTTCGTCGTCCGGGAGAGGAAGCGCACGGGTTTTGCCAGGGCGGATTTCGCAGAGATCGTGCGGAACTACTTCTGGTTCTTTGTTGCGGCGGTCGTTCTGGTGGGGATGACCGGGGCGGTGGCGGCCGTCTACCCCGGGTACACCGGGAGCGATCCGTCGGTGCTCGCCCTGCAACTGGCGACGATCAACATCGCAACCGTCGTTGCCGTTCTCGTCGCCCCCCGGTTCACCCTGCGTCCGATCCCGACCATCCGGGTTACCTCGCTCCTGATGGCTGCGGCGGTTCTGGCGAGTTACGCTACGCCGTACGCGTTCCCCCTCATCGGGGCGCTCTCAGGCGTGATCATCGTCGCGGCTCTCGCGTTCCTCGCGGAGACGGGGATCGAGCAGGGCGCGATGACCGGGCTCTTCAATACCGCATCCTACGCCGGGTTCACGTTCCTCTCCGCCCTTGCCGGGCTGGTCGCCGGAGGAGCCGGGTTCCTGGCTGCGTTCCTCCTGCTGGCCGGGATGGCGGCGGCGGTGGCCGTCCCCATCGGCAGGTGCCGGTGCGGGCACCGCGGGTGACGGAGCGCATATTACCACCCCCGGCCATAGGATCACCTATGAAGATGCTGATCAACGGCGAGCGGCGCGATTCGGTCTCCGGCAGGATCTTTCCGGTGCACAACCCCGCAACGGGCGACGTGGTCGGTGAAGCGCCGCTCGGCGGCGAGGAGGATGTCGTATCCGCCATCGAGGCCGCCGGGGAGGCGTTCTCCGACTGGGCCGCAAAGAGCCCGAGGGATCGCTCAAAGATTCTCTTCTTCGCCGCCGGGGAGGTCCGGCGCAGGAACACCGATCTTGCGGCGCTCCTGACCGCCGAACAGGGGAAACCCATCCGCGAGGCGGTCGACGAGATCAACGGGTTCGCAAACATCCTTGAGTACTACCACGGTCTCTCGGCGGTGCCGCGAGGCGAGTTCGCGAACCTCAAGGGCTACGGCCACGCCACCGTCCGGAGACGGCCGCTCGGCATCTGCGGCGCGATCATCCCCTGGAACATGCCGGCGATCATCATGGGCTGGAAGATAGGAGCGGCTCTCGCGGCGGGGAACACGGTCGTCCTGAAGCCCGCCCGGACCGCGCCGCTGACCTGCTTGAGGCTCGCGGAGATCCTCGGGGAGGCGGGTCTCCCGCCCGGTGTCCTCAACGTCGTCACCGGGCCGGGGGAGACGGTCGGCCGGGAGATCGCGAGGAACCCGGCTATCCGGAAGGTCTCGTTCACCGGCGAGGTCGAAACCGGGAGGCAGGTTGCTCTCGACGCCGCCCCGGCGATGAAGCGGCTGACGCTGGAACTCGGGGGGAGCGATCCGATGATCGTCTGTGACGACGCCGATATCGGAGCGGCCGTCGAGGGGGTCATCCGGGGACGGTTCTACAACTGCGGGCAGGTCTGCACGGCGGTCAAACGGCTCTACGTCTTCGACGCGATCGCGGACGAGTTCGTCCGCCGGCTGACGGCGAGGGTCGAGGGGATCGTGGTCGGGAACGGCATGGACCGCGGTATCGGGATGGGCCCGCTGAACAACCGGGCGGGCCTTGAGCGGGTCGCCGATCTCGTCGATGCCGCCCGGGAGCGGGACGAGGGAGAGATCGTCGCCGGGGGACGGGCACCGGAGGGGGAAGAGTACAAACGCGGTCTCTTCTTCCTGCCGACGCTCATTGCCGGTGTTCCCTACGACTCCGTCCTCTTCTCCGAGGAGGTCTTCGGCCCGGTGCTGCCGATCGCCGCCGTTTCCAGCCTCGACGAAGCGCTTGAGCTCGCGAACAACTCCCGTTACGGGCTCGGGGCGTCGGTATGGACCAGGAGCGCCGACGTGATCGCCCGGGCGACGGATGAACTCGATGCGGGGATCGTCTGGGTCAACCAGCACCTGAAGATTCCGCCGGAGGTGCCGTTCGGGGGGACGAAGGCGAGCGGCATCGGCAGGGAGAACGGCAGCCGGGCGCTCGAGGATTACATGGAGGAGAAGGCGGTCCTCATGCGGCTGTAGGCCTGAAAACCCCAACCCAATAAATCTAACAAAACTTTTATAATGTGATACGTATCCTTCCCCCTCTCCCCAGGGGGGAATGGTAGTATGAGACAATGGACAACGCTATGCGTATGTATTCTCGTCCTTCTGGCGATGCCGTTTGCTGTGACGGCGGCGGTGGTGGGAGACGGGAATGCAACGCCGACACCCGGGAATGATACCGGGCAGATGGGCAATCAGACTGCTAATATGACGATCGCCGCCTATATCGGCCAGGACCAGAACCTGACGAGACTGGCGGAGGCGGTCAGTGCGGCCGGGCTCTACGACACCCTCAACTCCGGGGGACCCTACACGCTCTTTGCTCCGAGCAATGATGCGTTCAACGCGCTCGGCAACGAGACCGTGGGGCCGCTCCTCAACGATACCACCAACCTGACCACGGTTCTCCAGTACCATGTTGTCGAAGGTGAGTACACCTCGGCGGACCTCATGAGTATGGCTGGAAATCAGACCGGCAACCAGACGGAAAACCAGACCGGCAACCAGACGGAAAACCAGACCGGAGGCGGAATTCTCGACATCTTCAGCGGGCTCCTTGGCATGGGGGGCAAGACCGAGAACATGACGACGCTCACGACGCTCGCCGGTGAGGACCTGAACGTCACCGTCGTCGACGGCAAGGTCATGGTTGAGAATGCCACCGTCACCATGGCGGACATCAATGCGACGAACGGCGTGATCCACGTTATCGACCAGGTGCTGGTGCCTGCAAGCGTGAACCTGACGACGGAGAACCAGACCGTGATGCAGACCACGACGATGCCGACTGAGACGGTGGTCACCACGACACCGACCGGGACAGCGGCCGTGGCGAATCAGACCATGCTGGTGGGCAGCGCGCAGTGAGGTGAAGTTACCGGGGCGGAACGGTAAGCACCGATACCGGCCCCCCGGCGCCGTCCGGACGGCTATCAGGCCTGTTCCGGACTGTAACACCCTTTTGCATTTTCCCGGATGAGAGGGCCACCGGCGTTTTGCTGATTTCTTCCGCCGGAGAGGAGGGTCGGCCTGGCCTTTCACTCTGGAGGATCTATTCTCATGGTGGATATGGGGAGATCTGGCCTTAATTCGCCCTATTCGGGATCTCGGAATTATTATCGCAATGTTTTTATATAACGTGGAATATTCTCTTGCCCGCAAGGGGGGATATGTATGAAACAACATTTACTGCTCGGTTTCTGCCTCGTTCTTCTCCTGTCACTCACTGCCGCAACTACGGCAGTCCTGATTGGAGGAGGGCCTGTCGAACTGAGCCCTGATGAGTCTGTGAACATTACACCTGTAAACAGTACTGAATCGTATGAAGTAGTGCAAGCGACCGTACTCGGAGCACTCGATGAGGCTGCGACCCTCGGAGACTTTGAGTACCAGGTTGCCGCCGACCTGCCTCCGGAAGAGGGTAATCTCAGCATTCTATCGATTGCAGGGATTGAGAACGAGATCGTGAACGGGACTCCGAACAACTGGACGTTCTGGGTGAACGATGAGGCGGGCACGACCGGACCCGCGGTGACGAACGTGACCGACGGGGACAATCTAACCTTCTCCTACGGGCCTCCGGATCATACCCTGAAGGACGCCCTGTATACGCTTACAGTGAACGTGACCGTCATTGGGAACGTTACGCCGACCCCGACCGGGAATGTGACCCCGGCACCGACCGGGAATGTGACCCCGACCACTGAAGCGAACGTCACCATCGTCGAGCCCATGGAGGGTGCCGACGTCACTGCCGGGAACGTCACGGTGAGCGTGAACGTGACGAACTTCACGCTGGTGGAGCCGACCGGGCAGCCGAACGCGCCGGGCGAGGGGCACCTGCACTACTACCTCGATGCTCCGATACCGACGAATGCGAGTGAACCCGCTATCCCGCCGACCGGCGGCTACGTCATCTCCACGAACCTCACCCACACCTGGGAGAACGTGACGGCGGGTGCGCACAACCTCTCGGTCCAGGTGGTCAATAACGACCACACGCCGCTCATACCGCTTGTTGTCGATCTGGTCAACGTGACGGCCACCGAAGAAGCCAACGTTACTCCGACTCCGACGGTGAATGTGACGCCGACTCCGACCGGGAACGTGACGCCGACACCGACCGGGAATGTTACTCCGACTCCGACGGTGAACGTTACTCCGACTCCGACGGTGAACGTTACTCCGACTCCGACGGTGAATGTGACGCCGACGCCGACAGTGAACGTTACGCCGACGCCTACTCCCGGAGTGAACCTCACCAATGAGATCGTCACAGGGCTTTCCGGAGAGGAAAACCTGACGACCTTCGTGGAGCTCGTGAACAGCTCCACTATCGGCGAGAGGCTTGAGGGGAACAGGAGTTACGTGATATGTGCTCCGACCAACGATGCGTTTGCCGGACTCGGTAACGAGACGCTCTCGGCTATCCGGAACGATACGACGCTCCTCAACAGCATCCTTGAGTACCACGTCATCCAGGGCGATTACACGATCGAAGACCTTGTGATGCTGTGTCAGAACTCGACCGACGGCCAGATCTCTCTGCCGACCGCGAGTGGATCGGATGTCAACGCCTCATTTGACAACGGCCAGCTGACCATCAACAACCTCATCGTCATAACCCAGATCCAGATCACGAACAACATCACCATCTACGTGATCGACGGTGTCCTGATCCCACCGGACACCCCGATCCCCACCCCGACCCCGACCGGGAACGTTACGCCGACGCCGACGGTGAATGTGACGCCGACACCAACCGGGAACGTCACGCCGACACCAACCGGGAACGTCACGCCGACACCAACCGGGAACGTCACGCCGA
>DAIRGM010000039.1:0-21483 GCA_036794525.1 Methanoculleus sp.
GGGGCATCCCGTAGCCGAGCGCGTTGATGAAGTCGTAGTCGATCATCTGCGCTTCGAGGTCGCCCCGGCGGCGTTTGGCGTCCTGCGCTTCGAGCCGGGCCTTCTGGTCGAGGGGGTCGTTCAACTCCGAGAAGCCGTTCGCCATCTCCATCCCGGCGATGAAGAGTTCGAACCGCTCCGTCATCCCCTCCTTCTCGCGGTGCTTCTTTGCAAGCGGCGAGTTCTCGATGGGGAAGTCGTAGACGAATGTCGGCTGGATGAGCTGCTTCTCGCCGAAGTGCTCGAAGAAGAGGACCAGGTACTCGCCCCGGGTTGTGGCGCTCTCGCAGCCCTCGACGCAGTGTTCAAGGCCGAATGCACGGAGTTCTTCGAGGCTCATCGCCCCGATATCGATCCCGGCGTACTCCCGCACCGCCTCCTCCATGGAGAGACGGCGCCAGGGCCGGGCGAAGTTCAGGTCGTGCCCCGAAAATGGTGTGGTGGTCCCCCCGCACACCAACTCTACAAGGTGCGCGAAGATCTCCTCGGTGAGGTCCATCATGTCGTTGTAGTCCCGGTAGGCTTCGTAGATCTCCACCATCGTGAACTCGGGGTTGTGGTTGGTGTCGATATCTTCGTTCCTGAAGTTCTTGGCAATCTCGAAGACTTTGTCGAAACCGCCGACGACCAGGCGCTTGAGGTAGAGCTCCGGCGCGATCCGGAGGTAGAGTTTCTGGTCGAGAGCGTTGTGGTGGGTGGTGAACGGCCGGGCGTTCGCGCCGCCGTAGATCGGCTGCAGGGTGGGGGTCTCGAACTCCAGGTAGTCCCGCTCGAAGAGGAACTGCCGCAGGAGCGATATGATCCTGCTCCGGATCCGGAAGGTCTCGCGGCTCTCCTCGTTCATGATCAGGTCAAGGTAGCGCTGCCGGTAGCGGGTCTCGACGTTCTTGAGCCCGTGGAACTTTTCGGGAAGCGGGCAGACCGATTTTGTGAGGAGCTCGAACCGGTCGACCCAGACGGTGATCTCGCCCATCTTCGTCCGGAAAACGTGGCCGACGACGCCGATGATATCCCCGGCGTCGACGTACTGGCGGAAGAGGTCGAACTGCTCCTCCCCGAGGTCGTTTTTGCGGAGGTATATCTGGATCCTGCCGGTCGAGTCGCCGATATCGGCGAAGATCGTCTTGCCGTGCTGGCGGACGACGTAGACGCGCCCCGCTGTGCTGACCTCCTCCTCGCTCTTATCGTGCTCGATCGTGGAGAACCGCTCCTTGATCTCCAGAACGGTATCCCTGCGGTCGAAGGTGTAGGGGTAGACCGTCACCCCGCGTTCGCGCAGTTCCTGTATCTTGTCGATCTTTGCTGTGTCAAAACAGGTGTGATCCATATCGCTCATTGTACAAATCGCTCCATTCGTCCTGCAGCCCGGAACCCGGCCGGAAATCCGGGTCAGGCGCCGCTCCGGCGAGACCGGGCGGTGAAGTCGCCGGGAAATTCTATATAGTGTTCATCTCTGGTGGTATTAAATTGGCGACGCTCCGTGAGGAACGACTGTCCGTAGGACAGGAGTTGGAGAAGACCGAAGGTCTTCGAGTGGCGACGGGTGGGAGCATAGTGCGACTGGCCGCAGGGCCAGATCCGTGCAGGAGAGACAGCGCGCCCCGGAGTAGCAGTGCAAAGGAGAGAATGAAGATCTGCTTCACTTAACTGCTCTCGCCGGTTGCAGGTACGATTTGCGCCCGCATTCCCGCTTTTCTGTTCATTTTGTTTCCCTTCTATGGTGGTTCCATGCTCGTTCCGGCAACCTGCATTTTCCCGCATCGCCCTCCCCTACGCTTTCACATCACCCTGTTCCATGAGAGAGGGGAGAGGGGCGTCGGTTCCGCTTCGGTCATTCCCATTCAGTCACTTCCCCATATGAGGGGTAGAGGTAGAAGATCGTCGTATCGTCATAGGCCATAATCACCCTCTCGTTGTGATGATCGACGACCACAAACAGGCCCATATACGGGTTTACCGCCTGGTGATAGTCTTCCTCCTCGGGGAAGGGTTCTGACGTCCACGGGTGCCCCCTCCAGATCGTGGCGCTGCAACGTCCTCTGCCGGTCTGCCTCTCCCATTCGTCCACTTCGATGAAGAACGACAGCGACAGTTCATCGTTCCTGAACTCCACGTCGATGTGCTCCCGGTTCGGGTCCTCCCCCTCAAAGCCCGTCCGGATCGAGGTGATCTGCCATCCGCCCTCAAGCAGAATCCCGGCCCGCTGGTCGGCGAGGACGATCTCGATCACCTCTGTTGCGTTGACATCGAACGTTCTCACCGGGATCTCGGAGACGTTGATGGGGATCGAGACATCCCCTCGCTCGTAGTGGAGGACCGGGGCGGGTGTGACGGTTTCCGTGGCGTTCGCCCCCGGGAAGTCGATGCACCCGGCCCCGAGCGCCAGGAGCAGCAGCGTAAGGGAGAGAATGAAGATCCGCTTCATCCTGACGCCTCCACGCTTTCATACCACTCTCTCCCGTACGAGGGGTAGAGGTAGAAGATCGTCGTTTCGTTGTAGACCATCACTACCCGATCGTTGTGGTGATCGAAGACATATATCCAGTCAACGCCCCTTCTGTTCGTCCAGTTCTGGTGATAGTCCTCAGGGTAGGGGCCTGCAAACGGTCCTCCAAGCCAGCGCGGGACGTTGCAGCGCCCCCAGCCGGTGTGCCCCTTCTGTTCGTCCACTTCGATGAAGAACGACGGTGACGGTTCATCGCTCCGGAACTCTACGTCGACATGCGTCCTCAAGTCGTAATCATAACTTGTCTGGACCGAGGCTATCTTCCACCCGCCCTCAAGCAGGGCCCCGGCCCGCTGGTCGGCGAGGAGGGTCTCGATCACCTCCGTGACATTGGCGTCGAATCCCCGCACTGGAATCTTGGATGTGTTGATCGGGATCAAGACGTCCCCCCGCTCGTAGTGGAGGACCGGGGCGGGGGTGACGTTTTCCGTTGCATTTGTCTCCGGGGGGTCGATACACCCGGCCCCGAATGCCAGAAGCAGCAGCATAAAAAGGAGAAAGGAAATTTGTCTCATCATTCATCAGTTGTAGGTATGGAGGCACACACGCGAAGGATTCTGAATGATCTGCACCTGGCAGTATCGCATGATCTCATAAGGAACCTCGGTTGAGTACCATGGCTCCAGGTCGATGCTCATGGGCGCCCCATAACTCTTGTACACCATGTCGTAGAAGAGCGTGTCGCCCGGCATATCCGTGTTGTCGTCGATATTCCAGCCTTCAAGGACGCAGCCGACACGGTACCCGGGCCCCGGCTGCATACATTGCGTTGACAGCGAACTGTACTGGCCTGTTGTATGGTCGTAGATGGTGATAGACCAGAGATTGAGACTGCTACTCCAGTAGATGCGCCCTCTCATCGTATGCCCGGTGGCGGTGCCGAACAGGGGGCCATAATAACTATCCTGGTAGTTGGGACTGTATGCCGCCCAGGCCTGCCCTTCCCATTGATGGGTGGAGCCGTTGTAGGCCAGCACCGGCTGCAGCAGGTACGTCGTTGAATTGACAGTCCCCTCTATGCCGTTGAAGAGATAGATCCTCTCATTAATCGCAAGACCTGAAGGCGGGCTGGATGGGACCGTCCAGTATGCTGTATACTCGGTAATCTCGGAATTTGGTCTATCCTCTGCTGATTCTACCCAACTATTACCACCGGTCCACATCTTTGGCTCCGCCACATTCCGACCGGAGGACGGAGTCTTATCAATGACGGTCAGGATCAGTTCTCCGGCAGCATCAAGGACGAAGGTCTGATCTCCGCGGTGATACACTCTTGAGTCGTTCGGGAGTTGATGCAGTCGGGTACAGGATTTTTCGACACCAGCAGGTGTGGGTAGTTTTCCGGATTTTTCGTCACTGATCGAGAGCAACTGGTTCCCATTTTTGTCGAACACCTGGGTGATTCCATCGGCTGCGTGGACGACGATCGAACCGAGCGGGATCCCCCCTTCCGTCCTACTGTCTGTGATTCGTCGCTCCGATTGGGGGCTTAATGCCTCGGAGATGGCTATCGTCTCAATCGATGGGTCGACGTTCAGTTGAGGAAGCGAGTACCGATCAAAATCGATTCCGGCGCCTTCGCCCGCGATTGCGCTTGCAATTGGCACAAAACCCGTGCTTACCAGCATTGCCGCCAGGAGCAAGGGGAATGCCTGCATGCCTATTTTTTTGTTTATCTCGTTTTCCTCCGTTTTTTTACCCGGAGGCGGATAAAGCAACACCTTCAAGTACGCAGAGCGCGTAGATCCTGTTGCCTCCGGGCATGCGGGGCTCTTCATCCGGGGCGTCAACCGGGGATGGGGGGTCCCGCGCATCTCGGGATACCAGTACAGGTATCCACGCTGGAGAGCTCAACGTTTCTCTATATACCTTTTCTGTGACACGCATCTACACGTTGGGCCTGTGCTGGATTACCCCCTCGAAAAACCGGCCTCCATAGGCATGAAACCGGCACCGCGCCGAACGGCGAGATCCGTGGCCGGAGGTGTGAAACCTCCTCTCTCTTCAGAGGTTGTTCCCGGGTGGTTGAGATGGGGTCGGCCCCAAAACACAATGCATAAGAAGGTTATACGAGTTATCCTCAATAGTGTGGGCATGCTACAGGATGCGGGGGGAGAGGCGGCGATAGAGGAACTTGCCGCCGTCATCGGCGAATGCCGGAAATGCCCCCTCTGGGAGGATACCCACCATGCGGTTCCCGGAGAGGGGAACCCCCGGGCCGACCTCATGCTCATCGGCGAAGCGCCGGGGAAGCAGGAAGACCTCACCGGGAGGCCGTTCGTCGGCAGGGCGGGGAGACTCCTCGAAGGCCTCCTCACCGGGATCGGTCTCTCCCGTGACGACGTCTTCATCGCGAACATCGTCAAGCACCGGCCGCCCGGGAACCGCGATCCCGGCGAGGAGGAGATCCGGGCCTGCACCCCGTACCTCGAGGAGCAGATCCGGATCATCCGCCCGAAGGTGATCGTGATGCTGGGCCGGCACTCGAGCAGGTACATCCTCTCCTTCCTCCCCGTCGAGTTCGACCGGATCACGGAGATCCGGGGTACGGTCTACCCCGGCATCCTCTTCGGCCACCCGGTTCGCCTCATCCCCACCCTCCACCCCGCTGCCGCGCTCTACAACCCGGCGTACCGGGAAGCCCTGGAAGAGGACTTCCGGATCATCGGGCGCGAACTCGCGGGAGCAGGAGGCTCCACGATACAGGATTGAGAACAATGGCAAAAGAGCGATCATGCGGAGCGGTCGTCGTCCGGCGGGATACGGATCTCCAGTACCTCATCCTGCAGTACGGAGCCGGGCACTGGGATCTCGTGAAAGGGCACGGTGAGCGCGGCGAGAGCGAGGAAGAGACGGTGCTTCGCGAACTTGAGGAGGAGACCGGGATCACCCGCGCGGAGTTCGTCCCCGGATTCCGCGAGGAGGTTCACTACTTCTTCCAGCGCCGGGTGCATACCGTCTACAAGGAGGTCGTCTACTACCTGATCGAGACGCCGGAGGAGGAGGTGACGCTCTCGAACGAGCATATCGGCTACCGGTGGCTCCCCTACGGCGAGGCGCTGCAGACGATCACCTTCGCGAACTCAAGGAGGGTCGTCGCGGGGGCGCACGAGCACCTGAAGACACTCCGGAGCCCGAAGAGCGCGTGAAGAAGAGACCCCACCCCGCTTCTCCTACATCTTTCGTTCCTCCGGGAGTTCGCTCACCTCCTTCCCGAGGAAATAACTCACGACGGTCCTGATCGTGACGAGCGACCCGAGGACGATCAGGTCCTGGAACGTCGGTTCGAGGATCGTCTTGATGATGTCGGCGGCAACGAAGAACTCAAGGCCGATCAGGATGCGCGTCGTGAACTTCCAGCGGATGTCGCGGTAACTGATCCCCCTGACGCGGGTCTCCCGCGCCAGGAGTTCGACAATCGCGATCGCTGCTCCGTAGACGACGAAGAGCGCCCCGAATGTTCCAAGGACTGTCCCGGTGATCCCGACGAGCGCCTCGAGCACCATATACGGCCGGGCATATCGGCGACGGTGGGTTTATACGTTATCCCCGGGAGGCACCCCCGGATTCTCAGGCGCTCTCGCGCCCCAGGGGCACGACGACGGAGAACCCGTTGTAGCGTTCGACCGTCACCGGGACGCCGTAGACCGCCTCGATGGTCTCCGGAGTCACCACGCCGGGCCCCCCTGCGGCGTGGATGACGCCGTCCTTTAAGAGAATGAACCGGTCGGCGTAGCGGAGCGCCATGTTCAGGTCGTGCATCGTCATCACCACGGCGACGTCGTGCTCCATCGTCACCTTCCGGACGATTCCAAGAATGTCGAGCTGGTTCTTGAGGTCGAGGCTGCTCGTCGGTTCGTCGAGAAGCAGCACCCGGGGCTCCTGGACGAGCGCTCTCGCGATGCTCACCTTCTGGAGTTCCCCGCCGGAGAGTTCGTCGATGTGTCGCAGCGCCAGGTCATCGAGGTGGAGCATCCGGACCGCCGCCTCGACGATCCGGATGTCCGCATCGGTCACGTCCCAGCGGATGTGCGGCCGCCGGCCGAGGAGGACGGCATCGAAGACGGTCACCCTGCCGGCCTCGCTCCGTTGCGGGACGTAGCCGACCTTCCGGGCGATCTCCATCCTGTCCGCGGTGAGGAGGTCTGCCCCCCCGACGAGAACCGACCCGGCCTTCGGCCGCAGGATGGCGTTCATGCACTTCAAGAGCGTCGTCTTCCCGACACCGTTCGGCCCCAGGATCGCGAGGACCTGGTGCGGGCGGAGGCCGAACGTGATATCCCGGATGACCGGGCTGCTCCGGTAGGTGAACGCCACACCGTCGACGTCGAGGATCATCGCCGGTACCCCCGTATGAGCAGGTAGATGAAGACCGGTGCGCCGAGGAACGCCGTCAGCACGGCGACCGGGAGGATATACGGCGCCACGATGATCCGGGCGACGGTGTCCGAGGCGAGGAGGAGGATCCCGCCCATCACGCAGGAGCCGGGAATGAGGTAGCGCTGGTCGTCGCCGATGAGCCTCCGGACCATGTGCGGGCAGACGAGCCCCACGAACCCGATGACCCCGAGGAACGAGACGATCACGGCGGTCACGAGCGCCGCAACGACCATCCCGATGTCCCGGACCGCCTCAACGCTGACCCCGAGCCCCTTTGCCGTCTCGTCGCCGGCGTCGATCGCGTTGTAGTTCCAGCGGTTCGCGCTGAAGTAGAGGGAGGCTGCCAGCACGACAAGGGCCATGATCCCGAGTTCCTGCCAGTTCGCTCTCCCGACGTCGCCGAATGTCCAGAAGACGACCGCGGCGAGCTGGGCGTCGTCGGCGAAGTACTGGAGAAACATCGTCCCCGCCGTGAAGAGAGAGGAGAGGGCGACGCCGGCGAGCACCATCACCTCGGGCGTCGCCCCGCATATCCGGGATATGAGGAGGATCACCGCGGTGGTAAGGAGGCAGAAAAAGAACGCCACCATCGTCGTCAGGTAGGGGTTGTTCAGGGTGACGGCGTTCGCGACCGACGACTGCATCGTGCCGGTGCCGAGGAGGATGACCGAGACGGCCGCCCCGAAGGCACCGGCGTTTGATATGCCGAGCGTGAACGGCGATGCGAGCGGGTTTCGGAGGATCGACTGCATGGCAACCCCGGCGATCGAGAGCCCGATCCCGGCGACGATCGCGGCAAGTGCCTGCGGGAGGCGGATGTTCCAGACGATCCTGTCCGTGCTGGTGAGATCGAGGGCGGCGCCGGGGTGGAGGAAGGCATTGACCCGGTCGACGACGCCGTTCACGAGGGAGTAAAAGACATCGTACGGGGGGATGCTGACCGCCCCGATCGATATGGACACGATCAGGAGGAGGAAGAGGAGGGCGATCCCCCCGAGTATCCAGAGCGATTTCTGTCGCACGTACCCCAGATAACCCGCGGGAATGACTCCGCCTGCAAAGTGCATGCCTTCACACTTCCCTGTTCAGGCCCCGTGTTACAGCGGGATCTCCGCGAATCCAAGGTTCCTGTACTGGCCGTTCAGGTCGCCAAAGACCGGTCTCCCGACGAAGAACGTGTAGATCTCATCCGCCTTCTCCACCGGGTCGATATCGGCGAACCGGTCGGGGTAGAGGGTCTTCCCGATGAAGTAGGCGTCGGCGAGGATGGTCTCGTAGTTTGCGCTGTAGAAGTTGTACGGCAGAACACCGTAGACACGGCCTTCTTTCGTGGCGGAGAGGCCCTGGAGTGCGGGATCGTTCTTCAGTTCCCCGATCGCCCCGTCACTCTCTGTCTGGATCGTGCCGACGTCGATGAAGAGATATTCGGGATCCCAGTCGACGAGCGCCTCTTTTGCGACATCGGCATGGGCCGCGCCGAGTCCGGTCGCAACGTTCTTTGCGTTCACCCAGGAAAACGGCGGGTAGGCCGGTTCGGTGGATATGATCCCGTGGGCGCCTGCATAGGAGATGCCTCCAACGTAGACAGCCTTCCGTTCGGCCTCAGGGATATCGCCCGTCCTGGCTTCGAGGTCGGCTATCGTCGCCTCGATGTAGGCGATCACCTCTTCGGCCCGTTTCTCCTTCCCGAGAACCTCGCCCATCGTGCGGAGCCCGGTATACATCTCGGCCTTCTCTGCGTCGTTTCTGAGCGAGCCGTAGGCGAACGCCACGACCGGGATGCCGGTCCGTTCCTGGAGCTTGTCGGCCTCGGCGGCACTGGTGCCGTAGGCCGTTCCGGTGGTCCCCGTCTTGAAGATGACCTGCGGCCCGATCCCGATGATCTTCTCGGGGTCGTCCTTGCCCCGGAACTCCCCGATCAGGGGGAGGTTCTTGAACTGCGACCCGTAGGCGAGGACATAGGGGCGGCCCTCTATCACCTGATCCTTCTTCTCGATGTCGTCGACCCCGACGACGAGATCCTGACTCTGAAGGTAGACAAGGTAGCGCAGGCACCCTGAACCCGAGCAGACGACGCTCTCCGGCGACGACTGGATGGTGACTTCCCGGCCGAAGCCGTCGGTGACCGTGATGGTCTGGCCGACGGCCGGGCCGGTCCCGGTGCCGGTGCACCCGGCGGCGGCTATAAGCAGAACGAGGGCCGCAAGCATTGCGGCCGTGAGAACCCCTCTACATCGGAACGGTGGCATAATAATACTTGTAATAGTAACATTGTTTATTATAGTTATCGAATTGCCCTCTATTGAGTGTGATTCAATTCCAATTCGTAATACCAACCACGACGATCGAGATGGTGCCTCCGGGTTTGGGACGCCGGATCCGAATGTCCGGCGCTCTTCCACGGCATCGGGACGGTTCAGAGCCATTTCACCGTTTTCTCCGGTGGGGACCCGTCCTATTCTCCCGGGACGGATACTTATTATGGAAGACCCGACCAACCGATGCATCAGGACGCCGGTCATGCACACCGGCACGACCGGCCTATCATGAGGTATGTAGATGCCGGAGAGGATGTTAACCGAATCTGAGGGATACCGCCTGCTGGAGGCGTGCGGGATACCGGTGCCCCCCCATCACCTCGCCACCAGCGCCTCCGATGCACGGACGGCCGCCGGACGGATAGGCTACCCCGTCGTCATGAAGGTCGTCTCCCCCGAGATCGTCCATAAAAGCGACGTCGGCGGAGTCGTCACCGGGATCGAGAGCCCTGAAGGGGTAGAAGAGGCGTTCCGGACGATCATGGAGAACGCCGCCGCCCATGCCCCGGAGGCGACGGTCACCGGCATCATCGTCGAGCGGGAGATGCCCGCGGGGCTCGAGGTGCTGATCGGCGGAAAGACCGATCCGTCGTTCGGGAAGGTGATCATGTTCGGTCTTGGCGGGAAACTGGTGGAACTCCTGGGTGATGTCGCCATCCGGGTGCTGCCCGCGACGGAGGACGAGATCCGCGCCATGATCCACGAGGTCGAGGGCTCCCGGCTCATCCGGGGATACCGGGGAGAGCCCCCGAAGGACGAGGAGGCGCTCGTCCGGATCATCGCAAAGGTGGCGCGTGTCTTTGTCGAAGACCCCCATATCCGCGAGTTCGACCTGAACCCGGTCATCCTCTACGAGCAGGGAGCAAGCGTCGTCGATGCGAGGATCATCGTCGGGGATACCCCCCGGGGCGCGGCCGCCCGGCTCAGCGTCCGGGTGCCCCCGGATATCTTCCACCCGGAATCCATCGCTGTCATCGGCGCCTCAATAAGCCCGAAGAAGGTGGGCTACTCGGTTCTCCGGAACCTGCTCTCGTTCTCCGGCAGCCTCTACCCGGTCAACCCCTCGCACAACGAGCTCTTCGGGCGAACGACCTACCCCTCCGTCCTGGAGATCCCCGGCCCGGTCGACTGGGCGGTCGTCGCCGTGCCCGCCCGTCTCGTCCCGGAGGTGATAACGGAGTGCGGGAGAAAAGGCGTCCGGCTCGCGATCATCGTCACCGCCGGGTTCCGCGAGACCGGAGAGGAAGGCACGGCTCTCGAAGAGGAGGTCGTAGCGATCGCCCGCAGGCACTCCGTCCGGGTCATCGGCCCAAACTGCCTCGGGATCATGATGCCCTATATGGGGATCAACGCCACGTTCGACCCCGTCTCGCCGAGAGCGGGAGATGTCGCCTTCATCTCCCAGAGCGGCGCGATCATCACCACCGTCGTCGACTGGAGCCTCCCCGAGGAGTTCGGGTTCTCGACCGTCATCAGCGTCGGCAACCAGGCGGATCTCGGGTTCGAGCAGTTCCTCCGGTTCGCCGAGCAGGACGAGAAGACCCGGTCGGTCACCCTCTACATCGAGGAGATCCAGGACGGACGCAGGTTCATGCAGATCGTCGGCGAGGTCACAAAGCGAAAGCCGGTTGTGGTGGTGAAGTCCGGTTCGTCCCGGAAGGGCAGGGTCGCGGCGTCGTCCCACACCGGGTCACTTGCCGGGAGTTACGAGGTCTACGTCGCGGCGTTTCAGCAGGCGGGGGTGGTCGTGTCCCGGAGCCTGCGGGACGCCTTCAGCCTCGCGGAACTCCTGGCGTCAGAGGGCTACCCGAAGGGGAAACGGGCGATCGCCGTTACCAGTGCGGGAGGGTTCGCCGTCCTCGCCTCCGACTACGCCGAGGCCTACGGGGTCGATATGGTCGACCTCCCCGACGACGTGCTCCGCGAGCTCGATGCGTTCCTCCCGCCGTTCTGGAACCACGCAAACCCCATGGACATCCTCGGGGACGCCGACGCCACCCGGTTCGCCGCCCTCTTCGACGTGCTGATACGACACCAGGAGTTCTGGGACATCGCCTTCGTGATCGCCGTGCCGACCACGCTCGTCGATCCCGCACACGTCGCGAACGAGATCGTCCGGTTCTCCCGGAACACGGAGAAGGTGGTGGTGGGCTGCATGCTCGGCGGCGACAGCATCCGGAGCGGGCAACGCATCCTGCGGAGTTCCCGGATCCCAAACTTCGGGGAGCTTGAGGATGCGTTCAAGGCGGTGGGAAACATCCTCAGCGCCAGGGCCGCCCGGGAGGATTGAAGGGGCTCTGCTCCCCGGACGTCGGCAGGAGACGCCCGTTCTCTCTGGATCTCCCGGAAACCTTTTATACGACCACCCCATATCCCGGCCCATCGGAACGGGTTCCACCACCCGGGAGATGAATACGGATGTTGTTTGAGAAGATTAAGTCCGATATCCTTGCTCACAACTCATACATCGTCGGGGCGGGCGGGGAAGCGGCGGTCATCGATCCGAGGCGCGACTGCCTGGTCTATGCGGCCGTCGCCCGGCGCGAGGGCATGAAGATAACGCAGATCTTCGAGACGCATAAGAACGAGGATTACGTCATCGGTTCCCGGGAGCTCGCCCGCCCGACCGGGGCGGAGATCCTGCACGGCGCCCGGGAGGAGTTCGGGTTCGGCACCGGTGTCCGGGAAGGGGAGACGTTCTCGATCGGTTCGCTCGAGTTCGAGGTCATGGAGACGCCCGGCCATACCATTGAGAGCATATCGCTCCTGCTCCGCGACCGATCGGTCTCCGACGATCCCCTGATGGTCTTTACCGGCGACGCGCTCTTCGCCGGGGATGTGGGGAGAACCGATCTTGCTGGCGAGAACCGGCGGCGGGAGGCCTCAGAGATGCTGTATGCGAGCCTGCACCAGAAGATCCTCCCGCTCCCGGACGGCACGATCGTCTGCCCCGCCCACGGCGAGGGGTCGGTCTGCGGCGGGAAGATCAGCGACCGGGAGTACACGACCATCGGGTATGAGAAGGCGACGAACGAACTCCTCTCCCTCTCGAAGAGAGAGTTTGTCGAGCGCAAGGTGAACGAACGGCTCTACGAGCCGCCGTATTTCACGGTGATGCGAAGGCTCAATAAGGAAGGGCCGTCCCTGATCCACAACCTGCCGCACCTGCGAGCGTATTCGGCCAGGGATATCCGATCGCTCACGGACCGAGGTGTGCAGATCGTCGATATCCGGTCCCCGACGGGTTTCGCCGGCGGGCATATCCCCCGGACGCTCAACATCTGGCGGGAGGGTCTTCCCCTTTACCTGGGCTACTTTGTAAACTACGAAGACCCGATCGTCCTCGTGGACGACTTCAACCTTGACCTGGATCACGTGGTGCGCCACTTTGTCCGGCTTGGCTACGACAACATCGCGGGATATCTCGCGGGCGGGTTTGCAGCCTGGTTCAAGCAGGGCGAGATCGTCGAGCGTTCCGGCATCTGGTCTCCTCCCGACCTCGCCGAGAACCTGGACGACCCGTCGATCTACATCCTCGATGTCCGGAAGATCGACCACCGGGAGGAGGAGGGCCACATCCCGGGCTCCCACCACATCTACGTCGGGCACCTCGAGGATCATCTCGATGAGATCCCGGAGGATAAGCGGATCGTCGTCCACTGCGACGCCGGGTATAAGGGGAGCATTGCGGCGAGTATCCTCAGGAAGCACGGGTTTGGAAACGTCACGAACCTGCTTGGCGGCACGATCGGGTGGAAGGCGGCGAACTATCCACTGGTCAAGGAGGAGGAAGAGAAGAGGGCTCTCTCCGCCCCTCCGGCGATGTAGGGACGGGACGGCAGTGCGGGTACCGGACAGGTGATCAGGCCCCGGATCGGGGTTCGGGGAGTGGTGCCTCCTCCCACCCGATAGAGACCCTGATCGGCACCCTGCCTTCAAGCGCGGCCGCTACCGGCGAGCGCCGGTAGCCGCGGTCCACGAGTTCCTCGATCTTCCCCCGCGGCGCATCGGCATCCACCCGGACGGTCAGGCGGATCCCCTCGAGGCCCGGCCGGACGTCCCCGACCTCGAAGAACCCGCCGAGATCGAGGTCGCCCTCGACGTCGATCTCGATGGAGTCAACCTCGATCCCTTCTTCCGCCGCACTGTAGGCGATGCCGATCGCGATGCAGGCGGAGAGGCCCGTGAGCATCAGTTCCGTCGGGCTTGCCCCCCGGTCGGTTCCGCCGAGGGCGGCCGGTTCGTCGGCCGGGATGGCGAAGTTCCGGACGATCGTGGTGGAGTGGGCGCCCCCGTTCCAGCTTGTGATGGCGGAGAGGGTTCTCCTGCCTGCCGCCGATTCCTCCCGCATCGCCTTCTTGAGGGCGTTCACCCGCTCCATATCGACCCCGTTTCTGATCATGATCCATCTCCCGTCAGACGATCGGTTTCGGCGACCGCCCCGTCGTTCTCACGAGGTGCACCATCTCGTCGGGATCGGTCGTCGGGATGTCGCAGGCGTAGTTGGTGCAGACGTATGCCGTCGCCTTCTCCCCGATCGTCACGATATCCCGGGTGAACCCGGCGACCCGGGTGATCTCGGGCTCTTCCTCGTCGGAAGGGCGGAAGATGACGACGGCATCGGGCGCGTAGTGCGATCGGATAGCGTCGATCATCGCTTTCGTGTCCTGTGCGCCCGCAACGCCGGATATGATCACCTCGAAGTTCGGTCCCAGCATGAAATCGAGGCCGGTGAGGAAGTGGGAGCAGGCGGTAGGAGAGTCGCTGACGGTTCCGGCAAAGACGCGCCGTATCCGCCCCGCCGTCCCCTCGAATTCGAGGTTCGCCGTCATCCGCCCGAGAGCGAAGAGGGCGTACATGGCCACGCTGTTGCCGGAAGGAATCGCCCCGTCGTAGATCGGTTTCTGGCGGACGGGAACGTCTGCGTCGTCCGGCACGAAGAAGAACCCTCCCTGGTTGCAGTCCCAGTAGCGGGCGATGAGGTCCCGGGAGAGGCCGACGGCAGTCTGGAGGTAGCGGGGGGCAAACGACACCTCGTAGACCTCGATGAGCGCCCAGATCATGAACGCGTAGTCATCGAGGGTTGCCGAGAGCCCCGCCTCACCGCCCCGGTAGCGGTGGAGGAGCCGTCCGTCGGCGCCGCGAAGGTTGGCGAGGACAAATGCGGCCGCCCTCTCCGCCACCGCCAGGTAGTTCGGCTCGTCGAAGGCCCGGGCGGCTTTCGCGAGGGCGGCGATCATGAGGCCGTTCCAGTCGGTGAGGATCTTGTCGTCCCTGTCCGGGCGGACGCGCCGCTCGCGGGCCGCAAGAAGTTTCCGGCGTCCCTCCTCCACGGACCACGCCAGAGCCTCCTCAGAGGTCTCGAACTCGTGCGCCCAGGATGCAAGCGGCCGGCGCAGGCGGAGGATGTTTCTGCCCGTCCTCCTCCCGCCGGGCTGTTCCCGATAGTTCCCGGGCTCCATGACGTTGAATATCCGGGAGAACCGTTCGCCGTCCTCCTCCCCGAGGACCGCGAGGATCTCGTCCTTCGTCCAGAGGTAGAACTTCCCCTCCTCGCCTTCGCTGTCGGCATCCTCTGCCGAGTAGAAGCCTCCGTTCGGATCGGTCATGTCGCGCAGGACGTAGGCGATCGTCTCGCGGGCGGTTCTCGCGAACTCCTCCCTCCCCGTCGCGAGGTAGGCCTCCGTATACGCCATGATGAGGAGCGCCTGGTCGTAGAGCATCTTCTCGAAGTGCGGGACGAACCACTCCGCGTCCGTCGAGTAACGGTGGAACCCATAACCGACCTGGTCGAAGATCCCGCCCCGGCGCATGGCATGCAGCGTCTTCTCGACCATCGTGTATGCCGGCTCCTCCCCGGTCCGGTTCCCGTACCGCAGCAGGAATACGAGGTTGTGCGGGGTGGGGAACTTGGGCGCGTCCCCGAACCCGCCGTTCTCCCCGTCGAAGACCCGGAAGAAGGTGTTATAGGCCTCGTCGAGGACCGTCTCGTCAAGTTCGCCCTCCTCCGGCGGGGTCTTCGCCGCGCTCTGCAGCGCCTGCAGCACCTGGTCGCCAGCGTTCTCGAGTTCCTGCCGCTGGGTCTGCCAGATCTTGCTGATCCGGGGGACGAGGTCTAATAGGCCGGTCATCCCGTAACGGCTCTCTTTCGGGATGTAACTCGCCGCGAAGAAGGGTTTTTTATCGGCGGTCATCAGAATGGTGAGCGGCCAGCCTCCGGTCCCGGTCAGTGCATGGGCGGCCGCCATGTAGACCTGGTCGATATCCGGCCGCTCCTCGCGATCCACCTTGATGCAGACGAAGACGTCGTTTAGGAGTTTCCCGACCTGCGGGTCGGCAAACGACTCCTCCTCCATGACGTGGCACCAGTGGCAGGCCGAGTAGCCGATCGAGAGAAATATCGGTCTTCCCTCCTCGCGCGCCCGGAGAAAGGCCTCCTCCCCCCAGGGATACCAGTCGACGGGGTTACGGGCGTGCTGGAGCAGGTACGGGCTCTGTTCGTTGGCCAGCCGGTTCGGTGGCGATTCTTCCCGCACCGGTGTTTCCGGTGCTTCCGGGTCGTGTCCGCGTGCCGGGTTCATATCTCTGACGTGCGGATGCAGACTAATAAAGGTGACTCTTCCCGGGGACGGGGCCGGCCGCGGGGTGCAGACGCCTCGTGGTGAAAAAGGGATGTGCCCGGGAGGGTGCCCGCTCACTCCGCGATGGGGATCTCCTTCGTCTCCTCCGCGGCCGGCTGGATGTAGGGGACATCCACGGCGAGCAGGCCGTTTCGAAACGTCGCCTTCGCCCTGCCGGTGTCGACCGGGCATCCGATCGCGTAGGTACCGACGTAGCGCACGTCGCCGCGGGCTGCATCGATGGAGAAACTGGTCTCCTGCATCTTGAACGTGATCTCCTTCTTGTCGACCCCGGGTAGCTCGATCTCGATATGCAGGTTCTCTTCGTTCTCGTCCGAGTACGCGCAGACATAGGGTGCAACTCTCAACGCTGCCATCTCATAACCTCCTATTCGACAACAGAGGTGCGGGAGTGCTATTTAACGTTTCCCTCTTCCCGTGACCCGGCCCGGGCGCGGCACCAGTCCGCCGTCCCGGGGTGCGGGGGGCAGTACCCCCAAGCGGAGGTTTTAACTTACGCTCCTCAAGTATTATGCATGAGCGAGCGGTTCATCTTCACCCGGCACCGAACCCGTTGCTACCACTGCGGCGAGGATGCCGACCAGATCATAAAAGCGGTCTCCGCGCAGGCGCAGGTGATCTGCTCAGCCTGCGGGGCAACCCGGATATTCATCCCGCGGTTCGAGAATTCCGGGTTGGTCGGAACCTGCACGCCGATCGGGCGCTACGATCTCTGGACGCTCGATGCCGGCGGGCGATGCAAAAATTGTGGGGTCACGGGCCCGCACGACCTCGCGATCGGGTGCAACCATCTCACGACCCGGTGCCGCAACTGCGGCTACACGCACTTCTACCGGTTCAACCTGGAGTATATAGCGAAGCGCCCCCTCGACGACGGGGTCAGCGCTCCTCCCGCACCATAGCGATCGCCTCTTTCGGGCACTCGTTCGCGCAGATGCCGCACCCCTTGCAGTAGTCGAGGTCGATGTTGAGTTCCTCGTCGATGACCCCGTCCGGGCAGTACTGGGCACAGAGCCCGCAGGCGTTGCACGTCTCCTTATCCACGACGGGACGGAACGTCCGCCACGTCCCGGTCTTCCCCGACGCGGCCTCCTTCGGCCTGCTGAGCGCAAGTCTCTCTCTCATATCTTCAGCTCCTCGTATGCCGCCCTGGCAGCCTTTACGTTCCGTTCGTCGCTAAACATCTCGCGGATCGCCTGCTCCGCCGACGGGAGGGTGACGATCCCCATCTTCGCGAGCGCCCCGATGACCGGGGTGTTCAGGATCGGGCTTCCCGCGACCACCAGGTTCTCTGCGAGCGCGATCCCGGTCAGGTCGACGTGACGGCAGGTTCCGTTGCACCCGGTGATCGGGTGGGCGCTGTTTAAGAGAACCGTGCCGTCGGCCTTGAGGCCGTCCAGGACGTCGACGACGTCCATGATGCTCGTGTCGAGGACGATCACGAGATCCGGTTCGTGGATCTGGCTGTAGACCTTGATCGGTTCGTCGTCGATCCGGACGAACGAGACGACCGGCGCCCCGCGCCGCTCCGCCCCGTAGAACGGGAAGGCAGTCGCGTGTTTACCGTCCCTGAACGCCGCGAGGGCGAGGAGTTTCGCGGCGGTGACGCCGCCCTGCCCGCCCCGGGAATGGATCCTGATCTCATACATGGTCGTTCACCCCGAACCAGGTCTCGGTGCCGGGACGACGGTTCCGGACGAAGTCCGCGATATCGTTGTAGGTGACCTCCTGGCCGCCGAGGCCGGCGATCACGCTGTAGGGCTGGATGCCGGTCTTCGACCGGATCGAGTGCGCCACCACGCCGCCGAATCCAAAGGAGTAGTCGCGGTCGATGACGACGACCTCCCGGCCGGCGAGGTCGAGGTCCGGGAAGGGCCGGAACCAGCGCAGGCGCATCGACCCGGCCTTGATACCCTCGTCGCGGAGACGGTCGATCGCCACCTCTGCCTCTTTACCGAGGGTTCCCATCGCGACGACGACGACGTCGGCATCCTCGCACCGGTAATCCTCCGTGGGGCCGTAGGAGCGGCCGAACCGTTCCGCAAACTCGCGCTCGACCTCCGCGATCACGCCCCGGGCGTCGCGCATCGACCGCTCGATGTCCCACCGGAACCGGAAGTGGTCGTCCGGCCCGGTCATGGGCCCGTAGCCGAGCGGGTTTGCCGTGTCGATGGCGTGCGGGAGGTGGTAGAGAGGCAGGAAGTCGCCGATCTCCACCGTGTCGAGCGACTGCGTGATGTGGCTCAGCGCGAACCCGTCCAGGTTGACCATCATCGGGAGGAGAACCCGCTCGTCCTCGGCGATCTTGAACGCCATCAGGGTGGCGTCGTAGGCCTCCTGAACAGTGCCCACGAAGACCTGCAGCCAGCCCGTGTCGCGCTGGGAGAAGGCGTCGGTATGCTCCGCCCAGGTGTTCCACCCGGGCCCGAGGGCACGGTTGACGTTCGCCATCACGATCGGGAGACGCGCGCCCGCGGCCCAGTGGACCATCTCGTGCATGTAGAGGAGGCCGTGGGAACTCGTCGCCGTGAACGTCCGCACCCCGCCGACGCTCGCCCCGATGCAGGCCGCCATCGCCGAGTGCTCGCTCTCCACCGGGATGTAGCGGCTCTCAAGGTCGCCGCCGGCGACGTACTCGGCGATCTGCTCGACGATCTCGGTCTGGGGGGTGATCGGGTATGCGGCGATGACGCCCGGTTTCGCGGCCTTCACCGCGTCGGCCACCGCCTTGTTGCCGGTCGCGATCGTCAGCATACGCCTGCCTCCTCGCGGGAGATGCGCTCGATGTTCTTCTGCACCTGCTGGCGCATCAGGTCGAGGATCTCGGGGCTCAGGTTCTTGAACCGGCCCTGGCCCTTGATGTAGTCCTCGAGCGGCGCGGGTTTCCTCATCGCCGCCTTCGACGGGCCGCTGATCGAGAGTTTCCCGAACTCGCGCTCGTAGAGGATCCACGTTCCGGTCTTCACGGCGAGTTTCCCCATCTCGACCGTCTTCTCCGTGGGGTAGCGCCACCCCGGTGGACAGGGCGCGAGGATATGGATGAACTTGGGGCCTTTGATCGAGAGCGCCTTCTTCACCTTCTTGTAGAGGTCGAGGGGGTAGGCGCTGCAGGCGGTCGCCATGTAGGGCGGGTTATGCGCCTCGACGATCCGGTCGAGGTCTTTCTTGGCCGTGGGCTTGCCGCCGGGGGTTGTGGTGGTGCGTGCCCCGAGCGGTGTTGCGCCCGACCGCTGCATGCCGGTGTTGCCGTATGCCTCGTTGTCGTAGCAGATATAAAGGAAATTGGTGCCGCGCTCGAATGCTCCCGAGAGCGCCTGGATCCCGATATCGACCGTTCCGCCGTCGCCGGCGTAGACGATGACGTTGGTCTCTCTTCCCATGGCCGCGAACGCCTCGCTCATGCCGGAGGCGCAGGCCGCGGATGCGGCAAACGCCACGTTGTAGACGGGCACGTTCATCGCGGTGCCGGGGTAGATCCCCTGGATGACGCTGGTGCAGCAGGCGGGTACGACCAGGACGGAGTCGGATCCAGCGGCTTTGAGCACGTAACGCAGACATAGGGAAGAGCTGCACCCCGCGCAGGCGGACGTGCACTTGTAGAGGTACTCTTCCTTTGGAATCGCTGACAAATTGGTTACACTCCTCACGGTTATATTTGTCATCAATTGTAATGAGGGTTTTGCGATCCGGCCCCCCGGTCACCGGCAGTCTTCCCGGGAAACGGCCGGCCGGGATGAAGGATGCACTGAAGAAGAGGCCGGGGATGGTCTCCGGTCAAACCGGACGTTCGCGTGCCCGGTATCCACCCTCGTTCAGTTCCCGGCGTTCTGCCCCGGGGCACGCCTCCGGCGCGTCGGTTCCGGGCGAAGCATCCGGCGGACCAGGCCGGCGCAGCATTTCAGACAGAACGGCGTGAAGAACCAGGCTCCCATCTCCAGGAGCGGGAAGAGGCCCTTGCGGCGTATCCGGTAACGGTAACTCTCGAGGTTCATCTTCATGTAGACCGGCGCGATCTCCTCGAACCACCGGGACCGGGTGAGCCTCCCTTCGGCGACCGGCCGCGAGATCTCGGATAGAAAGTTCAGGATCTCCTCGGCCATCGCCCCCTCTGCCGGATGAGGTATGAAATCGTCGTCGATGATGAGCGGCACCACCTCATGCGCCCCGACGACGCCGTTCTTCTGCAGGTCGACCGAGAGCAGGATCGCCTCCTGCGAGATGTTGTGGGGCCAGCGCGACTCGAACTGGAACATGCCGAGCGAGTAGGCGATGAGCCCCCCGTGGTAGCGTTCGATCGCCTGCATGGTATGCGGGTGGTGCCCGAGGATCAGGGTGGCCCCTGCATCGATGAACCGGTGGGCGAGGGTGATCTGCTCGGGGGACGGGTAGTAGGCCATCTCCGTCCCCCAGTGCAGCGAGATGGCGATATGGTCGCACCGGCCTTTGAGGGAGGCGATATCCTTGAGGACCTCCTCCTCGACCAGCCGGTTGACCGAGACCTCGCGCGATATGGCGAGTTTGCCGATCGTGTAGCCCGCAAACCCGATCGAGACGCCGTTTCTCTCGATGATGACCGGCTCCTGCCGGTCTTCGGTCGCCGATCCGCCTATGGCGAGGATCTCCCGCCTCTCGAGCGCGTTCAGGGTGTTCTTGAACCCCTCGGCCCCGAGGTCGCCGGAGTGGTTGTTTGCAACGCTCATGACGTCGAACCCGGCCTCCTTCAGGTACCGGGCCGCATCCGGGCAGGTGAAGATCACGTGGTGTTTCTCTGCCGGTTCGCCCGTATCCGAGAGGGTGGTCTCCAGGTTCCCGAAGAGGACGCCTTTGTCCTCAAGAAGATGACCGACCTCCCCGAACGGGTATTGATGGTTCGCCGTCCGAACCCATATGTCTCCTGTTGCTGTTAGCCTGAGTCTTTGCATGGTTCTCACACCGAAATGCCCCACTGGTCCAGCGGGAGTTCCTGTATCAGGAACTGGTATTTGCCGCGCCGGGTGCGGGGGATCTCATCGACGAAGCGGATGGTCACGTCCACGCCGCCGTCGAATTTTCCGTCGAGTTCTCGGAGTATGCGATCCGTGTCACGGTCACCGTACCCGGTCTTCTTCACGATCCGCAGCAGGACCTCTCCCTCTCTCTCCTGGTGAAACTGGAACTGTGCGACGTTGTCGAAGATGTCGGAGTGCATGTTCACCGCAGTCATCGATACGAGCCGGCGGTTCTTCGTCACGATGAACTCCTGGAGCCTCCCCTCCACCTTCTCGAGCAGGGGATATTCTCTCCCGCAGGAGCAGGCGTCTGCCCCGAGCACCGCGACGTCCATGGTGCGGTAGCGGATGAGGGGGCAGATGGGGTTTATGAGGCCCGTCGTGACTACCTCTCCCATTCCTCCCGGGGCCTCGACGGGCCGTCCGTCCCGCCCGATCAGTTCGACGATGCCGTATTCGGGGAAGATGTGGTAGCGGGTGCTCTCCTCGCACTCGCCGGCAAGCACCGTCTGCTCGGAGTTGCCGTACCAGGAGAAGACCCGGCACCCGAAGACCTCGGTGAGGAGGTCGCGCTGCCAGGGGTAGAGGTTCTCCGACCCGCAGAGGATGGC
>DAIRGM010000096.1:0-2616 GCA_036794525.1 Methanoculleus sp.
GGAATGCGAGACTTATCTCAATTTAGCAGGTACGAGCCTCAGGTTGAGGTGACGCCGCCGTCAAGGGAAACCCTGAAAAAAATGTATCCGAATATCATCTTTTACAACTCATCGGACCTGCCTATGCATGACATAGACTCTTCCGGGCAGGTATCGTTCAACCCGGACGGGAGTTTCACGGTGATCCGGACGGCGAGCGACGGGAGAGGGACGACGGCAGCCGAGCCCGCTCGGATGCTCCCTCCCGCGCCGGGGGGAGATCCCCTGATGGAGTTACGGGGTGCCCATCCGAACGTAGAGAGAAACGCCGAGATTATGGGATACATCCGGACCTGCGGTCTCTCCAGTTGGTATGAGAGACCCTACAACGCAACCTGCCGCTATGTCTACCTTGTCCCGGGCACGTCATGCTCGCAGACGCAGGTGTACCTGAACAGGAATGTCAACGAACGAGAGGATCATGATAGTATCGTATGGGTGGGCCTGGTCGACCGCGGCGAAGAACTCCCGGTAGAGGCGTCCGATCCGCTTGCCAGCCTCTCTGTCCGGTACCCACGGGTGATGGAGAATCCCGCAGTAGAAGCGTTCATCAGGGAGGATAGACCGGAGCGCTGGGGTGAGGTGTTCGAGAACGAAACAACGGTACAGGTCTACCTCATCGCTGAGAACGCGGCCTTCAGGGAGCTGATCGCTACCGTAGGGGCAGGGGCCGTCACTGGTGTGATGGTCCTCGATGAGCAGCACCTTGCGGTCAATAAAACCGAAGCGCTGGCAATCGCCCGGGAGGACGTCTCCCCTGCCGCACAACTCATCGACATCCATCTCCAGATGAAAGACGGGAGGGTGGTGTGGATGGCCTCGTACATGGACGGCCCCGTCTACTCCTCGATCCCGGTGGACGCCGGGGAGGCACCGGCGCCGGGAGAGAAGGTTCCCGGCTTTTCCTCCGCCACAGCGGCCGGAGCGCTTCTGGTCCCGGCGGCGTTGCACTGGAGAAGAAGATGACCTCACGAGGGTGATGCCCGCCACGGTCCATAGCATGGGGTGAGAGCCTGGGGAATGGGGTGTTTTCCTGCGTACAGCCTCTCGCTCTGCCCCATGAACGCTCCACACCCCTTCGCGATCTTCCGCGTGATCCACGCCAGAACCCCCAATATAAGATGCAATGCTCCGCTAGATACCCCTGTGCGGAACCTTTATACCCGCTACCACCTCCCCCTCCCGCAATCATGGAGTTACAGCGGGGACTCTCACAGTTTGACCTCACAAACATCATCGTCGGGGCGATCGTCGGCGCCGACATCTACATCGCCTCCGCGCTCACCGCAGGCCTGGTCGGCCCGTTCTCGATCGTCCTCTGGGTGGTGGCCGGGCTCTTCGCCGCAACGATCGCGATGGTCTTTGCCTACTGCAGTTATTACGTTCCCCGCGTCGGCGGGCCGTTTGCGTACGTCTCGGAGGCGTTCGACGACTTCTACGGGTTTCTCACCGGCTGGAGCATGTGGATCGCCGAACTCCTCGCCCTCCCGGTCTTTGCAATAGCGTTCGCGAACTACCTCCAGGCGCTGGTCCCCCTTACCCCGGCCGCAGAGGTCGTCGTGAGAGGGCTTTTTGTCGCGTCCCTGACGCTCGTCAACATCGTCGGCGTCCGGGCCGCAGGAAGGTTGAACGATGCCCTCACGCTCATCAAACTCTCCCCCCTGCTCCTCCTCATCGTTGCCGGGCTCGGTGTCCTCATCATCCAGCCGGAGACGGTCATCGGGAACTACATCCCCCTGCTCCCTCTCGGTCTTGATAACGCCGCCCATGCTCTGATCCTGATCTTCTGGGCCTACGCCGGGTTCGAGCTGGGGACGCTCCCGGCCGGCGAGGTCGAGAACCCGGGAAAGGCCATTCCTCGCGCCATCATCACGGGAATGTCGATCGTCGCCTTCTTCTACCTCGCGACGAACTTCGTGCTCTTTGGGCTCGTCAACTGGACCGAACTCAGCCAGAGCACCGTGCCGCTGGTCGTCGCCGGCACCGTCCTCTTCGGGTCGGCCGGGGTGCTCATCATGACGGTCGGCGCTCTCTTCTCGGTAGCGGGGTCGGATGAGTCGGGGATGCTCGGCAGTGCACGGCTCGCGTATGCGATGGCGATCGACGGGCTCTTCCCTCGCGCCTTCGCACGGCTCCACCCGCGCTACAACACGCCCTACGTGGTCCTCATCGTCCAGGGAATCATTGCGTTCGTCCTCTCCAGTATAGGGAATCTCCCGGGACTGATATCCTTCGCTGTCCTCAACCTTGCGTTCTCGTTCCTGCTCACCTGCTTTGCCCTTATTGTCCTGCGGAAAGACGACGGCGTGAACCTCCGCGGCCAGCACCTCCTCCCCCTTGCCGGCATCGGCATCTGTCTCTTTCTCCTCTTCTCCACCACGACCTTCGATAAAATCGCAGGGGTTCTGGTCATCCTGGCAGGCATCCCGGTCTACCTCTTCTACTCCCCAAAAGAGGACATACATCATCTCAAGGCCCTCTTCCTCTCCGAAGAGGCCGTGCTCCTGCGGGGGCTCGAGGCAAAGGAGACGTATCTCGCAAACCTGCTGGATCTGATTCGCACGGTTTTCCGGAGGA
>DAIRGM010000040.1:0-21156 GCA_036794525.1 Methanoculleus sp.
CGATTGCCCCGGAGGTATCGGAGAAGACCCGGTACCGCGATCTTCTCGATCTCGTCCATCGCGGTTTGCTGGAAGCAGTCGGTGCGAAAAAGGGCAGAAGATACGTTTTAGCCCGGTCACGTCCCCGGGAAGCCTGATGTGTCGAGAATATACCCTGCAAGATAACGGACATTTATCGGACATTTATCGGACATTATCGGACATCTTCTGTTTTGGTGTGTGTCCGATATCTGACGTGTTCACCGCACCCCCTCCCCTTTATTCCACTCCCGCGCCAGCCGGGCATAGCACCCCTCGCACACCCCCGCCTGCGCCTCCCGCGAACGGTAGACTGCCTTCCCCGTCCTGCAGACATCGCACCGGCCGAGTTCGACCTTCACCCGCTCAAACGCCTGGTGGATCGGAAAATCAGAGATTTTCCTCACTGCGTTCCAGCACCCCCGAGGGGCTGCGCCCTTGCCGGCCGCTTTGCCGTGATAAGACGGTCGTAGCAGAGGTACTGCCCCCCCGCCCCGCAACACCCGCGACGTCGGCCGCCGGTTGCAGATGTGGGCCCGGGCTCGTCCTTTGTTGCCACCGGGAGGTGCTCATCTGCGAAATTCGGCGTAGCATTGTTCTCAAGAGTGAATCAAAAAGAACAGAAAACCAATAGTTAAATTGCTCGAAGTACATCGACATCTTATGGAAGAGTCTCGTAAGAAGAAGATGCTCGATATTCTCAGTGGTCCTTACTTCAGAATTGAGGCGGCCACTGAAGAAGCTCTTGCTCTCTATGATACCGCGCTCACACACAGTTCATTTGTCGAAGATATGAGAAGAAAGAATGTTCCCTGCGAAGATTTTGAAAGATTAGAGTTCTTTGGAAATTATCTCCTTGCTTATGCCGTCGCTGGTTATTTGTATGATTCAACCAACTATGAGCCTGGAGAAATGAGTGTAAGACTACAGGTAACAGCGAATCCAAACTTGGCCAGGATCGTCAAGAAACATGATCTCAAGATCAAAGAAGCAATACTCTTAGGAGAAGGAACAGCCCTGACCGACAACATCATCGCTGATGCCTTTGAAGCGTTCATCGGTGCAATAAAGTATGCTGAAGGAACGGAAAAGGCGTGTGAGGTCATTCTGGGAATATTTGCTGATGAAATTAAGTGTTTCAATCCTGACAGCAACTACAAGGGTAGACTGCAGGAATATGTTGTGCAGCAGAAGTTAGGAGACCTAGAGTATAGGCACGTTGAGGATGGCCCTGCTCATAAAAGAAATCACACAGCAATAGTCTACCTTAATGGTAATATGATAGGGCAAGGGACTGCATACAAACAAAGTGTAGCTGAAATGAATGCCGCACGCGAGGCGCTACAGAAACTGAATGTCGTATAGCAACATCATGAAGGGCACGAACGTCGTCATGGGGCCGGAGGTTGGATCGGAACGCAAGAAACATGACCATCCCCATACAGTATTTCATACGGGGCAAGCGGGGATGGCAGCCACCCGGCGCTCCTGCAGGGCTGAAAGGATTGAATAATGTATCGATTTCTTGTCATCGTCGAGCAGACCGACGGCAACTACTCGGCTTACTCCCCGGACCTTCCGGGGTGCGTGGCCACCGGAGCGACCCGCGAGGAAGTGGAAGAGCGGATGCACGAGGCGATTGAGTTCCACATCGAGGGGCTCAGGGAGGACGGGCTCCCGATTCCACCGTCACGGTCCTCAGCTATCTACGTCGCGGTCGGCAGAGGGTGAGCGCCTGACGGCAAACTCCGGCTCTGGCAGCCCGGCCTCGGTGCAGTGCCGGATCATGTCCCGCGTTCCCGTGCCCATCCGCTCGATGTAGCCGGGGAGAGATATCGGTTCGGCGAGGAGGGGGTTCGCCGGCACCGACCCGTGGGCCTGCCGGAGTTTTTCGAGCGTCAGGGGCGGCGGGAGGGTGCCGGGTGCGGGATGAAAGCGAAGGCTGCAACCGCGAACTCCGCGAGCCGCACCGACTGCAGAATCGCCGCCATAACCCCTATATAGTCTCATGGACAATTCTCCCCTGGAGGGATTGCGTGTCGGAAACTCGTCTCCGTTATACGGTTCTTATGGAGCAGAATGAGGATGGTGGATATACCGTAACGGTACCGTCCCTTCCGGGATGTGTCAGCGAGGGGTCTACTTGGGATGAGGCGCTGGCGCATATCGAGGAGGCGATCGCGGGGTACGTCGAAGTGGCCAGGAAACTCGGCAAACCAATCCCGGTTGAGATCTCCGTTCCCCTGAACACGAGCAACGCCGGGACATGAAACTTCCGAGGATCACCGGTGAGAAGGTGGTCGGCGCTCTCAGGAAAGCCGGGTTCGAGGTGGTCGGCACCCGGGGAAGCCACCACTACCTCTATCACACGCAGCGTGATGTCATCGTCACTGTTCCGGTGCACTCCAAAGAGACCCTTGCATTTAAAACACTTCAGACAATTCTTTTCCAGGCCGGGATCACCGTCGACGAGTTCCGGGCGCTCCTGTAGTCTGTTGCCCGTTCGTTCTCCTGCGGGTTTCAGATAGAATGCCGGAGCGGGAGCACCGCCAGGAATGACGCTCCACCTAACTGTTATGGGCCGGCGGGGTGGCGGTGAACCAGCAGTGTGCAATATTGTAAATACAATAAACACTTACAATAATATCATGGCTGCAACCAAGAGAATCCCCGTCTCAGAGGGGGTCTGGGCGGAGATCTCCGAACTGAAACGCCCCGGCCAGACCTTCGACGACCTCCTCTCACAGATGGCCGAGCAGGAGAAGAAACGCCGGTTCATCGAGGATATGGACCGTATCGAAGCCGAGGGGGATTTCGTGGAGCTGGAGTTTGACGTTCCGGATACTGATTAACAAAAAGGCTCTTGAGAGTATCCGGAGTCTCAGCGAAAAGAGCCGGCGGATAGTCATGGAGAAGCTGAAAAGCCTCCAGGAAGGCCCGTATCCCGGCAGCGGAAGCGATAAAGAGTGCCTGCATGTGCACGGGCGGGAAGATACCGATAGAGTTCATATCAGCCGGACATTCACGGCATTCTATCGTATTCATGAATCTGAAAAGGAAGTTCATGTCCTTGCCGTGATGTCAATCGAGCAGGCGCACAAACGGTACGGCCGGTTCTGACCTTTTTCCGCTTTTTATGACCAAAATTCGGGAGTGCATCCGCTCAGACGCTTTTGGTATTGATTCGTACAGCGGTGAGACCGTGTGGAAATAGCGCTCTGCTGCTATCTCCTGCCACAGGATGAGCGGAGTCAGGTTCTGCCCTCGCCGGAAAGATTGATGTTCCCCTGCAGGATACGGTAGTGTATGGCAGTGGAAGCAACGATCAAAGTGACCCCGGAGGTGAAGGGGAGACTGGACAGATTGAAGAACCACCCCCGGGAGACCTACAACGACGTGATCGACCGTCTCACCCGTGACGCCCTGGAGGAGGCCGCCGGGGAACTGACCGAGGAAGATATCCGCGATATCGAAGAAGCGATTGCGGATATCAAGGCAGGGAGGGTCTACACGACGGAGGAGTTGAAGAGAGAACTCGGGATCGATTGAATGGCCTACACGGTGATCTGGACCGAAAAGGCCCTCAAAAACTTGAAACCCCTGCCCAAAAAGACCGCCGCAAGGATCGTCGCAGCCGTCGAGAAGATCCGTGACGAACCCCGGAACCATGTGCAGCAACTGCGAGGGTCCCCCTACTTCAAACTGCGGGTGGGGGGTTACCGCAGCGGCCTTCCTGGCGGTAGATACCGCCAGAAGTCCCCCTACTTCAAACTGCGGGTGGGGGGTTACCGCGTCATCCTGGACATCAGAAAGAAGGTCCTGATCGTCTACTTGGGTCAAGGTCGGGAGGCGGGAGAATGTCTATGACAATCTTTGAATTCAGCCGCATCTCTGCGCCAGATTGTTGCCCTCCCGGAAGACCGTTTCGTCAGGAAGATCGGGCGGTGCCCGGTCGAGGATATGGAAGCGATAAATATTCTGTTGAAGGACCTGTTATTGCTGGAATAACGGCTCGTTCCGGGGACGGAGAGACCCGGCACGTTTCCAGGCATCTTCCCGTGACGTCCCACCACGCGGGCATTCCTGCGATATATTCCGTGTCGTTATTCAATCAGGGATCGTACTGGGGAAACGTAAAGACAACCGTATTGGTTGGCACCCGGATGATCATATGGCACATTTTGGCAAATGTGCACAAGTATAAATATCACGCGAACCCAGATACAGGTATGTCTTCGAGTGAAGCTGGCAATCAGATCAAGCGAATTCCCGTGAAAGAACCTACCTGGAGGGACCTGCACAACCTCAAGGAAGCCGGGCAGAGTTACGATGAACTGCTTGCCGGGATGATCCGGCGCGAGCAGGATTACCGGGACTGGAAAATGATCGCCGAGATTGACGAGACCGGCGAGTTCGTAGCCTTTGACCCGGACGATATCCTGCAGGATGACTGACACGCCGAGGAGCAGGAGAGCGTGTTTACTATTGTCATCGAGCGAAGGGCGCGGGAGTTCGTAAAATGGCTCCCCCCAAAAACCCGACGCATCATCGTCGAGAAGATCCTGGAACTCAAGGAAGACCCGTTTCCGGGAGGAAACAAGGAAAAACTCGAGTACCCCCATCCTCCTGCAGTCTATCGCCTGCATATCGGCAGGTCCTTCACGGTATTTTATGTCATCGAGCATGAGGAGAGCATCGTCAAGATCGAGAGGATCATGACGATCGAGAAAGCCCATAAAGAATACTCCCGCAGGTGAGGAGGGTCATGAAGATTCATAAAGAGATTCTTGCCGCCTTCCCCGGTCTCTCGGTTGCAGAGGGCGATGTCGGGCCGCTCTTGATTCAGGAGAAGAGCCCGCCCTTAAAAGCCCTGAGAGACGAGATTGTCCGCTCGGTACGAGAACGGTATACGCTTGAGCAGGTCAAAGATGAACCCCTGTTCAGGGCGTACAGGGACTTCTTCTGGAAGGTGGGCGTCGATCCCACCAAAACGCGGCCTGCCTCGGAAGCCCTGGTGAGAAGGATCCTGGCCGGGAAGGTGCTCTCGACGATCAACACCGCGGTGGATGCGTATAACCTGGCCTCGGTCCGCACAGGCATACCCATCGCCGCTTTCGACGCCGGTACCCTGAGCGGGGCGCTCGCCATGCGGTTTGCAGAAGAGGGCGAAGCGTTCCTCGGCATCGGGATGGCGGCACCCGTCATGCTCCATAAGAACCAGGTTATCCTGACCGATGAAGACGCGATCGTCGCCGTCTACCCCTACCGTGACTCGGATGCAACGAAGATCACCCTCGCCACAACGACGGTGCACATCGTGGCATGCGGCGTGCCGGGGGTCGAACGAGAGAAGGTGCGTTCGGCATACGAACTGGCCGCCGCATACCTGCGGGAATACGCTTCGGGGAGACGGTGATATTTTAAACGATCGAGTGCTAGTGGGTCTTTTATGAAGGCCCGAATTCCTATATTGATATTTATCATCGCCACGATTCTCGCTACAGGATGCGTCGAAGAACCGACCGGTGCGGCAGAGATGAACGAGTCCGCTATGGAGTTGCAGGTGATTGCCGCGGACATGCAGAGCGGGATTTATGAACTGTCTCTCGCGCTCGAAAATCAGTCGATGGCACTGGAAAATGTGTCGGATGCCACAATTGAACTCGATGACCATACCGGGAACTACAGAATGAACGAATCGTCCATTATTCTGCCCCGGATAGAGTATGCGTCAGGCCAATTCGAAGAATCTGCCCGCCATTCCCAAAAAGCGGAGGAGTTTTTTGCCTCTGCACAGGGAAAGGTCAGCAACAGATCCGTATCTAAAATAGTGTATAACTATACGTCTGTAACCCATTTCGTGAAGAATCTCGCCGACGCCGGGGTGAACTTTACTGCAGAGTTGCAAAAACCGGAGCCAGATCCCTGGTGGAGTGTCGTGTATCATGGAGGGGTGTATACATGGCTCGGGCACTAGGACGCGGCATTCGAGAGGACCGGGATAAACCGGACGGATCTCTCTGCATATTCCCTGTTGTGAACTACCCCGCGCCTCTCGGGCAGGGCTTCCTGCTTCATCCTTCCTCTATCGAGGCAAGTCCACAGGCTCAGCGGCGCGTTCCACGCCTGATACCCCGACAAGGTTCTGCTCTTGCAGGGCGAACTTCTTGATGTTGATCGCTGCGTTGATGTCACGGTCATGGTGCGTGCCGCAATCAGGACAGATCCACTCCCGAACGGACAGTTTCAGATCTCTGTTGATATATCCGCAACAGTTGCAAATCTTTGAAGAAAGATCGAACCGCCCGATTTTCAGGAGAGTTTTCCCGTATTTCTGACACTTGTATTCCAGCATCGTGAAGAACGTGCTCCACGAGACATCTCCTATTGCCTGTGCCAGACAGTGATTCTTCTGCATACCGGCGACATTCAACGATTCAACTGCGATTGCTTGGTTCTCGCTTACAACTCGAAAAGAGAGGTTGTGCAGGAAATCGTTGCGCTGGTTAGCGACCATCTCATGGCACCGGGCAAGTCTCAGGATTGCCTTCTGCCGGTTCTTCGACCCTTTCTTCTTCCGGGATACCCGCTGCTGCAACACTTTCAGGCGCTGGAGGGAGTTCTTGAGGTATCGTGGATTCTCAATGTTCTCTCCGGTTGAGAGGGTTGCAAAGTTCAAGAGACCGACATCGATCCCGATAGTGGTGTCCAGAGAGGACGGTGTGGGTTCCGGTTCCACGGTTCCATCGTCAACAAGGATACTGACGAACCATTTTCCGGTCGAGGTTATGGAAACGGTGGCATACTTCATCTTCCCGGTGAACACCCGATGAAAGATTGTTCGGATCTCACCGATCTTTGGGAGTTTGATCCGCCCTTGCTCGAAGTCCACGGTGTAATGCTGGGGTACCTGAAAGGACTGTACCGGGTTCTTCTTCGACTTAAACCGGGGAAATCCTCTCTTCTCCCGGAAAAATCGGGTGAAAGCGTTGTCGAGGTTCTTGTTTGTGCTCTGGAGGGACTGGGAGTTCACCTCCTTGAGCCATGGATGTTCTTCTTTGAGGGCGGGAAGGCGGGTGTTCAGGTCGAAACAGGAGAGTTTTCTACCCTCCTGCTCGTATGCCCGGATCTTCTGCTCCAGAGAATGGTTATACACAAACCGACAGGCATGGATGTGCTGCAGGAGGGAGGCAATCTGCTCCCGGTTGGGATACATCCGATACTTGTAGGCCTGAAGCATACAAACAGTATTAGACCTTATAATAAGATGTAGATTACGGTAATCACATGAATGCGTGACGAAGGGCGGCTCCGCTTTCAGCCCCTCCCTGAAGGGTGGGGTCTTCCCGCTCCGCCCCCTTCACCCCCGCAAGATAAACCTGGAGAGAGCAGAACTCTCTCCTTATAAAATCCCTGATCACCTTCCTCCCGGCATTCCGGGGTGAACGCTCCCGGATAGCCGCATCGCCGACAACGATACGGCGTCGCATGCAGCCCGCGCGAGTCCCCGTGGATATTGATACCCCGGCATACCGGGCAGCGGAGGGTCTTTACGTATCACCAGTTCAGCCTCGGATCTCGACGGCGAGGATGTAGTCCAATCGCGATGTACCCTGCTCAAAATATTCGCTCCATCGTTATCTGTTGCCGAAACATATATCCAGCCATTCCGGTATTGACAACCATGAAGATCATACTGACCAGCATATTTGTAAACGACCAGGAGAGGGCTCTGAAGTTCTACACCGGAACGCTGGGATTTGTGAAGAAGAACGACGTTTCTGCCGAAGGCTACAGGTGGCTTACCGTCGTCTCCCCCGACGACCGGAACGGGACCGAGCTTCTGCTTGAACTGAACGACAATCCGGTAGTGCAGGCATACCAGAGAGGAATATTCGAACAGGAGATCCCCGCCGCGTCCTTTGGTGTCGAAGACGTCCGTGCAGAGTATGAGAGACTGAAAGCACAGGGCGTGAAGTTCACGCTGGAGCCGACGGACGTTATCGACCAGGTGATCATAGCGGTCCTCGACGACACCTGCGGCAATCTCATCCAGATCCAGACACTGCAAAAATGAATGATTCTCTTGGAGGCGGCCCGCTCCTGCCTGACCGGTCAGTGTCGACGTGTTCCGGTGCCGGACCGTGCGTGGGCGGGTTCCGCCCCCGTTCGTCCCGACCGCGAAGTGGCTGCCCGCGCCCCCGGCTGCGGCCGGATCCGCATGAACCGTGCACCCGGAACTGCTATTCAGGTTACCACTCGTTTGAACCCTGCAGAACCGGTTAAATCGTTCCCGATCAATATCACGTATGGACATCTTCGACTCGGCCTACCGGGGCACGCCCCCCTGGGAGATCGGCCGGCCCCAGAAGGCGTTCGTCGAGCTCGCCCGGGCGGGGGAGGTTGCCGGCTCCGTTCTGGACGTGGGGTGCGGAACGGGGGAGCATGCCCTCTTCTTTGCAGGGGGAGGGCATGAGGTGCTCGGGATCGACACCGCAGCTCTTGCGATCGGGAAAGCCGAAGAGAAGGCCGCCGCAAGGGGACTCGCGGCGCGTTTTCTCGTCCGGGACGCGCTGGATCTCTTCGGGCTCGACAGGAAGTTCGATACCGTCATCGATTCCGGGTTCTTCCACACCCTCTCCGACGAAGACCGGCCGGTCTTCGTGGATAACCTCGCGGCCGTTCTCGCGCCCGGCGGGCGATACTTCATGCTCTGTTTTGGCGACCAAAACCCCGGCGAATACCCTCTGCCGAGGAGGATCGCGGAGCGGGAGATACGGGATACCTTCCGGAACGGGTGGCAGATCAACTACATCCGGCCGGCGATCTTCGAGAACAGCATCCAGGTCGAAGGACACCATGCCTGGCTCGCGTCGATAACCCGGTCCGGGGAATAGCGTGAACGGCTGCCCCGGAACGATTATCCCGCGGGAAGCGCTATCTCCCTCGTGAGGATCATGGAGGATATTCCGCTCCGGAGGTTCCGCCCCGGAGATCTGGAGAACGTGAGCAGGCTCGTCACCGGGACGATAGAGGTTTCGTACGCGGAAAGCTACCCGCGGGAAGCGATAGATTACTTTCTTGAATACCATACCGTGGAGCAGATCTTAGCGGATGCAGACCGAGGCTGCACCTTCGTCATTGAGCCCGGCGGCCGGATCGCCGGCACCGGAACTCTGCTCGGCACGACGATCAAACGGGTCTTCGTGCACCCCTCCCGCCAGCGCAGGGGATACGGCGCCCTCCTGATGCATGCCCTGGAGAGCGAGGCGCTCCGCCGCGGGATACGAAGAGTCGATCTCTCCGCCTCGCTGCCGTCGAAACGGTTCTATGACCGGCTGGGATACGCGACGGAATGCAAGGATTACATCCCCGTCGGGAACGGGAAAAGGCTGGACTACTACGCGATGGCAAAGACCCTGGACGCAGGCCGGTAGGCCGCGTGTTCCGGGGGCCTGGGTGCCATGTTCCGGTTCCTTCGTATCCCGATATGCCGAAAGACACTCACTCTTCCGCCGGTTGCCGCCCGGCGGCATCCCGGCGCTCGCCGTGGATCGAGAGACCGGGCCGGAAGAGTCGTTCGCACCCGTTGCCCCGGATCTCTTTAGGATCCGGGTGCAGGGAGTGGCTTTCACCGTTTCCGGGAGCGTGAAGAGTCTCTTCTCGCGGACAATGACCGGCTCCGACCCGCGTCCCTCCCCGTGAAGCAGGTTCCCGTCGTTTCCGGAAAGGATAACTCCTCGCGGAGTGAGGACCTACTATGGAGCGCACCACGTCCGGGGCAGGCCGGTGTACGGCGGGGTCGCCGGCGCCAAAGGCGGACCGAACGGCCCTCCTCGCGGAGATCGCCGCGTTCGTCCGCGAGCACGGGGATATCCTTGCCCGATACCACCTCCATTCGATGGAGGACCTCAACCGCATCGAGCAGGAGTGCTGGAGGCTGCACGACGCGGCGTGCAGCAGGGGCGCCTGCGGGAGCGCCGGGGAACTCGTGGAACTCGAGTACCTCATCGGCAGGGCGAAGGAGATGAAGGCGAAGAGGATGGAGGGCGAGAGGGGGCCGGGTTAAGCCTGCACCCTTCACCCGGTCATCAGAGCGAGAATCCCCCGCAGGATATCGATCGGTTCGGGCGGGTTGCCCGGGATCTTCAGGTCGACGGGGAGGACGGCATCGACCCCGCCGAGAACCGCGTAGGTTCCCCGGTAGATCCCGCCGTCGCAGGCATCGTCGCCGACTGCGACGACGTACTTCGGGGCGGGCATCGCCTCGTAGGTCTTCTTCACCGCGACCTCCATGTTCCGCGTCACGGCGCCCGTGACGAGGAGGAGATCCGCGTGGCGGGGCGACGCGACGAACGAGACGCCGAACCGCTCCAGATCGTAGTGCGGCGACGAGAGCAGGTTTATCTCGATCTCGGTCGCGTTGTCGCTCCCGGAATCGAGTTCGCGGATGGCGAGGCTCCGTCTCATCCGGGCGTCGACGGCCGTCTTCAGTTCCCTCCCGACCGCTTCGAACTCCGGATCGCAGAGGGAGATCTCCTCGGTCGGCCTTCTGGATATGATATTCTTCAGTATCGGTAACATCCTCATCACCTCAGAGATCCGTCCCCGCGTAGGAGAGGTCGAGGCTCTTGTTGATCACCGGGAAGTCCGCCACGATGTTGCCCATCACCGCGTGCTGGATCGCCTGCCAGTTGCAGAAGGACGCGGTCCTGACCGAGTAGCGGTCGATCACGCCCTCCCTCACCCGGACAAGGTGGACGTTCTGGCCGCGGGGGGACTCGACCATCGCCCGGGCATACCCGTCCGGCACGCCGCCCACATCCGCCATCACCGGGCCGTCCGGCAGGCGTTCGAGGCACGATCGGATCGTCGCGAGCGAGTCCATCACCTCGGACGCCCGGAGGCTGAACCGGGCGAGAACATCCCCGCCCGTGAGCATCCGCACCGGTATGGCGAGATCGGCGTAGGCCCCGTAGGGGTGGTCGCGGCGGACGTCGCGGATCGAGCCCGACGCCCGGGCGGCTGGACCGGTGAGGTGGAGCGGGCGGACGAACCGCGGCTCGATGACCCCCGTCGTCGCAAACCGGTCGATGGCTGTCGGCGAGGCGAGGACGACCCGGAGCGACTCCCGGAACCGCTCCCCTGCGCCGGGCAGGAAGTAGGAGAGAGCCCGGAGCCGGTCGTCCGATGGGTCCGCGCCCACCCCGCCGATCCTGACGGCGCCCCGCATGAACCGCGACCCGGTCAGGTCGCGGTTGAGGCGGAAGATCTCTTCGCGGAGCACCGTGAACCGGCTCGCCCCTACGGGGTAGGCGACGTCCACGAGCATCCCGGCCATGCTCCCGAGATGAGAATGGATCCGTTCGAGTTCGGCGTAGATCGTCCTGAGGTACTCCGCACGCCCGGGGACGGCGACACCCGCGATCCGTTCGACCGCAAGCGAGAACCCGAGGGCGTTCGCGACGCTCTCGTCGCCGCTGACCGCTTCCGCGACGGCGACGCACTCCTCCGGTCTCTTCCCCTCGGCGAGTTTCTCGATCCCCCGGTGCTTGTAGAACATCCGCACCTCGAGGTTCACGACGGTCTCCCCGACCGCGCTGAACCGGAAGTGGCCCGGCTCGATGACCCCGGCATGCACCGGCCCGACCGGGATCTGGTAGACGCCCTTCCCCTCGACCGGCATGAATTGGTACTCCTCTTCCGGCGGGATGGCGGTCACCGGCGAGAACGGCCTGTTTTGGACTGATTTCTTCATCGGGTGGAACCCCTCCGGGTAGCACTCGTGGAGGACGAGCCTTCGCCGGTCGAACGCGTCGGGGAAATCGATCCCAAAGAGATCCCGGATCTTTCGCTCATACCACGACGCCGACGAGAAGACGGAGTCCACGGACGGGGCCGATCCACCGTCAGGCGTGCACGAGAGCGTGAGGGTCCCCGGGATGCCCGCCTTCTCCATGCCGTAGAGGAGGCTCGCCTCTCCCTCCCGGTCGAACCCCTCGACGCAGGTGAGGTCGACGAGTTCGAAGCCCCGCTCCGCAGCCGTTCCGCAGAGCCGGACGATATCGCCGGGCGCGACCCGGACCAGGACCTCCCCCGGCCGGACTTCCACCGTGACGGCGCCGGGGGCGAGCGCCCCGGCCTCGGCGAGCATCTCTCCCGCCGTCACGTCAGACACCTCCAAACCCGAGTTCGGCGACGATTGCTGTTATCACCGCGACCTCCTCGACCGGGAACCAGAGGCCCTGGACCGTGATTATGACGATGAGCAGGACAAACGAGAGGCGCATCCCGAACGGAGCGGCGTACCTGCTCGGTCTCGGGGCGCCCGGCCCCGACCTGGCCGAGAACTCGCGGATCAGGAACCGCGCCATCCCTGCGATCGCGACCATGATCAACAGTAGCGTCGCCAGGAGGAGCCAGGGGGAGACGGTCGCCACCTGGACGAGCAGGAAGAACTTGGTGAAGAAGATGGGGAATGGCGGCACCCCGGCGATGGCAAGGGTGCCGATGATCACGCCCCAGGCCGCCGAGGGCTGCAGGTCGAAGACATCGACGATCCGGTCGTCCGCCCCCGGGTCGCGGCTCCGGTACTGCCGGTGCAGGACACCCGCCGAGAGGAAGAGCGACGCCTTCGTGAGCGAGTGCGCGAGCATGTGGACGACCACCCAGAAGATCGCGAGGGGCGATGCGACACCGATCCCGATGAGGAGGAGACCCATGTTCTCGATGCTCGAAAACGCGATGAGTTTCTTGAGGTTCGCCTGGTAGAGCATCGCAAACGCCGCTATGCCGACCGAGAGGAGACCCGCCGCGATGAGGAGCAGCGATATCTTCTCCGCGAACGCCGTCTGGTGGACGAGAGCGAAGGCCCTGATGATCCCGTAGATCCCGACGTTCAAGAGAGCGCCCGAGAGGATGGCGCTCACGGCCGACGGTGCCTTGGAGTGGGCCTCGGGGAGCCAGGTATGGAACGGGAAGATGCCCGATTTCGCGGCGAACCCAATGAAGAGGAAGACAAACGCGGCAACGAGCAGGGTCGGCGGCAGGGAGGAGGCGTGCTGCATCAGCGTCGTCCAGGCAAGCGTCCCTTCGCCGAGGGTGCTCGCTGCCGCCTCGAAGAGGAATATGATGCCGGCAAACGCAAAAAGCATCGCGGCGGAGGCGATGAAGATGTACTTCAGTGCGGCGTCGATGTTCTCCCGTGCAGCCAGGATCGCCACAAGGAGGGCGGAGAAGACTGTCGTCAGCTCGGCGAGGATCCAGAAGACCCCGAGGTTGTTCGCAAAGAACGCCAGGGTGACGAGGACCTGGAGGAGCGCAAGGCCGCTGTAGAAGAGCCTGAGGTTGTTCGGGTTGAGTTCACCCGTCTCCATCAGCCGCTCGGTGTATCCCCCCGCGTAGAGGGTTGCGAAGAGGAAGATTATGCCGGAGACGGCGGCGAGGAATACCCCGAGATGGTCTGCAAAGAAGATCCCGGTCCCCGGACCGAGCTCGGCCGCGGGCAGGGGCACGGTCATGGCGATGACGCCCGTCACGGCGAGGGCCGCGGCGCTCTCAGCGGTGGCGAGGATGTGCAGGACGCGGCGGGACGGTATCAGCACGAACCCGACGATCGCGGCGAGCGCTATAGCGAGGTAGGCAAGGAGAATCATGGAGCATCCTCCCGCGCCTTCCAGAGCGAGTTCCAGAGCGAATACTGCCGGATCTTCTCTTCGTATGCTTCAATGGTCGAATCGATGCCGACCGTGAGGATTGTTGTCAGGAGTACCAGGATGATGAGGTCGATCATGATCATGACGTCCATGATGAACGGGAGTTCGGTGACGCAGATGCCGAAGATGAGGACGCCGTTCTCCATCGAGAGGTAGCCGAGCACCTTGGTGATCGCCTTCGTCCTCGAGAAGAGGACGAGCATCCCCATCAGCATCAGCGATATGCCGATGACCGCGCCGAAGAAGAATATCGGTTCGGCATCTGCGTGAACCGGTGAGAGGATGTTTCCAAGCGAGAGGTAGACGCCGACGATCAGCGCGATAGAGACCATTATCGAGCTTGTAGGCGCCAGGTAACGGAACCCGAGGTCGCGGCGGATGCTGATCCGCTCCTGGATCTCCCCGATGAAGTAGGGGATGACGAGCACCTTGCTCGCGACCGTGAGGGCGGCTATCCAGAGGAGAACCGTGTTGCCTTTCGCGAAGAAGATGGCCACCGCGAGTGCTGCGAGCAGGAGCGACTGCAGCCGGTAGGTGTGGAGCAGGAAGGGGAGCGACCGAGCCGAGAGCAGGAAGACGGCCGTGATGACGATCGCGACGAAGATGAACCGGACGATGCCGTCGATGAAGGGGGCTTCGATCATGCAAACACCTCGATGAAGACCGTGAGTACCGAGAAGAAGTAGGCGATGATGAAGAGGTTCGGGAGGGAGAAGAACCGCATCTTCGCCATCGACGACTCGAAGAGGCCGACGATCACCGAGACGAGCGATCCTTTCATCACGAAGAGAGCCATGGCAAAGAGGATGCCCGGCACCGAGAGTTCGGTCACGAGCCCGAAGGGCATCAGCACCGAGACCAGGATGGCGATGAGGAGCGTCTGCTTGATGGCGCCGGCGTACTCCATCATCGCCAGGTTTCTTCCCGACTGTTCGAGGACCATGCCTTCGTGCACCATCGTCAGTTCGAGGTGGGTCTCGGGGTTGTCGACCGGGATCCGGCCGGTCTCGACGATCAGGATGATGAAGAGCGAGATGCCGATGAGGATCATCGTCGCGGACGCCGGGAAGAGCATTCCCGCGGAGTCACGCGCGATCTCCAGGAAGTTCAACGACCGGGCCACGACGGCGAGCGCCGCCATGACGACGATGGAGGTCGGTTCGATGACGGCTGCAAGGCTCATATCCCGCGAGGAACTCATCCCCCCAAAGGTGCTTCCGGCATCGAGGCCGGAGAGCGCCGTGAAGAACCGGGCCAGTCCGAGCAGGTAGAGGAAGAGGATGACGTTCCCGAACCCGGCCACCGGTTCGGGGATGTAGGCCAGGGGCACGAAGAGCGCCGCGACGACGGCCATGCTCAGGCAGACGTAGGGGGTGGCCCGCATCACCCACGAGGAGACCGGGGAGTAGACCGTCTCCTTCCGGAGGAGTTTGGCGAGGTTGTAGTAGGTCTGCAGGAGGCGCGGTCCGCGCCGCCCCTGTGCCCGGGCCTTCACGATCTTGATCAGGCTCATGAAGAGCGGCGAGACCAGGAGGACGAACCCGATGTTTAAGACTGCGAAGACGACGAAGGAGACGCTCATATGAACCACCCCAGCCCGAGCACCAGGATGACGATGATCACGAAGGTGTAGAGCATGTAGGTGTCCAGGGTTCCTGCGTGGAACCTCTGGACCTGCGAGGAGACGGCGAGGGCTCCCCGGGCGATCGGGAGGTAGAGGTACTCCTCGAAGAACCTGATGAGCGACATCTCGATCCGGGCTCCCGCCACGATCGCCCGGTCGGGGTCGAGCCAGGTCTTCTCGATCTTCTTCTCTTTTCTGTATATCGAGGAGAATATGGTGACCACAGGTTCCGAATACCCCGTCTCCGTATACTCCATCCGGCTGTTCTGGGAGAGGATGCCGCATCCCCACGTCTCCGAGACCCGGGTCTTTGGGGCGGTCCTCGCCGCCGCGAGGAAGATGGCGGCGAGCGTGGCGGTCATAAGCGTGCCGACGACGAGCATGTCGGGCAGGGGGAGGTCGTAGCCGAGGGCTCGGAAGATCTGGAACGAGCCGACGCCCGCGACGACGCAGAGACCGGCCAGGATCGCGGGGCCGAGGAGCATCGGCCTGCACTGTTCCTCTGCATCCGCGGCGCTGGCCGACCGGGGATGGGCGAGGAAGGCGATCCCGAAGACCTTGACGAAACAGGCCGCCGTCAGGGCTCCCGTCAGGGAGAGGAGCGAGAGGGTGGAGATGAGGAGGACTTTCGCGAGCGGGTCGACGGCCTGGAGGCCGAAGAAGAACGACTCAAAGAGCATCAGTTCGCTGACGAACCCGTTCAGCGGCGGGAACGCGGCGATGGCGACGGCCCCGATACAGAAGAGGCCCGCGGTGAGCGGCATCCGGTGGACGAGCCCGCCCATCTCCTCCACGTTCCGGGTGTGGGTGGCGGCGACGACCGATCCTGCCGTCATGAAGAGGAGGCTCTTGAAGAGGGCGTGGTTGAAGGAGTGGAAGAGGGCTGCAAGGAGGCTGAGCGTCGAGAGCGCCGGCATCCCGAGGTCGGTGAAGATCACGGCAAGACCGATCCCGCTGAAGATGATCCCGATGTTCTCGATGCTGTGGTTGGCGAGGAGACACTTGATATCGGTCTCTTTATAGGCGTAGATGATCCCAAGGATTGCGCTTGCGGTGCCGAAGAGGAGGATGACGGCGCCTATGGCGAAATCGAGCGTGAATATGTCGAGGACTGAGCGCACAAGGCCGTACACGGCGACCTTCAGCATCACGCCCGACATCAGGGCGGAGATGTTCGAGGGGCTGGCCGGGTGGGCGTACGGGAGCCACTTGTGGAACGGGACGATGCCCGCCTTGACCGAGAAGCCAAGGAAGAGGCAGAGGAACGCCGCGATGGCCGCGGGGGAGGCGAGCGGCGCGGCCGGGACGAGGGCGAACGTGCCCGTCTCGCCATAGAGGAGGATAAACCCGATGAAGAGGAAGACCGTGGAGAACTGGGACATCACCGCGTAGAAGAGGCCCGCCCGCCCGACGCTTTCGTCTTCAACGTCGTACAGGACGAGGAAGAGCGATGCAATCGCCATCATCTCCCAGAAGACGAGGAACTGAACCGTGGTTCCGGCGAGGATCACCATCCCCATCGAGAGGATGAAGAGGTTCATCAGGGAGACGAGGAGGTTTCTGCGGATCGGGTGGTTGCAGTGCTCCACGTAGCCGAAGGAGTATACCGCATCGGCGATGCCGACGACGCCCAGGATGAGGAGGAAGAGGGCCGAGAGCCGGTCGAGCACGATGGTGAACTCGATCCCCGGGAGCATCTGCCAGAGCGTCGCGGAGACGGTCGTGGCATCGAGGAGCACCGGGAGTGCGGCTCCCGCGAGCAAGGCCGACCCGAGAAGGGTCGCGGTGAGCGAGGCGGTGCGGACCGGCGTATCCTCCCGCCGGATGAGGAGGGGGAGGATCGCGCCGAGAAGGAGCAGGGAGAAGCCGGTAGCCAGGAGGGAGAGAATCACTCCGATCACATCCGCTGAACTTCTCTGGCCTGTGCGCCTGGTTCCCGCCTCATGGGCGTGACCCCGAGCGCCTCCATCTCCCCGGTATGGAAGATGAACCGCTCACGGATCGCCGGCGGGAGTTCCCGCCCGGAGATGGGGGAGAAGCTGAAGGACGCGTAGAAGGCGATGAGCCTGGTGTGGGAATGCAGGTACAGGAGATCCCGGTCGCCGCATTCGCGGACGAGAAGATCCATCAGCTGCCGGTCGATTCCCCGGCCCCGGTATTCTGAGAGGACGTAGACCCTGTCCACCTCGCAGCCGTCCGGGTGTTTGCGGCACCGGGCGGTGCCGACGAGGTATTCTCCAGCCAGCGCTCCGAAGACCCTGTCGCTGCCCGGATGCACCTTCCGGTCGCGGTAGTGGCTCCACACCTCTTCTTCGACGTGCGGGAATTCGTGGGGGAAGAGTTCGCGAACCACGAGGGGGCCTTCGGCCCCGGCGGGCGGCTGCGCTGCATCCGCCCTGAGGAGCCTTCTCCTCCGGCCACCGGCAGTCCAGAAGTCATTGGCAGCGATGCTCTGGAGTGTGAGGAGCGATCTGTCCTCATCGTAGGTACAGTTGGTATGCTCTGAGGTTTCTGGTATCATGGGTATGGTTGACCTCGCAAGGCTTTGCTGTGGAGATCCGTTGAGGCTCACGGCCTGTCGGTCGGGTAGCACGGTGCCGGGTCGAGGGTCTGCGGAGCTCCGGTGGCGGAATGCGTGGTTAAAAGGACTTCCGATCTTGATTCGGCAATGATTGGGGGGTTATTTAGGTTAAATTTCAGGTGCCTCACCGACTTTCATCCTCGCTATATCATGCTACTCGGTGCTATTTATAGTTATTTCACGCGTACCGCTCCTCTCTCCGCCCCATTTCGGATTTGGGTAATTCTCAGGCCTTTTATCAACGCACCTCCCTCCCGGACGGGGAATCCGGTGCCCGGCATTTCCGGGAGCAGCGAAGGGGGAATGAGGCACAGGTCCGGTTAAGTCGCTTCCGGATCCAGTAGGAGCATGAGTATCTTCGATACGGTCTACCAGAGCACGCCGCCCTGGGACATCGGCCGGCCGCAGAAGGCGTTCGTCGACCTCGCCGCGGCGGGGGAGGTTGTCGGCTCCGTCCTGGACGTGGGGTGCGGAACCGGGGATCACGTTCTCTATTTTACCGAAGAAGGGCACGAGGTGCTCGGGGTCGATACCGCCTCTCTTGCGATCCGGAAGGCGGAAGAAAAGGCCGCGGCACGGGGGCTCCGGGCGCAGTTCCTCGTCTGGAACGCACTGGACCTCGCCAGTCTCAACAGGAAGTTCGACACCGTCATCGACTCCGGTTTCTTCCATGTCCTCTCCGACGAAGACCGACCGATCTTCAGAGCGAGCCTCGCTGCCGTTCTTGCGCCCGGCGGGAAGTATCTCATGCTCTGCTTCAGCGATCAAAACCCCGGCGACTACCCGCTCCCGAGGAGGATCAGAGAGCGGGAGATACGGGAGACCTTCCGCGACGGTTGGCACATCAATTACATCAGGCCGGCGATCTTCGAGAACGCCATCCAGCCCGAAGGACACCACGCCTGGCTTGCGTCGATATCGAGGGCCGGGCAGGGATGACGGCGAACGCTTTCTCTCCCCCCTCTCCTCGTCGGACAGGCGCCGAAATCATCGTAGCGCCGCACACCGCCGCGACACATTTACGAGCGTTTAAGTGCCCTCTTCTGCAATAGAATCCTGAAAGAGGAATATCTGACATGACCGTCAAGAACATCCTGATAGTCGCTATTGTTGCGCTGATCGTCGTTGCCGCAGGGATCATGGTCGTATTTGCTCCTGGCGAGACCGTGCCGGCGCAGAAGGTGCTCACGCTGGACGAGGCGAAGGCTCTCGCGGCGGAGATCGCAGGGCAGCTCGACGGCGACGCGATGGCGGCGCTCAAGCCCGGCGATGAGAAGACCCCGGCGTTCACCGCCATCCACGACCGGCTCAACGCGTTCCGGTCTGAAAACCCCGAGATCGTCTACATCACGACGGTGCGGAGGGCGGGGAACGCCACCGAGCACGTCGTTGATGCCGACTACGGCAGCGTCGGCGCATACGCGATCGGCGGCGGCTCCTACGTCCCCGACCCAGGGGCCCCGTACCTCGCCGGGTTCGACGAACCCTACGCCGAGGTTTACTCCGCCGTGTACGGGTATGCTCCGGTGAGGAACGCCGCCGGCGCCAGCGTCGGGATGGTCTGCCTCGTGCCGGACGGCCCGATAGGGCAGGAGCAGCTCGAAGCCCTCGCGGTGGAGATTGCAGGGCAGCTCGACGGCGACGAGATGGCGGCGCTCAAGCCCGGCGACGAGAATACGTCGGCGTACACCGCCATCCGCGACCGGCTCGCGTCCTTCCGGACCGAAAACCCCGAGATCGCTTACATCTATACGATGCGCAGGGCCGGGAACGCCACCGAGTACGTCGTTGATGCCGACTACGGCAGCGACGGCGGGGTCGCGATAGGCGACGGCTACACCCTGACAGCTCTCGACACCGTCCTCCTTCGGGGTTTCGAGGAGCCTTCGGCCGAGATCTACAGCCTCGTCTGCGGCTATGCGCCCGTGAAGAACGCCGCCGGCGCCGGTGTCGGGATGGTCGGCATCGAGGCAGGGAACCCGGTCACCGAGGAGCGGCTGAAAGCCCTCGCGGTGGAGGTTGCAGGGCAGATCGACGGTGCCGCGATGGCGGCGCTCAGGCCCGGCGACGAGACCACACCGGCGTACACCGCCATCCGCGACCGGCTCAACGCCTTCCGGGACGAGAACCCCGGGGTCATCTACGTCTATACCATGCGTAAGACCGAGAACGCCACCGAGTACGTCGTTGACGTAGACTACGGCAACGGCTACGCGCCCGCGATAGGCTACACCTACGTGCCCACGGATGAGGACGCCGCGTTCCTCGCCGGCTTTGAGGGGCCCTCTGCAGAACCCTGGTTCTACGTCGACGAATGGGGCAACGAGACCTCCACCATCCTCTCCGGGTATGCCCCGGTCCGGGACGCGTCCGGCACCGCCGTCGGGCTCGTCGGCGTCGATGTGGGGTTCGTTCACGAATCGTAGATGACAGGGATTGCCGGGACGGGATGAATGAACTCCCAATCCCGGTCGCACAACCTTTTTTTTTTGCTCGCCTGTTCCGGAAAGGATAACTCTTCCGGCGGCGAGGACGTATCATGGACCGCACAACTTCCAGGGCGGACCGGTGCGGCACAGGGTCGCCGGCGCCGAAGGGGGACAGGATGGCCCTTCTCGCGGAGATCGCCGCGTTCGTCCGCGAACACGGGGACATCCTCGCCCGCTACCACCTCCATACCATGGAGAACCTCAACCGTATCGAGCAGGAGTGCTGGAGGCTGCACGACGAGGCGTGCAGCAGGGGCGCCTGCGGGAGCGCCGGGGAACTCGTGGAACTGGAGTACCTCATCGGCCGGGCGAAGGAGATGAAGGCGAAGAGAGGGGAGGGGTGACCTGAGGGGTGCATTCTTCCGGGGCACGGAGAGGACGTCCTGATGCTTCAGCCGCCGGGGATGCCCAGGGCAGTCCTGCATTCGGCAAACGTCGGAGAGAGCCTCGCCGGATAGGTCTCGTCTCCGGCAACACCTGTTCTCCTTCTCTTCCGGTCACCGGCATGCACACCGGGAGTGTGAAGCCGGCACCCGGACCTGCACTGCGGCGGGAAACGGCGGTTTGCAGGGGAAAAGGGTACCTTGACCCCGGATTAACCGATCTTTAAGAGAATCGATACCAGGGCGAAGAGGAGCAGGCCGTTGATCACGACGATCCCCGCGATGACCATCCCCGGGACGAGGCCCGGCAGCAGCATGCTGATACCGAACGCGATCGCCACGACGT
>DAIRGM010000041.1:0-20908 GCA_036794525.1 Methanoculleus sp.
CCGACCCGATGCTCCGGGTGGTCAGCCGCATGCTTGATAGGCAGAACCGGATCGAAGAGCGGCTCCGGGCGGTGGAACGGTCGGGGCTGGTCTCCGGAAAGCGCCAGGAGGAGATCGTGCTCGAGGAGGGGGTCCGGGCGGCGCTCAGAGAGGTGATCGACCCGGAGGTCGGGATCGACGTCGTCGATCTGGGACTGATCAAGGGGATCTCTGTCCAGGACTCCTCGGTGCTGGTGGAGATGGTCCTGACCACCACCGCCTGCCCGCTCGTCGACTACCTCACCGAGCAGGTCCGGCGCCGGGTGCTCGACGTGAGCGGCGTCCGGGACGTCGAGGTCCGGGTCTTCGATGAGCCCTGGGACTGGGACCGGTACTTCGGTCAGCGGGACGTTCTCGGGAAACCCTGAAGACAGCCTACCGCGGCAGGTTCAGCATCCGCTCTATTGCCGTCCGTGCCCGGACGGCGGTCTCCGTGGGGACCGTCACCCGCGGTTCGAGCCTCTCGAGGGCCGCGAGCACCTTCGCCGGATCGGTCTTCTTCATGTTGGCGCAGACCGCCTTATTCGAGAGAGGGTAGAAGGCTTTCCCCGGGCACTTCTTTTCGAGCTGGTGGAGGAGCCCGATCTCGGTGCCGATGACGAACTCCCGGGCCGGGCTTTTGCAGGCGTGCCGCACCATCCCCGATGTCGAGAAGACGTGATCGGCACGGTCGATCACCCCGGGCCGGCATTCGGGGTGGACGAGCACCTCGGCGTCCGGATGGGCGCGGCGGGCGGCCGCGACCTCGTCGGCCGTCATCCGGTCGTGGACGATGCAGTAGCCGTCCCAGGGGAGGATCTCCTTCTTCGTGAATCGGGCGACGTAGCGGGCGAGGTTTCTGTCGGGAAGGAAGATCACCTGCTCCGCGTCGAGCGATTCGACGATGGCGACGGCGTTTGCGGAGGTGCAGCAGATGTCGCTCTCCGCTTTCACTTCGGCGGAGGTGTTGACGTAGGCGACGACGGCTGCCTCCGGGAACCGCTCGCGGAGCACCCGGACCTCGCCGGCGGCGACCATCTCCGCCATCGGGCAGCAGGCGTCGGCTGCGGGCAGGACGACCGTCTTTGCCGGCGAGAGGATCGCCGCCGTCTCGGCCATGAAGTCGACGCCGCAGAATACGATGACGTCGGCATCGATCGTCGCCGCCGCCCGTGCGAGTTCAAGCGAGTCCCCGACGAGGTCGGCGACCTCCTGCACCGCCGGGATCTGGTAGTTGTGGGCGAGGATGACGGCGTCGCGCTCCTCTTTCAACGCGGCTATCCGTTCGGCGAGGGTCTGGTCGGGACTGGTGGACGGGATGGTATCACAACCTCTACGGTCAACGATGCGGGCCTTGTTCACAAACGTTATCCCCTGTACTCTTAACAATTGTTAATGCGTGGCGCGGCCCCGGGCCCCGCGGAGACGATCTCATGGCGCGAATCCTGTCTGAACGAGATGCAGCGGTCTTGAAGAAGGCTGCTCCGGAGTGCATGGGGCTGATCTGTTCGGGTTCGGGAGGGCCATACCGGTCAATCCTCCCAGCGCTTGCGAAACCACTACGCGACGGACGGGGAGGACTTCCGCATCCGGCTGGAACGGCTCGACGGCGACGACCTCCGCTACCTCGTGGAACTGATCCTGGACGGGAGCGAGAGTCTCGGGTGCGTTCCTCCCGGGTATATCGAGGTCTTCCTCACCTTAGTCGATAGCCGGCTCGGCCGGGACGCTGCTCTCTCGATCCTGCGGCACTACGAGAGCGAGGACGGGTGCTCCCCCTGATCGGCCGGAGAATGGCGCTAACTCCCATTTTTGCCACGTTCTCTTCCGCCTGCAGGATGTTTATTGGGTTATGTGACCAATATAAAACGAACATGCAGATCATTCTCCCGGACAAAAGCGTGCGAACGGTCCCCGGCACCTCCGCGCCGATAGAGGAGATCCTCATCGAGCTCGGGATCAACCCTGCGACCGTGATCGTCGTGAAGAACGGCATGATCGTCCCCGAGGACGTGACGGCGGGCGAGGACGACGAGATCCGGGTTCTCCGGTTCTCGCACGGCGGGTGATCCGGGTGTCCCCCGCTGAGAACCTCTGCTCCCTCTGCCGCGAACCTGCGGTCGTCCGCCTTACTGATCCGGAGCGGCGACTTTGCGCCGCCCATTTCATCGAGGACGTCGAGGCACGCGTTCTTACCGCCTTGACGCGCGAGCAGATGGTCGCGCCGGGCGACCGGGTCGCTGTCGGCCTGAGCGGGGGAAAAGACAGCACCGCTCTGCTCCTGCTGCTCCACCGCTTCCTCTCCACACTCGGCGCAACCCTCGTCGCCGCCACCGTCGACGAAGGGATCGCGGGCTACCGCGAAGAGACCCTCAAGGCCGCAGAATCCCTGACAACGGAACTCGGCGTCGAGCACACCATCGTCACGTTCGCCGACCTCTTCGGGAACGATCTAGACCGGCTGCTCGTCGGAAGAGAGGCGCAGGGCTGCACCGTCTGCGGCGTGCTCCGCAGGCGGGCGCTCGCCGAAGCGGTGAAGAGGACCAGCGCGACGAAACTCGCCACCGGCCATAACCTCGACGACGAGGCGCAGTCGGTCCTGATGAACGTCCTCCGCGGCGACCTGCCCCGCCTCGTCTCCGACACCTCGACCGGACAGCCCGGGCACTTCGTCCCGCGGATAAAGCCCCTCGCCGTTCTCTCTGAGAAGGAGATCGTGACCTACCTCCTCCTCCGCGGTTACTATCGCGACCTGCCCGAGTGCCCCTATGCCGGGACGGCGCTTCGCTCAGAGGTGCGGACGATGCTTGCGGGGCTCGAGCATCGCCACCCGGGAACGATGGCCTGCCTGATGCGGTTCCGCGACGGGGCCAGGCGATCGGCCGGTCCGGCGGCGTCGACGGGTGTGCTCGGGACCTGCCGGATCTGCGGGGAACTCACGAGCGGCGAGGTCTGCCAGGTCTGCAGGCTGCTCGGGCGGGGGGGATAGAAGACCGTCGGCCTCTCCGGTATTATCCGAATCTCTCCTCCTTATGTCTCCCCTGCTCAAGTTCTCCATCCAGCACCGGGTATACCGCAGGGTTCTCATGTATCAGGCCCCGGAAGTCCGGTGAGACGCATACCCTCAGTCCGCCTGCTGGCGAATCGAGCAGAGAAGCCTTATTGCTGCGCAGGATCCAGACGAGTCAACTAAAGGAGATGTTATGGATGCCACCCCATTGTGATACTCGGGACGGCCCTGTGGTCAGTGCAGCAACGACGGCTCTGGAGAAGGGAAATGTGAATTACGTTCTCATCTGGGTGCCGAAGGAATCGGAGAGAGAGCTGACCGACGCATTCGAGCGGACAATGAAGGTTCGGAAGCTCGGCGAGGGGGCAAAAGACCTTGCCGATGACTGGTTCTTCGAGACCGCGATCAGGCTCCACCGGGCAGGCGAGGGAGTGCCCTACACCGGATTGAAACCGGCAGGCCTCGACGAGGGGCCTGTGGTCCCCCGCGCCGAGAAGGCGATAGAAACCGGTGACGCCGATGAAGTCATCGGTTTTGTCCTCGATGCAGTGAGAGAAGACCTGCAGCACCGCTTTCATGCCGTCATCGAGAAGAAGCATTATGACCCGGACGACGTCGCAGCAGGTCGCGCGTATGTGCAGGCGTTCATTAATTTCGTGGTCTACACCCACTATCTCTACCAGTCTGTGAAAGGCGGCGGGGAGCATGAAGGGGGCGGTGGCGGTCATTCTCATTGAGCGGGCACTCTTCGGGGGTCGCCCTGGTCCCCGAATACCCCTGAAATCTGGTGGGGGCCGTCCGTTCGTTCACTCGCCGGCGGCCGCCTGCGACGCACCGGACCCGGTCCTTCCCGAGCGTTCGAACGGCCAGGGCGGCGAGGAGCGAGCTGTCGACGCCGCCGGAGCAGGCGACCAGCACCGCCCCCTTCTCCTCGAGCGTCTTGATGACTGCCGTTCTGGTGCCGCGTTCGGGTTCCACCGGTGCTTCCCCCTTATGTCTCCCTGGCACACGAACTGCCCGGATCGTCTTCCTCACGGATCTGTGCACAGATCTCGCATATCCGGGCTGCGAGGTCATCCACCTGGCCGGCCTTGAGATCCCGTGCAAGCCGGTTGAGCGATTCCTTCACCTCGCCCTCAAAAACGATCCGGTACCCCCGCTTCCCGGTGAGGTACTGGGAGATCGCCGACGGCGTCATATCGAGGAGGCGAGCGGCCTCCAGCTGGGAGACGTCCATGGCATTCAGTTCTTCCGCGATGGCAGCCCGGATCGCGGGCAGCACATTCCATACTATCGACTGGCAGGGGAGTTTCATCAGACCACAACGTTTAATGGTTTCGGAGCAGATCTAACATTGATGTTAACAATTGTTAACTTTGACTCCGGAGAACAAATACCTTTGTGCAGGGCTGGATTACGGTGTGAGTCTCATGATTGACGGAGGGCGACGGTCGGTCTACATGGACCATGCGGCGACGACGCCGGTGCGGCCGGAGGTCGCCCGGGCGATGCTCCCCTACTTCTCGGAGCGGTTCGGCAACCCCTCCTCACTCTACGCGCTCGCCCGTGAGGCGAAGGGGCCGGTCGAGGAGGCCCGGGAGAAGGTCGCGGCGGCGATCGGTGCCACACCTGAGGAGGTCTACTTCACCTCAGGCGGGACGGAGGCCGACAACTGGGCGGTCAAGGGGACGGCCCTCCGGGGAATGGGCGACCATATCATCACCTCCGCTATTGAGCACCATGCTATCCTGCATTCCTGCCAGGCCCTCGAGAAGCAAGGCTACCGGGTCACCTATCTCCCGGTCGACGGGTTCGGGCGGGTCGACCCGGGCGACGTCGAGGAGGCGATCACGGACAAGACCATTCTCATCTCGGTGATGGCTGCGAACAACGAGATCGGGACGATCCAGCCGATCCGTGCCATCGCGAAGATTGCGCACGACCACAACATCCCGTTCCATACCGATGCCGTCCAGGCGATCGGGGCGGTGCCGATCGATGTGAATGCGATGGGGCTTGACCTTCTCTCGCTCTCCGCACACAAGTTCGGCGGCCCGAAGGGGATAGGAGCGCTCTACGTCCGGCGGGGGACCCGGATCGGGACGTTTATGGACGGCGGGGCGCAGGAGCGGGGGCGCCGGGCCGGGACTGAGAATGTCCCCGGGATCGTAGGGCTCGGCCGCGCGATCGAACTCGCGACCGCCGATATCGAGGGGCACAACCACCGGCTCGCCGCGATGCGGGACCGGCTGATCCAGGGGACCCTGGAATCTATCCCGGTGAGCCGGTTGAACGGCCACCCGACCGAGCGGCTCCCGAACAACGTCAACGTCGCGTTCCGCTACGTCGAGGGAGAGTCCATCCTCCTCATGCTCGACGCCCTCGGGATTGCGGCCTCGACCGGGAGCGCCTGCACCTCGGCGTCGCTTGAGCCCTCGCACGTCCTGACCGCCTGCGGTCTCCCCCCCGAACACGCCCACGGCTCGCTCCGGCTCACCCTCGGCGACGTCAACACGGACGACGACGTCGATTACGTCCTCTCCGTCCTTCCCGGGGTTATCGAGCGGTTGCGGAAGATGTCGCCGCTTACCCCTGAACGATACGAGTGATCACGATGTACAGCGAACAGGTCATGGACCATTTCACGAACCCCCGGAACATGGGGGAGATCCCGGATGCGGACGGTGTCAGCGAGGTCGGAAACCCGACCTGCGGCGATATCATGCGGATAACCCTCCGGATCGAAGATGACCGGATTGTGGACGCAAAATTCAAGACGTTCGGGTGCGCAGCCGCCATTGCGTCGAGTTCGATGGCCACCGAGCTGATCCGGGGAAAGACCCTTGAAGAGGCGCTGGCGGTCACCAACAAGGCGGTCGCCGAGGCGCTGGAGGGGCTGCCCCCCCAGAAACTCCACTGCTCCGTCCTCGCCGAAGAGGGGATCCACAAGGCGATCGACGACTACCGCTCGCGGCATGGGATGCCTGCGGAGAAGGGAGGATAACCGTATGCTCACCGAGCGGGAACGGGAACGCTACGCCCGGCAGATCCTCCTCTTCGGCGAGGAGGGGCAGGAGCGGCTGAAAGGTGCGAAGGTCTTCATCGCCGGGGCCGGGGGTCTCGGCTGCCCGATCGCCCTCTACCTCGCCGTTGCCGGTGTCGGGGAGATCCGTATTGTGGACCACGACACCGTGGAGCGGACCAACCTGAACCGGCAGGTCCTCCACCGGGAGAGGGATATCGGCGAATTGAAGGCTCGATCCGCGGAGGCAAAACTCCGGGAGGCAAACCCGGATATCCGCATCAAGGCCTTCGCGACGACCATCGACGAGACGAACGTCCCCGACCTGGTGGGCGACGCGGACCTGATCGTGGATGCGATGGACAACTTCCCGACCCGCTATCTCCTGAACCGGGAAGCGCTCCGGAGCAGCGTGCCGCTCATCCACGGCGCTATCCGGGGGTTCGACGGGCAGGCGACGACGATCATCCCCGGCCGGACGGCCTGCCTCGAGTGCATCTTCCCGGAGGCACCGCCGGCCGAGGTATGCCCGGTCGTCGGGACGACCCCGGGGGTGATCGGCCTCATCCAGGCGAACGAGGCGATCAAGTATCTCCTCGGTAAGGAGGACCTCCTCGCCGGTCGGCTCCTCCTCTGGGACGGTCTGGCGACGACGCTTGAGACATACACCGTCGAGCGGCGGCCGGACTGCCCCGCCTGCTCTCCGGGGGTGAGACCGTGAAGGTTCGGGTAAAGGCGTTCGCCCGGTTCCGGGAGATCCTCGGGAGCGACCTCGCGATCGAGGTCCCCGACGGGGCTCCGATGACGACGTTCCTCTCCGTGCTCCGGGACCGTGCCGGGGACGAGAGCGGCATCATCTTCGATGAGGACGGGGCGCTCCGGGCGCACGTCATCCTGATGCACAACGGCAAACGGGTGAAGAGAAGCGACCTCGATACGCTCGTCCTTGCGGACGGCGACGAGGTTGCCGTCTTCCCGCCGGTGGCGGGCGGATAAGGGGACGTAGGGGTATGAACGATGACCTGAAGACTGCCGTCCTTCTCCGCTGCCGGAAGATGGAGATCCCGCTCGTCGGGATCGCGAGCACCGACCGGTGGGAGAACCCGCCGTTTTTGCCCTGGATGCCGGAGGAGTTCTACCCGCAGTCGATCTTCCCCGAAGCACGGTCGGTGATCGTCATCGGTCTTCCCGTCCACCTCCCGGTACTCGAGACCTCCCCCTCGATCTACTACCACGAGCTCTATAAGACCGTCAACACCCTGCTCGACCAGTACACCTACCGGCTCGCCTCCTACCTCAACGACTGCGGCTACCCTTCGGTCTTCGTCCCCCGCGACGGCTACGGGTCCATCGAGGTGCTCCAGAAGAATCCCGTCGCCTTCTTCTCGCACCGCCACGCCGCTCTCCTCGCGGGACTCGGGAGATTCGGCGCCAACAACACCCTCCTCACCCCGGAGTACGGCCCCCGGGTCCGGTTCGGCTCGGTCTTCACCGCCGCGGACCTCCCGCCCGACCCGCTGCTCACAGACGATCTCTGCACCCGGTGCATGCTCTGCGTCGACGCCTGCCCCGCCGGCGCGCTCAATGGTGGGGATTATCCCGGGGGCCTCACCGACAAGGCGGCCTGCGCGCGAAACAGCGCCGACCTCGCCCGTCGGCACATCTCTCCCTGCGGGATCTGCATCAAGGTCTGCCCGGTGGGGAAGGACCGGCGGCATTACGGCCGGGGCGCCCCCGCCGGCGGCGAAGACCCGCGCCGTCGTCGGGCCCGGGAACATGTGCAGGGTTATGGCGGGCTGTAAACCCGCCGAAAAAAGGTTATTCTCTCTTCATCCCGCCCATCAACCGGTCCATCATCTCCGGCGCCCGGTCCCGGAGGCCGAGCCCGACGATGATGGCGATCGCCGCACCGAGGCCGAGCCCAACGCCCCAGGCTATCGGGACGACGAAGACGTAGATGATCGAGAGGTCGAGCAGGAGCTGCTGGAGTGCGAGGATGGCGACGACGAAGTAGAGGAACGCCCGCAGCAGCATCGCGATCAGCCCGAAGCCCTGGATACTCTGCACCTCCCCAATGTTCTGGAAGATGTCCAGCAGCCAGTCGATCAGGATGATCCCGATGACGAGGATCAGGATGAACGCGACGATGTTCGGAATGTAAGCCAGGATGGCCGCGACCGCCGCTGTCAGGGCCGGGATCTGCAGGACGCTGACCGCCGTGAGGATTGCGATGAGGTAGATGAACCAGCGGACGATAAGGTCGAAGAGGCGGCTTATGTTCATCGTGGATCGTTCGATCTGCTGGCCGGCCGATGTCTTCCGGAGTGCGTCGTCGACACCGAGCCTGTCGAGGACTTCGGCAACGACCCTCCCGAGGATACGCCCGAGGATCCAGCCGATAATGAGGATAATGATTGCTGCAATGAGATTCGGCAGAAATAGAATGACGTTACGGGCCAGTTCTTGAACCGGCTCAAATGGCGCCAATATCTGCGCCGCGAGGTCTCCATTTGCCACGGTATACCACCGGGGAAGGATATGGTAAGTACTATATAAATCTTGATGCACCTGCTGCCCTCCCGATCGCGGGGACTCTGTTGCCGGAAAGTGCGATATTCCGGCAGGAATGACCGTCCGCAGGCTGCGATGGACAGCGTCCTGAGTTTGAGAAGCCATCAGGCTTCGAGGAACGGAGCACGAGAAACCCGAAGGGTTTCGACGGGGTTACGGAGGGGTTTACTCCGGAACCCCGGCTGCCGCTGCGACCCGGGAGCGGCCGCCGAAGCGGTACATCAGCGCGAGGACCGCCGGCATGACGACGATTGCGCCCACGAGCGAGAACCCGACGGTGATGACCGTCACGATCCCGAAGTTGCTGATGATGTTGAACGACGAGATGGTGAGCGCCGCGAACCCGAAGACCGTCGTCATCCCCGATGCCGTGATGGCCGTCCCGATCTTCTGGACGGCGATCTGGATGGCGTCGAGGAACTCCATGCCCCGGGCGAGTTCCTCCTCGCACCGCTCCATGATCAGGATGGTGTACTCGGACGCGACCCCGATCGTCATCGAACCGAGGACTGCCGTCAGCGGCGTGTAGTCGAGGCCGAGAAGGTACATGATCGCGCCGTTCCACCCCACGATGAAGACGATCGGGATGACCGGCGAGATGGCCGAGAACTTCCGGTAGACGAGGATCATGAACCCGAGGATGAAGGCGAACCCGAGCAGGGTCATGAATGTCTTGGAATCGGCGATGTCGTCCATGAGAGCGGCGAACATCTCCAGCTGGCCGGTGATCTTGACCGTCACGCCCGCCGGCGGATTGCTCCACGCAACGTCGCCCTGCATCCTCCCGACGAGGTCGCGTGCGACGCTCATCTCCATATCGACCGTCGAGAACTCGAGCACCGCCTCCATGTTTCCGTTGAGGTAGCGTTTCAGGGTATCCTCCGGGATCCGGGCAGTGACGTTGTCGACCTCCCTCTCGGTCGAGGGCAGCACCCCATCGTTGTACTCCCGGATCAGGGTCGCAATGCTCGTCACGCCGGTGATCTTGTCGTTGTGCTCCTGCTCGTAGACCCCGAACCGATCGATCCACGCGAGCGTCTCCGGGCTCCGGACGTCGTCCGCGATCACGACGACCGGGATGGTGCTCGTCGACCCCATCGTCCGGGTGATCTTTTCAAGGGAGAGGAGGGCAGGCATGTCGCCGGGAACGAAGGTCTTCTCGTCCGAACTGATGGGAACCTTCTCGTCGAGGTAAAAGCCCCCTGCCGCGACCACCGCAAAGAGCAGGATGACCGGGAGCGGATGTTTTGCGACCGTATAAGCCAGCCGACCGAGGAACCGGTCATACCGCTCCATGATGGTTTCCCCGGTCGCCGGTTTGGTTCCAGCGATTGGGACCTCCCTCTTCGGCCGGTAACGGGTGACGATCGCAAAGATCGGGACGATGACGAGCGCCGCAATGTAACAGGAGATGACCCCGATGGTGCAGACGATCCCGAAATCGGCGACCATCGGCACCGGGGCGAAGAACATCGCGATGAACCCGAGCGCCGTCGCCGACATCGCGATCAGGACCGAGGGCCCCATCTGGGTGATGGTGGCCCGTATGGCCTCCGGGATCGTGCCGCGCCGGATCTCCTCGTCGAATCGGGCCTGAAACTGGATCGCGTAGTCGATCCCGATCCCGATCAGCACCGGGAACGCCCCGATTACCACCATACTGATGGGAATACCGAATAGACCCATGAACCCGAAGGTCATGATCACCCCGACGGCCACGATCCCGACGGGGAGGAGGCTGTAGCGGACGTGGGAGAAGAGGAGCATCACCGCGAGGACCATGAGAAGCATGGCCGCAAGGATCAGCATGCCCATCTGCCCTCCCATCTCCTCCTCCATCTCTTTCGAGAACGCCGGATTTCCTGAGACCGTGACCGCGAGGCCCGGCGGGGGCTCCGATGTGCTCACGGCGGACTGGATGTTCTCGACGACCCGCATCTGGGCCTCCATGGTGAGGCCGGGCTCAAGGGCGATGACGCTGATCGTCATCAGGTCCGAGGGCAGCATCCTCTCAACCATCTCCGGCGGGGCCTGCCCGATGATCCCGTCGATCTCCGCTTTGGACGACGGCAGGGTGCCGCCGTTCGCCTGTTTCAGGAGATCGACGACGCCGGAGACCTTGTCGACGTAGCGCTCGTTCCGGAGGTCTTCCTGGATATGGTCGATATACCTGAGGACATCGGGGCTCCGGACGCTGTCCGTCTCGTAGATGAGCATGATCGCGTCGGAGCCGTAGGTTTCGGCGTAATGATCGAGGAGCGCGCCGCGGGGGGTGTTCTTATCGATGTAAGTGTCGTCGCCGGTCTGCATCGTCACCATCGAGAGCCCGAAGAGCGCCAGGATGAAGATAGCGGCGGCAACCCCGGCGACGGTCCAGGTGTGGTTGTTGATGGCGGCGGCGAGCCACTCGTAGGGGTTCTTCATGCATGTTCCTCCGGCGTCTTCTCCCCCGTGCTCCGCGATGCACGCCGGGGATCACCGCATGAGCACCCTTGTCGTCATTCTGCCGGCCGGACGCTGCGAGTTCCTTGTCTATGGGGGATATGAAGGAGCGGAACTCCGGCCCGCGGGAGGAACCCGCCGTGGGTCCGTCTCCGGGAACGGTCCCCCAGATGGTATCTTTTGACGTACAGACCTCCAGCCTGGGGTTCGCTGGAGTCCCGGCAGGTTCCGGGGCTGCAGGTTGGTTGCGCAGCTCACGGCCCTCTTCGCTAGATATAGCTCGTTTTCAGGGTATAGTTCTTGTGGAGCCGATGATGACGCCACCGCGCCCGGAGCACGCGTGCAAGGAGGGCGGGCGGTATTGTCCGCCGGAAAAATAAGGGTATCAGTCCGTGACCCCGGTCCCCGCCGGAGCCATGACCCGGGTGCTCCCCGCGTAGCGGTACATGATCGAGAGCACCGCCGGCAATGCGATGATCGCGCCCACGAGCGAGAACCCGATGGTGATGACCGTCACGATCCCGAAGTTAGAGATGATGTTGAAGGTCGATACGGTGAGCGCCGCAAACCCGGAGATCGTCGCCGCCCCTGAGACCGTGATCGCCATCCCGATCTTCTGGACGGCGGTCTGGATGGCTTCGAGGTAGCCGACGCCTTTTGCCAGTTCCTCCTCACACCGCTCCATGATCACGATGGTGTACTCCGAGGCCACGCCGATGCTCATCGACCCGAGTACGGCGGTCAGCGGGGTGTAGTCGAGACCGAGGAAGTACATGATCGCCCCGCACCAGCCTACGACGAAAGCGATCGGGATGAGCGGCGATACGGCCCCGATCCTCCGGTAGACGAGGAGCAGGAACCCGAGGATGAAGGCGAACCCGAGCAGGGTCATGAACGTCTTGGATTCGGCGATATCGTCCATGAGGGCGGTGAACATTTCCCCGCTACCGGTGATCGTCACCGTCGCGCCGGCAGGGGGGTCGTTCCAGGCTATGTCGCTCTGGATCCCCTCGATGAAAGACTTCTGGGCGTCCATCTCCATCGCGACCGTCGAGAACTTGAGGGCCGTCTCCATCCTCCCGTTGAGGTAACCCTTCAGGGTCGCCTCCGGGATCCGGGTGACGACGGCGTCAACCTCCGCGCTCGTTGCGGGCAGGACACCCCCATTGTAGTCCCGGATCAGGGTTGCGACGCTTGTCACACCGGTCATCTTGTCGTTGTGCTCGAGTTCATACGTCCCGAACCGTTCTATCCATTCGAGCATCTCCAGGGAGAGGACATCGTCCCCGGCCACGATGATCGGGACGGAGGTCGTCGACCCCATCGTCCGGGTTATCTTCTCCATGTCCTGGAGGGCGGGCATCGTGTCGGGAACGAACGTCTTCTCATCTGCGCTGATAGGAACCTTCTCGTCGAGATAGTACCCGCCTACCGCAACGACGCCGAAGATCAGGAGAACGGGAAGCGGGTGTTTTGCAACGGTATGCGCCATCTTCCCGATGAGGTGCTCATACCGCTCGACGAGGGAATGCCCGGTCCCCGGGGCGGGGTTGACCGTCTGCGTCTCGTTCTTCGGCCGGTAGTTCGTGATGAGTCCGAAGACCGGGATGATGACGAGCGCCGCAACGTAACAGGAGGCAACTCCTATGGCGCAGACCTTCCCGAAGTCGGCTATCATCGGCACCGGGGCAAAGAACATCGCGATGAACCCGAGGGCCGTCGCCGTCATTGCGATCAGGATCGCCGGCCCCATCTGCGTGATGGTGGTCCATACGGCCTTTGGGAGGGGGGAGTGCCGTGCCTCCTCGTCGAACCGTGCGTGGAACTGAATCGCGTAGTCGATTCCGACCCCGATCAGCACCGGGAACGCCGCAACCACTACCATGCTGACCGGGATCCCGAAGAGGCCCATGAGCCCGAAGGTCAGGATGAGCCCGACGGCCACGACCCCGATGGGGAGGAGGCGGTAGCGGACGTGGGAGAAGAGGAGCATCACTGCGATGGTCATGAAGACCATGGCTACAAGGATCAGCGTGCCCATCTCCGCCCCCATCGCCTCGCCCATCTCTTTCGAGAACGCCGGGTTTCCGGAGACCGTGACCGAGACACCCGCCGGAGGCTCCGATATGCTGATGATCGTCTCGATATTTCCGAGGATCTGCTTCTGGACATCCAGGCCGACGCCCGGTTCAAGGTTGATGATGCTGATCGTCATCAGGTCCGAAGGCAGCATCCGCTCAACGAGCTCGGGGGGAGCCTCTCCGATGATGGCGTTGATCTCCGCCGTGGACGACGGCAGGTTGCCGCCATTTGCCTGCTTCACGAGGTCGACGACGCCGGAGACCTTGTCGACGTAGCGTTCGTTCCGGAGGTCTTCCTGGAGATGGTCGATATACCCGAGGATCTCGGGATTTCGGACACTGTCCGCCTCGTAGATGAGCATGATCGCGTCGGAGCCGTAGGTGTCCTTGTAATGAGCGAGGAGCGCGCCGCGGGGGGTGTCTTTGTCGATGTAGGTGTCGTCGCCGGTCTGCATCGTCATCATCGTGAGGCCGAAGCATGCCAGGAGGAAGACGGCCACCGCGACCCCGGCGACGATCCAGGTGTGGTTGTTGACGGCGTCTGCGAGCCACTCGTAGGGGTTCTTCATGCGTGTTCCTCCGCCGCCTTTTCCCCGTACTCGCCGATGATCGCCATGGTCACTTCGTGAGCGATCTCGCCATCGCTCCTGCCGCCGTGCTCGATCCCGTAATCGTTTGCCATGACCCGGAGTCTTGCGGGGTCGAGTATCCGGTAGCCGCGGCCGCCCTCCCCGGATTTAACCATTATCGTGAGAACGGACGAGAGCAGAGGTGTTGCCGGCTCTTCGTCCATGGCGAGACGGTGCAGCAGGGCTACAGCCCGCCGGCAGTCCGGCGGGGGGACAAATCCCGCTTCGATCCAGACCTGGTCTGTCTCCTCAATATGCTGTTCTTTGCAGGATATTTTGCGATAAACCGGCCTTCTGCACGGAGATTCTCTGGAACTCCGGCAGGATCCGGTATTGCAGGTGGTTGCGCAGTTCACGTCTCTCCTCGTAATAAATAGCTCTTCTGCTGGAGGTTATATTTTTGAGAGACAGAATATCAACCTGCTGCAACTCGGGCGAGGACTGGAACCGGACTCCGGTTCCCGGCAGGTTTCCCTGCAGCCGGTCGGTGCCGGAGAACCCGGGAGTTCGAGATTCGCCCGCATATACAGAGGTTGTCGTGCAGGAGCCATTCACCTGCGGCGAGGTCCGCCATGTCATCATCAAGGAGGCAACCTTTTCCGGGAACGGGCCGCTCTCGACTCTCACCTGGAGGCAGAGATCTTTTACTTGCGGCAAAGCGCTATGGGTATCTCCGAACGATCACGACTGGCATCTCGCAGAAAAGTCGGGCACCAGTAAGACCGTCGCGATGAGTGCCTGTGCCGGGGCGAGGGGCGGCCGCTGCCCGAGAGGCGTATCGGGAGGCGGGCGGTCCGGGCGGCGGTTCCGTCACGCCCGATCCCCGGCCGGCCGCTGCCGCTGGATACGCTCCAGGGCATGCCGATGATGGCTCTCCTGGCTTTCGGAGGGTGGATACATCCGAGCATCTGTTCAGGTGGTATCGCTCTTCTATGCTGCTCACGTTCGCTCTTGCCGGAACAGCCTTCTTCGAAGGTGGGTATGCCCGATCAGGCTCTCCAGCACGTTTTGCAGGGAGCCGGCTCACTGACGGTGTGGATCCGGCCTCTGACAGGAGACTGCTCCGGTGAAGGGCAGTCTTGCGAGGAGAGTCGAACCCTCTCTCGCTGATATCCATCTCTCTTCGGAACTCATAAGTTTGTTGCAACCAAATTGAGGTGCAATGACTGCTGAGATAGTTCCCGGGCTCCGGGCTCTCGGGATGAACGAATATGCGGCAAGCGTCTACTCTACACTTGTCGGGCTGCAGAAAGCGACCGCACGAGACATCCACGAGGTGAGCGGGGTACCCCGGGGACGGATCTACGAGATCCTAAATGATCTGACCCGGCGGGGGTTCATCGCGGTCGAGGAGGGATCCCCCACCTCTTACTACGTGCTCGACATCGACGTGGTCTTCGACCGGCTCAAAGAAGACTACATCCGCACCCTCGACGAGACCCGCGAGACGTTAAAGAGCCTCTCGGTCAAACCGCGTCTTCCTCCCGATTCGTTCTTCATTCTCAGGAGCGGCTGGGCAATCGAGAACCATATCTCCTCGCTCTTTCGCCGGGTAAAGAAGAGCATGGTGATCCTCTGCTACGACCCCGGCTTCCTCCGGAAGCACTATGCGGCCATCAAGCCGCTCGAGCGCAAGATCGACCTCTACGTGGTCGTACGGAAGAAGGAGGAGGATTATGCCGACATCAGGCTTCCGATATACGAAGCCAGAGGAGCCGTGCTCGATCTTCTTGAGTCTTCGCCTATGAACGAGTCCGTGATTGGTCTGAGGAAGGATGAGTGTACGATACTGGTCGACGGCCGGGACTTCCTCGTCATCGCCGCTGCAGGCTCCGGGCGGCACGCGGTGATCGGGTCGGATATGCCGATCATCGGGTATCTGCAGAAGACGATCGTCGAGCGGCTCACGGGGGCGTGAGACGGCAGACGGTTGGGTCAGGAGAGAGGGGGCGTGCTCTTCCCGGGTATCTTTCGGCGATCACCTGCACTGCCTCCATGGTTAACTCTCGTTGCGTTTTCCGGGGACGTGGACTGCCTTTAACCGTTCCTTAAGCGTTGGGATGTCGGAATGCGCCGTTTCCCAGACGATCTCAAGACAGACACCGAAATAGTGGTGGATGAGTTTGTCTCGCATTCCAGCGATGAAGCGCCATGGAACTTCGGGATACTGTTTTTGAATGGCTCCGGAAGGTTCTTCACCGCCTCACCGAGGATCTCCAGGTTCCTCGTGACCGCATCCTGTGTCCTGGTATCGGCGAGAAACTCATCGTAGGTCATATTGGAGATATACCGAAGGATGCGTTCAACGGCCTCGGTGATATCGCCACAGAGAAGGCGGATATCCGACCGTTCAGGCATATGCGACCTCGGCGGTTACCTGCTCACGGATGAGCGGTTTAAGGGCGTCTGGCGTCACCAGGTCGACGGGAGCGCCGAGACGGAGCGAGAGATACTCTTCGAGTTCGACGAAGGTGAAGAACCCGACTGGCCGGGAGAACTCGACGAGGATGTCGATGTCGCTAGTCTCGGTCTGCTCGCCGCGTGCGACTGAACCGAAGATACCGATCCGGGCGACTGAGAACCGCGTGGAGAGCTCACTTTTAAGCCGTTGCAGAGTCGTAAAGACTTCTTCCCGGGACTGCATGATTACTGGTATTCTGTCGGAGGGGTATTAATGAGTTGCCGCAAGAGGAGTGGGCGGCCGGTCGCCGCCGTCTCTCCTCTACCACCCCTTACGCGCTCTCCGGGTTGACGACCCTTCCTGCAAAGAGGATCGTGCCGGAATCCTCCTCGACGATGAGGAAGACGAACGGGTGGTCTGCCCGGAAGACGGGCGTGGTATCCTCCCCGGGCGCACTCTTTATGTTCATGACGACTCCGGTCGCCGCCGCGGCCTCGGTTCCCTCCTCGTTCACGTCGACGAACGCCTTATGGACGACGTCGCTGATGAAGAGCATATCCGTGCCGTCCATCCCCGAGAAGTTGGCCGCAGCGGAGAACGCCGTTGGCATCCCCATCGCCGAAAGCGTTCCTGGGAGGCTGTACTCCGTCTCAAGCGTGAACTTCGGGAAGACGACCCTGACGCGCCGGTCGGTCAACGAGTCCCGGAGTTCGTCGAGCTTTTCGGGGTCGAGAGCCTCTTCCGCCGCCGTCAGGTTATCCTCTTTCGGGAGGAGGACGAGCATCGAGAGCTCGGTTCCGTCGGCGTGTGCATACGGCATCCTGAGCACCTGGAGGGCCCCGGTCTCCGTATACCCGTAGATCGCATCCTCGTCCGTGCGGTGCATCATCTGGACGCGCACCGTCTCGCCCGGGGCGACCCGGAACTCCTCTTCGGTCGTCTCGGCGGGATCGAACTGCTTGACCCAGGTGCCCTTGAAGTAGACTGCGTTCGTGATCACGAGCCGGGTCATGGCGTCGATCGACCCCGCCGGGAGGAGATCGCGGATCCTATCCTCGGTCTTCTCCTCCACCCAGCGGTTGATCGTCTGCCGCGACGGTTCAGCGTCGTTGGCGAAGTCGAGGTTTGTGACGTTTGCCGCATACCACCGTGCGGCCGTATCGACGTACTCCGGGAGGAACGGGTAGGTCTCCTCCGCCCAGAGAGCATTTGCGGTGCGGAGAGTGTAGTTCTGGTCCCCGTTGTTCAGGGCGGCATCGAGCCCGGCAAACCCGGCTCTCCGGAGGGTCTCGTTCACCGGGAGGTGGAGCACCGACCCGATCTCGTCGGCGGTCGTGCCCCGGGCGCCCTCGTAGGTGATCGCGAGGGCCGAGGAGATGCTGTAGGGCGAGAAGAAGATGTTTTTACCCGCGGACGCCGGGTCGCCTGCAATCTGCCGGTAGAGGTCGGCCGCGAACCGGTTGTTCCCCCCCGAGACGTTGCCGATGCCTCCGGCATCCGGGCCCGGCGTCTCCTGCCCGGCGGGGGGAGCCGACTGCCCGGACGTCGTTTGCGGTATATCGGTGCATCCCGCGGCGATGCAGCCGATCGTGATGAGGCCTGCGAGAAACAGCAGGCCGATGACCTTTCTGTTCATGGAATGCGATATGGTGCACCGGATAGTTATACCTGACGTTAACGACGACTCTTTTCGAATCCTTCCCCTCTCAGTGCAGCACCTGTTCGATACGTCTCCTCCCGAGTGCCTCCCGGAACTCGATTGGGAGCATCTGCCAGGTTCAGGTAGACGTAGCGGTAGCCGCCCGGGGATGATCTCCTCAGAACGTTAGCGGGGTGTTGCACCGGAACACCTATGAGCATGCCCGGGAAACAGCCCCGGGCCTGCACATAGTCCTGACATCGTCAGGACGCAGTCGTTTCCGATGTGATGATCCATGGTGATAATGCCCGATGCCCTCATTGCGCTCCTGAAAGACTGGCATTCCGTCCCTGTCGCGACCACCGGAGCCGATGGGGTGCCCAATGTTGCAGCCAAGTCGGTCATGGTCAGGGATCCCGAGACCATCATCTGGGGCGAACTCTATTTCATGCAGACCCACGAGAACCTCTTGCGGCATCCTGTTGCGTCGCTCTGCGTCTGGGAATGGACCCCGCCGTTTACCGCGTACAAGGTGAAGGGGCGCGTGGCGATCCATAGAGATGACGAGGAAACAGCGGCGCTTGACAGGAGCGTCTGGGCAGGGCACACCGGGGAATTTGCGGCTCGCATAGAAGGGATGGCAGCGGTCGTCCTCACGGTCGAAGAGATCTACGACCAGACTCCCCGGTTCGAGGCAGCAGGAAAGCGGATCGCGTAGGCCATAGGGTGAACTGCTTCGTCCTCACTCGCCGTCCGCAGAATCCCCTTCCCGCCCGCTCCTCACCCGACGGTATGCCGGCGCCAGGATGGGAAGACCCGGGTCGAGATCCGGCGGGCTCGAAGACTTGCGGTCGCAAAAGAGCGTCCGGTCGTAGCGAAGGCTCTCTCTCTGCCTCATAGGGAAGCGTTCAGAGAACCGGGGATAAGAACTCGCGCCGCAGGCGGGGTGAAAGTGCAGCCCGGGAGGACAATACCTCTCCCTTCGTGCAGAGGGGTCTCTCTGCCCTGGAATGGTGAATCCTGTCCGCCCGCGTGGTGCCTGTCCCGTGAGACCTCCGCGTTCCGGTGCGAGCATGCCGGATCGGTGCGTCAGCCTGCCGCCCCAGGGCGACTGCGGTGTCCGGGGCCGTTGCCGACTCTCCCGTGCAGGCGGGATCAGAATGGCACTGGTGATCCGGATAGAGGACGAACGCAGAAATAGAGAGGCCAGGGCCGAGATTCGAACCCGGGTCGAGGGATCCACAGTCCCTTAGGATAACCGACTACCCCACCCTGGCAAAGTACTCATAATAATTGGCAGTCGGATTTGATTAAGGTATCTCTCCGGTCTGCCCGTGTTCGATGTCTCCAGGGTTTCATCGACGCGCATCCTGCTGGGGCTCCCGGGCGGTGCCGCGACGGCGCCGGGAAACCCGGCTGCCGTACCACCCCATTCGGCCGCCTTCGGCCGCGGGAATACGCAGCGGGGCGAATTATTAATAGACGCCATGTTCTATAACGTACCAGTCTTCCGGGCGCCGAGCGACGCCCCGGGGGTGGGGGAATCACCCTGACACTGGCGTGATTCAGGAAAGAACGGCTAATATTTCCGGATTTTTCGGATCAGCCCGTCCATAAAAGATACCTAAGGTGATTATCACGGCAAAGCAATCAACGATCAGGACCCCCATCGTCTGCGTGATGGGCCACGTCGACCACGGCAAGACCTCGCTCCTCGACAGGATCCGGGGCTCTTCCGTGGTTTCGACCGAGGAAGGCGCAATTACGCAGCATATCGGCGCCACGCTTGTTCCCATCGACGCGATCACCCGCATGGGCGGAGCCCTGAGCAAGGTCAGCGTCAACGTCCCGGGCCTCCTCTTCATCGACACCCCCGGGCACCACGCCTTCACCACGCTGCGTGCGCGCGGCGGGGCGCTCGCCGACATGGCGATCGTCGTGGTAGACATCAACGAGGGGTTCCGTCCCCAGACGATCGAGGCGCTCCAGATCCTGCGCAACTACAAGACACCGTTCGTCATCGCGGCAAACAAGATCGATCGCATCCCCGGGTGGCGCGTCCAGCAGAACCAGCCGTTCTTAAAGACGTTTGCCCAGCAGAACGAACGTGTCCAGGGTATGCTCGAGACGAAGGTGTATGAACTCGTCGGCAAACTCTCCGACCTCGGGTTCAACTCCGAGCGGTTCGACCGGGTCTCGGACTTCGCGCGGAACATCTGCATCGTGCCGACGAGCGCCATCACCGGCGAAGGTCTCCCCGATATCCTGATAGTGCTGATCGGGCTTGCCCAGCGCTACATGACCGAGAGCCTCAAGGTCAGTGCCGAGGGTCCCGGCGTCGGCACCGTCCTCGAGGTGAAGGAGGAGCGCGGGCTCGGGATGACGCTCGACCTGATCCTCTACGACGGGAATCTGAAGGTCGGGGACGAGATCGTCGTCGCAGGAAACGACCAGATCATCGAGACGAAAGTGCGCTCTCTCTTGAAACCCCGGCCGATGAGCGAGATCCTTATCGAGGAGCGGTTCGAGCGGGTCAAGTCCGTCACCGCCGCTGCGGGTATCAAGGTCGCCGCCCCGAAACTCGACGGGGTCATCGCGGGCTCCCCCCTCCGCGTCGTCCGGAGCGGCAACCGGGAAGAGGTGATCGAGCGCGTCCGCCACGAGGTCCAGGACATCGAGGTGAACCTCTCCGATGTCGGTGTCATCATCCGGGCGGACACCATCGGCGCCCTCGAAGCGCTCTCGAAGGAACTCGAGGGCCACCAGATCCAGGTGATGCGGGCGACCGTGGGGCCGGTCACCCGCCATGACGTCCTCGAGGCGGGAACGATCCGTGACCCCCTCTACAGCGCGATCGTCGCCTTCAACACCCCGGTCCTCCCCGACGCGGTCGACGCCCTCACGGATACGGCGACGTCCCACGTCAGCATATTCGAGGGCGGCGTCATCTACCAGCTCCTCGACGACTACGTCGAGTGGAGGGAGGAGAAGAAGCAGGAGTTCGAGCGGCAGAAGTTCGAGAAGCTGATCATGCCCGCGAAGATCCGGATCCTCCCGAACTGCGTCTTCCGGCAGAGCAACCCGGCGGTGGTCGG
>DAIRGM010000042.1:0-20749 GCA_036794525.1 Methanoculleus sp.
CGCGTCCAGAGCGGGAGCAGGGTGAACAGAACGATAATGCCAATGATAATATACGGTCGATACTTATCGAGATCCACGTGAGCCATCGGACCCTCCTTGCTACGTTTCTGTTTCCCCTGAACCATTAATAACATTGGCGTATCCGCGGTGCTGGAAAACAGGGTGAGTCTCGGGATTTTCACGTCAGTCGTGCAAAGACCTTCTCAAACGCTTCCGCCTTCTTCTTCCAGCTGTGCTCCTCTATGCCGACGGGCGGACCAGAGCGAAGAGGCGCTCGCCGTCGAGTGTGCGCTCCACCGCGGCGTAGGTCGACCCGGCGGCGTAGGATGCCACGTCGAAAGAGTGGCAGGTGACGTAGGTGTTTGTGTCTAAAAAACAGGTTCCCGTTGCCATCTGTTGCACCCACCGGATGTAGCGGGGATCGTGGACCTGCTCCCGGTCATCTTCGGTGGCCAGGACCGGGGCACGCTATCGCACGTTGTCGGGAACTCCCGAGAGGGCTACCCGCAACCGGGAGCCCGACTCGGGGTGGGCCTCCATGTCGTGCCTGGTGAAGATGTCACCGTAAATGACCGAAGAGCGCATCCTTGTTTAGTTGATGGTGCGCCCCTGCAGGATATCCTCTTCGGTGACCTCGAACGTCTGGTCGGTGTCTACGATCCGGTAGGGTCCCGCCGTCCTGACCCCGTCCGACCCTCCGGTCGCGTACGGGACGATGAACGTGCCGTTCACGCTCTCCTGCCGGTAGGTGAACGTCCGGCCGGTGTTCGTCACGACCGGCACCTCGATGATGCCTTCGCCCTTGATGTGGGCACCCCGGACATACTCGAAGATCTTGACGGCTTTCAGGTCGGGCCCGCTCGTGCCGGTGGTGCCGTAGACGTTCTGGGGGCTCTCGTGGACGAGCCGGTAGTGCTGGAGCGCCGGCACCCGTTCGAGCGGCTGGAGGATCGAGTCGCCCCGGTACTGGTAGTACATGTTCAGGAGCGTGGCATGAGAGCCCGCTGGCGCGTTCCTGTTGTATGCCTCCACTGCGGTGGCACCTGCGGTGGCGTTCATCTGTTCTGTCCGTGTGATGACGGGGAGTGAGGCGTTCGCCGTGCCCGCGTCGCGATACTCGGCGTAGATCACCTGCGACGTCGGGTCAGCCATGGACCCGTCGAAGTTGTGGAGGCGGGAGACCATCGTCAGGTAGTATTCCTGGCTGTAGAACGGCACCGCCTGGTAGCTCGTCGCGGCCGTACTCGTGGGGACGAAGAACTGCGGTTCGAAGGGACTCCTGCCCACGTCCGGATCTGCCCAGGTCGCCGGGGCGTGGAACTTCCCGGTATCGAGCTGGATATCGGTGACGACGTAGCGGGTGCCGATGTTGTCGAGGATCTTGTTCGCGGTCTCTTCGTCGGTCGCGACGAAGTACTGGGCCGATCCGTTCGGGCCGGCAACCCCGTGCTGGAAGGGGTTGTTGTTCGGGATTCGTTTTGCGATGAGGGTGATCCAGTGGCCGTAGTCCCACCAGGACATGACGCCGTAGGAGTCCTCAGGGTAGGTGAAGGTGTTCGGGTCGAGGATGGCGGTGTAGTCGACACCGGGATCGGGCGTGTGTTCATCCATCCACTCGAGCGCTTCCATCCACTGCGAGTCGACGCCGCCGTACCTGGCGTCGTTCGCTAGGGCAATGTTCGCCTGGAGGGAACCCCCCGCGAAGAGGAGCGTCACGACGATGACCACGGCGAACGCTCCGACCTTGAGGTAGTCAGGCTGGTCTTTAGAGGAAGCCTTCGGCTTTCTGGCCTCCGGGGCTTTCCCTCCCTTCTTCCCCTTTCGTGGCGGCTCCTCCCGCTTCTCCGCGGCTGCCGGGCTTGCATGAGCGGCTGACGCTGCCGTTCCCGCGAAGCGCGTGACGTCTTTCCACCCTATGTTCAGGACTGCGCCTGCAAAGACGGCGGAGAGCAGGGCGACGTTGACAGCGAGGTAATACTCGTACCGGACGTGCGCCATCGTCGAGGCGAGGATGATCGCCGTCCAGACGAGGACGAAGACGTGGGCGGGGTTCACCTTCTCGCGGCTCCACCAGAGCAGGAAGGCGATCCCGCCCGCCATAAGGAGGAGGCCCCAGTTGAACGCTGCCCAGGCCATATCGAACGACCAGGCCCGTGCCTCCAGGACGGTTGTGGTGACCGGCTGCTCGCCGAAGAACGCGAAGAGGCTTGCGATCAGGAGGTTGTAGACGTCAGGCAGGGCGACAGAGAGCGCCGCCACGACGACGACCGCGATGCCGGCGAGCGCTGCCGGGAAGTAGTACTTCGGGCGCCCGCGGAGGTAGGTAGCAAGACCGTAGAGCGCGAGCGTGCCTGCGATGAGGGCGGCGCAGGCGATGACGTGCCCGACGGTGTAGCGGGAGAGGTCGAGGCCGGGGTGCGGGAAGCCGAACGCTGTTATCCCGATGATCGCGACACCGAAGGTGATAGTGTTTACGAGGACCAGGTAGTCGCTTGACCGGTCCTGGAAGAAGTCCAGGACGAACTGGATCAGGGTGAACGCCGTCACGATGAGCGCGAAGAGGATCATCGTCGGCATGGTGTAGAGGCCGAGGAGGTACCCGACGCCCGCGAGCGTCGAGGCGAGCACCGGGGCCTTCAGGCCCTCAACCGTGAGGGTTCCGCGATCCTTGAGGGAGAACGGGTGGTCGCGGGTGACGAGCAGTGCTGCAACGTAGGCGAGGACGAAGATCGTCGAGAAGAGCGTCTCCGCGATATGGTGGTCGACGAACCCGAAGAGGGAACGGAAGGCGTAGTTCCCGCTGACGACCGCGATGAGGCCTGCCGCGATGATCCCGGTCTTCCAGTCCGCGATCTTCTTTCCGAGCAGGTAGGTGACCGGCACCATCGCCGCGCCCATCAGCGGCGGGACCCACGACGCCACCACCATGATCTCCGGCCGCGTCGCTGCGCCGGTAAGGACGCAGAGCGTCGATATGATCTCGATGAAGAGCGGCCCCCAGTAGATGACGTCGCCGGTCGGGTAGAGCGTCATCGCATCGAACCAGGCGTAGCCGGGAAAGTTGGCAACGGTCTGTTCGACCTGGCGGATGTTGTACCAGGCGTCGTTTTCCAGGAGATTGACACCTTCGGCGGTCACCAGACCCTCCGAAGGGATACCCCGCGTCCAGAACGCGAGCAGGGTGAACAGGATGATAAAACCGATGATGATATATGGTTGGTACTTCTTGAGATCCATCTGAGCCATCGGACACTCCTTGTTACGAATCTGTTTCCCTTCGAACCATTAATAACCTTGGCGTATCCGCGGCGCCGGAAAAAGAGCGGATTTCAGCGTGTTCCCGTCACCCGCTCGAAGATCCTCTCGAACGCCTCGGCCTTCTTCTTCCAGCTGTGCTCCTCGATCCCGGGGCGGGTACACTCCGGGGCGAGTGCCAGTTCGTCGACCCTGTCGAGAAACTCAACTCTATCCCGGTAGACGGAGATATGGTCGCCGCCCATCCGGAGCATATCGGGGATAGGGGTCGAGAGGATCGGTTTTCCGCATGCCGAGTACTCGAAGTACTTGTTCGGGAGGGCGATATCGACCCACTGGGGGGGAGAGAGCGGGATGAGGCAGAGGTCCATCGGCGCGATGTAGCCGGGGAGGTCGCGGTAGTCGACGGCGCCGGTGAAGTGCACCCGGGCGGCGACCCCGAGCCGGGCGGCGAGTGCCTGCAGTTCGTCCAGATAGCCGGTGAAGAGCGAACCGCCGACGATCAGGAGTTCGGCGTTCGGGTGCCGCTCGAGAACCTTCGGGAACGCCCGGATAACCTCGTCGAGGGAATACCACCGTTCGACCGCCCCGGCAAACCCGAGCACGAAGGCATCGGGGGCTATCCCGAGGGCGGAGCGCATCGCCTCCCCGTCCATCGGGCGGAAGAGGTCGGTGTCGACGCCGTTCGTGATTAGTTCGGCCTCGTAGCCGTACCCCCTGAGTTTCTCGACGAGGCCGGGGGAGACCGTCGTGACGACGTCGCTGTGGTCGAGGTTGTAGCGGGTGATAGCGAGGACGCCTTCCCGGAGCAGCCACTTGACGGCGGGGTTTTTGTAGTAGGCGGCGGCGGAGTCGGGGAACCAGTCTTTGAGGTCGAAGACCACCGGGGCGCCGTACTTCTCTGCCGCCCGGACCATCGCCGTCCCCGCGAGGACGTGGGCGCCGACGACGACGTCGATCTCGTGGTCGCGGATGATCTCGCTGATGACCCGGTAGTGGCAGGGTGCGTTCAGGGTGTAGTGGAGGAAGGGGCTCTCGACGGGAAACCGCGTTGCCTCGTGGACGTGAAGAAGGGTCTCGCGCTCCTTGCCCCGGCTGACATGGAAGTGCGGCACATGAACCTCGTGCCGGGTGGCGAGCACCTCGAATATGTTGTGGTGCCTCGAGGGGATCGGGTGGTGGATGTAGTCTTGTGTGGAGACGAGGAGGATCTTCATTGTTATCGTGGGTTATGAGGCTCTTAGAGTTCCCGCACCATATCGCAGATATACGCCAGTTCTTCGTCCGTCACCGACGGGTGAACGGGCAGGCTCACGACCGATGCCGCGAGTTCGTCCGATACCGGGCAGGAGGCGTGCGTGTTCTCATAGACCGGCTGCCGGTTGACGGGGATGGGGTAGTGGACGGCGGTCCCGATCCCCTTATCCGCGAGGGCGCCCATGAACGCATCCCGTGAGAGCGCGTAACCGTCGGGGACCTTCACGACGTACTGGTGGTAGACGTGCCGGACGTCCGGCGCGACATAGGGCGTGACAAGCCCCGTCCCCGCGAGGTGGCGGTCGAGGTAGCGGGCGTTATGAATCCGGCGCCTGTTGAACCCCTCGAGCCGCCCGAGCTGCACGAGGCCGATCGCGGCGTCGATGTTCGTCATCCGGTAGTTGTAGCCGATGACCGAGTGAAGGTACTTCTTGCTCTGGCCGTGGTTGATGAGGAGCCGGACCTGCTCCGCGAGGGTGTCGTCGTCGGTCGTGACCATGCCCCCCTCGCTGGTGGTCATGTTCTTTGTGGGGTAGAACGAGAAGCAGCCGAGGTCGGCGAGACTCCCCGCCCGCTTCCCGTGGTATTCCGCGCCGTGCGCCTGGGCCGCGTCCTCGATGAGGATGAGGTTATGGTCGTCGCAGACCTCGCGGACGGCAGCGACGTCAAACGGCTGCCCGAAGAGGTGGACGCCGATGACCGCCCGGGTCTCGGGCCGGATGAGGGCCGCGACCGAGTCGGGGTCGATGTTGAACGTCTCCGGATCGACATCCGCAAAGAGCGGCGTCGCCCCGCACATCGAGACAGCGGATGCCGTCGCAAAGAACGTGAACGCCGGGACGATCACCGAGTCCCCCGGCCCGACGCCGGCGGCGAGGAGAGCCGCATGGAGCGCCGCGGTGCCCGAGTTGACGCCGACGGCGTGGGCGGCACCGCAGTAGTCCGCGAACCGCGACTCGAACTCCGTGACGACCGAGCCCTGGGCGAGCATCCCCGACCGCATCACATCGGCGACGGCCTCGATCTCCTCCTCGCCGACGAGCGGCCGGGCGACGGGGATCTTCACCGGCACCGCCTCGCTTCAGGGGGGAGCGGCCGGAACCGTGCCGGTGCTCCCACCGCGAGCATCCCGGGCGGGACATCCTTCGTCACCACCGCGCCCGCGGCGACGAACGCCCCCTCACCGACGGTGACGCCGGGGAGGATCGTTGCGTTCGCACCGATGACCGCGTCGTCCCCGATCACCGGCCCCCGGAGGGACTCGTGCGGGCCGGGCGGGTAGCGATCGTTCGTCAGCACGGTGTTCGGGCCGACGAAGACCCGGTCGCCGATCCGGGCGCCGGTGGGAATGTAGACCAGGCTCTGGAGCCGGACATCGTCGCCGATCGTGCAGTCGCCCTCGATCACCGCCGCCGTCCCGATCGCGACGCGGTCGCTGATGGTGGTCTTCTCGCGGATCAGCACGTTATGGCCGGTCTGGAAGGCATCGCCGATCACGACGTCGCAGTAGATGATCGTGCCCGACCGGAGGACGGCGTTCCTCCCGATGGTGGTGCCGGGGTAGTCGCTCTCTCCCATCCGGTCGCGGGAGGGAAACCCGAGGGTCACCGGCTCGAATATCGTCGCCCCCTCGCCGAGGGCGTTACGTCCGTACTCTATCATTCAACCGTCACGCTCTTTGCCAGGTTCCGCGGTTTGTCGACGTCTCTTTGCAGCGCACAGGCGGTGTGATAGGCGAGCAGCTGCAGGACGACCGACGCGGTCAGCACCTGCACCAGGTAGTGTGTGTTCGGAATGGGGATGAAGATGTCCACGATCTCGGCGAGTTCCGTATCCCCGGCAACCCCGAGGGCGATGACCGGGGCTCTCCTTGCCTTCATCTCCTTGATGTTCGACGCCATCACGCCGTAGGTCGGGCCCGGGGTGCAGATGGCGACGACCGGTGTCTCCTCCGTGAGGAGGGCGAACGGCCCGTGCTTCAGTTCTCCCGCCGCATACCCTTCGGCGTGGACGTAACTGATCTCCTTCATCTTCAGGGCGCCTTCCATCGAGACCGGGTAGAACGGCCCTCTTCCCACGAAGAAGACGTGTTCGGCCTTCGCGCAGAGGGCGACCGCCTCGTGGATGTCCTGGAGGAGGACGTCACCGATGGCCAGGTGCGCGTGCGAGAGGGCATCGTCGAACGCCCCCTCACAGCGGAGGTTGACGATCTGCATCAGCGCCGCAAGCTGCGCCGTGTAGGACTTGGTCGCGGCGACGCCGATCTCGGGGCCGGCCCGCATCAAGAAGGTCTCGTCCGCAACCCGGGTGACCGTGCTCCCCTGCATATTGGTGATGGCGAGCGTCGGGCAGTTGCGGGCTTTCGCCATCTTCAGGGCGGCGATTGTATCCGCCGTCTCCCCCGACTGCGAGACCGCGATCACGAGGCCGTGGAGGGGCGGGGTGAAGTACTTGAACTCCGACCCCACCTCGACCCGCACCGGTATGCCGCAGAGCGGTTCGGCCAGGTACTTGAAGATCAGGGCGGTGTGGTAGGACGTCCCGCACGCGACCAGGGTGATCTCATCGGCTTCCCGGATCATCTCTCGCACGTGGTCGTCGATGCCTGCCCGGATCGTCTCATAGAAGGACTGGGGCTGCTCGTAGATCTCCTTTAGCATGTAATGGGCGAACCCGCCCTTCCGGGTATCCTCGACGCACCAGTTGATCAGTTCGATCGGGCGCTCCACTGTCTGGCCGTCGTGGTAGATGGTGTAGCAGCCGCCGGGCGTGAGATCGGCGACGTCGCCGTCTTCGAGGAAGATCACGCGTTCGGTGTACTCGAGGAGCGGCGTCATATCCGAGGCGGCAAAGACTTCGGCATCCCCGACGCCGAGGACGAGCGGGCTCGCATCCCGTGCGGCGACGATTCTCTGGGTATTCTCTGCGATCACGAGGACGGCGTATGAACCCCGGAGCAGGGGCAGGGTCGCGTTGACCGCCGCGAGGAGATCTCCGTCGTAATGCTCCTCGATGAGGTGGGCGATCACCTCGGTGTCGGTCTCCGACCGGAACGTATGGCCGCGCTCTTCAAGCTGCCGTTTCAGTTCGCCGTAGTTCTCGATGACCCCGTTATGCACCACGGCGATCCTTCCCAGGCAGTCGGTGTGCGGGTGGGCGTTGAGGTCGTTCGGCTCGCCGTGGGTGGCCCACCGGGTGTGCCCGATCCCGGTGGATCCGGCGAGATGGGCAGCTCCGGCCTCGCCGTCTGAGATGCGGCCGTTCTTCTTGTAGACCTCGACCGCACTCCCGACCGTCGCGAGCCCGAATGAGTCGTAGCCCCGGTACTCGAGCCGCTTCAACCCCTGGATCAGGATGGGCGTTGCCTCCCGTCTCCCGATATAGCCGACGATCCCGCACATCTACATCACCCGCGTGCCGTCCTCGATGAGGCCGACCACCGTCTTCCGCTCACCGACGGTGACATTGTTACCCGCGATGCAGTTCTTAAACGTTGTGAACGGTGCCGCGCGGACTCCCTCACCGAGGACTGCGCCGAACTCCTCCTTCTGAATGCGGTCGCCGACCTCGATGAGGGTCGCGGACGGGTAGGTGGTGGTATGGTCGGCGAGGATGCACCCCTGGCCGAGGACTGCCGAGACGATCCTCGAATGCGACCCGATCGTGACGTCGTTCATGATGAGCGAGTCGGCGACGTAGGTGAACGGCTCAAGCACCACCCGGTCGCCGATGCTCGAATCGGGCATGATCACGGTGTTCGGGCCGATGTTGCAGTTGCTCCCGATGGTGACGGGGCCGTAGATGACGGTGTTCGGCCCCACGGTTGTTCCGGCGCCGATACGCACGGTGCCCCGGCGGATGACGGATGCGTCGACCTCCCCCGCGATCCCGGGCCTGACCCCCCGAAGCATCCGGCTGTTCAGTTTCAGGAGATCCCAGGGGTAGACGGCGTCCTGCCAGTCGTCCGCCGGGATCGCACGTATCCGCCGGCCCGACGCGATCATGGCGGAGAGGGCGTCGGGGATCTCGGTCGTCCGGAGGAAGGAGAAGACATCGGGTGTGAAGGAGTAAATGCCGGTCGATACCGTGAACGTCGGGGCGTCTTCGGGCTTCTCGACGATCTCGCGGACGATGCCGTTCCTGATCACCACGACCCCGAAGTTCGAGGGGTTCGGGTGCTCGGCGACGAGCACGGCGTTCCGCTCCTCCTTGATCCGGGCGATCGATCCGGCGTTGATGTAGTTGTCGCCGGGGAGGACGAGGAAATCGTCCGTGATCTCCGATGCAGCCGCCCGCAGTGCATCCGCGGTCCCGAGCTGACGCTCCTGCACGACGACCTGGATCGGGGCGTCAAGTTTGTTGAGGTGCCGGATGACCTCTTCCTTCCGGTAGCCGACCACCACCACGATCTCGCGGATTCCGTTCTCGAGAAGGGCGTCGATGACGTACTCGATGATCGGCCGGTTCGCGACCGGGAGCATGGCTTTCGGCTTGCTCCTCGTCAGCGGCCGCAGACGGCTCCCTTCTCCTGCTGCTAGAATGACTGCCTGCATCATATCACCTGATGATTGAGTTCTCCTCGACGCACCCTTCAACGAGGGAGTGGGGAGCCACCCGACTGCCGCTGCCGACGAGGCTCCCGACGTTGACCGAGCAGTTGATCCCGAAGAGGACGTCGTCGCCGATGATGGCGCCGAACTTCCGTCTCCCGGTGCTCTTCCCGCAGACCTTCACCGCTCCGTTGTCGTGCCTGAGGTTCGCGACCTTGGTTCCTGCGCCGAAGTTGCAGTTGCTCCCGACGATGCTGTCGCCGATGTAGTTGAAGTGCGGGATCTTCGTCCCCGGCATGATGATGGAGTTCTTGAGTTCGGTCGCGTGCCCGATGTGGCAGTTATCCCCGATGGCGGTGGAGCCCCGGATGTAGGCGTGGGGACCGATGACGCAGTTCTCGCCGATGATGCAGGCCCCCTCGATATAGGTTCCGGACCGGATGACCGTCCCTTCCCCTATGCTGACCGTCTCCGGGACGATGCATCCGTCCTCGACGGCGCCGTGTCGTTCTGGGCGGATCGAGGCGAGGAGCCCCTCGTTTGCGTCGAGGAGATCCCACGGCTGCCCCACATCGAGCCAGTATTCCAGCGGGTATGCCCCGAGCGTCCCCTCCCGGATATAGGCATCGAGTGCGTCGGTCAGCTCGAACTCGCCCCGGCCGGAGACCTTGATGCCCGTAAGGAGGTCGAAGATGCCGGGGTCGAAGAGGTAGGCGCCCGCGTTGATCAGGTTGCTCTTCGGCTCCTCGGACTTCTCTTCGAGACCGGTGATGCGGTCATCTTCCACGGTCACCACGCCGTAGTCCTGCGGGTGGTCGGTCTCGTGAATTCCCACGCACGGAGCGTCCATCCGGCAGAGCCTCCCGATATCTTCGGATTTGAGGATCATGTCCCCGTTTAAGAGGAGGAACCGGTCGTCGATCATCCCCGCCGTCACCCGCAGGGCGTCGGCGGTGCCGAGCTGGTGGCGCTGGGTCACGTAGGTGATGTTCACGCCAAGGCTGCTGCCGTCCCCGAAGTGGTTCCGGATCTCGCGTTCAAAGTAGCCGACGACGAAGATGAAGTCGGTGATCCCTGCATTGCGGGCCGCGACGATCAGGTGCTCCATCATCGGGCGGTTCGCGATCGGAAGCATCACCTTCGGGCGCCGGGCGGTCAGGGGACGCATTCGTTTCCCCTCTCCTGCTGCCAGTACGACACATTGCATATGTTACTCCAGAGTATGTTTTGCCTTCTCAAGGGCGGCATGCCCCGCTTCAAGCATCTCTTTCGCCTTTGCGGGTGTTCTTCCCTCGGCCGTGATCCGGACCTTCGGCTCGGTGCCGCTTGCCCGGATCAGGTACCAGCCGTCTTCGTCCTCGGACCGGACACCGTGCGTCGGCTCACCCGCGCCCATCGCCGCCATGATCTCCCGCGGGGCGCTGATCCGGTATGACTCCCGGAGGAGGGTGTAGCGGGGCATCCGGTCGAGCTCCTCGGCGATCGACCACTCCGACGCGATCTCACAGAGGAGGGCCGCGGCGTAGATCCCGTCCGGGCAGTAGGAGTGCCCGGGGAAGATCCAGCTCCCCGATGCCTCGCCGCCGAAGTCCCCCCAGGAGAGGAGCTCTTCGGAGACGAAACTATCGCCGACCGGCGTGCGGCGGACTTCTGCGACCTCCTCGATCGCCATCGAGGCGTCGACGGTGGTGACGACGCGTTTGCGGTCGAGATACTTCGCAAAGAGCATGAGGAGGTGGTCGCCGTCGATGTAGCGGCCGCGTTCGTCGAACGCCATCATCCTGTCTGCGTCGCCGTCGTGGATCACCGCGCACCCCGCGCCCCGCCGCCGGACGATCTCGCCGATGTAGGGGAGGTTTGCTTCGAGCGGTTCCGACGGCCGGGCAAACTGGCCCATGACGTTGCAGTTCAGGCCGATTACGGTCGCCCCGGCTGCGGCGAGGAGGTCGGGGGTGATGACGCTCCCGGCACCGTTGCCGCAGTCGAGGACGGCCGTGACGGGGCGGGAGAGGCTGACTTTATCGAGGATCGCCTCCCGGTGTGCGTCCACCGCGTCGATGGGGGAAACGTGCCCCTGCTCATCCCAGGTTCTCCAGTGTGTGGCGCGGAGCGCCTCTTCGATCGCCGCCTGCTGCCGGAGAGTGAACGACGACCCGTCGGGGTTGAGGAGTTTGACCCCGTTGTAGGACTCGGGGTTATGGGAGGCGGTGATCATGCACCCTGCGTCCGTGTTCCGTGTAGCGTGCGCGACGGTCGGGGTGGGCGCGATTCCGCAGGAGTAGACGGTTGCACCGGCCGAGAGCATCCCGGAGACGACAGCGTGCTCAAGCAGTTCGCTGGTCGTGCGGGTGTCCCGGCCGACGGTGATCGTTGAAGCCCCGGCTGCGGTGACCGCCCCGATGCGGAGCGCGAGATCGACGAGCCCGGAGCCGAACTCCTGCCGGATGCCGGAAGAGCCGAAAAGCATACCCTGTATAATCCTTTCTTTCCTAAAAAAAGGTATTCATCGTCCGTAGGGGCACCAGTGTTCAAGGCTGAGGAGGCCGCTGGCCCCGGCAGCCGAGGGTCCAAGGAATATCATCCGTTTCTTCTCCCGGTACTCGTCGATGCAGGCGACCCCCGCATCGCTCGTCATGCCGTCCCCGGCGACCAGGAGGATATCGGCCGCCTCCGGCGAGTCGATGATCTGCTGCGCAAGCGCCCGCTCGAGCACCGGCATCGGGCCGACGAGGTAGATCCGTTTCCCGGCGACCTCGCGGGAGAGTTCCGCAAGGCAGGGGGCGTAGGAGTCGGGAGTGCAGGGCCTGAGCCTCCGTGCCAGGCAGAGGAACGCCGAGACGGCGTTGATGATCGCGCCCGCCGCGCCTCGCTGCTTCTGATTGCCGAGCGGCGCACCGAACATAAAGGAGATCCGGGTGTTCGCCCGGACCGGTTCGCTCGTGATGAATTGCCCGATCCGCCCTCCAAAGCACCCCTCCATGGCGACGCCTCTCGGGTACTGGCAGACGTCTGCGTCGCAATTCACGCTGAGCGTCACGATACCGTCCTCGCATCCGCTGTCTGCGAGGATCGTCTCCAGTTTCTCGACTGCACTGTTCCAGAAACTCATGGTTCTTCCTCCGTATCCGATAGTATTACCCGCACAGGCGACCCATCGGCGCCTTTGAGCCGCAGGGGGAGCGCCGTCATGGAATAGTCTCCTTCCGGCACGGCCGATAGGTCGAGCAACTCGAGGATGACCGTCCCGCTCCCGAGCAGCTGGCGGTGGACGGAACCGTCGCCGTGAAACGATTCCACCGACGGGGTATCGATCCCGAGACAGGCGATCCCGGTATCGACGATCATCCCCGCCGCTTCGAGCGAGAGCGACGGGTACCCGGGGTCGAATTCCCGCCGCCCGGAGAACCGGGTCTTTACGAGGATCGCCTTCGCGCCGTCGAGGCGGCCGGCGAGATGGCCGGGTTCGATCACCTCCCCCGCGTCGCTGCAGTCGAGCACCCGCGCAGGCCCCACCAGCACCGGGATCGGGATCTCGTCGACCGTCAGCCCCCCTTCGATGTAGTGCGACGGGGCGTCGATATGCGTTCCCGTATGGCTCCCGAGCACCATCTCGGTCACGCGGTACTGTCCGTTGTCGATCTCGTGGAAGCGGGGCCGGACGTCGCCCGGGTAGAGGATGCAGTCCTCGGAGAGATCCCGGGTGATGTCGTAGATCATCGCGGGGACACCTCTCCCCGCCACCCGAACTGCCCGATCAGCGGCACGAAGCAGACGCCGCCGAGCGGGATCGTCTCCACCCTGTCTTCGCGTTTGACGAGTTTGACGAGGTCCTGGCATTCCCGTGGTCCGACAGGGGCGATCAATCGCCCTCCCTTGCCGAGCTGCTCAACCAGAGGGCCGGGGATCTCGGGGGATGCCGCGGTGACGATGATAGCGTCGTAGGGCGCCTCCGGCGGATAGCCCTGCGTGCCGTCACCGACGACGACCCGGACACCGGTGACCCCCGCCCGGGCGAAGTTCTCCCGCGCCCGGTCGGCGAGTTCCGGCAGGCGTTCGACGGAGATGACCTCCCCGGCGAGTTCGGCCAGGATCGCCGCCTGGTAGCCGCTGCCGGTTCCGATCTCGAGGACACGGTCGTGGGAGCGGATCTCCAGTTGCTCGGTCATGACGGCGACGATGTAGGGCTGGGAGATGGTCTGCCCCTCGCCTATGGGGAGCGGGCGGTCTTCGTAGGCGGCACGCTCCCAGTTCTCCGGCACGAAGAGGTGGCGGGGGATCTTCTCCATCGCGGCAAGAACCCGCTCGTCCCTGACCCCTCTCGCCCGGATCTGGAACTCCACCATCTCCTCGCGCTCCCTCTGGCAGGGGTCGGCCGTCGTCATACCTTCTCCCGGATCAGAATCCTGATTCCGCTTTGTCGATCGCGGCGTCGATCTGTGCCTGCAGCACTGCAGGCAGACCGCTGATCTTCACATCCAAAAACCCACGTATAATGGTTGCGGTGGCTTCCTCCTCGGAGAGCCCCCGGGCCATGAGGTACTCGATCTCGTGGCGGGCGATCTTTCCGACCGCGGCCTCGTGGGAGAGCTCGGTGCCGGTCAGGGTTCCTTCGATCTCGGGGATGGCGTGGATGATGCCGTCTTTCAAGATCAGGCCCTTGCACTCGATATGGCCGCGGGTGTTGTCCTTCTCGCCGAGGATGTGGCCGCGGGAGATGATGGTGCCGCCGGTGGTGATCGCCCGGGTGATCAGTTCGGTGCTCGTGTTCTCGGCGCCGAGGATGGTGCGGGAGCCGAGATCGAGGGTCGATCCCGGAGTCGCGACGACGATGCTCGAGAATCGGGCGACGGCGTTCTTCCCGATCAGGCGGGCGGTCGGGTACATGTTGACCTGCCTGACCGGCTGCATGCAGACGTAGTTCGAGAGGAAGGTACCGTTCTCCTCGACGATGGTGGCGCTCCGCGGGAAGACGCTGATCCCGGGGTTCCAGTTGTGAATCATCGTGGACGTGACCTTCGCGCCTTTGCCGACGTAGATCTCGGTCACCCCGATATGCGCCCCGTGCTCCTTCTGCCAGGAACTCGCGCAGCCGGAGATGATGTTGATCTCCGCGCCCTCTTGTGCGATGAAGAGGTTGTGAACGTGCTGCACCGGCTCGTCGCGCAGGAAGAGGCAGGCCTGGAGGGGCATCTCGACCTTCACCCCTTCGCGGGCGATGACGACGAGGCCCTGCGGGTTCTCCTGCTTCGCCAGGTACTGCGTGTATTTGTCCTTATCCTTCGAGACGGCGTTCCAGTAGTAGTCTTTGACCCAGTCGTACTTTTCGAGGGCGGCCTTGATGGGGATCATCTCGATCCCTTCCGCCCCGCAGGTGGTCTGGATCACGTTCTGGTCGATCTGGAAGAAGCTCCCGCACCGGTTCTGCATCCCGACCTCGAGGCCGGTCAGGGCGAGGCGTTCCCGGTCCTTCTCCGATATCTGTTCGATATCGCCTACATCTGTTGGCAACGCAGACACTCTCCGTATCCTTTCTCCTTGACGACCGCGAGGATCTCGCGGGGGTTCCCGTGGCACCGGATCCGGCCGTCGATGAGGACGTGCCCCTGGTCGGCCTCGAGGTAATCGAGGATGTAGCCGGTGTGGGTGATGATCAGGCCGCTTTTGCGGCGGTTGACGATATGAACGTCTTTCTCGAGCAGGCCTGCGATCTCCTTTCCCATCAGGTTCATGTTCTCGAGGTCGACGCCGCTCTCCGGCTCGTCCAGCATGAGGAAGTCGGGCTGCTGGACCTTCAACTGCAGGACCTCGCTGCGCTTGATCTCGCCGCCGGAGAACCCGACGTTGGTGTCCCGGGCGAGAAACTTCTCCATGTTGACCGACTGCGCGAGCGCCTCGATCGCGTCGTTACCCAGGTGAGACGTGGCGGCGAGGAGTTTTCCGAGTTTCAGCCCCGATATCGTGGGCGGGTGCTGGAACATCATGCCGATCCCGAGATGGGCGCGTTCGTGGATCGGCATCCGGGTGATATCCGTTCCTTTAAAAACGATGGATCCGGACGTGATCGTGTAGCCGCCGAACCCCATGACGGCTTTGAGCAGCGTGCTCTTCCCCGAACCGTTCGGCCCCATCAGGATATGGGTCTCCCCCTGCCCGATGTGGAGGTTGATATCGTGGAGCTTCTCGATACCATCCACTTCCACGTGCAAATCACTGATATCCAGCATACAGCACTCCGTTTCATGTATTTGTCAGGGGATACATTAACACTTGCCAACAGGACAGTTGCTGTTTCGGCTGCTGGAAGGCTCGAACGCGGAGATTTTGCGGGTTTCCCGGTACGGCCGGGATTTCATCCGGAACGGGGCCGGGATAGGAGTCCCGGCGGTTCACTTTCACCCCGCACGCGGCCTACGGTTAAGTAGCACCCTCGCTCCGTTTCATATATGGAGAATTCCGCATTCACCACGTTTGCCTGCATCGCCGAGCGGGCCGCCCGTTACCCGACCGTTGTTCGGAGCAGCCAGATGCGTAAGGCGGCGTACTTCGCCTCCAGCGCCCCGATAGGTCGCCCCCTTATCGTGGCGGAGAACCTCGCGTAAGTCCTCTCCCGGTCACCCCGTGAGATACTCGCGGGCCCGGAGGTACGACCCGGGCCGGTCGTGGGCGTGGCCGGCAAGGTGGTTGTGGAGGTTCACGGCGGCCTCTGCCTCACCGAGCATGACGGTGTGGGCGTCTACCGCACTGTTGTAGTCGCCGGCCATCCGATTGTATTCCGGGACGAGCTGGTTGTACTCCCGGTTCTCCCCCGACTGGAGGAGTTCCGCCATCTTCGCGTCGAACGCCGCGAGAGCCTCCCTGTCCGCTTCGAGTTCGCGGGTGAGCGCCGCAAGTTCCTCTCCGAGTTCCTCGACCCGGCCGCGGGATGCGGTGAGGGCGCGCTTGATCGTCTCGACCTCTCCGTCGGCCGTATAGAGCCGGGGCCCGTCCCCGAACGGTATCACGAGCGGATCGGAGGAGAGGACCGTCCCGTCCGCGAGCGCCGCCGGCGGGATGCCCACATAACTCCTGTTCGTGGTCTCTATGTAGGCATACGTTGTGTTGCGGTAGTAGCATCCGGCGCTTTTGACCCCGGCGGCCATGTGCTTCTCCTCCTCAAAGTAGAGGAGCGCGACCCCGTAGCCTTCTCGCGCGAGGAGCCCGACAAGGAGGAGGCTTTTGTCGTCGCAGTCGCCCCTGGCGTCGACGTAGGTCACGATCGGGAACTTCGGTTCTATCGTCGAGGCATCGGTTCTGTAGGGGATCGACTGGACGAATGCGGCGATCAGTTCGAGGTATCGGTCGTCGTCGAGTTCTTCCCGGTCCCGGATCTCGCGGAGCGCCGCGAGCAGGTCGGTATAGAACGGCTCCTGGTGGGAGTCGTTCACGAACGCCAGGTAGTAGATCGGGATCCACTCTTCTCTCGCGAGGTCTTCGTAGAGGTAGAGTTGCCGGTCTGCCTCTTTCGCGCCGGCGTAGACCGCCGGGTCGGGGTCGATCCGGATCGTCTCCTCGCCGTCCCCGAAGGGGAAGGTGTAGACCGGCGCCTCGATCGGGGCCGCCCCCTCGGCCGGCACGATCGCCGGCGGGACGACCTCTCCCCGGTGCTCTCCAAGCCCCGGGAGGCTGCCCGGGCAGCCGGCCGCGAGGATCGCGGCGGCGAGGGCGAGTGCGGTGAGGATTCGTCGCCACATAGTTGTCACATGCCGTCGGGGAGGTCTCCGGGCGAGTCGATCTCGTTCAGGACTGCTCCGCTCTTCATACCTTCTCTTGTCCGCGGGGGTATTTATTTGCCCGGGCGGCCGACCGTTCACTTTCGCCGCGCGGCGGGTAGGTTGAAGGCCGGGAGAGCCCAACTCTGGCCGGGAGTATGGGATTCGATCAGAACTGGCGGTCTGCCTGGTCGCCCTTCATCTGCCGCTTCGAGGACGAGGAGGCCCGGAGGCTCCGTGACGACCTTCTTACCGGATACCGCGACCGTGCGCTCGAGGACGTCTTCTCCGGCCGTGAGGTGGCCTGCCCTTCCGGGACGTGCTACGTCGTCGAGTCCCGGAGTCCCCTCTGTCTCGATGCCCCGGATCCCGACCGGGCGACAGCGGCCCTTCTCGGCGACCTCACCCTGGTTCGCGGGATCGGCGAGGCGACCCGGCGGCGGTTGGAGGAGCGTGGCTGCCGGACGATCGCCGATCTTACGGGGGATCCGCGCTACCGCCAGGACGCCTCCCGGCTCCTCGACTCGATATCGGGAGGGGATACCCGGGGTCTCACGGCGGAGATCGAGCGGCGGCGGCGAAGGAGCGACCCGCTCCTCCTCGAGGCCAGCCGATTCCACGCGCCCGAGGATCTTGTCTTCCTCGATATCGAGACGCTGGGGCTCTCCTCACGGCCGGTCATCCTTATCGGCCTCGGCAGGGTGAGCGGCGGGTCGATCGTCGTCCGCCAGTACCTCTCGCGGTCGGTCGAGGAGGAGGCGGCGGCGCTCGCCGCCGTCCTGCCCGACCTGGAGACTGAGGGGACGGCGCTCGTCACCTTCAACGGCCGGGCCTTCGACGTTCCGTACATCCGTGACCGGCTCGCCCGCCACGACATTCCGGCTGACCTCGCCCTTCCCCACTTCGACGTCCTCCACTTCGCACGCAGGCGCTGGAGGGACTCGCTCGGCTCCTGCCGGCTCGGTGCGCTTGAAGCGGGGGTTCTCGGCGTTGCCCGGGCGGACGACATCCCGAGCCGGATGGTGCCGGAGTTCTACGAGACCTACCGCCGAACAAAAAATCCCGGCCCGCTTGTCCCGGTCGTGGAGCATAACCGGCAGGACATCGTCTCGCTCGCCCGGCTCTTCGCCCTTCTCCGGGGGGACGGCGATGGTGATGCGGCACCATGTCGCGGCTGATCGGAAGGGGGCGGTGAAAAGGAAAATATCGAGACCAACTCCCGGGTTGCCGAAACAATACTTCCTTTGTACCGCGCCCAGCCCGAAGAATGGGTATATTCCCGGGTTATATGTTCACCTGGTAATAAAAATCTAAATGCACGATACCGTGGGTAATCTGTGTTTATTCGCGAATAGGGTGTTAGAGTGAGGGAATTGCAGGTCAAAAATATTTTTAAACCGTGGTTCCGACCTTAGAACTTGCCCCCAATACCTTTTTGCAATTTGTTCCCGTGTTGTCGTAACCTGCCGTGCAGTCACCTGCAGGGTACGCTCATGCCAGATCCTCCTCCTCGAAGATGAAGACCTCCTCGATGGTGGAGTCGAGCGTCCGGGCCACCTTGTAGGCGAGTTTCAGGGAGGGGTTGTACTTCCCCTTCTCGAGGAAGACGATCGTCTCCCTCCTGACCCCGACCTGCTGCGCCAGCTCTTCCTGGGTGATCCCCGTCTTCGCCCGCAGTTCCCGTATCCGTGTCTTCACCCGGCGTCCCCCTTGCGGAGCAAGTGCAGTTCCGCAACACTCGCGCTGATTCCCATGAAGAGGAAGAGGATGACCAGTAACTCCCTCCCGCTCAACCGGACGGTACCAGTGATATCGAGGAGGAGCAGGAGCCCCATAGCGGCGAACGAGACCTGCCAGGCGTACGAGCGTGCGAACGCACGGATCTTACGGAACCGTTCGTCGTCCGGAGGGCCTTCGTCGGTCTTCATCCGCTCCATCACGGCCCCGGCGACGAGCAGCACGCCGAAGGGAATGAGGAGGATGGGTATCCAGGGGTTCAGTTCGGGGAGGATCACGGCGAAGGCGGTTCCGGTGAGGATAGAGATCCCGCCGGCCGCGGCCTGCACCGCCGGCTTCACGCCACGTCCCCCTGCCGGAAGAGGTACCACTGGAAGAGCCGTGCGGAGAGCCCCATCAGCAGGATGGCGGAGAGCAGCACGGTCTCGACGGTGAGGGCGAACAGGCCGAGGTAGTCCACCCAGAAGAGTATTGCGAGGAAGACGATGGTGAGGAGCCAGGAGTAGGAGATACCGTATGCTCCGATCTTCTGTGTCCGCTCGTCTCTCTCCGGTTCGTCCTGGAACCTCCAGTGCCGAACCACGGCCACCGCGAGGATCACGAGCCCGATCGTCACCATAAGCGAGGAGATCGCTTCCGTCCCGTCCACGAGGAACGGGAGGACAACCCCTGCAGCGCCGAGAACCGCTCCCGCCGCAATTTGTATCGCGTATCGTCTCTTCATCGTTGCACCTGTTAAGTATATCTAACATTGTGTTAGAATAATATAACATTATCGGTGCCGGACGCCGGTTCCGGGGACGGGATGCCGGATCAGCCGTAGATACCCTGCATCCTCACGTTTCCTGAGAATCGAAAGGAAGGCCGGCAGCAGCTGCCGGGATGCCCCGACGGAATCGCCGCGTTTGGGCGTCCACGGTATGCGTGGTGCCTGCGGGCAACGGCGAAGCCGGGGAGATGGGTTGGCTCTCTGATCTTCGATGTCTGCAATTTCTTGAGATTTCTCCAAAACCTTAATTTTGGTTGAGATTCTTTGGGTGCTGATCATATCCTACCATGAACAGGGTCGAACCATGAACAGGTTACTGATAGTATCGAACAGGCTTCCGATCAGCATCTCCCGGAAGAACGGCGACCTCTGCCTGCAGCGGAGCGTCGGCGGTCTTGCTACCGGAGTCGGTTCGTTTTACAAATCCTACGAGAGTCTCTGGGTCGGCTGGCCCGGCATGAACGTTCAAAGGAAGCAGGAAGAGGAGAGAGACCGGATCGTCGATGTGCTCAGAAAAGAGCAGTGCCATCCGGTCTTTCTCTCCCCGTACGATATCAAGCACTACTACGACGGGTTCTGCAACAACACCCTCTGGCCGCTCCTCCACTACTTCAACCTCTCTGCAGACTACGACCCGAAGAAGTGGCAGGTCTATCAACGGGTGAACGAGAAGTTCTGCGATGCCGTGATGGAGGTGGCCCGGCCCGACGACATCATCTGGGTTCACGACTACCACCTGATGCTCCTGCCGCAGATGCTCCGCGAGCGCCTGCCCGATGCGGAGATCGGCTACTTCCACCACATACCCTTCCCGTCGTTCGAGATATTCCGGAACCTGCCCTGGGGAAAGGAGGTCCTCTCCGGCCTCCTTGGAGCGGACCTCATCGGCTTTCATACCTACGGGTACGTCCGCCACTTCCTCTCCAGCGTCCGGCGACTCCTCGGGTACGAGCACACCTTCGGGGAGGTCAGGACCGGAACCCGGATGGTACGGACCGACCTTTTTCCCATGGGCATCGATTACCACCGGTTCGCCGACTCCGCGGGCAGCCCCCCCGTCCAGAAGGAGATCGCCCGGATCCGGCATAAGTACGGGAAACGGAAGATCATCCTCTCGTTTGACCGCCTGGATTACACGAAGGGGATACCGCTCCGGCTCGAGGCCTTCGACGCGCTCCTTGCGAAGAAGCCGGAGTACCAGGGGAAGGTCTCCCTCGTCCTCGTCGCGGTCCCGTCCCGGAGCGGCGTCAGCAGTTACCAGATGCTGAAGAAACGGATCGACGAACTCGTCGGCCGGATCAACGGGAAATACGGGACAACCGACTGGATCCCCGTCCGCTACTTCTACAACTTCCTTCCGTTCGAGACGCTGGTAGCATTCTACAGCGCCGCCGACGTCGCCCTGGTGACGCCGCTCCGGGACGGCATGAACC
>DAIRGM010000043.1:0-20280 GCA_036794525.1 Methanoculleus sp.
AAAGAAGACTTCGACATGGTCTCCTTTGCGTCCGGCGGCGCGGTCGAGGACGACCTGATCACCGCGCTCAAAGCCGACTCCAAGAAGAAGAAATATGTGGAGGATATCAGCCTGGTCCGCGAACTGAAAGGGGAGAAGTTCCATGCAGAAGAACTCGCGGTGGAACTCGAGGATATCCTCACGGCGATGAGATCACAATGATGGTGTCACGCGGGACATAATACAGGGGAAGCAGGGGAGAAAAAGATGAAATCGGTTCCGGTAAAGATCGAGCACGAAGGCAAGTGGGTTCCGACGAAGATGGGTATCGCTGAGGACCGTTTCCGCATCGATGTTCCTCTTAAGCAGGAGGTTCCTTACAAATCCGTGATCGACCTCGAGGAGAAGAAGAACCAGGTTATCATCACCGCCGGGGCGGATGGAGAGGCCGTCTACCGTATCGCGTCGGTCGAGAAGGTTCTCGCGGTCTTGAAGAAGTTCATCATCACCCAGGCCAGCGCCTACCGGCTGAACGCGTTCTTCATGTCGCCCGCAATCCGCGGGGGGGTACTCGTCCAGAACGCCCAGTGGGAGAAGGGCGCGATCGCCGTCATGAAGACCGGCATCTGGTTCGTCAGCCAGGAGAAGCAGGTCTGCATCCCCCTCGACGAAGTGACCGGCATCGAACTTACGTCCCGGGAGGTCCAGGAGAAGCATCTCGACGTCGTGAAGATCGACCACCTCAGCGAGAATGAACTCGTGACGAGTTTCGTTCTCTGCCCGCTGACGACGCTCCAGGTTCTCTACAACTTCCTCAAAGAGGCGACACACGATACCGAGACCCGCGAGGAGATCGATCCCCTGACCGGGCAGGTGGCGATGCTGGTCTACAGCGGGATGGACTCGAGTTCCATCGAGAACATGCTGAAACTCTCGCACAAAGAACTCGAGGCCATCTACGAGAACCTTCTCGGCTCGGGCCTCGCTGAAGTGCTCTACGTCAGGAAGGAAGTGCAGCTGACCCCAAAAGGGGTAAGATACATCTCAGAGTCTGTAAAATCTCCATTAGATTAAAAACCTTATTTCTTCAAAATGAGAAGACATATATAATCTTTTTATCAAATATTCAACGAGTGGTGTTTGATGGGGAGAATCCTAATCGTCGATGACACAATGTTCATGAGAACGCTGCTGAAGAACATCCTCTTCTCCGGCGGGCACGACATCGTCGGTGAGGCAGCGGACGGCGCGGAGGCCCTCGCCAGGTATCAGGAGCTCAAGCCGGACCTCGTCACGATGGACGTGGTCATGCCGAAGATGAACGGGATCGAGGCGCTCAAGGCCATCAAAGCAGCCGACCCGACAGCAAAAGTCATCATGTGCACGGCGGTCGGCCAGGAGCAGATGGTCAAACTCGCCGTCAAGAGCGGTGCGAGAGGCTACATCGTCAAACCGTTCCAGGCTCCGAAAGTCCTCGAAGAAGTCAAGAACGTCCTCAGTGTGTAACCATGATACGGGTTCTGATCGTCGACGATTCGCTCTTCATCCGCACGATACTCCGGGATCTGCTCAAAGACGTCCCCGATATCGAAGTGGTCGGAACGGCGGTCAACGGCATCGATGCCCTCGAAAAGATATCCAGTCTGAAACCCGACGTCGTCACGCTCGACATCGAGATGCCCCGGATGAACGGCCTTGAGACGCTTGAGGCGCTTTCCAGGGTTCCCGCGAAACCGAAAGTGATCGTCCTGAGCACTCTGACGTCCCGCCAGGCCGATATGACTCACCGGGCGTTACGGCTCGGGGCGGACGACTTCATGCTCAAACCAAGGGATGTCCCGAACGTCAGGGGCATCGAGAGCGAACTCATCCAGAAGATCAGAAACCTTGTCGCGCTCCCGACGATCGTAAGACCTGCTGCAACCAGCCGGAATGAGGCAGATGCGGTCGTTGTGATAGGCTCTTCCGCCGGGGGTCCGCCGATGCTCGATACGCTCCTCTCCGCACTTCCGCCGGACCTGCCTGCCGCGGTCGTCGTCACCCAGCACATGCCCGAGGGGTTCACCGCATCGCTCGCCGAACGCCTGAACAGGGTCTCCGCTCTCCCCGTGAAAGAGACAGAGAACGGAGACGGCCTGCAGACCGGAACAATCCTGCTCTCAAAGGCCGGGTTTCATACCATCATCTCGGGAGTCGCAGCAAAGAGCGGAGAAAAACACGGGCGAATCATCCACTCGACCGCTCCCCGCCTGCACGCGGTCCGGCCTGCCGTCGACACGACCTTCACTTCTGGAGCACATGTATTCGGCCCGCGCACCGTCTCCGTGATCCTCTCGGGGATGGGAAACGACGGCGGTGAGGGAATGCTCGCGGTGAAGACGGCAGGCGGCAGGACGATGGTATGCGCTGAAGAGGACTGCCTCGTATACGGGATGGCGCGCTCCGCTCTCACCAGGAACTGCGTCGATAAGGTGGTCCCGCTCAAAGGTCTCGCGCGCGAGATTACGAGAGCAGTCAAACAACTCGAGGTGAACCATGTTTGATGAAGAGGGATATCGGAAGCTGTTCGTTGAGGAATCGCGGGAGAATCACGAGAACATCGTGAACAATCTTCTTGCTCTCGAGACCGGGGATGACCAGCAGACCGCCATCGACGAGATCTTCCGGTCCGCACATACCCTCAAGGGCATGTCTGCATCGATGGGCTTTGATGCGATGGAGCATCTCTGCCACTCGATGGAGGACGTATTCTCTCTCATCCGTAGCGGGCGGCGCGAGGTGGACGCGTCGCTCACCGATCTTCTGCTCACCTGCACCGACGCGATTGAGGGGATGCTGGACGCTATCGAGTCGGGAGGAGCGCCGTCCGACGAGCAGTCCGCAAGCCTGGTTCAGGAACTCCGGGCGTTTGCCGAAGAGGAGGGTGAGGAGGAACCATCTCCCTGTGCGGCACCCCGGATAGAGATCCCTCCCGAACCGGCAGAAGATGCCGATGGTCGCCCGCTGTATACACTGACGGTTGCCGTCGACCCATCCAGCACGATGAAAGACATCCGGGCGATGCTGCTCCTGCAGAACCTGGAAGAACTCGGGACGATCCTTGCGACGACCCCCGCACGGGAACTCATCGAGGACGGGAAGTTCGACGGGCCGTTCGAGGTTCTTATCGAGAGCGAGGCGGGAGAAGATGCGCTCAGGACGATCGCTTCCGGCACGGAACTCTCGCTCCTTGCCCTCTCCACAGGGGAGTCGCCGGCGGCGGCCCCACCCGTGATCCCCCCGGCGGCGAGCGATCCGCCGCAGGTGCAGCGAGCAGTGAAGATCGAGAAGAGCCGGGAGATCAAGAACATCCGCGTTGATATCCAGCGGCTCGACCGGATGATGAACCTGGTGGAGGATCTCGTCATCAATCGCGGACGGCTCGAGCAGATCGCGAAGAAGCACGGCATCAAGGAGTTCGACGAAGCGCTCTCCATGGTCGGCCGCTCGGTCTCCGACCTCCAGAACCTCATGATGGGGATCCGGATGATGCCGCTCGAGCGTATCTTCAACCGCCTTCCCCGCGTCGTGCGGGACGTTGCAAACCACGATGGGAAAGAGGTCGAGCTCACCATCGAGGGCGGCGAGACCGAACTCGATCGGAGCATGATGGACGGGCTCTCCGACCCGCTCCTGCACCTCATCCGGAACGGCGTGAACCACGGCATCGAGACGCCGGAGATCCGAAAAGCCAGCGGTAAACTCCCGAAAGGATCTCTGCGGCTGTCGGCGCGGCGGGACAAGGACAACGTCGTCATCGAGATCGAGGACGACGGTGCCGGCATCGATCCCGAGAAACTCCGGAAGAAAGGGGTCGAGAGAGGCCTCATGACGGCTGAAGCGGCGGCGAACGCAACGAAAGAGGAACTTGTCGGCCTGCTCTTCGAGCCCGGGTTCAGCACGGCCGAGACGATCACCGACATCAGCGGCAGGGGCGTCGGACTCGACGTGGTCAAGAAGACGATCGAATCGCTCAAAGGAACGATCAAGGTCGAGACCGAGGTCGGCAGGGGAACGAGGTTCGAGCTGGTCCTCCCCCCGACGATGGCGATCATCGATGTCATGATGGTGCACATCAACGGGATGCGGTGCGCCATCCCGATCAGCAACGTCGTCGAGGTGGCACAGACGAGACCGGAGGCGATTCACCGGATCGGCAACACCGAGGCGATCCTGCTCCGGGACCAGACCCTCCCCATGCATCGCCTGGAGGATATGTTCGGCCGGGCAGAGAAGAGCAACACGCTGGTCGTGCTGCAGAACAATGGCAGGAGATGCTGCATCGTCGTCGACACCGTCGACGGTCAACAGGAGGTGGTGGTGAAACCGCTCTCCAACATTGCAGGCAACTGCCGGGGAATCAGCGGGATCACCATCCCCGGAGACGGGGATGTCGTGCCGGTACTCGATGTAAATACAATGATTTAGGAGAGATAGTTCATGGAACTGGATCCGTTTCAGAAGGACGCGCTGGCAGAGTTTGGGAATATCGGTGCCGCACACGCGGCAACGTCGCTATCGCAGATGCTGATGAGCCCGATCGAGATGACGGTGCCGGAGGTGCAGGCCATAGACATCGCCGATCTCCACAAATACATCAGCAATGAGATAACCGCCATGGTCGTCTTCCAGATTCAGGGGGAGGTCGCGGACGGCGGATATGTCGTCGTCAGCATGCCCCAGGAGACCGTCATCCAGCTGACGAACCAGATGCTCGGCACCGTCGATGCCGATCTCGATCGCGAGATCAACGAGATGGACCAGAGCGCTGCGATCGAGATCGGGAACATCATGGTATCGGCATTTCTCGATGCGACGGCCGAACTGCTGGGTATCGTCATGCTGCCGTCTCCCCCGGCGCTGGCCATCGATATGGCGCATGCCGCCTTCGAGTCGGTCGTCGCGCAGGTGGCGAGCGACGTGAACGATGTCCTGATCTTCAACACCGAACTCACGAGCGAGGCGCCGCCCGTCTACGGGAGCATCTACATGCTTCCGAATGCCGAACTTACGCAGCAGCTGTTCCTCATGCTGGAACGGATGATGGAACCGCTCTCGTAACCTGCCTCCGGGATACCATGGAGAACAATTTTTTCGGTGAGGAGACGGCGATAATTCTGGGCCTCGGCGAGCTCCGGGTCGGGAAATGTCCGATGGGAACGATTGGGCTCGGGTCCTGCATCGCGCTCATCCTGCACGACCAGCGGAGATCCCTTGCGGGGCTCGCCCATATCATGCTCCCCGAGAGCCGGGGGGATACCGATCGTCCCGGGAAGTTCGCAGATACAGCCATGGATGCTCTCCTTGAAGAGATGGGGAGAGCCGGGAGCACAAAATCCTCGCTCACCGCAACCGTGGTCGGCGGTGCAAGCATGTTTGAGTTTTCGGCCAACTCCCTGAACATCGGCGAGCGAAACGCCGTTGCGGTGAAGGGACTGCTCCAGGAGCAGGGCATCAGGATCGAGCATGAGGAGACCGGCGGCAAGGTCGGGCGGTCCGTGTATTACTGGCCGGAAGGAAAGGGCCGCCTCGTCATCAAGAGGGCGGACGGGACATGTGCCGCGCTCTGATACTCATTTTAGCCGCGGCAGCCCTCTTCACCCCTTTTGCATCAGCCCTGTACATCGAAGTGCCCGATTATAACTCAGGCATCGCGTCCGCCGGGGTAAAGGATGCAATTAACGGCCGGTACGGGGACGTCATCTTTGCAACCGACAGCGGTATCTCCGTGTACACGGAGAACGGCACCTGGTATTCAGTCAACGCACGGCACCCCAAAGAGACGCCCTATGGGATGCTCGCGCCCCTCGAGACGATGGTCACCGCGGTCGCCCTCGACGCGGAGGGGCACCTCTGGATCGGGTACCCGAACGGGCTGCAGATCGGCGACGGAACAGGATACCGTGCCGTCCAGGACCTGCAGTTCCTCAAGAACCTCAACGTCAACTGCATCGAGCGTTGGGGGGACGGGATCTGGATTGCCACCGGGCGTGCGGGTCTCCACCGCTACCGGGATGGCGAGTGGACGTGGTACAAGCCGGGCGGGCCGGAGAATCTGAGGTGCTATACCGTCGTGAGCATGGCGGTCGATGCCGCGAGCGATGCGCTCGTCATCGGGTCGGGGAGCGACGGCATCCGGGTGCTCAGGGACCGGACGGGCGACGCCCGTTTCGAGCAGGTCACCTGCGGCAGCGACACACTCCGCCGGGTCTCCGAGGTGCGGGTCGATCCGTTCGGGGGGGTATACCTCTTCAATCGCACGACGGTTCTCCATTACACCCCCGATATGGGGGTTACCCAGGTCCTCGACGCCGAAGACCTGAGCACGTTCCCGGTCGCCATCAACGATCTTGCAGCGACTCCCGGAGGAATACTCTACATCGCATCCGATAACGGAATATACGGATGGAACGGATCCGGCGTCGCCCTGCATATCACGTCCAGAGACGGTATCCGCTCGAACTTCGTCAAGAAGCTCTTCGTCGACGCCTACGGCCGGTGCTGGTTCGTCGTCTCCGGAAGCGTGGGTTATATCCCGCCGATGGCGGGCCACGCCGCCCTCAGCCTCTCCGCCGCTCCGGTGCCGACACCGGTGGTGACCGAGACGCCCCTGCCCCCGACTCCGGCGCCGGTGGCGACACCAAAAGAGGCTGCCGGGCCGATTGATGGAATCCGGGCATTTTTTGAGGGGTTCTTCGGCGCGGTGATCCCCGGGTGAGCGGGGCTTGAGTGCGGGGAACGGAGGAGGGACCGCCGGAGCTCCGAATCGGCCCCAAAGTCTCTGAAACAGAAGATATTAACCGGCCGTCTCCTCTCTACTTCGATATCTCGGTGTAGTAATATTCCCCGGCGGCGATCTGTTCCCGGTCCAGGAACGAGCCGGGCTTGTTGATCCGCGGCCTTCCGCTCTTGTCCCGCCGGAAGGTGATCCCGAGCGCCGCGAGGAACCGGTTCATCCCCGGCGCCATCGAGAACGGCCCGGCCGCTTTGCCGCTGATGCCCGGCTCGCCCTCGAAGACCAGGATACGGTCGCTGATCATGTCGATGACGTAGATATCGTGATCGATCACGAGCGTGCTCGCGTCCCGCCCCTCGGCGTGCTTCCTGATCATCCTTGAGATCTTCACCCGCTGTTCCACGTCGAGGTGGGCGCTCGGTTCGTCCAGTATGTAGAGGTCGGCGTCGCGCGAGAGGCAGATCGCAATCGCCACCCGCTGGAGTTCGCCGCCGGAGAGGGTGTTCACCGGCGCCTGGAGGAACTGGGAGAGGGAGAGCGGCTCTAAGATCTCGTGCTGGTAGTACGACGTATCGAACTTCGTCGTCGTCTGCCGGAGGATCTCCTCGACGGTCGCCTCCGTATCGCCCTTGAGATACTGGGGCTTGTAGGATATCCGAACCCGGGTATCTATCGCTCCCGTATCGGGTTCGAGCACCCCGGCGAGGAGCTGGGCGAACGTACTCTTCCCGATACCGTTCGCCCCGAGCACCCCGAGGACCTCGCCGCTCCGAATCTCCCCACCGTCGACGGTGAGCGAGAACTGCGGGAACCGTTTCGTCATCGCCGGGAACTCGAGCAGCACCTCCCGGTCCGAGTCGGCGGCATGCGCCCGGGCATCGAACGTCACCGCATACGTCCTGAACCTGACGTTCTCCTCCGGGAGGAACCCCTCCAGATACTGGTTGATCCCCACCCGGACGCCCTTCGGGTGGGTGATGACGCCGAAGACCCCCGGTTCACCGTAGGCGATATGCACGGTATCGGCAAGCATGTCGAGGATGGCAAGATCGTGCTCGACGATCACGACCGGCCGCTCCAGGGCGAGTTCCCGGATCAGGTTTGCGGCGGCCATCCGCTGGTAGACGTCGAGATAGGGCGTGATCTCGTCGAAGAAGTAAAAGTCGGCATCACGCGCAAGGCAGGCGGCGAGCGCCACCCGCTGGAGTTCGCCGCCGGAGAGGGTCGTTATCGGCCGGTCGATCACGGCTGCGAGTGCCAATCGGTCGATGTAGTAGTCGAGCTTCCCGCGCTCGTCGGTGGTCGCGAGGAGGTCGCGCACCGAACCGGAGAAGACCTTCGGGATCTGGTCGATGTACTGCGGTTTTACAGCGACCTTCACGTTCTTCTGCGAGAGCACCAGAAGGTAATCGAAGAGCTCGGTCCCCTGGTAGAGGTCGAGGACTTCTTTCCAGGCGACCGGGGCGTCGGTTCTTCCCAGGTTCGGGACGAGCGCGCCCGAGAGGATCTTCACCGACGTGCTCTTCCCGATGCCGTTCGGCCCGAGGAGGCCCGTGACCTTCCCCTCGACAGGGATCGGGAGGCCGTAGAGGACAAAACCGTTCTGGCCATAGCGATGGGTCGGCTGGTCGAGCTCTTCGGGGAGGTTGATGATGTCGAGCGCCTGGAAGGGGCACTTCTTCACGCAGATACCGCACCCGACACAGAGTTCTTCGGATATGACGGCTTTCTGGTCTTCGCCGATGACGACGGTCTCGTCGCCGGTCCTGACGCGGGGGCAGTAGAGGATGCACTCGGTGCCGCACTTTACGGGGTGACACCGGTCACGGTGTACAACAGCAATACGCATGGGAGATCACAGAACGGTGGCGGTCAGGAGGATCGTCCAGGTCATGAACCAGAGCGCGAACGTCATGAAACTCTGGTAGAACCAGTCTTTTCCGGTCAGCGCCATGTGGTCGATCCGGATGAGCATGAATATGTGTTTCTGGAAGACGACGCCCGCCATGAGAAGAAGGATCCCGATGATGGCGTTTTCCTGAAGGCCGCTTGTCGGGTTGGGTGTGCCGGAGAGGTAGAACGAGAGTCCCCCGGCCAGAATGCCCATGAAGCAGGCTACAAGCGTCCGTGTTATCCGATCCCTGTGCTCAGCCCGTTTCTCGGCACGTGTCCGTGGCCGTGTCTTTTCAGACTCTGCTGCTACCGCATTCTCGCTCATCGTGACACCAGTGTTGCGCCATTCCTGAAAGGGAAGTCCCTTCGGGGCGGCGGCCCGCCGGGAGCAAACCGGCTTCTGGCCACTTCCCGGGATTGGCGGAATTACTACATTATAGAGCGTTCTCCGGTAATAAAAGGTAGGTACCTCCTGCTCGACGGGGCAGGAGGAGCGGCGGAGCGAAGTGGTTTGCGGTTGTTCTTCACGTGGGGTACGCATCGGGAAGAGCAGGGGCATGCAGAGGGGACGCTCTGGCGGCTGGAGGTCTCGGAGTCGGTTACGCTCAAATAACGCGCGTTATCCGCTCCTTTTTCGAAGATCGAAGGGTTTCTATGCCCCTGCTGTTGCGCATCCCCGGATACGGATTTCGAGGGAATATCGCCATGACTGCCCCCACCCTTGGGCGGGGGAGGAGGCCGAAGGTGCTCAAACTCCCGGAATGAAAATCCTTCAGGCATCACTCGATCTTATACCGCAGGAGCGCCGCGGCGCCGCCGATGGCGTCAAGACGCTCCCCGGGCTCGAACTCGGTGCTCAGCACCACGACCGTTGCGTTGACGCGCTCGGCCTGCTCGATGACGCCCGTAGCCTCATCGTCCCGGAGCAGGGTGTCGGCGACCAGCACCGTCTCCGCCACCCCGTAGGCGACCGCTCTCTGGACTTCGTCGATGCCGTAGACGACGGCGCCCTCGGTCGCGATCCGGAGCAGGACCTCGTCCATCAGCCCGACCTCCCGGGCAAGGTGCAGGTCGCCGAGCAGCCGGTCAAGGATCCCCTGCCCAATCACCTCCTGCACGGCGCCCCGCCCGATCCGCCGGGTCTCGACGACGACCATCCGCCCGGCGAGGTCGGGGGCGCGGACCTTGACGTAATCTGCAAACTCGTCCTTCACGAACCCCGGGCCCGCGACGACGAGAGGGCCGGTGACCGTGGAGACAGTATCAAGCGTCCTCTCGAAGAGCGCCGACCGGGTGCCGGTCTCGGCACCCTTGCTGCTCCCGGCCGTGACGGTCGTCACCCACTCCGGGCCGAACTGGCGCAGCCGGTAGACCTGCGCTTCCCCCTCCTCGACGCTCACGACGTGAACCACGCCGTATGCGGAGGCATCGACGGCCCGCCGGAGCCGCTCGCAGTCCACAGACCGCCAGCGTTTGATGACCGAGATCTCGAACCCGGTCTCGACGTTCAGGGTGTGGTGCGCGGCGATGTCCACCCCGCTCTCGATGACACCGGCGATCCGGAGACGGTTCGTGTGCTGGTGGAACTCCACCTTCTCGACCCGGATCCCGAGCCGCACCGGCCGCTTCTCGACCTTCTCCGGCCGGAGTTTATCGGTCGCCGCCTCCACGCTCCGGAAGGTCGTCGCAAAGACGAGATCCCCCGGCCCGACCAGGTGGGAGAGGTGCCAGAGGTCGTCGAGCGTCTCGGCAAAGAGGCGTATCTCGCCGAACTGGTTCTTCATCTCCCGGACTTCGGCCTTCATGGTTCCACGATATCGGAGCCTCCCGGCGGGACGAATGCGGCGACTGCTTCGGTGTTCAGGGCGTTCTTGAGCCCTTTCCACTCGTCCTCCGAGAGTTTCTCCCTGAGTGCCCGGACTACCTTCTTTGCGGTATCGTTCGGTTCGAACTGCCCGGGACGGAGTTCCACCCATACCTTCGCCCGCTCCGTGACGGCACCGGGCGGGCCGCCGATGACGGCGACCTCGGGCGCCATCGCAAGGCCGATGGCCGCCCCGAGCGAGACGTTCCTGAAGTACTGCCGCTCGCCACGGACGATGAAGGCTCCCCGGGCCACGTACTCGCCCGACTCGGCCGTCTTGCTCACCTGGTCGGGCCGGGCGGCGTAGACATCCGCCGTGAAGTGCCCGGCCTTCCAGGCGTTGGAGTAGGAGGCAGCGAACTGCACGGCCTCGTCGAGGTGCTCGGTCGCACCCTTCACGATGACGACGCTCCCACCGTGGACGTCGGCGTGGACGAAGAGGTCTCCCCCTTCCATGTACTTCTTGACGAGTTCCTCGTTCTGGGAGGCGTCCCGGCCGCCGAGGACGAGGACGCCGTCGCTGGTGGTGAACCAGCGGAAGCGGTGATACCACCGCTTCTTCTGGAGGGCGAGGTTCTTTTTTGTCCGGGGCTTCTCCGGAACCGTCCGCTCCATCGCCGCGAGCGCGCCCGTCTTCTTCTTCTTGAACTTCTTGATCTGGTCGTAGTAACGGCCAAGGTTCTGTTCGATCGTCTCGTGGACGTGGATCTTCACCCGCTCTCCCGAGAGATCGAGGTCCACCGCCGCATCGGCGGGATGGATCGCCCGGACCATCTTTGCCGCAGGGTTATCGCCGTTCACTTTCAGGATCTGCTCGATCTCCTGCCACGACCGGTTCTTGCTCGCGTCATCGAGCGTCGCTATGATCCCGGCGACAGCCGTGTAGTTCTCGTAGATAACTTCCACGATCCGCTGATTGCGCTCGATCTTCTTCTCGAACCCCTTGATCGCCTCCGCCTGCCGCCGGCGGATCACCTCCGCCTGGGAGAGGTGGGGTTTCTCGGCCGCGGTCTCCTGCTTCCCACCCGCCGTCTTCGGGTAGAACGCATCCAGCGCCTCGCTGAAGGTCGAAAACCGCTCGCGAACCTCTTCACCGGCAAGCACCACCGGCCAGCACCCGGACGCCGTTATCACCGGCTCACGGCGCCCCCCGACATCGGCCATCAGCCGTTCGAACGCTCCCCGGACAGCCTCCGCGTCCACTTCCGCGGCGGCGGCGCTCTTCTCGACGCCCGCCGCCCGGCAGACCTCTTCGGCATACGCGCCGCCGAGCATGCACCCGACGGCGAGCGTCCGGACGATATCGCGGTCGGAGTCTACGAGCATCGCCCGGAACGCCTCCGGTGATTGAGACAGGCAGTCGGATCCCTCGAAGGCGTAGACCGCACCCGGAACAACCTCCCGGGTCTTGAACCGGTGGTGCCAGAGGGGTTTTATGATCGTGTAGTCTTCGCCGCAGAGGACGGCGTTCCCCTCATCGAAGAGTTCGAAGATGAGATGATAGGTCGTATCCCGCTTCCCGATATCGAGGCTTATCGTGCGCTCGAGCCCGAGCTGCCGGATGCCGAGCACCTTCCCGCCATCGAGGTGTTTCCGGAGCAGCATCGCAAAACTCGGCGGGTTCTTCGGGGGGACAGGAAACTCCGCGGTGAAGTGGGCGCGCCGCCCCGTCTCGACGAGAAGTAAGTATTTTGCCCGGTCTTCACCGTTCAGCCTGATGCCGAGGGTCTTCGCGTCGAACTGGTAGATCTTGCCGACCCAGAGCGGGAGGCGATCGGCGGCCTCCGCTACCAGCGCCCGAAGATCGACCCCGCTCATTCCCTGTAGTGTCGCCATTGATTCAGAATACATTCGGCCCGGTACCTAAAGAAGGGTACGGGCGGGCGGTACGGGTTCCTGATCTGGTGGGGGCCGGGCGGAGGAACGAGGGCGGGGATGGCAGGGAGTGCGACGGTTCGTAGAACCGGAACGTGTACACCGCAAGATGCAAGGTGCGACCTTCCACAGGAACGGAGCACGAGAAGAACGAAGCTCTTCGAAGGGGAGCATCCCCCTCCCCTGCCTCTACCTTACACTCGGACACCTGTAACCCCCACCCCGCCCGCGCTTCGCGCTCCTCCCCCGCCCTCAGGGCGGGGGCAGTGCTCAGGCGTATACCCCATGAAAAGCCGTGCATGAGTTGTGACTGACCGGAGGGCACAAACCAAAGCATCGGAGGATCACAATCCTCTAGGAAGTGACGGTCTGTTAGAAACAACTGTCCGTAGGATGCGATGGCCCGGAGGCGCGACAGATGGGGCGGGGAGCAGGAGCCGGGGGATGGGAATCTGGAGAAGGAGGACGTTGAGGAGATTGTGTCTCGAAACTTTTTGAGATTCTTAATTGAATTACGCTGCTCTCTTCGGTCACATGTCACCGTCTTCGGATTTCAGATGGATATCGCCACGCGGGGGTGGGGCCGGCGGGGAGGGGGAGCATCCCCCCTCCCCTGCCCTCTCAAAGAACTTTGTCCCTCTCGTGTTCCGCCCTTCGGCCAGTCGCACTCCCCCAGACGCGATATCCCCACGGTTCAGCGTACGGGGTTTTGCCCTCGCTTCCGAATGCTCAAACTCCTGCCGGATGCCAGCCGCACTTCCCGTGAGTCGATGATGTGCGGATAACTCTGGAGGCAATTCGGCCTTTAGAGGAGGGATTCAACAAAGTCAAAAGAAAAACAAATCGCAAGAGCCGAGGAGGACTACTCCTCAGTCTCGTTCGTCTCTTCCGCCTCAACGACCTCAGGCGCCGCCTCCGGCTTCTTCGGGCGGGAGATCGTCTCCTTCATGACGACATCGTTGATATCGGCGTAGTTCTCGAATATCTCGCGGATGAGGGTGCCCCGCCAGACCATCCAGCGCCGGTCGTAGGTGATCGCGGGGGGGAGCTCCAGTTCGGCAATGCCGTCGGCAATGGTGATCCCGATATCGGTTCTGCCCGCGAAGAGCTTGATGAGGCCCTTGATCTGCTCCACCGGCTCCTCGACCTTCTCGAGGATCGCGTAGGAGTAGTTCAGGGTCTTGCCGGCAAGCGGGTGGTTGAAGTCGACGACTGCGCGCCTCCCGATGACGTCGACGACAACGCCCTCGCGGCCCTCGGCCTCGATCCGCGTCCCCCTCTGGGGCTTCTCGCGGAACTGCGAGACCGGGACGGACTTTACGGCGTCATCCTCGTGCGCCCCGAACGCCTTCTCGGGCGGGATCTCGACCTCGCCCTCGGCGCCGACCTCTTTGCCGATCAGCTCGTCCTCAAGACCGAGGATGATATGGTGGCCCCCCAGGCGGACGGTGACGGGACCGTACTCCGCCTGCGGGTTGTAGATCCCCTCTTCCTTTGCGTTCTCCTCATCCGTGGTATCGAAGATATTCTCACCGGCGCGGCCGGTGTATCTGAGCCTGATAAAATCTCCTTCCTGAAGTGCCATTCCATTCACCTTGAATAGCAGATGCACTGCGAGCCCGGAACACCTTCCGCACCGGTCCGCCGCATGCCTGCGTCTTGTTGCTCCACTTTATTTGGATGGAATGGTATTTATACTGTCTACCGGAACACCCGCGAGGATCATGGGCGAGATGCAGCAGCAGGCCGGCGGGGTCTCGTACGCCCCCTCGCCTCCGGGGGAGTTCTGCGGCAGGCGGAAGGAACTTGAGCAACTCACGGCCGTCCTCTCGCGGGCGGGAGAGTACGGGCAGGCGGTGATGATCTCCGGCCCGCCGGGCTTCGGGAAGAGTTCGCTCCTGAACCGGCTCGAATACGAGGTGCGGGCACGCCCCGGCGGGCGGCAGTCCCCCGTCCTCAGGGCGGAGGTCTTCGACCTCCCGGGGATGATCTTCTCTGCGTTCCGGGAGTTGTTGAACGATCTCCGGCGGTCTTCGGCATCCACGAGATCCGGGAGCATCCCCGACGTCGAGAGCATGAGAGAGACTGTCCGGTATGCCAGCGACGTCTTCGAGAAATACGCCGCCCCGGTCGAGCCGGTCGGCCTGCTCCCAAAGGACGGCGAGGAGATCGTCGGTGTCTTCGCCCGGTCGCCCGAGGTCGGATACGACCATGTGCACCAGGCGTTCGAGGAACTGCTCAGGGAACTCGGGAGGGAGATGAGCATGGCCGGAAGTGTTGCGGCGGTGCTCATAGACGACGTCCACCTCGCCTCGAACCACGACCGGCGCCTCCTCCGGGACGTCGTACGCGACCTCCCGCCCGGCATCCTCCTTGTCTTCACCTGCCGGACGGAAGATGGAGCCGGTTCCGGGTACGCGGCGATGCGGGAGGAGATCCGGGAGCTCGGTATTGTGGAAGTGCAACTTTCCGGGATGCAGAGGCATGAGATCCATGAACTCGGGGAGAGGCGGTTTCACCTCTCCATCGACAATGCAGCCGCCGTCCTCCTCGAAGAGGTCTCAGGCGACCCGTTCGGCCTTATGGCATGCTTCAACGCCCTGTATAGCCGGGGGCTCGCACCGTCCCGGGAGAACATCGCGGGCGTCGTCGCCGGGGCAGGCGACCCGGCAGTCCTTGCCTTCGCCGCGCTCCCCGGGCCCGTGAGGGCATGGACAGAGGAACTTTGCATCCTAAACCCTCCGTTTCCCGTGCCGGTCATGGCCTGCCTCCTCGGTCTTTCAGAGGCGGACGTGACGCCGGCGACCGACCGGCTGCTGGAGAGCGGCGTCTTCCGCAGGCTCCCCGGCGGAGAATATGCCTTTGCGCACCCCCTCCTGCAGGAGCACTGCAGGAGCACCCTCTCAGAAGAGAGACGGGTTGCGCTCAACGCCCGCGCTGCAGACTGCTTCGAGCGCTCCATCCATCGCCTCCCGGCAAGGCTGTACGTCCTCCTCTCGCTTGCCGGCCACCTCTTTGACGCGCACGAGTACGGGAAGGCCGCCGACCTGAACCTGGAGATCGGGCTCCGGTTCCACCACCGCGATGACCACGACACCGCCCTGCTGCTCACGGAGCGGGCGGTCGTCTCCGCAGAGCGTCTCGGGGACGACGCGCTCCTCGCCGCCGCAGAGCGGCAGAGAGACCTCGTCCGGCAGAAGGCCTCCGGCCCGCTTACGGCCGGAGAGTAAGGATTTATCATCGCTCCCGGGAGACGATCTGACGATATGCTCGAGGTAGAAGCAAAATTTGCGGTCGGAGACCTGGAGGGCGTCAGGGTCGGGCTCGGCCGGATGGGGGTGCGGATGGGGAGAAGGCAGCTGGAACGCGACGTCTACTATAACGCCCGCGACCGCGATTTCGGGGAGACGGACGAGGCACTAAGGGTCAGGTACGACGACACCGGGGTTGCCATGACCTACAAGGGCCCGAAGATCCGGGTCGGGAGCGCGAAGGCCCGCGAGGAATTCAACCTCGCGGTCGCCGACGGCGAGACGCTCGAGGAGATCCTCGCCCGCCTCGGTTTCCGGCGGGCCGCCACGGTCTCGAAGGTCCGGGAGTTCTACGAGATGGGGGACGTGACGGTCACGCTCGACGACGTTGAAGGGCTCGGGACGTTCGCCGAGATCGAGATCCTGACTGAAGAGAACAAAGAGGATGCCGCCGACCGGATCGGGGCTATTGCAAAAGAATTGGGTGTAGGAGGTCCACCGATCTACACCTCATATCTGGAGATGCTGCTCTCTAAACAGCAATAAGGTCGATATCGATATCTTTTGGCTCCTTCCCGAAACGGATGATAGCGCCGTAGCCTTCTGAGGCGGGGCCGGGGTTGACGACCTTGACGCCGTCGACCTCGGTGACGCCCCGTGCCTCGTGGACGTGAGCACAGCAGACCAGATCGAACCGGGTCATGTGCTTTCGGATGCTCTGGCTGCCGACGTGGTTATCGCCGACGACGTCCAGCGCCTCGTAGGGCGGGGCGTGACAGATCAGGACATTGTGGATGTTCTTGTCCATGTGCTTGGTGATCCGGGTGAGGTCTTTGTCGATCTCCTCCTCGGTCAACTCGAACGGCGTGTCGAACGGGGTCTTGTTCGAACCGCCAAGGCCCGCGAGCGTGATCTTGCCGAGCGCGATCCATGAATCGTGCAGGCAGACCGCATCCGAGCGCTCGAGCACGTCGACGATCTCGCGGGGGTCGCAGTTGCCGGGGATTGCGAAACACGGCACCTCGAAGTTGGAGAGTACCGAATCTACAGGCTCAAGTGGACCGAAATTGGTGATGTCGCCTGCAATGATGACTGCATCGTAGTCGTAGCTGAGAAAAGCGTCAAGCTTTCCGTAGTTACCGTGCAGATCTGCTAAGAGTAGCACATCCGTCATGCCTATAGGTGAGGAGTGCGTCTAAAAAACCTTATCTCATGATCCATCCACGAGCCCGTTATTCTGCCGCCGAGCGCCAGTTTCCCGAGGACCTTCTCCGTCTCGGGAAGGAGCGGGCGGGGGCGGGCATCCTGAAGAGGAGTCCCGGGTAGCGGCATGAAATAGTGGATGTGCGCCTTTCCTTCCCGGGCAACCACCTTCACGAGGTCGAGCGTCGCGCGCTGGTCGTCGTCGCTCTCGAACGGCAGCCCGAGTATGAAATCGACGACCGGGACGAGACCGTTCTCCCGGCAGAGGTCGACTGCCCTGACGACGTCCTCGACGGTATGCCCGCGGCGCAGGTGGCGCAGCACACGGTCGCTCCCCGACTGCGCCCCGAAGTGCAGGCGCGTGTTGGCGCAGGTCTCGAGGACGAGCTCGACCGACTGCTGCGAGACGCACTCAGGGCGCACCTCCCCGGGGAAGGTGCCGAAGTAGACCCGGCCGTCGAGGTGCCGGAGGAGCCGCTCGACTTTGTCGAGCCGGAGGTGGATGCCATCCGAACCGTAGGCGAACGCGTTCGGGGTGACGAACCGGATATCGCGGAACCGCGCGGCGTACCGGGCGATCTCGTCGATGGAGCGGTGGCGCATGCACCGCCCGAAGAGGCGCGGCGTCTGACAGTAGCCGCAGGAGAACGGGCATCCCCGGGTGATCTCGATGAAACCCTTGATCTGCGAGAAGGGCGGGTAGCCGTCGAGGAGGACGGTGTGGCGGGCGGGCGTGTAGCCTGCAGCGGTCGCGACCCCGGGAGGAGGCGCCCTCCCCTCCTCGATGGCGGCAAGAAGGGCTGGGAGGGTGTACTCCCCCTCCCCGACGACGACGTAGTCGGCGTACCCCGCCACCTCCTGGTAACAGGCGGAGGCGTGGGGGCCGCCGACGATCGTCACGCAATCGGCTCCCGCGATCTCGTCGCGGTAGAGGCGCTCGTTGATCGAGTTCAGGCTGTAGAGGGTGACGTCGGGATGCGGCCCGTCCGCCGTCTCGATATCGTATCCGTGTACCTCGCACGCTGCGGCAAGCGCGGCGAAGGAGTTGCTCGCCTGGGAGATCTGGCGCCAGTATACCTTCATCTCTGCGGTGTTCCGGCCGTGCGGCGTGCGCTCACCGAGATTCCCGGCGGTTCTGCCGGCACGGCATGTATCCACCTATCTCTCCTGACACGCGATTAAGGTGACGACCTGCCGCTGCCGGTGAGAGGACTGCTCCCCGGGCGGCGACGCATTTGATCGTGCTCCGGGCAATACCGTCTCCAGGCGCCCACCCAGGAGAACACGCCCCGGGCGAAATATATTCAACCGCAAGAATATTTCAATAAGGATTAAATATCCCCGGCCTGTATTCACCCTCTTAGCGTGGGACAGGACGTTCCACGATCACGGAGACGTGGTTTACATGAGGGGAACTGCCACAGAGATGCATACACGGAGTATTATCCGGGGAAAGGATATTGCGGATTATTCGGTCAGGAACCCGCAGGGTGAAGATCTCGGGACGATCAAGGACGTCGTGATCGATACGAACGAAGGGTGTGTCGCCTATGCCGTCCTCTCGTTTGGAGGGGTCCTGGGGTTCGGTGACAAACTCTTCGCCGTTCCCTGGGAGGCCCTGCGGTACAACGCGACCGACGACACCTTCGTCCTTGACATGCCCAGAGAACGGCTGGAGAACGCACCGGGCTTCGACAAGGACAACTGGCCGACGACCGCTGAACGCGGGTGGCTCACCGGGATGTACAGCCACTACGGCTACACGCCCTACTGGGAGCGCCGCATGGAGCGGTGAACCTGCTGAAGAGAACCGGAATTCGACCACCGCCGGCCCCTTCCGGGAACCGGGACCGGCGGCACTTTTGGGATCTCCGGGGAGGTGCATCCCCGGGTACCGCTGCGAACACTATATATGCCGGGGCACGCATGCACTGCGAGACCGTAATCCGGCGGAGAACGGTTGAAGGACGGGAGGCAGACGGATAGGGGGTCCAGCCGTCCTCAGGTGCGGCAAGGAGCCCCCTCGTTCTCCGCTGCTCCGGGGGTATATCGGTATGCAGAACGTGATGCCAAAACGGAAGAAGACCGTCCGCGATCTCGATGTGCGGGGCAAAAGGGTGCTCGTCCGCGCCGACTTCAACGTGCCGCTCGACGAAGACGGCGCGATCGCCGACGACACCCGCATCCGGGCCGGCCTGCCGACGATACGCTACCTCTGTGAGCGGGACGCACGGGTCATCCTCTGCTCCCACCTGGACCGGCCGAAAGGGGAAGTCGTTGAGCGGTTACGCCTTGCCCTCGTGGCAAACCGGCTCTCAGAACTGCTCGACCGGCCGGTCGTCGCGCTCCGGGACTGCATCGGGCCCGAGGTGGAGAGCGCGGTCGCGGCGATGAGCGACGGGGATATCGTCCTCCTCGAGAACCTCCGGTTCCACCCGGAAGAGCGGGTTGACAATCCCTCCTTTGCGGAGAGGCTCGCTGATCTTGCCGAGATCTACGTCAACGACGCCTTCGGCGCCTCGCACCGGGCCCATGCATCGGTCGTGGGTGTCCCGCAGCACCTGCCGGCGGTGGCCGGGCTCCTTCTGGAGAGAGAGGTCAACGCGTTTACGCGCATCCTGCAGAACCCTGAGAGGCCGTTTGCCGTAGTGATCGGTGGTGCCAAGGTGAGCGACAAACTGGAACTCCTCGATAACGTCATCTCCCGGGTAGACCTCCTTCTCATCGGGGGGGGCATGGCGGCGACATTCTTTGCGAGCCGGGGCTACCGGACCGGTGCGTCGCACGTCGAGACCGACCGCCTGGACGACGTCAGGAGGATCGAGGAGAGCGCAGAAAGACGCGGTGTCCGCCTCCTCCTGCCGTCGGACGTCATCGTCGCGGAGAGGCTTGAAGCGGGCGTCCCGACCCGGGTTGTGCCCGCGACGGAGATCCCGGACGGCCGGATCATCGCCGATATCGGGCCTGCGGCCGTCGACGAGTTCTCCCGGGAACTTCGGGCGGTGCGAACCGTCGCCTGGAACGGCCCGATGGGGGTCTTTGAGATCCCGGAGTTCGCAGAAGGGACGCGCCGGATCGCCGCAACCCTTGCCAATCTCGACGGCACCACAGTCATCGGCGGGGGTTCGACCACGGATGCGGTACAACGGTTCGGGCTTGCCGACGAGATGACCCATGTCTCGACGGGCGGCGGTGCAGCCCTCGCCATGCTCGCGGGAAAGCCGCTTCCGGGCGTTGAGGCGCTCGACGATGCGGAGGGGCCGTGAAGCGCATCGGCATCCTGACGAGCGGGGGCGACGCTCCCGGAATGAACGCCTGCATCAGGGCGGCGGTACGGACGGCGCTCGCGCGCGATGTTGCTATCGTCGGGATACGCCGGGGGTATACCGGGCTCATCAGCGGCGACGCGATGCCGCTCGACCGGCAGGCGATCCGGAACA
>DAIRGM010000044.1:0-19880 GCA_036794525.1 Methanoculleus sp.
CCCCACCCCCCTCTCGGTGATAGCCCCTCGAAAGCCGTACACGGGGCATGCAATGTTCCGACTGAAACGACTGTCCGCAGGATGCAACCGGTCGAAGTGAAACTGTCGGAACGTGCGACGGTTCATTAGTATGACGTTCCGAAACGCGACTGGCTGGAAGCGTCACGGTGCGAGCACCAAAGGTGCGAGTTGCGACTCCGGCGGAACAGCGGGTCGACACTATCAAAAGTCTCCGAGTATCTCATCCACCCGCCCTCCGGCCGGTACAAAATTAAAAAAAATGATTGGGACCGGGCCCGTCAGGCCCGATGGTATCGACCGGTTTACGCGTCGGCAGACGCGACCTTCATGCCCGCGGTCTGGACGTTCTCTCCGCCCTCAACCAGGAACGCCTTCTCGGAGGCGGAGGTTACCTCTCCGGTGTACTGGACGTTCTGGTTGTTCTTCGCCCAGACGAGCGTCTCGACCTGGCCTCCGGAGGCGTGGATATCCACTTCGGCGTTGCCGAACTGGCCGTTCGTGCCGCCGAGGCTTGCACCCTTACCGTCGATCCCTGCCGGGTTCACAAGCTCGAAGTCCCTGATCTCGATGTTGCTCGCGAGGTCGACCTGGAGGCCGTAGCCGTGCGAGTCGATGCTCCTGCAGTTCTCAAGCACCAGCGCAGGGTCGGCCGAGCGGCTCGGGATGCTGTAGTAGCCGGCCGGCTTACGGTGGGTGTAGTCGGTCTTCCCGGCGCCGGTGTCCTTCTCGACACAGTCGTAGAGCTTGCCGCCGTTCGTCGCGTAGAACCCATACAGCGAGTTGCCTTCCGCGACGCAGTTCTTGAACGTCACGTCGGCGTTCGGGGCGTAGTATCCACACCCGAAGTAGTGGGTCGACATATCGCTCTGCTTGTAGGGCACCGTCGGGTAGGGCTTAACCCCGTTGTTGATGCTCGTGCAGTTCTCGAGGACGGCGTTCGTCACCTTCGGGTCGAACTCGAAGTGGAACCCGGACTCCAGGTTGCCCTCAGCGTGGCAGTCCTTCACGTAGAGACCGTCCATGTCGTTCAGCTCCGCGAAGTCGAACCCGGTGATCCAGGGGTTGAACGCGCCTGTGCTCCCGCAGTTGATCGCGGCACAGTTCTCGTAGCGGACATCCTTGATCACCTTGTTGGACGATCCCCAGGCGTTGTGGAGGAACCCATAGGTCCCGGTGTCCACGGCCTTGCAGTTGACGAACTCGACATCCTCGAGGGTCGGGGCGTATACCGCCGGATCGTGGATCAGGAGGTAGACCGCCTGGATGCTCGCATCCGCGGTTCCCGTGATGTTGTGGATCTTCGCGTGGCTTGCCCGGATGGTCATCACACCGAGCCACTTGACGCCGCTGCTGTAGCCGCTGCCCTCGACGGAGAACCCGTCAAGAGTCACGTACTCCTGGTCGACGCTGATACGCCCATCGCCGGTGAAGACAAGGTTCGTTGCATCCGGACCCTGCCCGGAGAGCGTCGTGCCTGCCGGCGGCGCGATGACGCCGGCGCAGTTGAACGTACCGTCCGTAAGGACGACGTTGCCGCCGTCGGGCAGCGCGGCGAGCGCCGCCTGGATCTCGGCATGGTCGTCGACTCCGTCACAGACATAGTCTGCCTGGTTCTTCGACAGTTCGGTGCTATCACTTGCGGCCACGGTGAGCGTGGCCGGGTTTGCGGACTCAGCCGCACTTACCGGAGAGAGTGCCGCAATAAAGCAGCACACCAGTAGTGCTGTACCCAGTCTCAGTATATTCTGCCTGTCTATCATGCCATTCAGCCTCTCTGTGAGGTATCACTACCGTCTTACAATCCCCATATAAATATTTTATTGTTAAAATAAAATTAATCTGAGGGATTAATCGGGAATATAGGCAGCAAAGATGCCATCTGTCCTGATGACATTGCGCCATAATGGAGATCAGATCCTGCAAAAAGGTATTATATAATCAGTTTAGTTAAAACCAAAGACTACAAATACTCGCGCTTGCCGCTACCATTCGGCAGGAGTGACCCTCCCCGAAACGCTTTCATCCGGAACGAATGGAGATTCGGTCTCGTGCGCCGGCACGGCACGGAATCTCCGGCCCTCGCTACAGGGCGATGCCGCGAAATGGCGTGGATTCCAGACCGCTTGCGTGAATCAGGAATCGTTGTGGCCCGATGCAGCAGGAAGACGATGTGGATACGCCCGGAGGGGGACGGGCGCCGGAGCGTATGGCGCCGGGCTTACGCACGCCCCGGTGAGGTTCATACGCCTAACGACGCCTCGCGGCGCAACCTCTATATAGAGCATCCTCACAGAGAGAGCCCCTATGCGAGTGGCGTGCCTGACCTTCTGGTTCTACGACTACACCATCCAGATGGCAAACGAGCTTGCCCGGCATACCGAGGTGCTGCTGCTCCTCCCCGACTACCGGTCGGAGGAGTACCTGGCGAGCATCGACCCGGCCGTGAAGGTTCACCTCTTCGGCTACTCGCAGTGCGCCGGAAGGTTCGGCCCGTCATGCTACCCGATGCTCAAAGATATCGTCGCCGCAATCGACGACTTCGCGCCCGACGTCGTCCACTTCCAGGTGAACAACCCCATGCTCTGCCCGCTCCTCCCGATGCTGCGGAAGTATCCGCTGGTGGCGACGTTCCACGACATCGAACCCCACCCCGGCGAAGACCGCCTTCTTGACATAGGCTCGCTGCTCTACCGGCTCACCCTCTTCGTATCGAGGGTCCTGCCCGACCGGATCTTCGTCCACGGGAAGGCCCTCCGGGAGACCCTGGTGAAGGACTACCGTGTCCAGAGAGAGAACGTGCACGTCATCCCCATCGGCGAGCATGAGGTGGCGCCGTTTGTGAAGTTCGAGCGGGACGATCTCAAGCCCGACGGCCGCCGGGTCCTCTTCTTCGGACGCATCCACCGCTACAAAGGGCTCGACTGCCTGATCCGGGCAGAGCCGCTCATCACCCGCAAGATCCCGGGCGCCCGGATCGTCATCGCCGGAACAGGCGAGGAGTTCGGCAGGTACGAGGAGGCGATGGCGGGCCGGGACGCGTTCGAGGTCCACAACTACCGGATACCCTACGAAGAAGGCGCCCGGCTTTTCCAGCAGGCGAGCGTCGTGGCGCTCCCGTATCTCGAAGCGTCCCAGAGCGGCGTCATACCGACCGCCTACGGGTTCCGGCGGCCGGTGGTGGTGACGGACGTGGGGAGCCTGCCCGAGGTCGTCGACGACGGGGTGACCGGGTACGTCGTGCCGCCGCGTGACCCGGAAGCGCTGGCAGCCGCGATCGTCCGCCTGCTGAAGGACCCCGGGGCGTGCCGCAGGATGGGGGAGCAGGGCTACGCGAAACTGAAGACGGACATGGCCTGGTCGACGATAGTGGGGTCGCTTCTCGCGGTTTACCGCGAGGTGGCATCCGCCCGGGGGAGGAGAGGCGTTCCCGCGGATGAGGCGTTCACCGACGCCGCCCCCCTCCCCGGGAACGAGCGATGACCTCATCCCCCTCCGGGAAGAGGGCCGGGACCGGCGCAACACATTAATAGGTTGGCCGGAGAGTAGGTGCACCGATACCACCGACCGCCGCCGAAGGAGAAGACTCGCCGTCCATGCACACAGCCGACCAGAACAAGGGATACCATGCACCTGCCAGACCCGTTCCGGATAAATGATTGGGATAACAGAACGTTCTTCTGGACATTCCAGGCGCTCCAGTTCGCCTTCCTCGCGGTGGTCTCGCTCGATCTCGTCGGGTATTACATACCGATCGCCAGGGAAGCCCTGGCGTTCCTGTACCTCACCCTCCTCCCCGGGGTCCTCGTACTGAAGGCGCTCAGGCTCCACGACCTCGGCACGATCGAGACGCTGCTCTACTCCGTCGGGCTGAGCCTCGTGGTCGTCATGCTCACCGGCCTCACCGCCAACATCGTATACCCGCTGCTCGGGTATATGCGACCGTTCTCGTTTTCGATCCTCCTCATCACGCTCGTCGCCGTCGTGCAGGTCCTGCTCTTTCTCGCGCTCACCAGGGATAAGGGGCGTACCGGGGAGAACCCCCGGCTCGCCGTCCCCTCCTCCCCGGCGGTGCCGTTCCTGATACTGCTCCCGTTCCTCGCGATCATCGGGACGTACCTGCGCGACAACCACCACATGGTCACGCTCCTCTTCCTCCTCCTCGTCCTGATCGCCGTCATCGGTCTCGCCGTCGGGTTCGACCGCTTCATCCCGGGATCCTGCTACGGGCTCGGGGTCTACACCATCGCACTGGCGCTCCTCTACCACACCTCGCTGATATCCGGGTATGTCTGGGGCTACGACATCCACCACGAGCTCAACCTCGTGAACGGCGTGTTGGTGCCGGGGATCTGGGACATGACCATCCCGTATAACACGAACGGGATGCTCTCCGTCGTTGCGCTCGTCCCCATCTACTCGCTCATATGCGATCTCGACCCTGTCTGGATCTTCAAGATCGTCTACCCCCTCCTCTTCGCGCTCGTACCACTCGCACTCTACCGTGCGGTCGAGAAACAGACGGACGCGAGGATAGGGTTCTTCTCGATCTTCTTCTTCTTCTCGTTCTTCACGTTCTACACGGAGATGATCTCCCTCGCCCGCCAGCAGATCGCGGAGCTCTTCCTTGCGCTGACCGTCCTTGCGTTGATCGACAAGAGCATGGACCGGGGCAGACAGGCGTTTCTGATGGTCGCCTTCGCGTTCGCCATGATCGTCTCCCACTACGGGCTCTCGTACATCTATCTCTTCTCGCTCATCCCGGCATGGCTGCTGCTCGCCGTTCCCGAGCGCCTGCAGTCCTGGCTGCCGGAGAGACTCGCCCGGGTTGCGGGCCTCCTGAAGCCCGACCCCCTCGGCCCTGCGGCAACGACACCCATCAGAACCCTCATCCTCCCCTACATCCTCATCTTCGCCGCTCTTGCCTTCCTCTGGTACTCGACGGTCGCCGAAGGCACGGCGCTCGCTACCGTCACCGGCATCGGGGACAAGATATGGACCACGCTCTTTATGGACTCAGCCGGCCCGAAAACCGCCCAGGGGCTGCACATCCTCACCAGCCAGTCGACGACGCCCCTGCACGGCCTCGCGAAGGTCGTCCATGTCGCCACCCAGGGCCTCATCGCCGTTGGGCTGCTTGCAACCCTCGCAAGACGCGAGCGGTGGCGGATCGAGCCGGAGTACCTCGCCGTCTCGCTCGTCTTCTTCCTCATTAACATAGCCGGCATCGTCGTCCCGTTCTTCGCAAGCTCGCTCAACACCAGCAGGCTCTACCACATCACCCTGATCTTCCTCGCCCCGTTCGCGATCATCGGCGGTATAGCGCTGTACGAGAGAGTGACCGGGTGGATACGGGGGATCAGGGGTGCCCCGCTCATGGGGACGGCCTACCAGGCGCTCTCGGCATTCTTCGTCGTCTTCTTCCTCTTCAACAGCGGGCTCCTCTACCAGGTCGTAGACGACAACCCGACCTCGATGGCGCTCGACACCACCGGCGACAAACCGGTCTTCAACGGCAGGGAGGTGCAGGGTGCGGTATGGCTCTTCTCGGAGGGGGACGAGCGCCCGGTCTACGTCGACGGCACGCGCTGGTGGCTTCTCTTAGGGTTCGACCCGGGCTACCAGCGGTACATCCCGGCAGATGCATCGCTGCTGGAGCCCAACTCCTACCTCTACTTCGGCACCTACAACCTCGTGCGGGAGAGCATCCGGATCGAGACGCACGGCGCGGTCACCACGGCGATGTACACGGACACCGACCGGTTCGTCCGGGGCCACCACCGGGTTTACGACAACGCCGGTTCCGTCGTCTACTACCGGTGAAGGCCGGGACTCAGCACTTCGCGAATTTCAGCCTCGCACAGCGACCTACAACAGGATTGGCAGCACCAGACTTCGCGGCTTCGCGCTCTTCGCGTGAGACCGTATTGTAGCCCATTCCGGTTAGTTCACGCGAAGGCGCGAAGAACGCGAAGAGAGGTCGATGGGTTGACCTCTCAAAGATTACCCCAACCGTTTTAGCGAAGTACCGAGACTACAGCCATCCTTTCTTCTTCAGGATAAGACCGACGAGGAGCGTCCCCGCCGCGTAGGTGGCGAACCACGCGTACCCCATGCCGATGAGGCCGAACCGGTTCATCAGGGCGTAGCCGAGACCGAGCAGGGCGATGCTGACAAAGCCGCTGAGGACGACGAGGCTCCGGATATCGTTCCTGACCTTCGCGATGGATATGAACGTCTGGCAGACGGAGACGAAGAGAGCGGATACGGCAAGTACGCGGAGCAGGGCCATCCCTTCGACGTAGTCCTTGCCGATCAGGCCGAGGATCGGCTCTCCGAAGAGGGAGAGAACGATGATCGCAGGTATGAGCAGGGCGAACATGCTCGCGAGCGTCCGGAGAACGCTTCGCTTCATCTCTCCCCCGTGGCTCCCCTCGACGAAGAGCGAGGTCGTGAACGCGTAGGGGATCATGAAGAGGATCGAGACGATCGCGTAGGTGATGTAGTAGTTGGCGGTGCTCTCCGCCCCCAGCACGTGGAGCACCATGATCGGGATGACCATGTTCGGGGCGGACATCAGGATCCCGGCGATGTACGCGCCGGCGGAGAACTGCCACGCCTCCCGCAGGAAGGACCGGTCGACGCACGGCGTCGGCCGGACGGAGCATCTGGCAAGGAGGATGAGGGCCAGGATGAGACCGAGGATGAACGAGAGGCCGAAGGCGCCGAAGATGCCCATCGCGCCGAGGGAGACCAGAGGGACGAGGAAGAGGATCCTCGTCCCGTAGAGCAGGTTCAGGGCGAAGTAGTATTCGGACTTTCGCAGGGCATTGAGCGCACCCTCAAAGACCCAGACGATGGAGTAAGCCCCGAGGATGACGAGGTAGAGAGGCGCGATCGACCTGACGATCGCGAGCTCGGGGGCCAGGACGTCGACCGCGGCGATGAAGAATACGCCTGCGCCGAGCGCAATCGCCGTCGGGACGAGGACGGCGGTTCCGAGCACCCGGTTCTTGTCGCGGCTCGGAAAGAACCGGATCACCGACTGGTCGAGACCGAGGCGGGAGATGAGGATGAGGAGGCCCATCGACGACATCAGGGCGGTTGCGATACCCACGTCCGCCTGCGAGTAGAACCGGGCGGCAATCATCCAGAAGAAGAACCCGAACCCCGCTGCAACGAACGACGAGGTCATGATAAAGAACGAGTTCCGGATAAGCGGCTGCTCTAAGTGCTGCCTGACCTCACTGAAGTTCTTCGGGAGCGCTACTGCCATTCGGTCGCCAGTATCGGTCGACACCTATTTAGATGTATCCGCCGCTCCAACCCCGGGAGAGCCGGAGATCCTCGAGAAGAGTGTTTTCAGGGTCATATAGCACGATGCGGCAACGGACGATGCCAGCCGGAGCCGGGGAGAAGATCCGTCCATAACCAATATTACCGCTCACCATAAAGGTGGTAAGAGGCGGCACCCGTGGCAAAACCAGGAGGAGGGAGGGGCCAACCACCGCTCCTGGTAGACGCTTTAGAGAGAAGAGGTCCTGCCGAAGAAGAAGTCGGCGAGCAGGGCAACATCTTTCCAGTCCACGGTGCCGTCTCCATTAAGGTCGGCGGTTGCAGCTGGCGCGGTGATCCCCTGTGCCATATCGGCAGCGATCGTCACATCGGCCCAGTCGACGTTGCCGTCTTTGTTGAGGTCACCCCTGGCGGGAGCCGGGGCGCCGACGACGATCTCCTTGCTCATGACGTTGTTGTTCTCATTGCTCTCAGCAATCCGGTTGATGTCGTCCACAGTGGCCTTCACGGTGTGCGTCTCAAGGACGGCCTTCCAGGTTGCACCGGCAGATCCGCCGGTCGCGGTCAGCGTGACCGACGCACCGGGAGCGACAGCCGCGGTATGGGTGTCCGACCAGACTCCGGGTCCGGCGGCGCCGTCATCGAACGTGAAGAGGACGCCGTGCTTGGTGCCCGCAGGCGTCGGGGCGTCACCCTGGTTCTTGATCGTGGCCTTCATCGTCACCGCATCCCCGGAGGCAGGCTTCGCCGGCGTCCAGGAGATGTCGGTCACCACAAGGTCCGGCTTCCCGGAGGGAGCCGGCGTGGTGGGGGTGGGGGTCAGGGTAGACCCCGACGCGGTCTTCGAGACCGTGATCTGCTCGGTGCGAACGTTGTTCGCATCGTTCGACTCGGCAATCCGGTTGACGTCGTCGACGGTGGCCTTCACAGTGTGAGTACCCTCGACGGCCTTCCAGGTTGCACCGGCCGAACCGCCGGTCGCGGTCAGGGTGACCCAGGAGCCGGGGGCGATCGATGCCGTGTGGGCATCTGACCAGACCCCTGCACCGGCGGCGCCGTCATCGAACGTGAAGAGGACGCCGTGCTTGGTGCCCGCAGGCGTCGGGGCGTCACCCTGGTTCTTGATCGTGGCCTTCATCGTCACCGCATCCCCGGAGGCAGGCTTCGCCGGCGTCCAGGAGATGTCGGTCACCACGAGGTCCGGCTTCCCGGAGGGAGCCGGGGTGGTCGGCACCGGAGTGGTCGGGGTGGTAACCGGAACGGTCGGCGTCGGCACCGGCGAACCGGTGGACGTCACCTTCACGTTCTGGAGGGTCGCCTGACCGGCCGGAACCGTGCTCACGACGGTCACGCCGGAGGAACCGGCGGGGAGGGTCTTCGAGACGATCTCCATGTCCTTCACGAGGACGTTCTTGGTTCTGTAGCCCTCGATCACGAACGGTTTTGCCGCATCGGAGACGATCTGGCCGGAGAAGACGGTGTTGACGTTCTCCTTCGCCCAGACCAGCGTCTCAACGCGGTTGCCTGATGCATAGATGCTCACCTCGGAGTTGTCGAACTGGCCGTTCGTGCCGCCGAGGCTGGAACCCTTGCCGTTGTACCCGACCGGGTCGATCAGGTGGAAGTTCCGGATCTTGACGTTGTTCGCGAGGTCGACCTGGAGGCCGTAGGCGCGCGAGTTGATGCTCGTGCAGTTCTCCAGCACCGTAGAGGGGTTGACCGAGCGGGTCGGGATGCTGTAGTAGCCGGCGGGCACCCGGTAGGAGAAGTCGGTTCTCCCGATGCCGGTGTCCTTCTCGACACAGTTGTAGAGCTTCCCGCCGTTGGTCGTGTAGAACCCGTTCATGGAGTTGCCCTCCGCGGTGCAGTCGATGAACGTCACGTCACAGTTCGGGGCGTAGTAGCCGCACCCGAAGTAGTGGGTCGACATGTCGTTCACGTTGTAGGCCTTCGTCGGGAAGGGCTTAATCCCGTTGTTCTTGCTCGTGCAGTTCTCGAGGACGGCGTTCGTCACCTTCGGGTCGAACTCGAAGTGGAATCCGGACTCCAGGGTGCCTTCCGCATAGCAGTCCTTCACGTAAAGGCCGTCCATGTCGTTGAGCTCCGCAAAGTCGAACCCGGTCACCCAGGGGTTGAACGCTCCGAACTTGCCGCAGTTGATCGCAGCGCAGTTCTCGTAGCGGACGTCCTTGATCACCATGTTCGTCGAGCCCCAGGCGTTGTGGAGGAACCCGTAGGTCCCGGTGTCCACCGCTCTGCAGTTGACGAACTCGACGTCTTCAAGGGTCGGGGCATACACGGTCGGATCATGGATCAGGAGGTAGACCGCCTGGATGCTCGCATCCGCGGTTCCCGTGATGTTGTGGATCTTCGCGTGGCTTGCACGGATGTTCATCACGCCGAGCCACTTGACACCGCTGCTGTAACCAGTTCCCTTGATGTGGAACCCGTCCAGCGTGATGTTCTCGCGGTCGACGTTGATGCGTCCGTCGTGGGTGAAGACGAGGAACGTCTCCGATTCACCCTCCCCCATGAGAGTCGAGCCTGCCTTAGGAGCAATGATCCCTGCGCAGTTGTAGGTGCCACTGGAGAGGAGGACAACACCGCCCGAAGGCAGGGCATTCAGTGCCGCCTGAATCTCCACGTGATCGTTGACCCCATCACAGACATAGGCAGCCGCCGCTTTATCGGCCGCGCTGCTGTCGCTTGCGGCGACAATCGTGGTGGGAGTCGCTTCGAGCGCCCCGACGATCGGGACGAGCCCGACAATCAGGAACACTGCAATAAGAAGCTTCGTTGTCCGTCTATCTCGCATTATCTCACCTCTTGGGAGATACTCCATTATCTGATAGCCTTATTTTAAAAGGTTTTTCAAATAGAATAGACTGATTTGAGAGATTTGAATCTTAAAAGAATCAATTATAATAGAGGTAATCGGCAATTTCCATTATTTCAGGAATTTACACCTCGACAAAAAAATATATATAATGCTCTGAGATTTAGCGTGCGCACCCCGCAGAAAACGCGCCCGGACCGGGGATCTCGGAGGGCACCCCGGACGGATGAACAGGGGCCGGATACTCATTATAATACGGTAACGATTATAAAACTCGCGGAATTGTGCGGCACCCCGCGCCCGGCCGACCGCGGCGGCAGCCACCCCCTGCCGCACCCTCAGCACGAGCCCGAGGTGACCGCCACGTTCTCAAACGTCACCGCACCGGCGGGAACCGTATTCGTGAGGGTGACGCCGTTGGCGAACGGCCCGATATTCGCGGAGACGATCTCCATATCCTTGATCCGGACGTTTCGCGTCCGATCGCCCTCGATCACGAACGGTTTTGCCGATTGCGAGACAATCCTGCCGGAATACTCGACGTTCTCGTTGTTCCTTGCCCATATCAGCGTCTCCGCCCGGTCGCCCGACGCATAGATGTTGACCACGGAGTTAGAGAGCGGCCCGCCCTGCGATCCCCCGAGGTTCGTCGCTTTACCATCGATCCCGGCCGGATTCTCCAGGGAGAAGTTCTTGATCAGGACATCGCTTGCGAGGTCGATATGAAGGCCGTAGCCGCACGAGTCGATGCTCGAACAGTCCTCGAGCACGAGCGACGGGGCTATCGAGCGCGTCGGGGCAGCGTAGAACGATGCGGGCTGGACGATCCGGTAATCGGTCTTCCCGGCTCCGACGTTTCGATCGACACAGTTGTAGAGTTTACCGCCGTTCGTTGCGTAGAATCCATGCCGGCTGTTCCCCTCGGAGTAGCAGTTGATGAAGGTGATGTCCCCCCGCGGGGCGTAGAAACCGCACCCGAAGTAGTGGGTCGACATGTCGTCCTCGCGGTACGCCCGCGTCGGATAGGCTTTCTGCCCGTTGTTTTTGCTGATGCAGTTCGTGAGGATGCAGTCGCGCTTCTCGGGGTCCCACTCGAAGTGGAACCCAGACTCCAGGTTCCCCTCCGCAATGCAGTTCGTCACCCGGAGGCCTTCGATGTCGTTGAGCTCCGCGAAGTCGAACCCGGTCACCCACTGGTTGAACGCCCCGTACCTGCCGCAGTTGATCGCGGCGCAGTTCTCGTACCTGACGTCCTTGATCACCATGTTCGTCGTCCCCCAGGCGTTGTGGAGGAACCCATACGTCCCGGTGTCCACCGCCCTGCAGTTGACGAACTCGACGTCTTCGAGGGTAGGGGCGTAGACGTCGGGGTCGTGCAGCAGGAGGAAGACCGCCTGAGTGGTTGCATCGGCGGTTCCCTCGACGCCGAGAACCTTCGCGTGGCTCGCCTGGATGGTGATCACGCCGAGCCAGTGGTCGGCCCCGACCTTCGGGTATCCGGTGCCTCTGACGTGGAAGTTGTAGAGCGTGACGGACTCGCGGGAGACAAGAAGCCGCCCGTTATCGGTGAACTCGATGAACGTCGCATCCGCCCCCTCCCCGCGAAGCATGGTCTTCGCGCCCGGGCGGATGTTTCCCGCGCAGTTGAACGTGCCTTCGAGGAGAGCGACCGTGCCGCCCGAGGATAGTGCATCGAACGCCGCCTGGATCTCCGCCTGGTCGTCGGTGCCGTCGCAGGTGTAGTCGGCCCGGGCTTTAGCCGCCGGGCTGCTGTCGCCTGCCGCAACGACTATCGTCGGCCCGGCGACCTCCGGGGGCACCGCCGGTGTCGTCGGGATCGGGGTGATCGGCGGAGGGGGAGGAGGCGGGGGCACCGGCACCGGGGGGTAGAAGTGCAGGACTAGCACGACGGCGGCGATCACCGTGAGTATGATCGCGATGGCGATGAGGATGCGCCGTTCTCTCTCCCCCAGTTGCAGTCCTGCCGACATGGAACCGACCTTTTCGTTGTTGCTGCTGCCCGGGGATCGTACGGAGCCCGGTTACGCCTGCCACCCCGGATCATACCCCTATGGCACCGAAGTACCATTTAAGGGTTTAGCAGACCCCTCCGCACCGGAGGAGTCCTTCGGGGAGTCCGGGAGGGGAACGGCCGGTTCCGGGGGCCGGGGTATTTACGCATGACGCCTTCCGCGCCCCGGAACCCTATGCCGCGCCGCCGGCCGGCAGCACCTCGAGATCGGTCAGGTCCGCACCCCCTTCGATCGTCCACTCGACGGCCACCGGACGGGGGGCGTCGGAGACGACCCTCCCGGAGTATGTGACGTTTCGGTTGTTGACGATGGAGATCAGCGTCTGCGGTCGGTCTCCCGATGCAGTGAGATCGATGGCCGAGTTGGAGATGCCTGCATCGATCGTCGAGTTCACCGGGAGTTCGCCGGACGGGCACCCGAGCATCGCCCCGACCCCGTCGATGCCCGCAGGATCGGTCATGGTGAAGTTCCTGATGAGCGCGTTCTCCGTGCCGCAGACAAAGAGGCCCCAGCCGTACGACTCGAGGCTCCGGCAGTGATCCATCACGATGGAGGGGTTCCTCGATACGGGCAGGGACTGGAGGATGCAGTAGGATATGGGCTTTGCAGAGACGCCGGCGGCCGAGTCGCGACCGGTCTCGCTCTCGGTGCAGTTGTAGAGGAGCATGCCTTCCGGGTTAATGACGTAGAACCCGAACGCACCGTTCCCCTCCGCCCGGCAGTTCACCAGCGCCACCTCCCCTCCCGGGAGGTAGAAGCCGGCGCCGAAGAAGTCCGGGTCGCCTATCAGGTAGTCGTCGGGATAGGGTTTCTGCCCGTTGTTTCGGCTCACGCAGTTAGTGAAGACGCAGTCGCGCTTCTCAGGGTCCCACTCGAAGTGGAACCCGGACTCCAGGTTCCCTTCTGCAAGGCAGTCCGTAACCCGGAGACCCTCGATGCCGTTGAGCTCCGCAAAGTTGAACCCGGTCACCCACTGGTTGAACGCCCCGTCGCTCCCGCAGTTGATCGCAGCGCAGTTCTCGTACCGAACGTCCCGGATCGTCGTGTTCTCAGTTCCCCAGGCGTTGTGGAGGAACCCGTAGGTCCCGGTATCCACGGCCCGGCAGTTGACGAACTCGACGTCTTCGAGGACGGGAGCGTAGATGTTCGGGTTGTGCAGCAGGAGGAAGACCGCCTGGATGCTTGCGTCTGCGGTGCCCGTGACGTTGTGAATCTTCGTGTGGCTCGCGTAGATGGTGACGACGCCGTGCCACCGGGTGAGGTCGAGGGTCGTGTTCGTGCTCGCATTCACGTAGTTTGAGCCCGCGACGTGAAACCCATCCAGGGTGACGTTCTCTTCCGAAACGTTCAAGAGCCCGTTCCGGCTGAATTTGAGGGACGTCTTATCCGGCCCCTGTCCAAGAAGCGTCGCTGTTGCGGCAGGGACGAGGCTGCCCGAACAGTTGAACGCTCCTTCCGAGAGGACGACCGTGCCGCCTGAGGAGAGTGCGTCGAGCGCCGCCTGGATCTCCACCTGGTCGTCGAGGCCGTCGCAGACATAATCTGCCAGGGCTTTAGCCGCCGGGCTGGCGTCGCTCGCCGCCACAACGGCCGGCGCCGCAGGTGCGGCAGCAACACCCTGGACGAGCAGAAGGGCGGCAACCAGAAGTACGATCGAGAGGTTCGCGGCGGGGGGGCGTGGCCGGGGGGAGTCTGACGCTTTCTGACGCAGGCGGGTAGTCATCACGCTCCTCGGAGAGATCGTTCCGGGCAGGGTGCCGGAGACTCATCGCGGATATAGCAGCAGAGATATAAAAATCCATGCGCGAAGAAATTGCCATACGCCGCCATAAGCGGGGCTTCAGGGAGCACACGGAGAGCAGCCGGAACCGGCCCGGATGCCCGGGGGCAACCCCGCCTTCGTCGGACCGCCGGCCCCGATCTCCCCCGGCACCGGGGCAGAGGAAAGCGGCCGGACCAGCCGTTCGGCGGGGCGATGCGGGCCGCCGGAGGAATTGTATATAAAGAGATACAATATTATTCGGGAAATATGTCCAGCAAGAAGGAAGTCACCATCGGGATCACCATCAACCTCGAGAACTACGAAAACCTCCGTCTCGAAGTCGAGGGGGATGTAGAGACCCACGAGGATGTGGACGACCTTATCACATTCCTCGACGGGATCCTTGCCCGGCTCGGGCGCGGCGATCAGGCGACCGCCGAGCGTGTGGACGCATACCGGCGCCGCGTTCTCGCGGCAAGGTCCGCGGTCCCGCGGGCACCGCTCCCGGAGAAGGAGGTGCCTCTTCCTGAGGAGAAGGCGCCTGAACCGGCCGCCCCGGTGACGGAGCCGGCCCGCCCGGAGAAGGAGGAGAAAGCCTGCCCGACGCCGGAGGTGATCGCAGCGGCGATCCCGCCGGCGCCCGAGCACCCGGAGCCGCCCCGGGTCTCGAAGCCGCCCGAGAAACCGGAGGAGAAGCCCCCGGCAAAGCCGGAGGCACCGTCGGTGCAGGCACCGCCGCAGCAGGAGCCGGTTCCGGAAAAGCCGTCCGGGGCTCCGGCGGAGGACGTCTGTGAGGCCTGCGGTGCGGAAGTGACGAAATCGCAGGCAAAACTCTCCCGGCTCTTCATGAGCAAGACGCTCTGCAAAAAGTGCATGGAACAGCCGTAATCCCTGCAGGACCAGCGCGATGAGGAGAACCCAACCTGGAGGATATAAATACTACCATACCCGAGGATTGTATAATGAAGAAGAACCTGCTCATGTGGGACGAGACGCTTTTCCGGGATCCCGAAGTATTCGAGATCGATTACGTCCCCGAGCAGTTCAACCATCGTGACGCCCAGATCCGGGAGCTCGCGTTTCAGGTCAAGCCCGGGATGCGGGGAGCGAGGCCGCTCAACACCATCTGCCGCGGTCTCCCGGGAACCGGGAAGACGACGAGCGTGAAGAGGGTTTTTGCCGAGATCGAGGAGGCCACGAAGAAACTCGTCCCCGTCTACATCAACTGCCAGATCGACAACACCAGGTTCGCCATCTTCTCCCAGATCTATCGCCGCGTCACCGGGCACCCGCCCCCGCCGTCGGGTACGTCGTTCAAGCAGGTCTTCGACGCTATAGCAAAGGTGCTGCAGCGCGAGGAGCAGGTGCTCCTGGTGGCGCTCGACGACGCGAACTACCTCCTCTACGAGAACGAGATCAACCAGGTGCTCTATCCCCTGCTGCGCTCCCACGAGGCCTATCCGGGCGTCCGGACCGGTGTCGTCGCCATCGTCAGCGATATGTCCGTCACCCTGCAGAACGAGGTCGACGCACGGGTGGCGTCGGTCTTCCGCCCGACCGAGATCTACTTCCCCCCCTACTCGGAGGAGGAGGTCCACGGCATCCTCGAGGAGCGTGTCCTGCAGGGCCTCTACCCGAACGTCCTCCGGCCCGATATGCTGGATCTGGTGGTGGAGCAGACGATGAGGAGCGGCGACCTCCGCGTCGGTATCGACCTCCTGAAGCGTGCGGCCCTGAACGCCGAGAGGGAGGCGCGTCGGTCGGTCGAGCGGGAAGACGTCTGCAAGGCATACGAGGTCTCCCGGTACCTCCATCTCGCGTTCTCGCTACGGGCGCTCAAGGCCGAGGAGCGGGAGGTGCTGGCCAGGATCGCGGATATGTCGGCCCGCGACGATAAGGAGATGAACGCCGGCGACGTCTACCGTTTCATAAAAGAAGAGGTGGGCGGGGTCAGTTACACCAAGTTCTACGAGATCATCCAGAAGTTCGATTCGATGCGGCTCTTGAACCTCCACTACCGCCAGGGAAGGGGGCGGACGCGGCTGATCAGCCTCCGGTACGATCCCGGGCGCGTGCTGGAGCACCTGGGGCAGGAGCAGACGATTTCATAATCCTTATCAGTTCCCCCGCCGTTTGTACTCTGATGAGGTTTTCCACATGCTCAGCGTGAACGAACTGGCACTGGATATTTTTGAGGAACTCTTCGAATACGCCGAGGAGTTCAATGCCGTCCCGCACGAGCTCGACAACGGCGCACGCATCGTTGACTGCGGCGTCAGCACTCCGGGCGGGTACCTGACGGGAAGGCGGTTCACCGAGATCTGCATGGGCGGGCTCGGCGAGGTCGACATTACGATGGGCCGGATCAAGGAGTTCCCCATGCCGTTCATCGAGGTCAGCACCGATTTCCCGTCGATTGCGTGCCTCGGCGCCCAGAAGGCGGGCTGGACGATCAACGTCAACAAGTACTTCGCGATGGGGAGCGGTCCGGCACGGGCGCTCTCCCTGAAGCCCAAGCACACCTATGAGGTGATCGAGTATGAGGACGAGTTCGATTACGCGGTCATCTGCCTCGAGAGCGACCACCTCCCGAACGCCGCGGTGATGGAGAAGATCGCCGAAGAGTGCAACGTGGACGTGGCGAACACCTGCGCGGTCGTCGCTCCCACGGCATCGATCGTCGGCTCGGTCCAGGTCGCCGGCCGCTGCGTGGAGACCGCGGTCTACAAGCTGAACGAGCTCGGCTTCGACACGAAGAAGATCACCGCGGGTATCGGCCACGCCCCGATCGCGCCCGTCAAGAAGGACGGCACGAGGGCGATGGGCAGCACGAACGACGCGACGATCTACCACGGCAGCATCATGCTGACGATGAACGCCCCGGAGATCAAGGATTACCTTGACCGGATCCCGAGCAACAAGTCCAAGGGATACGGGAAGCCGTTCTACGATATCTTCAAGGAAGCCAACTTCGACTTCTACCAGATCGACACCTCGCTCTTCTCCCCGGCCGAGGTCGTCATCAACGAGCTCTCCGAGGGCAAGGTCTACCACGTGGGCGCCGTCAACCCCGAAGTGACGCTGAAGTCCTTCGGGTTCATCTGAACTCCTTTTTTTAGGCCCTGTTGATACGTTTCCTCAACTCTCTCCAGAGGGGCACCTCTATCGGGGCATCCCGCGAGCGGTTTTCTATCTGAGCGCCGGGGGTCCGCATACGGCTTCCCATGGGACTGCGTATCTGATTGATGCTTAAAGGACGCTCCCCGAGGGGGCGGGAGGAGCGCGAAGCGCGGGCGGTGGGGGCTTTTGAGGAGAGGTTTACGAACGCAAGTCATGAATGACAGGAGAACGCGGACACGACGTCCCCGGAATCAGGAGCAGGCAACACGTTTATCCGTCACGGTGCCTTATACTGTAAGGCATCCACGGGGCTTGTGGTCTAGCCGGTCATGACGTCTCCCTTACACGGAGAAGATCCCCGGTTCGAATCCGGGCAGGCCCATTGCTGTTTGGCACTGGCAGCGCAGCGTCATTTGGTTCGCTCTTTTATATTCCACAAGGTCTTTCGGTTTCTTGATGCACCATTTGAGTCCCAGGAGCGAATCTTCACAGCAGACCTGCGCGGTGGGGGGTTGCCGGAAGCACAACTCTGTTGTCCTGCGCGATGATAGATGACTTTTGCCCCTAGCACTCAGTCTCGTAGCGGGCTATTCGCTCTCCGGACAGATAGTCGATGAGAGTTTGTCTGCAAGAAATGCAACTCAATTATGCAATTAAAGAAGGGTTAGTCTTGATTGATATTGCATGACGCTATAAATTGAGATTTGTCCTCGATGCTTTTTTGTATAACTGAAACCAGCAAATCTGGCACCTACGCCCAGGAGAAGAAATATATATCACAGTCTCCAGGGGGGAAGGTAGCCGGCGATGGAGAACACCGACCGGGAGCGTCATGCTGGTGCAACTGGCAACCTGTACGGCTTACAGGTTGAAATGGGTTACCTCACTGGAACCTTGAACTGCAGCAATCAAGATGTCACGTGCAGGTTGATCCGTGATGTTGTGCTTGACGTACGTGGGCTTATGGACAATCTAGAAGGTTGTTCATTGTCCAAGGTGTTCGCCACACCGGCGTATATTTACATGGGTGGGATACTCTTTGACAATCCAATCTGTGTACGTTGTGAACACACAGGTGGTTAACGTCGATGATCGGCCTCTTAAGCCGCCTTCAACCTTAACCCCAAGTTGGGGATCGATATTTCGTAGTAAGAATTGCTTTTCTGACCTCTTACACCTTAATGATTCAGAATCGGGTGTTTCAGATGACAACTCAAATCCACAAGCACCAGAAGTCCAAGGAGTCAGTCAATTATGCTTTAACCCACGCGAATTTCGGATTAGACCAAAGGGGTATACGGACAACGAGCTTATTGAACTTCTGCAAGATGTTGGTGGTATACAAGGAAGAAGATCATGTGACAATCTTTTGTACTACTGCCCATATATTGATGATTATAGAATTTCTTCTTTTTACTTTGAACTTAAAAATCCAATTATTTTTGAAGCCATTGATATGCCAGACATAAGTAAGAACGTATCAAAATTAAATGCAAGAGGCAAAATTCACGCCCACTTCTACCCTTGTGGATATGCAGTTATTCATGTCCCCATCAAATTAAGTTGGAAAGGACACCTGCAACTAGCACAAATCAAGAATCTTGTGTCTAAAGTATACCCAGGTAACGAAAGTAATTGGAGTTGGGCGTCAAATATCCATGAAGGACAATTGCATTCAGTTTTAGAGAAATTTCTCAAGGCTTTCAACCAATCAGTATACTCAATCAAATCAAAGGGAGTAAACGTATCACAATTTTCTGATCGGGGTTGGCTTACCACATTAAAAATAGCATCTGATGTCAGTGCGAAGTTATTTGCGAAAAAATATTTTAATCGTGAACTAAAGAAGTTGGACTATTTAGAGATTTTAGATGATATCTACCTATTAGGGACCAGTACATACACTAGCTTTGTTTTCTCATCTATTCGAGACAATAGGAAGTCATTACATATATTTTGGGATCTGCTCTCACTAGTTGAATTGTCTCTTATAAATCTAAAAATTTACGAAGATTTAGACCGGTTCCTAGAACAAGAAATAGACAAGTTAAAAGCTAAAAATAACAGTATCTTTGAGCGATATAAAATCTCACGAGAAAATCTGCGAAGATGGGACTATGACGAACCATCTGTTCGAAAATTCTCTAGGTTTTTAAAGTATCAAAATGACATCCTTAATAGGAGTATTTACTTAAGAGACACGCACAAGGAGATGATTCACCATCTTTATAATTTTTACGGCGTCAACGGTCAATGCACGACATTTGAAGACAATTTAAAAGAATGGGAGAATGAGGTGAGGGTTAGTACACCTACGCCTCTTCGAATAGTCAGAATTATCTGGAGCATTATACCATTTTTCAAACCACCTTAAGTGCGCCTTAGGATTCTCGCCTGTCGACACGTTTAAATTCTGTCTTATTGCGATGAACGCTTATGGAATACGGATTCTCGGAAAACGCCTTCTCTATAGTGACATACCCGGCTTTTTGCAACCGTTGTAAATGCGCTGAGAGGTTACCCGATGTCAGCCCCATCTGCTCCTAAAGACAGGCACGCCAGCACGCCCGGCAAGATATATGAACGCTATGATTGCAAGCCGAGTCGGCACGTGAATCATCTCAGCATAAGGGCAATTTCCATCCTATTTCATAATATTCAAAATATCCCCGAACAAACACCCCATCAGGAACACACCGCCGCCACCCCCCTCCGCAGGGAGAAGTTGCGCACCACGCCGGTCTCCCGGGCATCGAAACTTATATTACCCGGAGAGCAGGATCATCGCCGCGGTGCATCATGAAGTTAAGCGCAA
>DAIRGM010000006.1:0-76923 GCA_036794525.1 Methanoculleus sp.
GGCGCAGCCCCTTCGGTTGGGACAGAGAGGCCGCGGGTTCAAATCCCGCCGGGTCTATCATCTGTTTCTTTCAACACTTGTTCTTACGAAATTCACCGTGCCCGGACGACCTCACTCGCCGTCCTCCACCTGCTGCCGTGCAATCCGCTCCTCGCCCTTCTTCGAGATCTCGTGCTCTGCCCGCGGCGTCGGGGTCTCGGGTGCCCCGGGCGTGCGGCTCTTCGCACGGCCCTCGTCGCCGAGTTCGGATGGGACCGGGCTGTAGACGATGTCGCCCCCCTTCTCTTTCGCTCTTCTGCCGGCAGTCTCGCTCCCCGGACGGCCCCGGGTCCATGCTGTCAGGGTCGAAGACGTAAACGCCTGTCGGTGGCGGGGATGCTCCCCGGCCACCGGCTCACCGCCGCCGGAGACGGCTTGCAGCACCCGCGGCAGCAGCGGCGAGGAGCCCGACGAGCGCACCCGCCCCTCCGGCCTTGGTCGGCTCCGTCGCGGTCTTTGCCGTCTCTTTCTCCGCTGCCGTCACCGGCACATCGGCCGTCCGGAAGATGAAGGCCCGCTCACCCGCGCCCGCTGCGAGGTAGTCGCCGTTCTCCGAGAGGGCGACCGCACTAACGGGGGCGCCGGCGTCGAACGTCCAGCGGGGATTGCCGTTGTTGTTCCAGAGGTGCACGGTCCCGCCTACGTTCCCGGCCGCGACGGCCTCGCCCCGCCGGGAGACGTCCACGGCGAGGACGGTGCTTCCCGTCCTGTTCGTCCAGAGGAGGGCGTCGTTCGGCCGGTAGCACTCCACGTCGCCGCCCTCCTTGCCGATGACCACGAACTTCCCGTCACCGGAAAGAGCGAGCGAGAGGATCGGCGCTCCGGTGGGAAGCGCCCAGGGGAGCCCGCCAGCCCGGCCGTAAACCTGGAGAGCACGATCCTGCCCTCCGGCGGCGACGACCGATCCGTCACGGGAGGCATCGACCGCGGTGACAGCCCCCCGGGCGAGACCCTCCCAGATCAGGTTTCCCGCCCGGTTCATGAAGAGGATAGCACCGTTGCTGCTCCCGGAAACGACGAATTTGCCGTCGCTGGTGAACGCGACGGACGTTGCGTGCGGCGGGGTCTCCCCGGAACGGACGCCCGGCTGCACGGCCCGGTTCCACTCCTCCTTCCCGAGGTTGGTGAAGAGGACGATGCGATCGCCCGCCACCGCGAGCGACCGGCCGTCACCCGCGAAAGCAAGGTCGCGAACGGAGCCCGCGACGCTCTTCGTCCAGTAGCGGCCGCCGTTGCCGTCGAAGAGGAGCACGTCGCCCCACACGGTTCCGGCGGCGACGTAGTCCCCGGCACCGGCGATGGCAACCGCGGTCACCGTACCAGGCGCGCTCACGTTCCATGCAACGGTGCCGTCCCGGTGCAGGCAGACGATCTCCCCGCTGCCTGTTCCCGCGGCCATATACCTCCCGTCGGCGGTTATCGCAACGTCGTTGACGATGCCTCCTGTCGATACGCCGTGGTAGGTGGCCTCAGCCCCGACCGCCGCCGGAATCAGGGCGACGATCAGGGCGATGATCAATAGAATTTTCTTCATGGTTAACCCTGCCCGGGAAAGGGTTCCCGGAATACGTCTACTTTCTCGCGCGGCTTCTTAAACCATTCCGGCACCGGAGAGCGCCGCGGAAGCTTGAAGAACCTCAGCGCGCAATCTCCGGTCAGGTGAGTTACATGGCCAACAGAGCGGACGAAGCGGTCTCCCGCTTTATGCAGGGCTACAACTGTGCACAGGCGGTCGGCTCGGTCTTTGCGGACGATGCCGGGGTGCCTGAAGAGGTCATCCTCAGTGCGGCCACCGGGTTCGGTGCCGGGGTGGGACGTACCGGGGGTATGTGCGGCGCAGTCTCGGGCGCGGTCATCACCCTCGGGCTCCTGTTCGGGGGTACCGGTCCCGGCGAGAACGAAGCGAAGGACCTGACCTACGACCTCACCCGGAAGTTCGTCACCCGTTTTATCGAGAAAAACGGCACCGTCTCCTGCACTGAACTCCTCAGCTGCGATCTCTCGACCGGCGAAGGATTTGCCCGGGCGCGCGCAGAGAACCTCGCCCGGACGCTCTGCCCCTGCTACGTCAAAGATGCGGTCGAGATCCTCGAGGAGGTTCTCGCGTCTACCATCACTTCCAGGCAATCCACCACGCGGTGAGGGACTCCGGAAGGGGTGGGAGTCTGAGTCTTTGCCGCAGGTCGTCGGCGCCGAGATTCTTTGCCGCGAGAGCCCGCTTCTCGACGATGTGCCAGGAGAGGAACGCGAGAGCAAACGTCACGGCAAATGAGAGCCCGAAGAGCGCCTGGAGGAGGAGCGTGTTTGCCGTGACCTGGATCAGCGCCTGCTGCACCGGGTAGTGGTAGATGTAGATGCCGTAGGAGAAGTCCCCTGCTCTCCCGAAGGCGCCCAGGTATGGGATCGGGAGGTGCGCGGCGTAGATGGTGAGGTAGGGGATGGCGATCACCCCGGCGACGGTCAGGTAGGGCGTCATGGCCGAGAATCCGAGCAGCAGGAGCAGCACCCCGGCGATGACCGGCCGGTAGGCGATCCGCTCCCGGTGGATATAGAGGTAGGCCCCGATGAGGAAGTAGAGGGTGAACCGGACCTTCGCCATCCGAGGGTCGTCGAACCAGTAGATCCAGACCAGGATGTTTACGGCGGCGAGGGCGGCGATGGCGCCCCGCCGGTAGAGGAGCCCGGCGATCCCGAGGAGCGCGATGACCCCGTACATGGCAACCTCGACGGGTATCGTCCAGAGCGAGCCGTTGACGTAGGTCCACGGATTGCCCTGGAAGAGGCCTATAACCGATCCGTCTTCAAAGTAGGGAGCGGTAAAGAACGCTGCCGGTGAGAAGAGGGCGGCGAAGTAATCCCCCGGGGGAAGCGACGTCATCAGCGGGCCGATGACGAAGAGCGTGACGAGGATCGCGACGACGAGGGCCGGGATAACCCGGAGGAGCCGTTTCCAGGCGAACCGGAGCGGGGATGCGGTCGACTCCCAGCTCATAGCAATCAGGTAGCCGCTGGTGACGAGGAGAGCGGCGAGCCCTGCCTGCGCCACGAGTATGACCGGGTCGTACATCCCTAGCCCGACGTAGCCGAGCCTGAGGGCGTAGGCGTGCGCGAAGACGATCATCGCCGCCGCCGCGAACCGCAGGAAGTCGAAGTTGTTCGAGAACCGGCCTGCACCGCCGGGAGCGTCTCTGCTCTCCGGATACTGTGTGGTCATGGGAGTCAGGGTAACTGCACAGTTATTCACCGGCGGTTATTATATAATCGACAGAAGTATTCTCCCGCATGGACCCCCTCGTCGTCGCCACGTTCGCCGTCGTCGCCCTGCTCGAGATCCTCGTTCCGCTCGCGCTCGGCTACTGGATCGTCAAAAAATTCGGCCTCTCATGGCGTGTCTTCGGGCTCGGCGCCCTCTTCTTCATCGTCGTGCAGGTCTTCCACGTGCCGCTCGTCATCTTGACGCAGACCCCGCTCTACTTCGCTGCCCTCCCGTTCGGCACGACGGCGGCCCTCGCGGTCCTCGCCCTCTACCTCGGCCTCATGGCCGGGCTCTTCGAGGAGGTCGGCCGCTACCTCGTCTACCGCTACCTCTTCCGGCGGCAGGAGATCCCCCTCACCCGGGAGAACGGCCTCCTCTTCGGGACCGGGTGGGGCGGTGTCGAGAGCATGATCGTCGCGCTGGTCGTGCTTGCGGGCATGGTCTCCTACATCCTTCTCACCGGCGACGGGGGAGCGATCCCCCTGCCCGACGACCCCCTCCCCCAGGCCGAGATCGAGGCCCTTCAGGCGCTCACCCCGCTCGACATCCTCCCCGGTCTCGCCGAGCGGATGATGACGATCACCCTGCACATCGCCTGGTCGCTGATGGTGCTCGCCGCCGTCGTCTACGGTAAAAAAGCGCTCCTCGCCCTCGCCATCCTCTGGCACGCCGCCGTGGACGCCGCCGCCGTCTACCTCGTACCGACGCAGGGGATTCTCGTGACCGAGGGGGTCATATTCCTCTTTGCGGTGCTCGCCCTCGCGTATATCTTCTGGGAGTGGCGGCGGATGGGGGTAAGGGCGGCAGCCTAACCCTTCCACTCGTGCAGGTATCCCCGGCGTTCGAGCGGCGTTCCGTCCGCGAGGACCGTTCGCTCTGCTACGACCTCCCCGATGACGTGCGCAGTGACCCCCGGAACCGGAAGGATATCAGGAGGGGCGGTAAAGAGGAGTTCAAAGTCCCCCCCGCCGTAGAGCGCGAGTTCCCGTCCTTCCTCCTCCGGAACGCCTGCCGGGAGCGGGAGGCGGGCGGTATCGATCGAGAAGCCGCAGTCGTTCACGGCAAGAAGATCGTAGAGCGAGAGTGCAAGCCCGTCGGAGATGTCCATCATCGCCGAGACCCCGGCACGGCCGAGCGCCTGTCCCTCCCGGACCCGGGGCTGCGGTTCGAGGAGTTCCTTCCTGTGCCGGTCGTAGCCGGCGAGAGCGGCCTCGGCCTCCCCGAGCATCCCGGTGACGGCGATGACGTCCCCCGGCCGCGCCCCCCGCCTCCGGACGAGGTGCTCCGGGGCGACAGTCCCGAGCCCCGTGCTCACGATCGTCAGTTCGGTGTGGGCGTCGAGATCGCCGCCGACGAGTTCGGCGCCGAACGTGGTGCAGCAGTCCCGGGCGCCCTCCATGATCCCGGAAAGGCGTTCCGGGCGGTCGAGGCCGACCGCGAGGAGCACCTCTCCCGGCGCCGCGCCCATGCTCGCGATGTCCGAGAGCGTGACCGCCGTTGCCATCCAGCCCACCTGCCAGTCGGTCATCCCGGCCGGAAAATCGGTCGTCTCGTGGAGCATGTCGGTGCTCGCGACCATGAGACGGTCGCCGCAGGGGATGACGGCGCAGTCGTCCTCGAGCCGCTCCGGGTCGATGATCGTCCCGATCAGCCGGTGCAGGCCTCGCTCATCCACCGCGGCGCACCTCCTTTTCGCGCTCGCTCCGGTACTCCTTGAAGAGATACTCGACACGCTCGGCCTCCTGCTCGCGCCGGAACTCCTTCTGCTCCTCCTCCCATTCCGCTATCGCTTCCTCGAGGGCGCCGGTCAGCGCCGCCCCGGTCCTGCCGCGGATATCCGGTCTGACGGTCTCTTCCCGGAGGAGGGGGAGATCGGCCTCCCGTGCGACCCGGACGAGGTGCGGATCGGGCGGCTCCCCGCCGACGACCAGTGCCCGGACCCCCGTTCCCGCGAGATCCTTCACCACGCCGCGCCCCCAGCCGTGTGTCCGCGGGACGTAGAGGACGTCTCCTCCGGCGATGCCGATCCCCTCCTGGAGGGCCCGCACCGCTTCGCGGGTGAGGGAGTCGAGCACCTTGAGCGGGGTGTAGTCCTCCGATATCTCGAGTTTCGCGACCTTCTGCATCCTCTCCAGGCGTTTCTTCAGCTGCCGGGACCGCCGCCGCTCGCCCCGGAGCTGCTCGCGCAAGCTCTCGATCGTCGCGTCCTTCGCCGCCAGCTCCGCGTCCCGGCGGATCTTGCGCTCGGTCGCGGAGCGTGCCCGGCGGACATCCTGCCGCAGCCGCTCCATCTCCCGGTCGCGCTCCCGGAGTTCCTCCTGCAGTTCCTGGACGTAACTCCGGAGCCTTTTGACCATCCCGTCGAGCGCCATCACCCGCTCGTCCTCGACCGGCCGCTCCGGCTCGGCCTCCGCCGCCGGTGCCTCCTCCTTCTTCGCCGCCGGAACTCCCTTCAGGTCTGCAAGGACGGTATCGAGCGGCTGGCCCCGGAGCACCCGCGCCCGGACCTCGTCGAGGTCGTAGCCCGGCCCCACCCTCTTCGCGATGTTGCGGAACTTGTTCTGGAGGCTCCGGTAGGCGTCCAGCGCCGCCGAGAGGGAGTCGCGCTCGTGGTCGTTCGTGTAGGAGAACGGGGCGGTCAGGTCGTACTTCGCCTCCACCGAGAGCGACTGCTTCGGGGTGTAGGGGATGGCGTTGAACGCCCGGCGGATCTTCTCGACCGAGTAGGGCATCTCGCGGACGTCGGAGGCGACGATGAGCGGCTTTCCCGCACGATAGAGTTCTTCGACGATATCGGACATTGTCATCTGTCGCGAGCTCGAGAGGAGAACCAGGTTCCCGTCGAGGTCCACGGCGGCGATCCCGGTGGTCGTCCCCGGATCGAGCCCGACGATCAGGTAGCGGGGGCGGCCGGAGAGGGGTTCGAACCGTATCCGGTCGAGTTGCCTTCCTGCCACCCGTACCTGGACGTCGGCGCCCCGGGAGGAGTGGACCGGCACCATCTCCCGGGGGGCCCTGACCCGGAAGGCGACCCTTGAGTAGCCGCCGAAGGCCTTCGTCTCCTTCTTCTCGTAGTCGAGGCCGGCGCCGCGGAGCCGCCCCTCGATCTCCCGGGCCTTCTGCAGCACGCCGCCGTGGATCTTCCGGGCATACCGGTTCTGGCTCCACCCCCCCCGGCCGGGGGAGCGGTGCCTGCTCACCACGATGTCGGTGGTGTTCTCGAACGCGATCACCTCGACGCCCGCCCCGAGCGCGGCCACCCGTGCGGTGGTCTGTGCCTCGGCGTAGGGATCGAATTTGTTGAAACTGATGTTGTAGCGCGCGGCAACCTTCCCGAGACTCTCGGTGCGCTCGCCGCCGGTCACCTGGACGAGTTTTGTTGCGGGCGGGAGCGACTGGAGGAATGCGTGGAGTTCGCGCTGGTCGGCGGCGATCTCCTGGAGGCTGTCCACGGCGAGGATATCGGGCTGTTCGGCGGCAAGGAGGCGCTGGAGCCGGAACCCGGTCACCTCCTCGACGCCCAGGACATCCCCGTCCTCCACCCGGGCGAGAGCGTAGACCGGCCGGCGGGTACGGGAACGGACCGAGCCTTTGATGATGTCGATCCCGAAGACCTTCACCCCACCACCCTTGCCAGTGCTTCGTCGAAGGCGTATTCGATGCCGTATTTCCGTTTGAAGTACTGGAGGATGTTCTCGATGTCGCGTGCCAGGATCTCCTCGGCGTTCGGGTGGGCGGTCTCCACCCACTGCGGCCAGTCGATCAGCCAGCACTCCTCATCGTCGACCATGACGTTGAACTCGCTCAGATCGCCGTGGATGATGCCGAGGCGGTAGGCCTCATGGATGTTGTCGAGGATCGCATCGAGGATCGGCCGGGGCTCTGCGAGGTCGGCCCGCGAGAGGTTGACGCCGGGGACGAACGACATCGCCACGACGTGCCGGTTCTGGTCGATTGGGAGCGGAACCGAGACGGCGGGGTGGAGGGTCTTCAACGCGTCGTACTCCATCTTCGCCGAGTTGCTCGAGGCGAAGATCCAGGGGCAGTGCCCGGTCTCCGGCATGTAGCCGCGCTTTACGCGGGCGGACTGGAACGACCGCTGCCCGACCCGGTGAAACTTCAGCACGACGACCCCGAGCCCCATCGCCTCGTAGACCTCCGACTCCTTCCCGACGCCGATCAGCGTCCCGAGCGCCTGGACGGTGCCCCGGCGGGTGAGGGTGTGGAGGGCCAGGGTGTCGTAGCCGTTGAAGACGAGCGCGTAACCCTCGTAGGGGGTCTTCTCGTACCTGACCATATCCATGGCCATCAGCCTGCCCAGACGATAGGAGAGCTCGGACTCCGAGAACCTTGTGGACGACTTGAGCACCTCGAGCGGCACCCACCGGTACCGGCGCATGAGACGTTCGAGGGCGAGCAGGATCCGGAGTTCGTAGGCGTGCAGGGATCGCACGTATTCTGCAGGAACAGGCATCTTCTACACCATTTATGTAGCGCGGTGATAAAAGGATGATCGAGAAAACATGAAGTGCAGCAAGTGCCGCCGCGACGCGATTCTTTTCCAGCGATACTCCGGGCTGCACCTCTGCGAGCAGCACTTCAACCGGGATTTCGAGGCGAAAGCGAAGCGGGCGATCCGGGAGCACCGCTGGATCAGGCCCGGCGATACGGTGGCGGTGGCGCTCTCGGGGGGGAAGGACTCGAGCGCCGTCCTCTTCTTCCTCCACCGGCTCCTCGGCGAGCGCCGTGACGTCCGGCTGATGGCGATCACGGTGGACGAGGGGATATCCGGCTACCGCGACCCGGCCCAGGCCCGGGCGATCGCCGAGAGCATGGGCGTCCCCTGGGTGACGGCAACGTTTGCCGACGAATACGGGATCACGCTCGATGAGATCGTGGGCAGGAAGGGAACGGGCCTCTCCTGCTCCTACTGCGGCGTGCTCCGCCGGGCGCTGATGAACCGGATTGCCCGCGAACACGGCGTCACGAAGTTCGCCTATGGGTTCAATCTGGACGACGAGGCCCAGTCAGTCCTGATGAACGCTCTCCGGGGTGATGCCGACCGGCTCACCCGCCCCATGCGGGAGGTTGAGGGGATGGTCCCCCGGATCAAGCCGTTCATGTACATCCCGGAGCGCGAGGTGGCGCTGTATGCCTTCCTCCACGTCGGGGGGTTCGACCTCGCGGGCTGCCCCTACGCCGGGGACGCTCTCCGGGGCGACGTCCGCGGCATCCTCGACGATTACACCTACCGCCACCCGGCGACGAAGTACTCGCTTGTGAACCTGGGCGAGGCCCTCCGGGAACTGGAGAGACCTGAGGCGGAGGGGCTTCGGATCTGCGAGAGGTGCGGAGAGCCGTGCGGGAAGGTCTGCCGGACGTGCCAGGTGCTTGATGAGGTTCGGCGATCCTGAGTCGGAGGAGCCTGATGTGGGGGCGTATGTCTCCATAGAGGGACGGCTGGGGAGTCATAGGACTCTGGGCGATGGAGAATGAACGACCGAGATGGTGAGAGTCCAATACAGTGGACCGTGGGGGCCTGCGCACCTTCGGCGCTCGAGTTCCATTCCTTCGGAACGTCGCCTATCGCTACGCACTGCCCCCGCCCCTTGGGCGGGCCGAAGGCCGGGTGGGGGTGGGGGTTGTATGTCTCAATGGATGCGGCAGAGAGGGGGGGGGGGGGCTGCCCCCCCCTCCCCGTCAGCCCCTCCCCGCGTGGCGATATCCGATGGAAATCCGTTGATGGTCTCTGACAGATTGTGAAGCCAGATCTTGAGCCCCCAGGTGGTAGACCCTGATTATCAGGAGTTCAAAAAAAGGCAGGAAAACAGGCCCGACCGGATAGCATCCGGCCACCTGGAAACGCGCCCCTCTACCGCATCGCGAGACACCCGCCGGTCACTTCGGCGAATATCTCCATGAACTGCTCCGGGTGGTTCAAGAACGCGACCGATCGCGGCCGCCCGACGAGATCGTAGAGCCCGACCCCTCTCTCGATCCCGATCTCCGGGACTTCCACCGGGTTGCAGTAGCGCACCGGGGGGGCGTCGGGGTAGCGCGGGTTCTTCACCAGCGCCCCGCCCTCCATCTCATAGTAGGCGGCTCCTTTCAGGTCTGCGTAGGGGCCGTAGTTGCTTGAGAACTCCGACGAGACGAGGTTCGCCATCACGAGATCCTCCCTTGCCGGGTTGATCGTCACGTGACCGTAGCCCGGCGGGATCAGGATCTTGTCGCCTGCGGTGCCCTCGATCATCACCACGTCGTCGGCATTTCGGGTCTGGAGGAGGTAGTGCCCCGTCCCCCCGAGCACCTCGTAGATCTCCGGGTAAAGTTCTCCTGCCGGGTTCTCGGTGTGGTAGTGGCCCTTCGTCTTGACGTATTCCCCGCAGAGTGTCCGGGCAGGGATAACGGTGATGTCGTAGCGAACGTGATGCTGTCGGAGCCATTCCCGGTCACTCTCGCTCTTCGCGAGATCCCGGTACATAAAATAGAGGGGCTGATCGGAGGTGCAGCCGGGATCTGCGAGAACATCCCGCATTTCCTCGATTGTCCTTACCTGCGGCTCCGCTTTGGGTCCGTCCCAGTACCCGTTCATCTCTGTTTCTTACGGTACACGAATATATAATACCCTGCTCCGACGATCACAGCCAGAACGGCGATGAGGAAGACCGGATTGGTGAAGAGCGTGCCCTGCCTCTGCTCGAGCGCGACCCGCACTTTCATGGTGTCCGATATCTTGCTGTTGTCGAGGTTGTCGCGGTAGCGGATCTCGGAGTCGATCCCGTACTCCTTCGCGGTGCCGGCACCATCGACGTTCACCTCAAACCGTGCCGTCGCTGTCTCGCCCGGGGCGAGGTCGCCGAGGAAGGCGGTGTCGTCGCTGCTGGTGAAGGGGTCGACGGCGCTGATCCGTGCCTGGGCATTGTAGACCGTTGCCGCTCCCGAGTTCTTATACTCGACTTCAAGGATGCTCTTCTGGCCCAGGTAGAGGGTCGACGGAGGCGAGACGACCTCGAAGGCGATCTTGCCGCCTACGGGAAGGCCGATCGTCGCCGGCCGGGAGGTCACCGTCTTGCCCTCGTAGTCCTCGTAGGTGACCGCGACATCCAGCGGGTAGGACTGGGGCTCTGCGGTGTTCGCGACCGAGACCTTGAACTTCACGTCCACCGTCTCGCCCGGTTCGAACGTCCCGATGTATGCGTTGCCGTCGGTGGGGATGAGCGGGCTCGAGCCGCTTCTCGTGACCATCGCAATCGCCTTCTCTGCCGTCTCGTGGCCGACGTTCTTCAAGGTCATGTAGACGTAGCCTTCCGTGCCGACGTTCAGCGACTCGGAGCGGATGTCAAGGACCTCGACCTGGAGGTCGGGCGTGACCTGCACGGTGAGCGGCAGGGTCAGGGTCTTCTTCTGGTAGTTGTAGCGGAGAACGTCGCCGTAATCTTCAGCGTCCTGCAGATACGTGTAGGTCACCTCGAGCGGCAGCGTGTAGGTGCCCGGCTCGGCGGAATCCGCCACCTTCACGGTGAAGACGGCGTTCGCGGCGGCGCCGCCCGGGATGTCGCTCACGAACTGGGGGTCCGTCTTGACGGTGAACGGCGCGTCGCTGCTCTTGAGCGTCACGGTGACCAGTTTTGCGGTGTTCGGCTGGTCGTCGGGAGTGACGATGGTCGAACCGACCATCTTGTGGGTATTCAGGCCGCTGTTGGATATGATGACCCCGAGCCGGGTCTCGTCCCCCGGTGCAAACTGGTTGGTGCCGGAAATCGTTGCCGACAGATCGGGGCTTCCATAGAGATACTTGACGCCTTGCGCCGCCCCCGGCGCAGCCAGGAGTGCCAGCAGGAGCATCAGTACAGGTAGGTATTGCCAACGCATCTCTTCACCTTGTTGTTATATTAGCAACAACATTTATTGCTAAACAGTATATATACATGATGGAGCCAACTACCCCGCCCTAAAGGACGGGGCTTGTACCTGCACCCTTACGAGTGCGCTACATTCGGCTGGTTGACAGACAGCCTACTCAGGCAAGATATACCTGCTTGAGCAATGTTTCGAGCAGCATTGAGGTCGGCATGGAGTTGAAACCCGCATTTCCGGCACCGGAACGACGAGCCTTCCCGGTTTCCTTTATAGGCATGCCCACACACCGAGCACTTCTGCGAGGTGTACCGCGCATCAGCAAGGACAACCTGCTTTCCCAGATCCTCGGCCTTGTACCGGAGGAACTGTTCCAGTTCATAGAACGACCAGTTGTTCAGTTTCCGGTTGAACTCTACACCTCTCCGCTTCTGAACCCGGATCTTCGAGAGGTCTTCGAGAGCGAAGACCGTATACTCGGATTCAACAATCTGCTTCGAGATACAGTGGTTGGTATCAGTCACAAACCGTCTTTCCCGTCCAGCCATCCTGCGGAGTTTCCGCTTAGCCGACCGGGTGCCTTTGGACTGCAACTCCCGACGGAGATGGGCGTACTTCGACCGAACGCGCTTCACCTGCTTGGAGTTGAAAAAAGTGTTGTCGGAGCAGACCGCGACATTCACGATCCCTCGGTCAATCCCGAGCACCTTGACCTCTTGTACCGGCTCCACATCGGGATGTTCCATCGAGATATGGAGGTAGAACACCTTCTTTCGCTTATCAAAGGAGATGGTCGAAGATGTGACCGTCCAGGAGAGATACTGGCGGTGATACTCAGAGATTGGGAATGTTGCCTTGATCCGTCCCCTCACCGATGCAATGGTGGCGATACCGTGGATCAGATTTACCGTAATGACCCGCTGGTTGTACCGCATAGCGGCGAGCGGTTTCCGTTCTGGCGGAGACGCGCACTTACCAGCTTTCAGGGCTTCGCAGGCACAGTCTCGCGCACCCTGCACCAGAGAGGACGGGAGATCAGGAACAGATTCACGAACTGCCTTGTAGGTCGCCTTGTGGTTCTCCACCTTATTCCACGTATGGTTCTCAAATCCCCACTGTGCAGAGGCAGAGAACGCAGTGGAATAGGCTCTCATCGTATCGAGGAGAGCAGAGGAGCCGCCATCGGGCAACTGAAGGTTGAACGTGATTGTTCTAATCACATTCATATATTGAGTATGATACCAGGAAACTGTATTGGAGGTGACGGGCAATTCCTCCCCGGCCTGAAGGCCGGGGTCTCCTTGCCCATTTAGATGAAGGCACTCCGGGACGTTCCAGCCCCCCTCCTCGAATCCCTCAAATCACTGGGACTTACGAAGTACGAAGCCCTCGTATATATCGGGCTTCTCAGAACGGCGGGAGCGACCGCGACGGAAGTCCACGAGATCTCCGGCGTGCCGCGTGCATCCGTCTACCCGGTCCTCGACCGGCTCGTCCAGAAGGAACTGGTCAGTGTCTCGCACACGACACCCAAACGCTTCGATGCGGTTCCTCCCGACCAGGGCGTCGAGAACCTGATGCGCCGGATCGAGAGCGACGCAGAGAGAGCCCGGGAGGGTCTCGACGCCGTTTACCGGGAGAAGGAACTGGAAGGCCCGGGCGGCCAGGAACTGGTCTGGACGATCTATGGCGAAGAGAATATCAGAACCCGCCTTGCAGGAATGTTCAAGAGTGCGGAGCGGAGCGTGGAGTTGCTCGCGACGGGGGATCTCCTCCAGCATAGTGTGCTCCCGCTGCTCGATCCCGTTCCCGGCTCCGTGCCGGTCGATATCGTCACCGACCGCTGGGCGGGCGAGCAGCCTTCCCGGTTCCGTCTCCATGTCCTCCCGCTCGCCGCTCTCTGCAAGACCCCCTTCCTTGCGGAAAAACTGCTGCCCTACGAGAGATCGGGCGTCTTTTTAGTGGACGATACCCGGGCGCTGCTCTGGATGGTAGGAGCCGACGGTCAGCCCTCCGCCCTCTATTCGGAGTCCGCGGGGCTCGCCCTCTTCGTGCGGCGGCATATCGCCACCGTCATGGAATGGACGAAGGCTGCGGTTCAGTAATCGTCCAGGTAGCCCATCGCCTGGATATCGATCAGCCCTTTGAGCGCCCGGGTCACGACCGACCGCCCGGTCTCGCGTACGGCCGCCATAGCGTTTGTGCCACCGACCATCGCCACGCCCAGGTACTGCGGGCTCACCGGGACCCCGAGCAGGGGGACGTTCGGGGCGCCGACGTCCAGGATGCCGGAGAACCCTATGGACGCAAGTTCGTCGAGCACCGCACCCAGGAGGTGTTCGGCCTCCATGTGGCACTCCCTGATGTTTGCGAGGATGTTACCCTTCCCGTGGTCCATGACGTCGAGGATCGACGTGGCCTCCTGGGAGATGAGAACCTCGAGGGGATCGAGCGTGGTGTCGCGGTAGAGGATCAGGCTCGTGAACCGTTGCGCAACCCTCCCGTCGACCTCGACGATCCCGCCCCCGATCGGGCTCGCCGGGATGCCGCGCTGGAGAAGAAGAGCGTCGAGTGTGATACTGCACATCGTGCAGATGGCGTGCCGCCCTTCCGGCACGATATAGCCGCCGACCTGCTCCCCCGGCCCGGCAACCAGGAACCGGTCGCTGATGGTGATGCCCCGTCTGTGCGCCTCTTTCATGACAGAGAGCGCGAACTCGAGGTCGTGGCTCTCGATGAGCGAGAGGTTGTAGATGATCTTCCCCGTGTCGTCCTCAGGGCGGTAGGTCACCTTGAGCGCGTACTCCTCGATGCGGTAGTTGGTGAACTTCAGGGGAGCGTGCATCATCAGATCTCTTGCTCTGCGAAGAAAAATGTGTTGTCTTCCGGATTCGACGGGTTCTTCCGGCAGGAACCCGGGGCGGAACCTGCCGTTCGCCGTCCCGCGCACCCCCGGTCATGCTTTCCCGGTCGCCCGGCTCGAAGGGAAAACTTGTTCTATCTCCCTGTGATAGTGTAAGATGAATGGAGAGTGGGACTCGGGAAAAAGCCCGGAACGTGCTGAAGCGGATCCTTGCCGCGGCCTCCTACGACGTTGAGGAGGTCGGCGACCCGCTGGATCTCTCCGCCGTCGGGAACGAAGACGCCCTGGTGGTGCTCTGCTCGGACGATCCGGAGACGATTGGGAGCTTCGATTCGATGATCTATCGCCTGCGCACCGGTGAGGTCGACTGGGTCTGCAGGAAACTGCTCTTCACCCTCGATCCGGCGGTGCAGACGGAGGACTGCATCCGGTGGGGGCCTGATGAGTTCGTCTGCTACGCAGGCAGGGCCGCGCTTGCGGAGGTGCTCGGGCAGGCCCTGATCCTGGATCTCCCCGGCCCGGCCCGGACGGTTCGGCGGGGGCAGATCGAGGCTTCTCCTGTCGTGGTGAAGGAAGAGCCGCAGGATGGGCCGGAACTCCCCCATCTCCCGTTGAAGGTCTCCGAGAAGCGCGCCTGCGGTATCGCCGGGCTGCAGGGGACGGCGAAGTGCCGGTTCATCCCCTACTGGAACTACCGCTACGCGAGCACCGGCGAGCGCGAGGTGAAAGATCGGCTGGTCTCCTTCGACGCCGAGGGTACCGGAGCGGTCAACGCCATCAACGGCCTGAAGATGGAGATCAATCCCGACGAGATCGAGCGGGGCCCGGTTCCGTTCGGCTCCGAGATCGTCGCCACCCGGCTCGTGCGGGAGGACGTGGAGGAGCAGCTCGTGCGGGACATCATCGACCGTCTCACCCAGAAGGTGCGGTTCCGCTACGAGAAGGGCGACGCCATCTTCTACGAGGAAAAGACCCTCAAACCCGACCGGAGCAACATCACCGTCGATATCGTGGCCGTCTACGTGCCGGTCTGGCAGGTGCGGGGCGGGAACAAGATCGTCGAGGTCAACGGGTTCACCGGCGAGATCCTCTCGATGCCGATGGACGAAGGCGTCGAACTGCTGTAGGAAGAGATCATGATCGTCGTCATCGGCGGCGGGCCCGCTGGGAGGCTCGGAGCGATCCACCTCGCGCAGGCGGGGAAGGATGTCCGGCTCGTCGAGCAGCGCAGCATCGGGGGACAGTGCCTTCACGAGCGGTGCATGACGATCTGTGCCTTGAACGACGTTGCACGGCTCATTGAGGCCGCCGGAACCCAGAAAGACCTCGGCATCCTCGATTCGGTGCCGACTGTCTCGTACCCGGCGATCCGGAAGCGGATCTGCGAGGTTCAGGAGAAACTCTCCTCGGTTCTCGATGCGGAGACCCGCCGGGCGGGGGTCGAGATCGTCTACGGGGCCGAAGGCCGGCTGGAGGGGAGCCGGGTCTTCATCGGCGATGAGGAGGTCCGGGCGGACGCGGTCCTCGCGGCCACCGGGTCGCGGCCGGCAATCCCCGATATCCCCGGCACTGACCTCTCCGGCGTCCATACCTACCGGACGCTCCCCGCCATGCCCGATCTCCCCCGCCGCATGGTCGTCATCGGCGGCGGAGTGGTGGCGGCGGAGTTCGCCCATATATTCCACGCCTTCGGGGTCGAGGTCGATATCATCGCCCGGCACGGGCTGCTCCGGGATCTCGACGAGAAGATGCGCTCCGCGGCGCTGCGCGATCTTGCCGGTGTCGAGATCCGCGAAGGGACCCCGGTTACGAGCATCGAAGGCGGCGGACGGGTCCGCTCGGTCATTCTCGCAGGCGGCGAGGAGCTTGAGGCCGATGCCGTGCTGCTTGCAACCGGGCTCGTCCCCAACTCGGAGATGCTCGAGGGGCCCACGAAGCGCCCGGACGGGGCGGTCATCGTCGATCGGCGGATGCAAACGAGTGTTCCGGGCGTCTACGCCGCCGGCGACGTCATCGGCCCGCCCTACCTCACCCCCGCGGCCCGGAGGGAGGGTGTGGTGGCGGCCGAGAACATCCTCGGCCGCGAGACCGTCATGGACTACGAGGGTATTCCACAGGCGATGAGCCTCCGCTACGATTACGCCTTCGCCGCGACCGCCGGCGGCGACGGAGGTATCACCCTCTCCGCCCCCGCGCCTGCGGGCCCCGGTTCGTTCTGGGACGTCGCGGGCGGCTGGGCGGGGCTTGCCCAGATCCGGGTCGATCCCGAAAGCGGCCGGCTCCTCGGGGCGGCCGCCGCCGTTCCCGGGGCATCGCTCCTCCTCTCCTATCTCGGCTACCTGATGAAGCAGGGCATCACTGTCGACGACTTCGACGAGATCGTCGAGGTCCACCCCTCGACCGACGGCGTCTACGGGCTCGCCCGCTACGCCGCCGGGCTGCTCAAGAAGAAGAGCGAGTGAGTTCCGGCGGCTAGAGCTGCCGGAACATATGCCCGAACTTCGGGATGAAATCTTTTTTGCGGGACATGACGCCTTCGAGCCGGACGGGCTGGTCCCGGAGATCCATCTTGGCGATGCAGGCTTCGTCCCCGGCGGCGAAGAGGTCGCTTGCGTTACTAAAGACGTTCGTAAAGAGGGCGAAGAAGCAGTCGACCCCCATTGTTGTCCGGAGGTGCTCGATCTCCTTGCGGATCTCAGCGGCGTGGGTCTCTGCGAACTCAAACGACGACGCCATCACCTGTGAGACCATGATGCTCTTCCCGAAGAGGTTATAGCGCTTCATATCCCGGGTGAGGAGTTCACTCTTCGGGAGGCCATCGAGGTCCATGCCCTTCCGGATCAGTTCCGGCCCATACTCGGCCAGGTCGACCCCGGCGATCCCCGCGAGGTAGTCGGCCGCCCGGATATCCGCCGGGGTGGTCGTCGAGAGTTTCATCACCATCGTATCCGAGAGGATCCCCGAGAGAAGGAGCCCGGCGGTCGACGGCGTGGGTTCCACGCAGGCCTCGATGAACTTGTTCGCGACGATCGTCGAGGTCGACCCCACGGGGTCGTTGAGGAACTTCACCGGTTTGAGGGTCGAGATCGCGCCGAGACGGTGGTGGTCGATGATCTCGAGGATATCCGCCTGCTCGATCCCGTCCACGGCCTGGGAGTACTCGTTGTGGTCGAGGAGGATCACCGACTTCTGGACGTCCTGCATCAGCGTCGTCCGGGAAACGAGCCCGATGTGCTGCCTTTCGTCGCCGACGACGCAGGCCGTCCTGAACTTGGAGTTCGAGACGACCCCTTTCGCATACTCGAGCGAGTCTTCCAGACGTACCGTGGGGACGTCGGTCTCCATGATCATGCGCGCGGGGAGAGAGAGGCTGATCATCTTGCCGACGCTGAAGGCGTCGAGCGTCGTCGCGAGCACCGAGGCCCCTCGCGTCCGCGCGGCGTCGATCACCCGCTCGCCCACCGGCGCCCCCTCGGCGATGATGAGCGCGGCGACCCCTGCCGATATCAGCGCGAGCTGCGCGGGTTCGTTGTCCCCGACGATCGCGATGTCGTCGGGCGTCATCCGGGAGAGGGTGACGTGCAGGGCGTCGATGACGGTGTAGACCCGGGCTTCCCCGAGCGCCTCGCGCGACGAAACGACGATCCGGGCGTCCAGGATGCGGGCGAGGGTCTCGAGCGGCATCGGGATGAGCGAGAGCTGTTCCCGGGGGTTCTTTCTGACGTAGGCCCGGGCGAGGCCGTACTCGCTCACGAGGCCGACCAGGGTCTCGTCCCCGTCCGTGATCGGCATGTTTCGCATGTCGTAGGTGTCCATCAGGGCGGCGACGTCGACCGTCGGGACATCCTGGCGGACGCTCCGGGTATCGAGCGGTATATCCGATACGGTGGGCTCGACGCTCGCTACGTAGGCCGGCGCCTCGGCGTTGAACGTATCGAGCGCAAACCGTGTCTCCGGGCTCACCTCCCCGCACCGGGCGGGGATGTACTTCCCGGGCTCGGCGCGGTTCAGGAGCTCGGCGTAGCCGATGACGCTGCAGACGCTGTCGGTGTCGGGCTGCTTGTGGCCGATGATGTAGATCTTGTTCAGTCCCATATTCTCCTCGGAACCCCGGCGGGGTGAAGATTGTTCCAGGAGATATCGCCCTCTGCCGTCAAAGGTTTTATGCCGTCCTCCGGATGGTGCGGGGATAACGTTGAAGTAGAGGCTCTCTCCATTCTCCCGTGTGGCATCTGGTCGTCCCCTTCCCATCCTGCTCATCCTGGTATGCCTTCTCGTCTCCCCGGTCGCGGCGGGGCAAGGCAACGTGACAGTGACGTCCGTTTCTGTCGAGCCGGAGGTCCTGATGCCGGGTGATACGGGCTTTGTGATGGTTGCCGTGCAGAACACCGGCCCGTACACCCTCCCGCTCGGCGGCGCCCGCCTCTACGAGGACGGCGTCGTCCCGATCTCCGAACCCTACCCCTCGGTCGGGGCTCTCGGGGCCGGTCTCAACCGGACGTTCACCTTCGCCGTCCGGGCGGACGCTCCCAACGGGACGTATTACCCGCGGTTCTCCCTCGATCTCCGGGAGAACGGAACCCTCACCCACCCGGTTCCGGTCAGGGTCGACGGCACCCCGCTTGAGGTGTCGGTCTTCGAGAGGCCCGAGACCTTCTCCGAGTCCCGGACGGTCGGTATCACGGTTCTGGTGGCGAACCCGCGGTCGAACGCCGCCTCCGGTGTCCAGGTGATCCCCGGGGGCGCGGACTTCTCCGTCACGCCAGAGAGCGCGTTCGTCGGCAGCCTCGCCCCTGACGCGTCCGGAACCGTTGCCTTCAACCTGACCCCGGCCGTCGAGACGAACGTCACGTTCCAGGTGGTCTGGCGCAACGGGATCAACGCTCACACCGCGGATCTCGTGCTGCCGGTCACGTTCGGCGAGGACAAGAAGCAGGCCGATCCCGTCATCACCAACGTCGAAGTCGTCATGGAGGGAGATGCCTACCGCGCGACGGGCGACGTCATGAACGCGGGGCTTGAGCCCGCCCGATCGGTCGTCATCTCCGCGGGCGCCCCCGCGACGCCCACCGACCCCTTCCGGGTCTACGTCGTCGGGACACTTGATCCCGACGACATCTCGGCGTTCGAGGTGACGTTCCGCGCCGGTGCCGGCGTGGAGGAGACCCCGCTCGTCATCGAGTACCGGGACGACGACGGCAACCCCTACTCCGTCGAGCGGCCGATCTCGCTCGAGAATCGCACCGCAGAGGAAGCTGCCGGTGCCGGGCTGCCCACTCCGGCCGCCGTTGCCGTCGTGGCGCTGATCGTCGTCGCCGCCGGCCTGGCGGCCCTCTGGTACGTCCGGAGGCGGCGGTGAGCGACGAGCCGATCCTCCGGTTCGAGGAGGTCAGCAAGATCTATCCCCTTCCTGCAGGCGACGTCGTGGCGCTCGACCGCGTCACCCTCACCGTCGATCCGGGCGAGTTCATCGCCGTGATGGGGCCTTCGGGCTCCGGGAAATCGACGCTCTTGAACCTGATGGGCTGCCTCGACGTCCCGACCCGCGGCGAGATCTACCTCTCCGGGAAGGAGATCTCTCAGATGAGCGACGACGACCTCACCCGGCTCCGGCGCGACCGCATCGGGTTCGTCTTCCAGCAGTTCAACCTGATCCCCCTCCTCTCGGCGGTCGAGAACGTCGAGTTTCCCCTCGTACTCACCGCCGGCCGGGAGGAGAGCCGGCGCCGGGCGATCGAGGTCATGCGGGCGGTGCACCTCAACGACGCCCTCTTTACCCACAGGCCGGCCGAGCTCTCGGGCGGCGAACAGCAGCGGGTCGCGATCGCCCGGGCGCTCGTGAACGACCCCGACCTTCTCCTCTGCGACGAGCCGACCGGGAACCTGGACACGAAGACCGGGACGGCGATCATGGAGATCCTCGCGGAAGAGAACCGGGAGGGCAAGACCGTCATCATGGTGACTCATGATCCAGGGGTCGCCGCGTACGCCCGCCGCACGATCCGGATCGTGGACGGGAGGCTGGCGTAGTGTTCTTCTCATTTGCGGCGAGGAACCTCAAGCGGCACTGGGTGCGCTCAGGCCTCTCGATCATCGGGATCGTCATCGGCGTCGTCGCCATCGCCTCCCTCGGCGTCATGGGCAACAGCATCAACCTCCTCGCCGCGAACATCATTACCGACGTCGGGGACACCGTCGTGGTCACGCCGCACACCGCGATCGGCGGGACCTTCGCCGGGGACCCGCGAACGGTGGTGGACGCCGCCATCCCCGCCCGCGAGGTCGAGGAGATCCGGCGGGCGGCAAACCCGCACCGGACGATCCCGGTGCTCCAGGGGGCGGACGAGGTCGAGTTCGGCCGCGGCAAGAGCGGGTATGCCCGGATCATCGGGCTCGAACCGGGTGATATCCCCATCCTGCTCAATCTCGCGGAGGGACAGCATCTCCGGCAGAACCAGGCGGGCGCGCTCGTCGGCATCCACCTCGCCCGGGAGTACGGTATAGCCCCGGGTTCGAGGATCGCGATCGGGGGCGAGGACGTCCGGGTGGCGGGCGTGCTCGCGGAGCGGGGGATGGGGTTCGATATCAACCCTGATTACGCGATCGTCGTCTCCGAAGGCTGGTACGAGAGCCACTTCGGGGCGAAGGATTCCTACCCGATGGTCATCGTCCGGGTCGGCGATGTGGAGCAGATCGACGCCGTGAAGGATGCCATCGAGAGCCGGATCAACCGGCGCGATGAGGTGGTCGACGTATCCGACTCGCGCGAGATGCTCGGGCAGTACGAGGAGATCTACGATCAGATCACGCTGTTTCTCCTCGGCATCGGCGGGATTGCCCTCGTCGTCGCCGCCGTCAACATCTTAAACGTCATGTACATCTCGGTGACCGAACGCATCAAAGAGATCGGCGTCATGAGGAGCATCGGGGCGCTGCGCCGGGAGATCCTCCGGATGTTCCTCTACGAGGCGGTGATCCTCGGGGTCATCGGCAGCGTCGTCGGCGGCATCTTGAGCACCGCCTTCGGCTACCTGATCAGCGTCGCCGCGATCGAGGTCGCCACGGCCGGGACGACCTTCGGCGAGAACTTCACGGTCTTCGACCAGAGCGCGGTCGGGTTCATCGTCTTTGGGATGGCGTTCGGTATAGGGACGAGTATCGCCGCTGGATTCTACCCGGCGTGGATTGCCTCGCACCTCGCCCCGGTCGATGCGATGAGGCAGAGATGAAGAGGGACGGCAGGGCATGATCTTCATCGAACTCGCGGTCAGGAACCTCAGGCGGCACAGAGTCCGGTCGTTCCTCGCAACGGTCGGCATCGTCATCGGTGTCGTCGCCATCGCCTCCCTCGGCATCATGGGCAGCAGCCTCTCGACGCTTGTCGGGGGCATGGTCTCGGACGTGAGCGACACCGTTCTCGTCACCCCCCACCTCGCGGCATCGAGCGGCGACCCGTTCGATCCCCGGAACACCCTTACCGCACGCCTCTCCGAGAGGAACGTGGGGCTGATTGAGAAGGCGGCCGGACAGCACCGCGTCGTCCCCATGATCGTCGCATCGGATCGGCTGCGGGTGCGGGATACGAGCGGCTACGCGACGATATATGCCATGCCTGCAGCCGATATACCCTTCCTGCTCGAGCGGGAGGCGGGACTCTACCCGCAGGGGAGGTCTTCGGGGGTGATGGTGGGCTCTCTCCTTGCCGATGAATTCGACCTCCACCCCGGGAGCCGCATCGAGGTCGGGGACGAGAGCGTCCGCGTCATGGGGGTCGCGGCGGAGCGGGGGATGGGCATCGACATCAATCCCGATTATGCCATCATCGTCACGGAGGACTGGTACACGGAGCGGCACGGGGATCAGGACTACAGCCGGGTCGTCGTGAAGGTCAGCGACCTCTTCGCAATCGAGGATGTTAAAGCCGCCATCGACCAGCAGATCAACCGCAGGAAAGAGGTCGTGGACATCCTGGACTCACGCGAGATTCTGGAGATCTACTACGAGACGATCGACGCCATGAACGTCTTCCTCCTCGGTATCGGCGGGGTATCGCTCCTCGTCGCGAGCGTGAGCATCTTGAATGTCATGATCATATCGGTCACGGAGCGGACGGCGGAGATCGGGCTGATGCGGAGTATCGGGGCGCTGCGCGGGGAGATCCTCCGGATGTTCCTCTACGAGAGCCTGATCCTCGGGGTCACAGGAAGCATCATCGGCGGCATCGCGAGCACGGCGGTCGCCTTCTATGCCTCCGCCTCCGTAGCGGATCTCTTCGCCGACTTCGCCGTCTCGGGCGACGTGGGCATCCCCATCTCCGTGGTGATCGGTTATGTCGCCTTTGCGATGGCCTTCGGCATCGGCACAAGTGTCCTCGCCGGGTTCTACCCCTCGTGGAAGGCGGCGCAGTTGAACCCCATCGAGGCGCTCCGCTACGAGTGACGGGCTCCCCCGGGGTGGGAGGCCGCCCCCCCCGGGTGCAGGGTTTTTATACCTGTGTGATATGGGGGAGCTGGTGAAGACGATGTTGTTTGTACTGTGGTACCAGTTCGAACCGGAGCACGTTCATCAAGTCCTGGAACTCTGGAAGCACTTCAAGTTCCCCTCGGATGTGAATGTCCTCCAGCGCTACCTCCTCATCGGAAAGCACATGTCGGTTGCCATCTTCGAGGCACCGGACGAGCGCTCCATCTTAAAGATCACCGCGCCGTTCAGCTCCTACGGGGTTGCCCACGTCGTGCCGGCAATGCCGCTCGAAGAGGCGATCAAGACAGTCTGATCCGGGGCGCTGCACGGCGCCAACACTCTACCCTTTTTTCTGTCTTGCAAACTCGAACGCTGCCCCTCTCTGCACGGGGTCCACCGCGAGGGTGGTCGCGGTGATGATGCATGCGTAATTTCATAGCCATGGAGACCGGAAACTCTATGAGCACTTGTAGGATGATAGACTTCCCTGTCAGGAAGTGCTCTGGCCCCCATCAGGTCCCCAATACGATAGCAATACCCAAGTTGTGTGGAACGAATGTTACAGATGATTACGTGGCTCGACAAAAACTTCAGCTCGCTCCAGCCGACGCGGGCGATCATCATGAGAGCGCTGCGCCACCTGCGCCCCGCGGATCGAAAAAAACTCTTCTCCGAGGATCTTCCCGAGATGCGAACCGCCGAAGGGCGTTGGTTTGAGGCGATCGTCTACGAGATGACCCTCGACCTCTCGCTTCAGACCGACCTCATCCTCTCCGTCGTGGCCCGGGGGGCCGACGGGCCGTCGAAGGTCAAGCGTGCGCAGCTCGGTCAGAACGGCCTCTTCTACTCGAACATAGGGGATGTCAAGGTCCGTGGCAACGGCCAGGATCTCGCCGAAGTCGATATGGTGCTCGTTGACCATACCGGGGCGCTGACGTTCGGCGAGATCATCACCTCTCCTGCCGACCTAAAAGAGTTCGAGGCGGAGATCCACTACAAGAAACAGCTCTTCGGTTACCTCTACGGTCAACCGACCGTGCCGTTCCTTCTCATCTCCTCGGTCGACATATCCCGAACGGCCGTCGTCCGCCGCCTCCTCAAGGAGCCCGACAACGCTCTCCTCACCACCCCCACCTGCGAGGAGTTGAAAGCCCTGATCCGACCCCGGGATCTCAAACAAAGCTCGCACCGGCAGATCCGGCACCCGAAATTGATCTCGATCGCCGATATCCCGCCCCGCCGGCCGTTCGACTACAAGAAACTGCACGACGAACGGATGCAGAGCATCATCGCCGCCGTCACCTCGAAGCAAGGCGTCGGGGAACTCGGCACCCCGGACGAGATCCCGCCGATCGTGAAGAAAGTCCTCTTCGGGGGACTCTACCCCTCCGCTATCCGGATGCTCGATGCCCGATACCCTATCCGCATCAAGGGGAAGACCTACGACCCGGACACGATCCAGAAACAGTTCTCGAAGGTCATCCTCGCCGTGAACATCCCGGAGTACCGGCCGATCATCTATCTGCGGACCCGTAACAAGAAGGAGTACCTCAAGATGGTGCCGAACAGGACCGGCGGGTTCAAGTTCGAGAGCCGGCGAACGCCCCATATGGCTGGATTCTTCCTCTGGCTCGAGTCCGTCCAGCCGTCGCTCGGGGCGGAACTGACACGGGCGCTCCTTGATGCATTCCCTGCCGTCCACGTTCCCGAAGCGGCTGCGGCAGGAAAACCTAATGTCGTCTCTGCAACCGGAAAACCGTAAGCTACCTATGTTACCCGGGCCCATACTCCCTTACATGATCCTCAGACGTGGTGGACAGGAATGGACCTGATCGCTCAACTTGCCGAGTTTCTGAGTTTCAGCCTGATCGCGATCGCGTCGATCGTCGCCGTCATGAATCCGGCCTCTACGGTTGCCGTCTACACGGCGCTCACCAAGGGGATGGAGGGGTGTGAATGCCGGCATATCATCAATTCTTCCATGAAGATCGCCTTCATCGTGCTCGCCTTCTTCGCCCTCACCGGGCAGTTGATCTTCACGATCTTCAACATCACCGTCCCGGCGTTCCAGATCGCCGGCGGTATCCTGCTCGTCAGCGTGGCGACCGGGATGCTCGGCACGAAGGGCGAGACCTACTCGGCCGCGAACCTGGAGAACATCGCCGTCGTCCCGCTGGCCTTCCCGCTCTCGTGCGGTCCGGGGACGATCACGACGGTGATCCTGCTCGCTTCGGGACCGGAAGGTCTCTACGGTCTCCTCGCTGTCTTCCTCGGGATCATCGTAGCCCTCGCCCTCTCCTACGTCGGAATGATCTACGGACCCTGGATCTTCTCTCTCATCGGGGAAGGGGGGCTCCGGGTCGTCCCGAAACTGATGGCGATCATCGTGCTCGCGATAGCCATCCAGTTCATCATCAACGGGATCGCGGCGGCGATGCCCCAGCTCATTGCGAACCTTGACCTCTCCGGGGTGATATGACCGACTTCCAGATTGTGCTCATCCAGGCGCTCCAGGATCAGGCGGCGTGGCTCGCGGTCCCGATGCAGTTCTTTTCGTTCATCGGGCGGCCTGTGTTCTACCTGCTCGTCGTCGCGATCCTCTACTGGTGCTGGGACCCGCGCCTCGGTCTCCGTCTCGGGCTCCTCCTGGGGATCTCGGGCGGGCTCAACGAGGCCCTCAAAGTTGCGTTCCACCTCCCCCGTCCCTACTGGGTCAGCCCGGAGGTCCGGGCGCTCGGGAGTCATCCGTCGTTCGGGTTGCCGTCGGCGCACGCCCAGAGTGCGGCGACGTTCTGGGGGCTGATTGCCATCGATGCCCGGCGCTGGTGTTTCTCTGCCTTTGCGGTCGCTCTGGTCTTTCTCATCGGCGCATCCCGGGTGGTTCTCGGTGTCCACTTCCCGATGGACGTCATCGCGGGCTGGGCGGCCGGGATCGTCGTCCTCATCGGGTTTCTCGCACTTGAGGGGCCGGTGGGCCGCAGGGTCGCCGCCCTCCCCCTCTCCCGGCAGGTGCTCCTCGCGTTTGCAGGCTCTCTCATCCTGGCGCTGCTCTCCTTTGCCGCCCTCGCCTCACTCGGGGACTGGCAGGTTCCCGCGTCATGGGCGGCGGGGGCGCTCGAGCGCTCCGGCGAACCGATCCACCCCCTCTCCCTCCAGGACGCCGTGACTGCGTCAGGGCTCTTCTTCGGATTTGCCGCCGGCGCCGCCGCAGAGCATCACCGCGGGAGCATGTGCGCCGTCAGAAAGGGATCCGTCCGTCTCTTCCGCTACGCCATCGGGATCGTCGTGACAGGAGCGATCTGGTTCGGGTTCGGCCTCCTCATCCCGCCGGACCCCGCCCGGGTTGTTTACATCCTCCTGTATCTCCAGGCTGCCGTCGCCGGTGCCTGGGTCTCGTTCGGTGCCCCGATGCTCTTTGCCCGCCTGAATCTGGCGGGCGGTATCTGAAGAGGAGATTTTCCATACTCTTTTATCCCGCCCGCCCCCATTCCTCCTTATGCTTGCAGAGGGGATCGCTCTCGGCTGGATTCTGATCGTGCTCGGGGCGGTGCTGCTCCTGGTGGAGGTCTACCAGCCCGGGTTCTTCATCGCTGTCCCTGCGACAGTCCTGATCATCCTCGGAGTCCTCCTCCTCCTCGGCGTCGATATCCTCACGTCCCCCTGGGGCCTCGTCATCGGGGTTCTCGCGGCGATAGTGGCGGCCTCGGTCACCGTATGGCTCTACAGCCGCCTCACGCCCGGCCATGAACCGCCGAAGACGCTCTCCCGGGACTCGCTCGTCGGTCTCGAGGGGACGGTGGTCGCGCCGGTCGATCCGGAGACGCTCGCGGGGAAGGTTCGGCTCGGGAGCATGGAGTGGAGCGCCCGATCTGAATCGGGAGAGATCCCGGTCGGGAGAAAAGTTATCGTCGTTCGCTCCGAAGGGGTGCACGTCGTCGTAAAGGAGGTCACATAAGATGCTTTTAACCGGAGAATTTCCATGGACCGGGCTTATCACGGTCTTTCTCATCATCGTCGTCATCATCATATTCGCCCGTGGCGTGGTGATCGTCCAGCCGTACGAACAGGGGCTCCAGATCCGTCTGGGCCGGTACGTCGGGAGGATGAACCCCGGTTTCAGGTGGGTGGTCCCGCTGGTCACGGTGGTCAAGAAACTCGACCTCCGGACCGAGGTGATGGACGTCCCGCGGCAGGAGGTTATCACGAAGGACAACTCCCCGACGAACGTCGACGCGATCGTCTACGTCCGGGTGATCGATCCCGAGAAGGCCTACTTCGAGGTGATGAACTATCGGGCGGCGACGGTGGCCCTCGCCCAGACGAGTCTCCGGGGGATCATCGGCGACATGGAGCTCGACGAGGTCCTCTACAACCGGGACGTCATCAACACCCGCCTCCGGGATATCCTGGACCGGGAGACCGACGCCTGGGGCGTGAAGGTCGAGCGGGTGGAGATCAAGGAGGTCGATCCGGCCACTGCGGTCAAACAGGCGATGACCGAACAGACCGCGGCCGAGCGGGAGCGGCGTGCCGCGATCCTCCGGGCGGACGGCGATAAGCGTGCCGCGATCCTCAAGGCGGAGGGACACCGGCAGAGCATCATCCTGGAGGCCGAGGGCGAGCGGCAGAGCAAGATCCTGCGGGCCGAGGGTGAACGGTTATCAAGGATTCTTCAGGCACAGGGTGAGGCGCAGGGGTTGCGCATACTCTCGGTCGGCACCCGGCCGCTTGATAAGCGGGCGATCACGGTCCTCTCGCTCGATGCCTTGAAGAAGATGGCCGACGGTCAGGCGACGAAGATAATCTTCCCGTTCGAGCTATCGAGTCTTGTCAAGCAGGCCGCCGAGTACCTCGGCGCGACGGCCGAGGCCCCGGATGTCCCCGAAGGCACGGACCTGCCGTCGGAGGATATCCTCGGGGAGATCCCGGGCCCGGAGGCGCTCAGGGCCGCGGAAGAGGCGGCAAGGAGCATCGATACCAATATCGACGCGGAGATACAGAAGAGACCGCGGGACTTGATGGGGGAGGGAGAGGAGCGGTAGGCCCGCCTTCCCCCCCTTTTTTCGACACGCATATCCCGGTATCGTCCGTGCCGGCCGAAGGCGCGCCCGGCGTGAGGCGTCCTCGATGCTCCGGGAGGTAAAATCTTCCCTCTCAGGCTGTTTTTCGGTCTAATTCGGCGTGCGGCTGCAGGCCAAAACGAAATGGTTATTCCTCATCTCATAGAGTAAATCCTATGAGAAACGCTTCAGCAGCATTCGTGCTTCTCCTCCTTGCAGCGGCAGTCTTCGCCTGCGGGTGTATGGGGTCGGAGACGGCCCCTGCAGGGCCGGAGGCGGATCCGGATCTCGTCGTCGGCGCTCTTCTGCCGCTCTCCGGCGATTACGCCGGGGGCGGGAAGGCAAGCCGGGTCGCCCTCGAGGTGGCGGCCGCGGATATCAACGACCACTTTGCCTCGATCGAGTCGGACCGGCGTGTCGGAATCATCATCGAGGACACAAAGGCCGATCCCGCCGTCGCGCTCGCGAAACTCCGGGCGCTTGACGAGCAGGGCGTCCGGATCGTCATCGGACCCGGCACCAGCGCCGAGCTTGAGGCTGTCCGGGCGTATGCCGACGAGCACGGGATCCTGGTCGTCAGCACCATGAGCACGGCGCCGTCGCTTGCGATTGCGGGCGACAACGTCTACCGGTTCGTGCCGCCGGATACCTACCAGGCCGACGTCATGGCATACTACCTGAGAAAGCAGGGGGTGACGGCGATCGTACCGGTCTGGCGCGGTGACGTCTGGGGCGACGAACTGGAGAAACTGACGGCTGCGGCGTTTGTGAGAGGCGGCGGGAAGGTCCTCGACGGCGTCCGGTACACCCCGGGTCAGGAGTACGGCGCGATGACGGCGGATCTCGATGCCCGGGTGGCTCAGGCGATCGCGGCGCACGGCAACGAGAAGGTCGCCGTCTACCTGGTCAGCCTCGACGAGGCGGACAGGATCATGGAGGCAGCTGCAGCGACAGAGAACCTGCCGAAGGTCCGGTGGTACGGGTGCGACGGCAGCGTCCTCCTCGACTCGCTCGCGACGGGGAATTCCGCCCGGTTCGCGGCAGAGACGAAGTTCACCTGCCCGGCGCTCTGGAACCAGGAGAGTGTCGCGTCGAACACGGCCACCATCCAGAAGATGCGGGAGATCCTCGGTCGGCACCCCGACGGTTACGGCCTCGCGACCTATGATGCGCTCTGGATCGTTGCCATGACCCGGACAGAGACCGGTACCGCGGATGTCGCCGTGCTGAAGACCGCAGTCGGGAGAACCGCAGAGGAGCCCGGCGGCCCCCTCTTCGGGCCGGCGCACCTGAACAGTGCCGGCGACCTCTCGAGTGCGCATTACACATTCTGGACGGTGAGTGCCGACGGCGCCGCCTACCGGTGGCTGCCGGTCGTCCAGTACGGCGTCATGTCGGCGGGCGCCACTCCGGAACTCGAGTGGGTCGGCGCCTGAGTGCCGGGGCACTGCCCCGGTTCTTTTCTTTAGCATCGCGCCGGTTCAGTTTCACCCCCCGCACGGCGCACTTTAATGGTCGAAACGGAAAACATGAGAGTGCAGATATGAAGTTGCCCCCGTGGTGACGGGAGCCGCTCATGTGCGGGAGTGGTGTGGTTCAGGATCGCGCCCGCCGCACTGCCGGGGAGGAACTCCGGTGCGGTTATGTAATAAGGGATATTAATCATAGAAAGAGTGGCCATGAGTTCAAGACCTTTTCATCCGCCGGGAACGCTCCCCGTTGTTGCCGAGAGGCTGTTTTTTATCAATAAGCCCGGGCAGGACCAGCCGCTGGAGAACTACGTGCCGGCCGAGGTCTTTGAAGTAGCCAGGACAGATGGGCAGCGGGCCATCCCGAAGATAGCAAAGGATCTTTCGCTGATAAAAGAGATCGAGGCCATCTCCGGGAACCTGCCGACAGACCACCGTTTCGTAAATGCGGATAGCCGCGATCTTGCATTTCTTCCCGACGAAAGCGTCCATCTGGTCGTGACGTCGCCTCCCTACTGGACGCTCAAGAAATATCCCGAGAAGGACGAGCAGCTCGGACAGATTGAGGACTACGAGGCCTTTTTAGAGGAACTTGACAGGGTCTGGAGACATATCTACCGGGTTCTCGTTCCCGGGGGCCGTCTGGTCATTGTTGTCGGCGATGTCTGCCTGCCCCGGCGGGAAGCCGGGCGCCATGTCGTCATGCCTCTCCATGCGAGCATCCAGGAGCACTGCCGGAAGATTGGGTTTGACAACCTGGCGCCGGTCATCTGGTACAAGATCGCCAATGCCTGTTTTGAGGCAGATTCGCCGGGATCGTTCCTGGGCAAGCCCTATGAACCCAACGGGATCGTCAAGAACGATATCGAGTATATCCTCTTCCAGAGGAAACCCGGCGGTTACCGGAAACCTACGCTCGAGGCACGGCTGCTCTCGGTCATATCCGAGGAGAACCAGAAGGCATGGTTCCGCCAGATATGGGATCTCAAAGGGGCATCGACAAAAGAGCACCCTGCACCCTACCCCCTGGAACTGGCCGAGAGGCTTGTGCGGATGTTCTCGTTCGTGGGCGATACAGTCCTCGATCCCTTCGGCGGTACGGGAACGACTGCCCTCGCCGCAGCGCGGTGGGGCCGAAACAGCATCAGCGTCGAGATAGAAGAAAAATACTTTGTCATGGAGGTTGAACGGTTTACTCATCAGGCAAAACAGTCCCGATTGTTCTGATGGAGGTAGGTTCATGGTAAGCGAGAGGATTCTCCGGGAGATTTCCCGGGAGGACTATTTTTCCAGCGCGGTGCGATATTTCTGGGATAAGAGGGCATCTCAGGCGAAAGATCAGAATGATCGTGGTGTAAGAGATCAGGGCTTTCGTTCGGAGGCGACGGGCGGAAAGCATATGGATGGATTTTTCTCGCTGATCCGAAGTCTGCTCGTGGATATCGGAGTCCCCGAGGGCGACATCTGCACACAGAAGAGATCACTTGACCTTCCTGGATACTTCCGTGCTGAAAAGCAGTGGGACCTTATCGTCATCAAACACTATCCCGACGGGAAGAGGGAGCTTGTTGCCGTCCTTGAACTGAAATCCCAGAAGGGGCCTTCGTTCGGGAACAACATTAACAACCGGACCGAGGAGGTTTTAGGGAGCGCGTACGATCTCTGGACTGCCTACCGGGAGGGAGCCTTCAAAACGTCCCCGTCGCCCTGGCTTGGGTATATGCTCCTGCTGGAAGACTGTGAGAGATCGCGAACGAGCGTGAGGAATAATGAGCCGCACTTTGAGGTATTCCCGGAGTTTAAGGGCGCTTCCTACATCGAACGCTATCACCAGACCTGTCTTAGACTGGTGCGGGAAAGAGTCTATTCCGAGGTCTGCTACCTGCTTGCGAAGGAAGAGGATAAGGCGAAGCCCCGGAACTACTCCGAGCCGGACGAGGTCTTATCGGGGTCCCGGTTCCTGCGGTCCCTGTGTTCACATCTGAACAACTTCTACGAGATAGCATAACCCCGGCCCCGACCGCGCGCGGCTGGAACCCGGAGGGTGAAGGGGTTCTCGACCCCCGGCAGGAAGTAAGAGACGGATCTTACCCCATCGTCATCACGAACCGCAGCGCCGCGACGATCATCGGCATCGTGATGAGGAGGATCAGCATCACCGTCACGAACCCGCTGATCGAGGCGACGACCCGCTGCGCGTATTGAGACCAGCCCCGCCGCTCGAAGAACCGTTCCACGCCTTCCTTCATCATGTAGCCGCCGTCGAGCGGGACGATTGGTATGGCGTTGAACATCCCGACCAGCAGGTTGAACCACCCCGTCCAGAAGAGGAGGTGGACTGTGCCCCAGAAGAGGGGGAACGGCTCCTCCCAGGCGATCTGCTCGGGGGTATCGGTGAGCAGGATCCCGAGCTGCTGGGAGTTGCTCTGGATGAAGGCGTCGATCGGGGCTATCGTCAGGTAGAGGGGCGCGAGAAGCCCGAGATCCGCGATGTTTCCGATATGTTCCTTCACCGCGGGAGCATTGTAGTAGTAGACCCCCATGAACCCGGAGTCCCGGTCGCTGCCGAGCGCTTCCGGCCATTCATCCAGGGTAAGGGTGTAGGTGCTCTCGACCCCGTCCTTTTCTGCCGTCAGGGTGACCGTCTCTCCCGGCCGCGTCTCCTCCATCGCCGCCGAGACCTCCTCCTGGCTCGCCACGGGAACGCCGTTTATGCTCGTGATGATCGAGTAGCCCGGAATCCCCGCGTCGGCTGCGGGGTAGTCCTGGTAGACTCCCTGGACGAGCGGAACCGCAAGGGGCGTCGCCATCCCCACCAGAAGGAACATCGCTGCAAAGCACGCGAGGCCGAATACGATGTTGTTCGTGATCCCGGCGCCGAACATCCGGATCTTCGGCATCCCCTTCGCCGCTTCCACGTCCTCCTCTTCTGGCTCGACGAACGCCCCTATCGGGACGACGGCGATGAGGAGACCCATGCTCTTCACCCGCATATCCTCGACCCGGGCGAGGATGGCGTGGCCGAACTCGTGGATGACGATCGTGAGGAGGAGGCCGAGGACGACGGCCGCGGTGATCGGGATCGCCTGGTTGACGCCCGGTATCGCGAGGAGGTTCCTCGGGTCGTAGATCCCGGTCGGTTCGGGGGTGTGCACCAGATACTGGGGGACCGCGAGGAGCAGGGCGAGGGTCATGAAGGCCGAGACCACGACGACCAGCAGAACCCCGAACGTCGCGTAAACCCGGAGCGGACGCCGGAACTTCTGGAACCAGTCGAAGAAGCCGACCCGCTCGGTCTTGATGGCAAGGATCGGGCCGAAGAACATGACGTGATCCTTGAACAGCCCTCGTTCGCGGATGTAATAGGCTATCAGGAGGTATGCCGCGACGAGGAGAAGGAGTATCTGGAGCCAGTTCATCACTCACGGTTGGGGCGCGTGAGGCATAAAATCTTGGTCAGGCGAAATCCTGCATGGTTGTCTGACAGAGGTTCGTGACCGTCTTCCAGCTCCGGCGAGCGCAGGGCGGCGGGCTCCCGTGCTCCCGGATGTAGCCCCGGAGGAACTCGATGGTCACCGCGTCGGAGGGGTAACCGCTCCCGATCGTCCCGTACTGCTGCTCGAGCTCCCGGATCGCCCGGTCGCGGGTGACTTTCGCGACGATGCTCGCCGCGCCGACGATCTTGTGCCGGTCGTCGGCGCGGTGTTCGGCGACGATCCTGCAGGGGAAGTCGAGGAACCCCGCAACCGTCCGCCCGTAGCGTTCCGCGTTCACGTCGCAGGCGTCCACGTAGGCCGACTCCGGTTGGAGTCCCCTGATCGCTTCGGCGTGAAGTTCGGCCACGCAGGTGTTCATGCTCATCCTGCTCCGGGCATCGTCGATCCCGGAGGCGTCGATGGTGACGATCGCTATCGAAAAATCGCGGTAGAGGATCTCGTAGAGCGCCTCACGCTGTTTCGGCCGGAGCGCCTTCGAGTCCCGGATGGGAAGACCCGCAAGGTCCTCGATATCGCGGCACCCGACGGCGGCGACTACCATCGGGCCGAGAACCGAGCCTTTCCCCGCTTCGTCCACCCCACAGATCACACGAAGTGGTTGATTCGCAAGGTATTTCAATCCCGGCGGTTGAATCCAAATGGATATGTACACCATCATCGTCGGCCTTGGCGGAATCGGCCGGAACCTGACTGCGATCGCCGTCAACGCCGGCGACTCCGTGGTGGTGATCGACCAGGACGAGGAACGCGCGAGCGACATCCTGGAGCACTACGACGTTCTCGCCATCACCGGGAACGCAACCGACAAATCGGTGCTCGAGGACGCCGGGATCGACCGGGCCGATGCCCTGGTCGCCACGACGAGCGATGACGCGGTGAACCTGATGACCTGCTGGCTCGCGAAACGTTACGACGTCGGCAACGTCGTCTCGATCGTCAACCAGAAAGAGCACTCGGATCTCTTCAACGAGGTCGGCGTCCGGATCAGCGAGAATCCCGACGAGCTGGTGGCGACCCGCCTCTACTACTGGGCGAAGAGCCCGAACCTCCAGCAGGTCGCCTCGATCCCCGGCGGCACCATCTTCGAGATCGTCGCCGACGAGGGTGCGCCGATCGTCGATCACGAGATCCGGGACCTCGAAGTCCGCGACTTCGTCTTCATAGCCATCCGGCGTGCGGGAGGCGACCTCATCATACCGAGCGGCACCGTCCGTATCCGGCCTGGCGACGTCATCACGGTCTTCACGAAAAAAGAAGCGGAGACGGAGACCCTGAAGACCCTCAACAAGCAGCTGATACGCTCAGGATAGCGCATCTTTCAGCGTTTTGAGTTCGAGGAGCAGTTTTGGGTTCCGCTTGATCAGTTCCTTGACGAGAGCCAGAACCGAGAACTCGCTGAAGCTGATGCTTGCAATCGAGTCCGCGAGGGTGTTGAGTTTTGCATCGTCGAGGGTGACGAAGTACTCTTTGACCTTGTAGTTCCGCTCGATGCCCGTGCCCATCTTCGATGCCCGCCATTCCAGATCGTAGGGCATCAGGGCCTCCTTTGAGCAGTTGCCCGCCTCGATGCATCTTGAGGCAACCTGGGCGGCAAGCCTCCCGGTGTACATGGCGTTCCCGATCCCGCCGCCGGTGATGGGGTCGACGACCCTCGCCGCGTCGCCGGCGACGAGAAGACCGTCGCCGACCGTGCAGGGAAGCGGCCGGCAGACCGGGACACCGCCTGCGATAAACTCGATCGTCTTGCCGTCGGGGAAGTTCTTCGCGACGAACCGGTCCAGGTAGTCCTTTGCCCGGGCACCGTCATGGCTCTTCCTCCCCGTGATCCCGATCCCGACGTTTGCCGTCCGGTCGCCCTTCGGGAAGACCCAGAGGTAGCCTTCGGGCGCGATCTCGTTGCCCAGGAAGAAGTCGGTGCAGCCCGCGTTGATATCGATATCCGTCATCACATACTGAGCGCAGCTCATCATCTCACGGAGGGGGACGACGGTATTGAGTCCGGCCCGGCGGGCGAACTGCGCTTCCGTGCCGTCGGCGGCGATGACCACCTCGGAGCGGATATCTGCCGGCGTGCCGACCGAGAGCACCTTCGCGCCCCGGACCGCCCCGTTCTCCATGATCGGCGCGGTCGCCCGGGTCTTGACGATCACGTCCGCCCCGGCCTCGGCCGCCTGCCAGACGAGTTCCCGGTCAAAGACCTTCCGGTCGAGGACGTAGCCGACCTCGTTTCCCGCCCGGGCCTGATCGAGGCAGATGGCGGTGCCGTTCGGGGCGATGATCCGGGCGCTCTCGATATCGGCGGAGATCCAGCGGGGGTCGGGTTTGACGAACTCTTTCAGGAGTTCTTTGCCGATCCCCTCCGCGCACCGGACGGGCGTGCCGATCGCAGAGCGCTTCTCTATGAGGCAGACCGAGTTTCCGGCTTCTGCTGCCGTCCTCGCTGCAAGAGCGCCGGCGGGACCGCCCCCGATGACGAGGATATCGTAGTTACTCTTCATGGATGACCTCCAGTGCGCCGAGCGGGCACGCCCGTGCGCAGATACCGCAGGCGATGCACTCCCGCTCAAGGCTGAGGTAGGCGTCGATCAGCTCGAGCGCGTCCTCGGGGCAGACTGCGACGCAGGTGCCGCAGTATCCACACTTGTCTCGGTTTATCCTGAGCATTGTACACATAATGTCTTTTGCCTCGCAAAAACCTTTATGTCCCTCCCGCGAGTTGCAGCACCAGAACCTCTCGTTCTGATACCGGATCGGCGCCCCATAGCCCCTGACCGCCCCGGCCCGGGCGGCGAGGCGGGCACTACGCTATTTTATAGATGTTAACACAAATTTATCTGGGTAACGTGAATGCTATGGGATTGAAGGGTGGACCAACAGAGGACGAGGTCATGGCCGTCTCGCTCGCAAAACTGGGTATCCGTCCAGGCGACCGGGTGGTTGATCTCGGGTGCGGGACGGGGAAGATCGCCGTCGCTCTATCGGAGACGGCGGAGCTGGTCTACGCCATCGACCGGCGGTCGGAGGCGATCGCCTATGCCCGGGAGGAGGCGGCTCGCGCCGGCAGGGGCAACATCGAGTTCTTCGAGGGCGACGCGGTGGAGATCCTCCCCGGGCTGGGCTCACTCGACGCCGCTTTCGTCGGCGGGTCCCGCCGCCTGCCGGAGGTTCTCGATCTCCTCGCCGATCAGGTGCGGGGGAGGATCGTCGTGAACGCGGTGATGGTCGGGACGCTTCACGAGGCGATAGCAACCATGCAGCGCCTCGGGATCTTCGTCGAGGCCGTCCACCTCCAGGTCTCGCGGTCGGCCGGGATCGCCGGCGGGACGATGTTCAAACCCATCAATCCCGTCTACATCGTCGTCGGGGGTGCCGGGTGCTCGTAGGCGTGGGGCTCGGGCCGGGCGATCCGGAACTCCTGACGCTCCGGGCGGTCAGGCTCCTTGGCGAAGCCGCAGCGGTCTTTGTCCCCGGAAACCTTGCCTACGATCTGGTGCGGTCATACCGGCCCGATGCCGTCGTCCTCAACTTCCCGATGACGAACGACGAGGACTATATCCGGAGGTGCCTGGAGGAGAACGCCGACCGGATCGCGCCGCACGCCAGGAGCGGTCTTACGGTGTTCGGGATCATCGGCGACCCGAACTTCTACTCGACGTTTTCACGGCTCTGCGAGGTGATCGCCGGACGCTACCCGGATGTCTCGTTTGCAACCGAGCCCGGGATCAGCTCCATCACCGCGTTTGCGTCGGTCGCAAACGTCCCGGTGGCCGGGGGATTTTTTGTCTCGGACGGGAACGGGCCGGAGGCGCGGATCTTCATGAAGGTCCGGCGGCCGGCGGCGCTCGCGGCCTCCCTCTCCGAGGAGGGCTACTCGGAGTTCGTCCTCGTCGAGCGGATGTTCATGCCGGAACAGCGGGTCTACCGGGGGGTCGATCTCCCCGAGAAGAGCGACTATTTCTCGATCCTCTTTGCGAGGCGGCCGCATGCATAAGTTCTACATCGTGGGCGCGGGGCCGGGGGCACCCGACCTCATCACCGTCCGGGGGATGGATCTCCTCCGGCGGGCGGACGTCCTCATCTACGCGGGTTCGCTCGTGAACCCGGCGCTTGTTGCGGAGTCGGGTGCGGGGGTGAGACTTGACAGCTGGGGGATGACGCTCCCCGAGATCGTCGATGCCATTGATGAGCATGTTCGGGCCGGCAAACTCGTCGTCCGGCTCCACTCCGGTGATCCGGCGCTCTACGGCGCGATCGTCGAGCAGATGGCGGAACTCGAGCGGCGCGGGATCGAGGCCGAGATCGTCCCGGGGGTCTCGTCGCTCTTTGCGGCCGCTGCAGCCCTGAAGACCCAGTTCACCCTCCGCGATGTCTCCGAGAGCCTGGTCGTCACCCGCCCGGCGGGAGCGACGCTTGAGGCCGACCTGATCCCCGAGTTCTCCCGCCTCGGGCAGACGATGGTGGTCTTCCTCGGGACGGAGCGGATGGAGGAGGTCCTCGCCCGGGTGGAGTCTCCGCCCGAGACCCCGGCGGCGGTCGTCTACCACGCTTCCTGGCCCGACCAGAAGATCGTCCGGGGGACGGTGGCCGACATCGCGGCGAAGGCCCGGGCGGCCGGGATCGAGCGGACGGCGCTGATCGTCATCGGGAAGGCGGTCGTTGGGGCAACGTCCGGGTTCGGGAGGTCGGTCCTCTACTCATGACCCGGACGGTCGTGATCGCGCTTGAGCGGTTCCTCCCCGGCGCCCGCCGGATCGCGGACGCTCTCGGCGCCGACGTCCTTCCCTATGGGCCGGACGCCTTTCGGACAGCCTTCGCCGGCTACGGCCGGATCGTCGCCGTGATGTCGGCCGGGATCGCCGTCCGGGGGGTCGCGCCCCTCCTCATCGACAAGTGGCGCGACCCGGCGGTGGTGGTGGTCGGGCCGGATCTCCGCTACGCCGTCCCGGTCGTCGGCGGGCACCACGGCGGGAACGACCTTGCCCGGGAACTTGCCGCTCTCGGGATCGAGCCGGTGATCACGACCGCGACCGAGACCCGGGGTCGGGAGTCGGTCGAGGGGGTAGCCGCCCGCACGGGCTGCGACGTCGTGAACCGCGACTCCACGAGGGCGGTGAACGCCGCGATACTGGACGGCGACGTGCCCCTCTATGCGGTCACCGGTCCCGGGATCGTCGTCGCGGGCCCGGGGGTCGCCCTCCTCGTCCTAAAGGGGGAGTACACCGTCGGTATCGGGTGCCGGAAGGGTATCGGCGCGGCCGATGTAGTGGAGGCCGTCCGGCAGGCGCTCACACAGGCTCGAATAGTCCCCGACGAGGTTCTGGTCTATGCGACGACCGCACAGAAGCGCGGGGAGACGGGGCTCATTGACGCCGTCGCGGATCTCGGCGGCAACCTTGTCTTCTTAGACGATGATACGTTGAACGCACAGGAGGCGCCGTCGCCCTCGCGTGCCTCCCTGATCGGGCTCGGCGGGGTTGCGGAACCTGCGGCGCTCGCGGCCTCGAAGCGCAAAGTTCTGGTTCTCGTCAAACAGACGTATGGTGGTGTCACGGTTGCAATCGCGCGATAACAGAGGAAGGCTTTACATCGTCGGTACCGGTCCCGGCGACCTGCTGCAGATGACGCCCCGTGCCTTAAAAGCCCTCGGCGAGGCCGACTGCGTCATCGGCAACGGGTTCTATCTCGACCTCGTCGAACCGATGCTCGCCGGAAAAGAGGTCGTCCGGAGCAGCATGGGCAAGGAGGTCGACCGCGCTTCACGCGCGCTCGAACTCGCATGCGACCGTACCGTCGCGATGGTGAGCGGCGGGGATGCCGGGGTCTACGGGATGGCGAGCATCGTGCTCGAGGTGGCCGAACGGTCGGGCACGACGGTCGCGATCGAGGTCATCCCCGGGATCACGGCCGCGGTCTCGGCGGGGGCGCTCCTCGGTTCGCCGCTCTCGGGGGACTACGTCACGATGAGCCTCTCGGACCTCCTGACCCCCCGGGAGGAGATCGAGCGGAGGCTCGATCTTGCGTTCCGGATGCGGGTGCCGGTTGTCCTTTATAACCCAAGATCACGGGGGAGGCCGCACAACCTCGATGCAGCGGTCGGGATCGCCCGCCGCCACCTCCCTGAGACGACGCCGGTCGGGGTGATCAAGAACGCCTACCGGGAGGGGGAGGAGCGGTTGATCACGACGCTCGGGGAGTTTAACGACCACTTCGCCTTCGTGGACATGCATTCGATCGTTTTTATCGGCGGTGAAGAGACCAGGATCTGGAGGGATGAGCATGGTGCGAAAGGAATCATCACGCCCCGGGGATACCACCGGAAGTATGTATACTGACCTTGCGGCGGTCACGCCGGAGGCCTACGCGATAGCGAGCACGAGCCGGAACCTGGCCCGGGAGATGGTAGGGAACGTCACCCTCGAAGACCGGATCCGGCAGCGGTGCTCGGTCGCGGTCGGCGACTTTGCGATGGCCGATCTCATGCGGTTTTCCGGCGACCCGGTGGAGGCAGGCGTCTCCGCGTTCGAGCGGCAGGCGCCGATCATAACCGATATCCGGATGGTGCAGGCAGGCATCCTGAAACGCGGGCATGAAAGCGAGATCGTCTGCGCACTCGACCACGGCGAGGATATTGCCCGCGAAAGCGGGATAACCCGGACGTCGGCGGGTTTTCTCGCCCTGCGCGACCGGCTGGAGGGCGCGATCGTGGTGATCGGGAACGCCCCTTCGGCGCTCCTCGTCGTCTGCGAGATGATCCGGGAAGGAGTCCGCCCGGCGCTGGTCGTCGGAACCCCGGTGGGGTTCGTGAACGCCGCGGAGTCGAAGGAGGAACTCCGCACCGTCGATGTGCCGTCGGTCTCGAACGCCGGCACCCGGGGCGGGACGCCGGTCGCGGTGGCGGCGATAAACGAGATCATCACGATTCATGCCGAGCGTGGAGGCCATGCGGGACCCGGTTACTGACTTCGAGTACCCCGCGGCATGGGTGGCGGCCTGCCGCTCCCCCGACCTTCTCGAAGACGTCCGGCGCGGTCTCGCAGTCCTGACCGCATCGGGAACTGTCCTCCGCCGGGGGTTCTCGACCGGGACGACGGCGGCCGCGGTCTGCAAGGCGGCGATCCTCTCGCTCGCCTGCGAGACCGTCCGGGAGGTGGAGGTCACCCTCCCCTGCGGCATCGCGGTCCGGCTCCCGGTCGACGGCTACCGGGGGCAGGCGTCCTGCCGCAAGGATGCCGGGGACTACACCGCCGACGTAACGGGGGGGCTTGAGTTCGTCGCGATGGCGGCCCCCTCCCTCTCGGGCGGAGTCCAGTTCGTCCCCGGCGAGGGCATCGGGAGTTTCTCCCGCGACACACCCCGCCACCGGCAGGGGGCGCCCGCGATCAGCGTCCCGGCCCTTGCCTGCATCCGGAGCTCCATCGACGAGGCGGTGAAGGAGGCGGATATCTCCGGGGTCACGGTCATTCTCACCATCCCCCGCGGTGCGGAGGTGGCGCAGAAGACGCTTAATCCGCGGATAGGGGTGCAGGCCGGTATATCCGTCCTCGGGACGACCGGGTTCGTGGAGCCCTGGGACGACCACGTGACGGAGGGGGTGATCGACCGTATCGCCCGGGCTCCCGGGGCGGTCGTGCTGACGACCGGCAGGCTCGGCCTGCGCTACTCCCGTCTCCTCTTCCCGGAGCACGAGGCGATCCTGGCCGGGAACAACCTCGAGGAGGCACTCCGGGCGGTCGACGGCGATACCGTGATCTGCGGGCTGCCCGGCCTGATCCTGAAGTTCATCAACCCCGACGTCCTCGAGGGCACCGGGTGCGCGACGGTGGAGGAACTCTCGGCGACCCCGCTCTGGGAGGAGACGGTTCGCCGGGAACTTCGCGCCTTCCAGTCCCGCTACCCCCGCGTCCGGGCCGTGATCGTCGACCGCGACGGCCGGGTGATCGGGGAGTCGCCGTGAAGATCGTCGGGGTGGGCTGCGGCCCGGGGATGCTGACCGCGGAGGCGGCAGGCGTCATCGCGGGCGCGTCGCTCGTCTACGGTTCGGCCCGGGCGATCGCGCTTGCCCGCGACGCCATCGCGCCGGGCTCTGAGGTGCACGAGATCGAGGATTACCGGAGCCTCCGCTCCCTCCCGGCCCATGCTGTCGTCCTCTCGACCGGGGATCCGATGCTTGCGGGGCTCGGCTCCCTTCCGGGCGAGGTCGTTCCAGGGATATCCTCGCTCCAGGTCGCGTCTGCCCGCCTGAAGGTTCCGCTGGCGCGGATCGTGGTCATCTCCGCCCACGGGAAGGATCACGCCCGGGCGATAACCGAGGCCCGGGAGGAGACGCTCGGGGGCCGGGTGGTCTTCCTCATCGCCGACCCTGCCTTCGACGTCGGGACGCTCGCGGCCGCTCTTCCGCCGGAGACCTGGCTTGCCGTCTGCGAAGACCTCGGCTACCCGGCGGAACGGATCGCCGTCGGGACGGCGGCAGAGCCCCCGGCGCCGCGGGGCGATCTCTTCGTAGTGGTGGCGGGGGAGTTTTAAGGCCGCGGCACTGGAGCCGCGAGATCCGTCGCGGCGCTCTCCTTCTTCCTGAACTCGTAGCCCGACCGGAGGAGGTCGAGGAAGATCGCCTGGTATGCCCCCCGCTCGCAGAGTTCGAGGTGGTAGCGGTGCACCGTCGATTTCGTCCCGTACTTCGCCGGGACGTCGCTCCAGGCGCACCCGGCGGTGAGCACGTAGAGAATCCCGTTGAAGAGGCGCCGGGGATCCCGCCGGGGCCTCCCGATATGGGGTTTTTGGGGCGGGAGGTGTCTTTGCACGATCTCCCAGAGGTCGTCGTCGATCTCCCGAAACGTCATGAGCGCCGCATACCCCGGTGAGGCCTTATAGTTTTGGGATTGTTCGAGCTCCTGCGATCATACGAGCGGGTAGTTCATGACGATGATCTCGCGGACCTCTCCCCGTTTCGACCCGTCGCAGTTGATCGCCCGCCTTGCCGGAACCCGGTCGATACGATACCCGGCGTAGAGATCGTCGAAGAACCAGTCTTTCGGGTCGGTGTTTCTCGGGTCGGAGTTGCTCAGCATGAGCCTCGCGCCCTTTGCGTCGCAGCGTGCGTAGAATGCCCCCAGGCGCCTCTGCTCCTCGTCGGAGAACCTGTTCTTCGAGTACTGCGTGAACGACGACGTCCGGTTCAGCGGCCGGTAGGGCGGGTCGAAGTAGACGAAGGTCCCCTCTGCGATGTACGGCTCCGCCTGCGTGAAGTCGCCGAGATGGATGGTCGTGTTCCGGAACGCGAGCGAGTCGGCCAGAAGAACTTCTTCGTGCAGGATCTTCGGCGTTTTGTACCTGCCGAACGGGACGTTGAACCCGCCCCGGGAGTTCACCCGGTAGAGGCCGTTGAAGCACGTCCTGTTGAGAAAGATGAACCGTCCCGCCCGTTCGACCCACGCGTCGCCGTACCCGGCAAAGTCGATCTCCTTCTTCTCGCGGTTGAACGCATCCCGAACAGTGTAGTAGTAATCTCTCCGCCCGGCATTGTCTTTTGCGAGAAACTCCTCTTCGACGTCGCGGAGGTATTCGATGAGAGCGGGGGCGTCGTTTTTCACGACGGTGTAGGCGAGGACGAGGTCCTCGTTGATGTCGAAGAGGTGGCACTCCCTGAACGCAAAGATGCTGTTGAAGTGAAAATAGACCGCCCCGCCGCCCATGAACGGTTCGACGAAGACCGGAAGGGTTCCCTCAGCGAGTTCCCGGGGAACTCTCGCGGTGAACGCATCGAGCAGTTGCGCCTTGCCGCCTGCCCACTTGAGGAACGGTCGTGCGGTGGTTGTCGCCATCGGTCTCTTCTCATCGGGATGAATGACGGAAGAGAGGTTGGCCTCGAAGGGCATTAGCGTTGTCCGTCTCCCGCATCGGTTTCAGCCGCTACCGCCCGTTCGAGCACCCTGATTGTTTCAGCATCTTCTCGATTGCCCACCGGCCCCGGCCGAGTTCTCTTCCCAGGATCTCGACCGTCCTCTTCTTCGTCTCGCCGGACTCGATGAGCGCGGCGAACCGGGAGACGAGGGTCTCGCGGTCGGCGTCCGTCCAGGGTTTGCCCCGGTTCGCCGGCTCCCCGGTCTCTGGTGTCCGGAGCGTGGAAAGCAGGCTGCCCGGGGGGATATCCCGCAGTTGTGCGATCTTCAGGTCGAAGACCTGCTTCGAGGCCTCAAACCCGGTCGCCCGGCGGTTGAGGCCGATGGCCGCTCTCGCGGTCGAGAACCCGCCGAGGAACATATCGCAGACGAGATCCCCCTCGTTGCTGCTGTACTGGAGCATCTTTACGAGCAGATCCGTCGGCAGTTCGTTCTTGTTCTTCGCCTGCCCCGGTTTGTACTCGCGGTTGATGCACCAGACATCTTCGCGGTCGCGGTAGTTGGGCGACCGGCCGTCCGGTGTCTTCTCCCCGGCCCCGTAGCGCGACTCCAGGTTGAACGTGCGGTCGCCGCCGGGTTTCTCATAGAAGAGGATGTGGTAGTGGGAGGAGACGTACTTCCGGGTGGTGTAGACGCCGAAGTTGTAGCGCCATATGATATGGTTGACCTCGCGAAGGTGCGTCCCGCGCAGCGCGTGGAGGATGTGGTAGAGGTTCGTGTAACCCGAGACAATGTAGACTGACCCGCCCGGCCTGAGGATCCGTTCGGCTTCCCGGATCCAGTTATTGCTGAACTCCCCGTAATCGGATGCGGGGACTTCGATGTAGCCGTCGACGACGAACGCCTCGTCACGGTTGTAGTGCTGGTGCAACCGGTCGCCGTTGATGCCGTAAGGGGGGTCGGTGACGATCAGGTCGACCGAGTCGTCGGGGATATGCGCTCTTGCCCCCGTGATGCAGTCACCGTTGTAGAAGGTGTTGCCGTTGATCTCCTCAAACCTCATGCTCTCCCCTGCAGGCTGCAACGTATTCACGTTGGACGTGCGAACATAAGATACTCGTTATGGCCCCGTCTCTCTTCCCCCGCTACCGGGAGGTAGCATTAAGACGGTTCACACGAACGAAAAACTGACTATCAGCAATACAGCAGTCCCGGGAGTTTGGATCGTGGCACATTCAGAGGACTCAAAGAGTGCGGTGCGCACCGTAACGCCGGATCGGGGGGTTCACGAACGCATGGCAGCCATCCTGGCCGAGAACGAGGCACTCCGGTGCGAGAATGCCGCTCTAAAGTCCGTAAAGGATGCGCTCCAGGAGAACATGGAGAGGTACCGCCAGGCGCTCGACAACCCGCTCACCGGCTACGCTTACTGCGAGATCGTCGTCGATGCTGCTGGAAAACCTGCTGATTACATTTATCTGGAGGTTAACCGGGCGTTTGAGCTCTTTACCGGGCTTAGAAGGGAAGAGGTCGTGAATCGTCGGGTGACTGAGTTTCTCCCCCCGGATGAGGCTGCCGGAATCATTGCAATCTACGGGAACGTTGCACTGACGGGAGCATCTACGGCGTTTCAGTACCCTGTGCCGACTCTTGCGAAATGGTTCGAGGTCACCGCGTTTTCGCATCAACGGGGACGCGTTACAACCTTCTTCACCGATATCACCGAGCACAAACTGGCGGAGGAGGCTCTCCGGGCGAGCGAGGAGCGTTACCGTCGCCTCTTCGAGGACGATCTCACCGGGGACTTCCTCACCGCCGCGGATGGCCGGATAATCGCCTGCAACCCGGCGTTCGTCAGGATGTTCGGTTTTTCCTCCGTAGAAGAGGTGCTGGGCACCAATATCCGGGACCTCTATGAAGACCCCGGGGACCGAGACCGCCTCCTTGCGCGCCTCCAAAGGGACGGGAAGGTCGAGAACGAGGGCCGGATCCGGAAGCGCCGGGACGGGACACGCATCCACGTTATAGAGAACGTGGTCGGACGCTTCAGCGCGGACGGCGGACTCCTGGAGACCCAGGGTTACGTCTACGACGATTCTGAGCGCAAACGGGCAGAAGATGCCCTCCGGGAGAGCATGGAGTGGTACCGGCAGGCGCTCGATAACCCGCTTGTCGCGTATGCTTTCTGCGAGATCATCGCCGATGACACCGGGAAACCCGTCGATGTTGTCTATTTGAAGATTAACAAGGCGTTTGAACAGTTTACGGGGCTTGTTCGGGAGGATGTCCTGAACCGGCGGGCGACTGAGATCTTCGCCCCGGAGGATATCGGCGACCTTATTGCGATCTACGGAAACGTGGCATTGACAGGCGAATCGACGACATTCCAGTACCCACTGCCTTCCCTATCGAGATGGTATGAAGTCACTGCGTTCTCGTCGCAACAGGGACATGTTACAGCATTCTTCACCGACATCACGGGGCGCAAACTGGCTGAGGAAGCTCTCCAGGAGAGCGAAGAGCGGTTCCGGGCGGTCCTTGAGAACTCGCTCGACGCGGCTTACCGGCGCAACCTTCAGGCCGACCGCTACGATTACATGAGCCCGGCGATCGAGGAGATCCTTGGGTTCACCCCGGAAGAGATGAGCGCGATGAACCTCGAAGGGATCATAGGGCGCATCCATCCCGACGACCGCCCGGCAGTCGAGGCGGAACTGGACGCCGCTGTTGCCTCAGGGAGAGGCCTCCTCGTATACCGGTTTCTGGCGAAAAACGGGGAGTACCGCTGGCTTGAAGACCACCTCATGGTGATCCGTGATCCCGGCGGCCGCCCGCTCTACCGGGGCGGCATCGTCCGCGACGTCACCGGGCGAAAGGAGGCCGAGGCGGAGCTCGTCCGGGTACACCGGGAGGCGAACCTCTACCTCGATATCCTGACCCACGATATCGGGAACACGGAGAACGTCTCGAACCTCTATGCCGACCTGCTCGTCGACTCCGTGGAGGGCGAAGCGGCCGGATACGCGGCGAACCTGAAGCGGAGCATAGCAAAGAGCATCGCGATCCTCGGCATCGTCTCCAAGATCCGGCGGATTCACGCAGGACCGCCCGAGCTCCGGTCGGTCGACCTCGATGCGGTTATTCGAACCGAGATCGACCACTTCCCGGCCGTCCCCATCAGTTACGAGGGTGCATCGTGCAAGGTCGTTGCCGACGATCTCCTCTGCGAGGTCTTCACGAACCTGATCGGCAACGCCGTCAAGCACGGCGGCCCCGGCGTCGCCGTAATCGTCCGGGTCGAAGAGCAGAACGGCGAGGTGCTGGTGACGGTCGCGGATACCGGCCGGGGCGTCCCGGACGATCAGAAAGAGGAGATATTTCACCGCTACGAGAGAAAGCAACGGGGCGTGGGCGAGGGACTCGGGCTGTACCTCGTGCAGATCCTCATCGACCGATACGGTGGGAGGATCTGGGTCGAAGACCGGGTGCCGGGGCATCCGGAAGAGGGAGCGGTGTTCTCCTTTCTGCTCCGGAAGACAGATGCCGTCCATCCTTCCGGCCGTTGAGCGTTCACGTCTTCGTCTCGTTCTCCGTTCCGGCGGCGTCGGTGGGGGCAGGGGATACGTTACAGGCTTGTGTAGGGGGAAGTCATGTGTGCGCGGGAGAATCAGGCGAGGTCCTTCCCGGAGCCGCACGATCTCTCGGGCACGAAATGAGATGAGCCGGTCGATGCCCGTCTTACCCGGTTTCCCGGATCACCGCCGCTCTCCACTCTACCCCGTGGAGCCCGGCCGTCGTCCAGGCAATCTCCTTCTGCACCGCCTCGCCGCCGTCGGCGACAAACCCGTAGGTCGCGGTGCAGTACCGCTCCGCGGTGACCTGACGGGCCGCATAGGGCGGGTCCGCAAACGTCATCCACCCAACCTGCGCCGGGTCGGTGTCATACAGCACCCGCCCGTCTGCCTGGATGACCATCACCTGGTACGGGGTGCCGTTCGTCGCTGGCCCGGCGACGCCGGCGATCAGGACCTCAGGCCGGAAGACAACAGAGGAAAACCCAACAAACCAGTTTCCGTTCGTAAATACGGGCGTGTTGATCACCATCGCCGGGAATCCTTCCGCGACCGTGATCACCTCGCTCATGATCAGCCGCTTCGACGCCATGGTAAGCCGTCGGTTCGGCAACGACTATCGTGCCCCCTCCGCCGGAGATCGTGCAATCGACGATAGCAGGGTCGGTACCGCCCAGGGGTATGCGGATCTCGCGGTCGCCGCCGTCCCGTCACCGGGGTGTCCTGCCCCGGAGCCGCCCCTTATGTATCCGCCATCCCACGACGGCGGCCAGAACGGCGACGACGATCGCGGCCAGGATGCCGAGCCCGAGCGCGGTGTTCTGCCGGTAGACGTCCAGGAGCACGTCGGCCCCGAGGGCAAAGATGAGGCAGGAGGCGAGCGACCCGGTGCAGACGCCGGCAAAGACCCTGCCCATCTCCAGCCCGAGCAGCCGGCCGAGGATTGCCCCGTTCATCGCCCCGGTCCCCTGGAGCGGGAAGAAGACAAAGAGGATAAGACCGATCGTCGAGAACTTCCGGAGCCAAGGCTGGCTCTCGGTGTAGTTCCTGCCGATCGTCATCCCGCTCTCGAGGAGCCGGCCGATGATCGGGATCTTCAGCGCCAGGTCGAAGTTCCAGACGACAAAGAGAGAGACGGCAACGTCGAGGAGGAAGATCACGGCCGTGATGAGCCACCAGGGGTAGCCCATCATGATCGCGATGGGGATGATCGACTCTTTCCCGGCCGGGGGAACGAAGTAGGCGGCGAGCAGCCCCGAGATGACGAGGAACTGCTGGTAGGGCTCGATCAGGTAGAGTGCCGCAAAGACGGCCGGGATGATGGCAAGCGGGAGAACGAACTTTATGGAGCCGGCAAGGTAGGGGTTTGCGACGAGGTCTTTGTAGCCCTCTGGTCCGGGTGTATCGGTCATATCATCTGCGCTCATAGGTGGATCCCCGGCGGGGAGATACTCAATTCTGATTAGGATTTTGGGGTTAATACGTTATCTACAGAGATTCCAGCAGGTTCAAGTTCATGAAGCACAAGGATGGTAACATGACCCCTGTTTCCGCTCATCGGCTGCCCCGTTCCCTCCCCGTTGTCGAGACCGGCACCCGGGAGAGCGCGCTCTGCACGATCGCGAACGTCGCGACCGCGCTCGATACCCTGCGCGAGGTGAGGAAGCACGTTCGCGGCGACCACAAGCGGCGCCTCGACGATGTCGCGGTGGTCCTCCGTGTCGTCGCGCTCGACGCCCAGGCGACCTACGCGATCACCGACGAAGAGGCCCGGTCGTTCATTCGGGACTGCCGCTCGAGGTGAGGTCGGCGGGCAGCACCGGTTCGGTGAGGGCGTGGACGAAGCGTTCCCACCGACCCGCACCGTCCCCGACGTAGTCCCGGACGGTCCGGTAGCCTTCCGCGAGAGCCACCGGGTACGCCCGGAACTCTTCGATGAATCGGAGACGCGCCTCTGTCGCTTCCGCATCAAGGAGCAGGATCTTCTGGAGGTACCGGCACGCCTCCTCCCGCGACAGCACGCCGCCGAGGTACCCGCGGGCCACCCGGGCGTTTCCCGTAAGGTTCAGGGCCGTAGACACGGTAACGACGGCATCGAAGTGCCCGGCATCCTCCGGCTCGAACCCGGCCAGGGGGAAGAGAACCTCCTCGAAGAACCGCGCGCGCCCGGGGGCGGGGAAGATCATCTCCTCCCCGAGCACGGCGGCCCCTTCGGCGACCGTCGCGAGCGGTGATGCGAGGGTGACGACCGAGTGCTCGATCCAGCCCCGGGCACGGACGAGCGCCGCCTCCCGGATCGTCCGCATCGTGTGGCGGCCGGGGTAGCCTTCGTGGCAGGCGTAGGCGAGCGCCCGGTCTATGGTGGCCGGCAGATCGGCGTTCACCCGGACGAGGCTCGTCCCGTCACCGAGGTAGCGGATGAACGCCTCCCATGGCTCCCCGGCAGCGTAGCCGATCTCGAGCCGCTCCCCCGCCGGGAGCGGCAGGCGTTCGACGGTTCTGCGGCGACTCTCGGCAAATGCCGCCGCAAAGACCGGTTCCAGCCTCTCAGGCGGGATGATGAACGAGTCCATGAACGCCTGATAACGAATGGATAGGTCACCGTCTCCGGGGAGTCGGGCATCCAGCGCTGCATGGAGTTCGCCGTACCACTCCGGGTCGTCCTCCGTCGCCGCGACCCCGTAGAGCGCCTCGGTCTCGGCATCGAAGGAGGGTTTCTCCCCCGCGAGGATTCCGGCACGGGTATTGAGCGCCCGGATCATCTCCCGGAGGTGGGTGTGGCGCATACGCCCGGCCTCCTCCAGGTGATCGGGATCGATCCTGTCCAGGGTGGCAAGGAGGTCGGCGGCGTACCCGGCGATCCGGTCCGGCGGGACCGTTACCGTGAGCGCCTCGTCCCACACCGCCGCCGGGCCGAAATAGGCGTCCACGAAGACCGGGTCGTGGACCCCGAGCCAGAGCGCGCATTTGACGTAGAATCGTGCCACGGCGTCCATGTCCCTGGTTTCGGCAGCGTTCTCTCCGGTGTAGATTGAAGAATCCATCTCTCACCTCCCGGTGAAATGTGCGTTCTTCGGCTACTTAACCGCCGTGATCCGGATCCGCCGACAGAGGGTTTAACCGGTTCCCCGCCGACTTCAGGAGTGATGCACGAGTCGCTCCGGCAGATCGTCCACCTCACCTTCGGTCTCGGGATCGCAGGATTCATCCTCCTCTTCGACCGCGATATCGTCCTCTCCGTCCTCATGCTTGCTCTCTTCGTGGGGTTCATCCTCTCCGACGCCATCTCCCGGGGCTACACCATCCCGGTCGTCTCGTCGATCATCGCAGGTCTCGAACGGCGCGACGCCGTACCCGGGAAAGGAGCGCTCTTCTTCGCGCTTGGAGCCCTCTTTTGCATCGCCTTCTTTGCAAAAGAGATCGCGTTCGTCGGGCTCGTCGCGCTCTCGCTCCTCGACAGCGTCACCACCCTTGCCGGTCTCCGGTTCGGCAGAACCCGGATCTATAACAACAAATCGCTCGAAGGCACTCTTGCCGGGTTCGTGGTGACGGCAGCTGTCCTCTGCTTCCTCGCCCCACCGGGGATCGCCCTGGCGACAGCGGCTGCCGCGGCCATCGCCGAACTGGTGAGCCCTGTGGACGACAACCTCGTAGTCCCGGTCGTGGCCTGCCTCGCCCTCACGCTGCTGCTCTGAGTGCGTTGAACCGTCCGGTTCGATTAATGTATAAGGGTCCATCCCGATCTCTCTTTTACCAGAGGTGAGGATCGATGAAACGCATCATTGCAGCGATCATGATTGTCTCCCTCCTCTTCCCGGGATTCGCGGCCGCCGCTCCCGGGAACTACGGCAGCCCGGGAGGAGAGCAGATCGGGAACGGCGAGACGAACACGGCGCCGGGGGAAGAGCAGCGGTTGAGGGCGGAGGAGAATGCAACCCCCGGCGCGGAGGCGAGCGTCCCTGACCGGCAGCGGGTGAGGACGGAGGAGAACGAGGCGTCCGGGGACCGGGTGCGGGCCGCGGAGAATGCGACCCCCCGGGGGGGAGAATTCGCCCCTGACCGTTATCAGGTCCGTCTCGCAGTCCACGCCCTGCTCGGCGCTGAGAACCGGTCCGGCGGTATAGGACAGAACATCTCCGCCATCGCCCGGGAGGTCAACAACTCGGTCCAGAAGACCTTCGAGGCCGAGGAGCAGATCCGGGCCCGGCACGACTTTATACGCTCCCTCTTCGGGGGCGATACGGAAGCCGCCCGGCTGATCGAGGAAGAGGCGCAACGGAACCGGGAGCGGGCCACGGAACTCCGGTGCCTGATCGGGAACTGCACCTGCGATGACACGACCCGGACGATGCTCCGGGAGCAGGTCCGGACGATCGAGCAGGAGCAGGACCGGCTGAGAACCCTTGCGAGCGAGGAGATGCAGGTTCGCGGCCTTTTTTCCTGGCGGTAGAGTCCCGGCCTTTCACTCCTCTTCTTTTGGCCTATCGCAGAGCGCGAGCCGATCGCACTCCGGGCAGGTGGTGAAGATCCCGCATTCGGAGCAGTCCTCGCCGGTGCAGGGCTGGACCCGGATCGTGACGTTCGTCCGGGGGAACTCCCGTTTGACGTCGGTCTCCATATGCTTCACGACACCATACGCCTCGTCAAGGGTTGCGGTCCGCGGGACGACCATGTGGAGGTCCACGAACCGGTTCGGACCCGACCGGCGGGTCCGGAGACGGTGGAAGTTGATGACGTCCGTGCAGTGTTCATTGAGGATCTCCCGGATCCGGGCCTCCTCCTCCGGAGGGAGGCTCCGGTCGACGAGATCCTCGAACGAGCGCCGGATGAGGTCGAATGCTGCCCGGAGGGTGATTACGGCGACCACGAGCGCGATGAGCGAATCGAGCACCACGAGGCCGGTCAGCCGGATCAGGACGAGCCCGATTACGACCCCGGCAGAGGTGTAGACGTCTGTACGGAGGTGCCAGGCGTCGCTCTCGAGCGCAATCGAATCCGTCTTTTTCGCCACCGTCATCAGCCGGGAGGAGACGTAGTAGTTCACCCCGGCCGAGAGGAGCATGACCGCGATACCGAGTCCGAGCGCCTCGACGTTCAGCGTCTCCTCCCCGCCGAGGAGGTTCTTCACCGCCTCGTTGACGATCAGGCCGGCGGCCACCAGGATCAGGAGCGCCTCGAGGAGCCCGGATATACTTTCGTACTTCCCGTGCCCGAAGGTGTGGCACTCATCGGGGGGCCGGGCCGACTGCCGGATCGAGAAGTAGGCGATTATCGCGGCGATCAGGTCGATCGCGGAATGGATCGCCTCGGATATGATGCCGACCGAGCCGATCGCGACACCGACGCCAAGCTTCATCACCACGAGAAGCGTGTTCGAGACGACCGATAGGCGCGCTGTCTTCTCCTTCAGCACGCCATCCCGGCCCGGCGCATCCCGCTCGCTCGAAACGATCACTCCCATAACTAATGAGTGTTCGCCCCCGCCGGGATAGGGTTTTCGCTCTCCGGGATACCTCACTCCACCGTGAGGATGATGAGCGAATCGGTCCCTTCGCGCCCGGGGGAGACTCCTTCGGTCAGCACCACGCGCTCCCCGGACTTGATGATGCCGGAATCACGGACCGATTCGAGGATAGCCTCGTGCCAGTACTCCTTCTCGCTCCGGATTAGGAACGGGCAGACCCCGTAGGAGAACGCCAGGAACTTGAAGGTGCTCGGGTTCCGGGTGAACGCGAGGATCCAGGCCTCGGGCTTGAACCGGGAGATGTTCCTCGGAGTGCTCCCGGAACGGGTGGGCGTCAGCACGAGCCGGATGCCGAGCGCATCTATCGCCTCGACGACGTTTAAGGAGACGACATCGTTGACGGTGATCTTCTCCCTGCCTTTCCCCTGCCGGAAGTAGGCGAGCGCGCTGCACCCGGCACCGACGAGCGAGCGCTTCTCCTCGGTCGACCGGGCAATCTTCGCCATCATCGCGACCGTCTCGACCGGGTACTTCCCGATGGACGTCTCCTCGGAGAGCATGACCGCATCCGTCCCGTCGAGGATGGCGTTTGCGACGTCGGTCACCTCCGCGCGGGTGGGCCGGATATTGTCGGTCATCGACATCAGCATCTGGGTGGCGGTGATCGCCGGGCGGCCGAGGATGTTCGCCTTCTGGATGATCCGCTTCTGCACCGTGGGAACATCCTCGATCGGTGTCTGGACCCCGAGGTCGCCCCGGGCGATCATGACCCCGTTGGTCTCCCGGAGGATGCCGTCGAGGTTTGCGAGCGCCTCCTGCCGCTCGATCTTGGCTATCACCTGGATGGACTTCCCGGACCGGGCCGCATACTCCCGTGCTTTCAGGATATCCTCCGCCCGCTCGATGAAGGAGATGCCGAAGGTGTCGAGCCCCTCGGCGAGCCCGAAATCGATGCACTCGAGGTCCCGGTCGGTCACGGCGCTGAGGGCAACGATCCCCCCACCGCCGACGAGGCTCATCCCCTTGCGCGAGAGGAGCAGGCCGCCGATGACCACCGTCGCCCGGACCTCGCTCCCGGCAACCTCGTCGACCCGGAGCTGGAGGAACCCGTCGTTGAGGAAGATGGTGCTCCCCTGCGAGATCAACTGCGGAAACTGCTCGAAATCGACGGGGATCCGGGACGGATCGCTCGACGCCGGACCGGTCGTGAGGATGACGGTCTCGTCTTTGTGGAGTTCCAGGGGCTCGTGTGCGAGATCGCCGATCCGGATCTTCGGTCCCGGGAGGTCGAGCAGGATCGTGACCGGGAGGCCCGTATCGTCCGCGGCTGTCCGGATGTTCTTGATGGTCTCCCGGTGCTCGTCGAACGTTCCGTGGGAGAGGTTGAGTCGCGCGACGTTCATACCGGCGAGGATCATCCGGGCGAGCACTTCCGGCGAGCGCGATGCGGGCCCGATGGTGCAGACGATCTTGGTTTTCTGGTCGGGCAAGGTCATCCGCTTCCGTTTTGCCTGCCGGGATATCCGCTGCAACGTCTCTTCGAGCATCATCAAGTATCGTCAGGTGCCGGCACCGGATTAACCTTCGCACGGGGGGATCGGATCCGCGAGGAAAAGAGGTTTATGCGCCTTCCCCGGGCTATACAGCCGATATCACTCGAGGCCGCCCTCCCGGCCGGGACGATGGCCCGTCAGTTCCCCCACCGGGATCACCGCGAGCGTCCGCCCGCTCTCGGCGCTGTACTCCCCGATACGGCGACGAACGTGCTCGACCATCCCCCCGGTGGTGATGATGAGCGAGTTCTCGCCGATGAGGGCCTTCAGGATGCATTTGTCGATGACGCCGTAGGTGTAGTCGAGGAGGACTCGTTCCCGGCCGGCGAACTCCTTCGCGCGGGTGCCCATCGCCCCGACGTGGTCGACCGCCCCCTGCTCGACGAGCCGCCGCAGATCGTCCCCGCCGGTCAGGTCGGCGTCGCAGAGGTAGATCCTCCCGGTCTCGCTCCGTACCGGGGCGTGGCCGTGCATCGCCCGCTCGATCCGGTCGGTGAACTCGAGCACGCTCTTTGGGGAGACGTCCCGGTCGATGACGCCTCGCAGGTTGAGTTCGTTGTAGAGGTCGAGGAGGGCGGGGGGTTTCAGCCTGGCGGACGCGAGGAGGCCGTGGTCGGAGAAGATCTCCTCCGGCGGCCCCCGGGCGAGGACGCTCCCCTGTTCCATGAGCACGATCGAGTCGGCCCAGTGGTAGGCGAGCTCGACGTCGTGGGTGGATACGAGCACCGTCCGGCCGCCGGAGGCGAGTTCGTCGAGGAGTTCCATCACCTCCTCTGAACTTGCAGGGTCGAGGGTGTTCGTCGGTTCGTCGAAGACGAGAACCGACGGTTCCATCGCGAGGATGCCTGCGATGGCGACCCGTTTCTTCTCGCCGCCGGAGAGGTGGTGGGGCGGCCGTTTTTCGTAGCCCCGGAGCCCGACGTAGCCGAGTGCGCCCTGCACCGCCCGCCGGACGGCGTCGGGGGGGAGGCCGAGGTTCACCGGGCCGAAGGCCACGTCCGCTTCGACGGTCGGGGCGATGATCTGGACGTCGGGGTTCTGGAAGACAAAACCCACCCGGCGGCGGAGGTCCCGGAGGCTCCGGTTGTCGTAAGCGAGCGGCCGGCCGGAGAAGCGGACCTCGCCCGATGCCGGCCGGAGCATGCCGTTGAACATCAGAAGGAGCGTCGACTTCCCGGCGCCGTTCGGTCCGACGATGGCGGTCTTTGAACCGGCTTCTATCCGGACGCTCACCCCGGCGAGGGCGGCGGGGCCGTTTGAGTAGGTGTAGGTGACGTTGTCGGTCTCAAGCAGTGGTGTCATATGAGTACCAGGCCTCCGGTGGAGAGCGAGATGCTGAAGACGGCCCCGATGTAGAGCACGGCCGTCGCGAGCGCAAGGGTTGAGATTGGCCGGGTTTCGCCGGGGATACCGAGCTTGCCGTCGTAGCAGCGTGCATCCATCGCAAGAACCAGGGCCTCGCCGCTCTCCCAGGTTTGGATGAAGAGCGCACCGGCAAGCATCGAGAATGACCGCACCGACTCCCGGAACCGGCTGTAGCCGAGGCGCATCGCCTGCGACCGGTAGATCTGGCCGGCTTCATCGATGAGGATGAAGATGAACCGGTAGGTGAGCATGACGAGATCGATGAGGACGGCGGGCACCCGGAGGCGCCGGAGGATGTCGAAGATCTCGGTCATGGGTGTCGTGAGCGCGATGAAGTAGAGCGAGCACATGCCCCCGAAGACCCGGGCGAGGAGGAGGAGGGCGAGGTTCGCGCCGTCTGCCGTGATTGCGAGGGGTAGACCGGGAACCTCGATGAGCACCGCCCCGCCGCCGGTGATGAAGAGGACTACGGCGATGCTCATCATCGCAAACGAGGCCGGGATAAGGAGGAGCCGTACGTAGAACCGGGCGGGGATCTTCGCGAGGACGAGGACGGCGGCGCTCATCGAGGCCGCGACGAAGAGGGGGGCGACGGGGCCGGGCGACGAAACCGAGAGGAGGATGCTTGAGAGCCCGATGATGAGTTTGAGGCCCGGGCTCACCTCCCGGAGGCGATTTGTCCGGGCAAACTCTTCGAGAATATCGTGCACGCGAGCCCCGTCCTCCTACCTGGTTTGTGAGGTTGCCAAAAATATCAGGCGGTCTTCCTGCTGCCCTTCCAGTAGCCGAAGATGTACCCGATGACTATCGCGCCGATGGCGGCCTGCAGGGCGAAGAGGAGCGACTCGATCTCACCGCTCGGGGGTTCCCAGAAGGGCCCGATCCAGGGCTCGTAGCCGGAGGATTCGATGAGGTCGGCGGCTGCACCGTCGGCTCCGCCCCAGGCCTCCTCGCCGGAGGCCCGGATAGCGGCGTCCTGGAAGAGGAAGACGGCGGCGAAGACGATGATGATCGCGGCGACCGCGATCTCCAGACCGTATTTCATGCGGCGGCCTCCCGGAGTTTCTTGACGGTGCTCTCGGAGAGGAGGTTTAGGCTGGTGAGGATCTCCGGTTTGAGCTGGACGATGTACTTGAAGACCAGCGCGATGACCGCGCCTTCGATGATGGCGAGCGGAACCTGGGTGACGGCGAAGATCGCGGCGAAGGCCAGGAACGCCCCGAAGAACCCGATGGTTCCCGGGAACGCGAGCGCGAGCTGGATCGAGGTGACGACGTAGGTGGTCAGATCGGCAAGGGCTGCGGCAAGAAAGACCGTCGCGTAGGTGTTCGCGCCCGCCCGGGTCCCGGCCTTATAGATGGTGTAGGCGACGACGGGCCCCGCGATCCCCATCGAGAAGACGTTTGCCCCGAGGGTCGTGAGCCCGCCGTGCGCGAGGAAGACCGCCTGGAAGACCAGGACAATCAGCCCGAGGACGGCGGCAATGAAGGGGCCGAAGAGGATGCCGCCGAGCCCCGTCCCCGTGGGATGGGAGCAACTCCCGTTGAACGAGGGGAGTTTGAGTGAAGAGAGGACGAAGACGAACGCGCCTGCGACCGCGAGGAGCGGCAGCGCCTCCCGTTTCTCCTGCACAAGTTTGTTCAGCTGGTACAGTCCGATGACGATGAAGGGCAGAGAGACGAGAAACCAGATCTGCCACCAGGGGCCTGGTAAGAATCCTTCCATGATGTGCATGATATCACCTGTGAAGTGCTGCCGTCCGGCAAGTCAGTTTAATTTGTTTTAAGGCAAATCGATCTGATGTATTGTGGTTATCCCCGGTCATATTTATCTTCTGCGGTATTCAACACTACAGGGACGTTATGCGCACGATTCCACGAATTGTCGTCGCCGGAACCCACAGCGGCTGCGGCAAGACCACGTTTGCAAGCGGCCTGATGGCGGCGCTCGCCGCCCGGGGGCTCGCCGTCCAGCCGTTCAAGGTGGGCCCGGACTTCATCGATCCCACGCACCATTCGGCTATCTGCGGCCGGACGTCGCGCAACCTCGACCCGTTCATGATGGGTGAGGCGGGGGTGCGGGAGACGTTTGTCCGGGCCTCGGCCGGGGCCGATATCGCCGTCGTCGAGGGTGCGATGGGGCTCTTCGACGGGCTTGAAGGAACCGATACCGCGAGCACGGCGCATGTCGCAAAGATCCTCGACGCCCCGGTTCTTCTCGTGGTCGACGCGGGGGGCGCGTCACGGAGCGTCCATGCCATGGTCCAGGGATACGCGGGGTTTGATTCGGCCGTCCGGGTCGCCGGAGCCATCTTCAACCGGATCGGGAGCCCCCGCCACCTTGCCATGATCGAGGAGACGAAGAGCCTCCCCATCTATGGGGGAATTCCCCGGCGAAAAGATCTTGTGGTCGAAAGCCGGCACCTCGGACTCGCGATGGCGGCCGAGACGGGGATGATGGCGCGGTTCGGCGCGGTGGTCGAGGAGACGTGCGATCTCCCGGGTCTCATCGACCTCGCCCGGTCGGCCCCGCCCCTCCCGGCACCGGCGGAGGCCCCCGCCCGGCCGGAATCCGGGGTGCGCATCGGCGTCGCGAACGACGCGGCGTTCTGTTTTTACTACGCGGACAACATCGACCGGCTCGTACGGGCCGGGGCGGAACCGATCTTCTTCTCGCCGATGACCGACCGGCTCCCGGACGTGGACGCTCTCTACCTCGGGGGCGGCTACCCGGAGCTCCACGCGGAGGCGCTCTCCTCATCCCGGTGCCGGGAAGATCTCCGCCGGGCGGCCGATGACGGGATGCCCGTCTATGCCGAGTGCGGCGGGCTCATCTACCTCACCGAACGCCTTGCGACCGACGAGGGGGATTACCCGATGGCCGGCGTCCTCCCGGCGGCGGCGGAGATGACGGGCCGCATCCAGGCCCTCGGGTACGTCGAGGCCCGGGTTGCCGGGACGGCACCGGTCCTTGCCCCGGGGTCAGTCTTCCGGGGCCACGAGTACCACTATTCGCGGCTTGACTGTGCCCGTGACGCCCGGTTTGCCCTGGAACTCCTCCGCGGGCGGGGTATCGACGGCGACCGCGACGGGCTTACCGCGCAGAACGCGGTCGGGCAGTACACCCATGCCTACTTCCCGGAGGGTTTCGCCGAAACGCTGGTCGGAGCCGCAGAGGCATACCGGCAAACGTAAGGGAGTTTCGCAGGCTCCCTTACAGGCGCCGGTGCAAAAAAAGAGGGTCAGGGGGTGACGAAGATTTCACCCTCAAATCCGGCGGTCATCGATTGGTAGGTGTAGTTGCCCACGCCGTTGAAGGTGTAACTGAACGTATCGCCCGGCGCGAGTAGCCCGGAGTCGAAGAATCCAGCCTCTCCATTGGCCGATACGGTCTGGTTCGTCGAAGCGTCGTTGGTCCATCCCACCGTGGTGCCCACGGGGACGGTGAGCGTGTTCGGCACGTACCCGCTGTCGGTGATGGAGACGGTCTCGTCAGCGACGAGTGCCGCCGGCGGTCCCGGTGGGGTCTCCGTCGCGCCCGTGACAGGGGTCGTTGCCGTCGCCATCGGTGTTTCGCCTCCCGCAAGGGTCGTCGCCGTTGTCATCGGCGTCTCAGTCCCCACCGGAGTTGTCTCGGTCTCCATCGGCGTTGTTGCCGTTGTCATCGGCGTCTCTGTCTCCATCGGGGTTCCCGTCTCCATCGGCGTCTCCGTTATCGCCGGCGTCCCCTCTTCTGTTCCCATCGGGGTCCCGGTGAGTCCCGGGGTTACACCGGGTGTCACCGTCTCGTTGCCCGCTGGCTGCACACACCCTGTAATCATGATGCTCGCAATCACCATGAGAGCAAGGATACCAAACATCCTCTTCATGTGGGGGACGATGCTTCTTGGCGTAAATAAACTTTACCCCTTATCCGAAAACGGAAATTCAGAGCGTAAGCGCCCTGTTGATGGATGTTGCACCTTCGTCCCGCCGTTGGATATTTGTCGTGGCCCTGTCCGGCCGGAGAAGCCCTCAGCGATGACGGTTGCCCGGATAACGGGCATCCCGATGGTATCCGGGAGTCTTGCCGCACTGTCTTCATACGGTGGGATCGGGAGCGGGCCGGGGGGTGTTTGCGGAGCAGAATGCCCCGAATGCTGTTCGGGGTAGTGGGTGCCGCACCGACCGGTAGTCGTCGTCTTCTCTTTCCGGAAGCCCAACCGGTTCTGCCCGGTCCCCCGAAGACGGCGTAGCAGCCCTTCCCCCGGCCTCCCGAACCCGGGTTTCATGCTCCCCGCCGGAGGGAACGCCGGTGAAGACCGTTAGCGGCTTGCCGGAGCGGGCCGGCAGAAGGCTCTCGCCGCCCATCCCTCCTGCTCCCGGTGGGGTCGGGGCGGGTAACCCATCGGCTCCATGGTGAAGGTTTTATAACGTGGGTATCGGATAGGATGGCCCATGGAGGGGCTCGATACGCGCCGGTTCGGGAAGACCGGGCGGGAGGTCACCCGGGTGGGGCTCGGGGGAGAGGGGGTTCTCCGGACGTTCGGGCAGCACGCGGAGGCAGAGGCCGTCATCACCGAGGCGCTTGAGCAGGGGATCACCTACTTTGACTCGGCGAAGGCCTACGCAGGGAGCGAGGACTACTACGGCGAGGTCTGGCGGAACCGTCCCGACCTCCGGGAATCGGTTTTTTTGGCCAGCAAGTCGGCGAGCCGGCTCCACGCGGACGCCGAGATGGACCTCCAGGCGACCCTCCAGAGGATGGGCATCGAAACCCTCGACCTCTGGCAGATCCACGACGTCAGGACGTTTACCGATATCCGGGATATCGAGGCCCCGGACGGCGCCCTCGAAGCGTTCATCGAGGCGAGGGAGTCCGGCGTCGTCCGGCATATCGGGGTGACGGGGCATCACGACCCGGACGTCCTTGCGCACGCGGTGGAGACCTGGCCGGTCGACGCCGTGATGATGCCCGTAAACCCCGTCGAGGAGGCGCTCGGGGGGTTCCTGGACACGACGCTCCCCGTCGCACGGGAGCAGGGGATCGCGGTCATCGGGATGAAGGTGCTCGGCGGGTCGAACTACCTCGTCCCCGATGCCGGGGTGACGCCCGAAGTCCTCGTCCGGTACGCCCTTTCCCGGGAAGTCTCCGTCGCGATCGTCGGATGCTCGACGCCGGCGGAGGTGCAGGCGCTTGTCGCCGCCGGCCGGAGCGGCCCTCTGCCCAACGACGAGGCGGCGGCGCTCGTCGAGGCCTTCCGCCCCCATGTCCGCGAGCTCGCCTACTACCGTGGATTCCGGTGAGGCGGCCCCGGCAAAACCTTCTTCTGCAATCGATATAACCCGGCGGCGCCAACCTAGGAGCGAAGAGCAGTCCTCTCTATGGAGATGAATCAGCATGACGACGGGAAACCCGCATCGGCTCCGTGCCTTCCGGAGCCGCATCGCCGCATCGCCGGACGCCATCCTCGTCCTGGTCGCACTCGTCATATTCATGGATATGGCGATCTACGGTCTCCTCATCCCGGTCTTTCCTGAGTATGCCCCCCGGCTCGGGGTGGACGAGTCGTTCGTCGGGATTGTCTTCGGGCTCTATGCCGCGATGCTCCTTCTCTTCTCCATCCCGATGGGCCTCCTCTCCGACCGGGTGGGGCGCCGGCCGCTCATCGTCGCCGGGATGCTCCTCCTCGCCCTTGCAACGGCGCTCTTCGGCTTCTCTACCACGGCCACCCACCTGATCGTCGCCCGGGTGGTCCAGGGGATAGCCGCTGCTGCCACCTGGTCGGCGGGGCTTGCCCTCCTCGCTGAGACCTGTGACCCGGCACGGCTCGGGGAGAAGATGGGGATCGCACTCTCGGCGGTCGGGTTCGGGACAGTCATCGGCCCGGTCCTCGGGGGGATGCTCTTCGAGTACCTGGGCTACACCGCGACCTTCCTCATCCCGGCGGTGCTCGTGGCTGCGGTCGGTCTTGTGGCCTTCGCCGTCCCGGTGCGCACCTGCAGGCAGAAAGAGCGGTCGACGGTGCTGCCCGCGAAGAACCGCCGCCTGCTTGCCGCCTGTGCGGTCGTGGTCGTCGCGGTGGCCGCGACCTACGGCATCGTGGACCCCTATCTCCCGGTTCACCTGCACGCTGCCTTCTCGGCGTCCCCGGCAACGATCGGGCTTGTCTTTGCGGTCCTCGCGGTCGCGTCCATCCTCACCCAGCCGGCCGCAGGGAGGATCTACGACCGCTATGGGGGAAGCCGCTACCTCGTCGGCGGGGGGCTCCTCCTCGCGGCGGCCGCGGTCGTCGCCGCCGTGCAGGCCCCGACCCTCACCCTCACCACCGCTGCCGTCTTCGTGCTGGGGGTCGCCCTGAGCTGCGCCATCGTCCCGGTGATGCCGATCCTCGCCGGCATCTACCGCGACCACGGTTCACAGGGCGCCGCCTACGGCATCTACAACACCTTTTACTCCCTGGGCCTTGCGGCCGGACCGTTTGCGGGCGCCGCCCTCATCGGCCGGGTGCCGCTGCCGGTGCTCTTCTTGCTGCAGGCCATAGGTCTCGCGATCACGGGGGCGGCGGGCTGGTTTGCCGCCGGGAGGCCCGGGCGGCGGTGAACCTCCGTTACCTTCATCGCGGCCGCGCGTGAACAGGTACCCTATTTCAGACCGGAAACCATCATGTCACGAGAATTTTTCCAGCGACACGCACCCGAACTGCTGATCGCTTTCTTCGGCCTCATCATCCTGGTTGCGGCCTTCGGGGAGACCGATGGGGAAGCGGGAGCGTTCCTCACCTCGGCGCTCGATGTGGCGCTCTTCGTCATCCTCGCGATGCTCGTCTACCTCGCCCGGGTCCGGCATCCTCTGTTCCGGTGGGCCGCCCTCCTCTGGCTCCTGGTCCTGGTTGCCGGGCTTGCGGCCGTTGCGGCGGGGTTCGGCGCCATAGCGATCCTGCCGGCCGAGATGCTCGAGTCCGAGGAGATCGATCCGGAGACGGTCGACCTTGCCATGGCTGCGGAGGTTGCGCTTCTCCTCCTCGGCGTCATCGTCGCGGGGTTTGCAAGCCTCATCGGGCTCTCCCGCCGGTTCAGGGGATGGCTCGCGGGGTATCTCCCGTTCGACCCCGACTCGCTCCTCCATACGGTCGCGCTCGTGGTCATCCTCGCCATGATCCTCATCCCTCCCGTACCGCTCCTTGTCACGGGGGTTCCGCCCTACCTCTCGGAGCCGTTCCTCGACCTCCTGCTCGAGTCCGGGGGCCTCCTCGCGGAGACGGTCACGCTGAACGCCTACACCCTCTTCTGGACGCTCATCGGCTCGTTCTTCATCGCCGGGGCGTTCGTCCGGCGGACGGGGCGCGAGACCCTGGAGCGGCTCGGACTCGTCCGCCCGACGGGAAGGGAGGTTCTTCTCGCCGTCGGTGGGGCTCTTGTGCTCGTTGCCGCTTTCCACTTCATCGACCCGGCGCTCGCCGCGCTGGTCGGCTGGCTCGGCCTCCCCGTCACCGACATGGATGCCGTCAACCTCCTCTTTGCAGGCTCGCTCACGCTCCCGGGGATCATCGTCGCGTCGATCGCGGCGGGGTTCGGCGAGGAGGTGAGCATCCGCGGCCTCCTCCAGCCCCGGTTCGGCATCCTCCTCCCGGCGCTCCTCTTCGCGTCGCTCCATGCGTTCCAGTACAGCTGGGACGGTCTCATATCGGTCTTCCTTGCAGGGATTCTATTCGCCTATATCCGGCAGTATACGAACACGACGACGTCGGCGATCACGCATACGGTCTACGACCTGGTGCTCTTCTCGATGATGCTGGTCGGGATATCGATCTGAGGGGTGAAACCCTTTTTTCCGAAAAAAATCAGTGCTTCCGGTATACTCTCGATCGATGACCTACTTCCACCACACGATCAGAAGGACGTCGTCACAGATATTCAAAATAGCACGGTATTTTCCAACCCGCAGTGAATAGAAAGGGCTCTGGCCTCCTCCTTTCAGTTTCTTCACGTGCCGGGTGGGATCCGGTTCCTGAGCGAGCGCCTCCACCTCGTCGAGGATCCGGGTTCCGACACTCGCGGGCATCTTCGCGAGGTTCCGCACCACCGCCGCCGTGAGTTTTACTGTGTATCCCATACCGCCTGCAACTCGGCGCGCGCTTCTTCCAGGGTATACAGGCGGCCTGCCTTGATATCTTCGAGCGACTCCTCGATTCCTCGGATTGCCTCGGCGCTCAGGGGCTCTTCGTCCTCGGCGGTATTCATGAGCCGCCTGATAACATCGTCAAAGGTCTCGCGAGGGTACCGCTTCATCCCTGCCAGCCGCTCCTTTGTCTCCCTGGATACCCACACTGTTGTCTGAGACATACTATGATCTATAGTGGGCTATTGAATATCATCGTTGCGATCATCCTCGCCACTTCTCTGCGACGCCATCTCTTACGCCTTAAAGACGGGGATCGAATCGTTTACAGCCCGATGTGGATCCCGTCGCAGAACGGTTTGTTCCGCGATCTCCCGCACCCGCAGAGGGTAACCCGGTTTCTGATCGTGTAGGTTCTCCCGTCGGCGGACTCGACAGGGATCCCGCCGCGAACCCAGAGCGGTCCATGTTCACCCCTGGCGGGGTTTTCGATCACGACGATAGCTCTCTCAAGAGCGGGCTCGATCGCCTCACCGCTCTTTCGATCACGGAGAACGAGCCGACCGGAGGGGCAGTTGCACGCTTCATCTATCGCCGTGTCCCGGGCGTCCGGGATATCGGACCGCTCCGTGAGGTTCCAGATTCCCCCGGCCCGCAGGCAGAACCGTGCGTGTGCACAGAGCCCTTCATAATCGTCCAGCTCCAGTTCCGGCCCTCTGATGACGGTGGGGTTCTCAAGATACGGTTCATCTCCGGCGGTTTCGGTACCGTTAAAGCGAACCTTCGCGTGTGTCCCGTCGCAAAAGGGTTTGTTCTTCGAATGCCCGCAACGGCACAGGGCATATTCTTCCCGCAGGGGATACTCCCGTACCTTTTGCCATGAACGGCAGTCGCCCCTGTCATCGTTGGCGATCTCCATCACCGTGAGCGGGACACCCCCGGTCACGATATACGGGCCATTCGTGCTCACCCGGATCTTCATAGCATCGCCCCCGGTAGCTCTTCTGCATGTTAATCTATGGGTGAAGGGGGTCGAACCGGGGAGTTCTCACGCTAAAGGGTAAAGAACACGGCACAATCCAGAGAATAACGATCGGAGCCTGCAGGGAGTCTCTGTAATAGATCCGATAAAAGAATCAATCGTATGTTAAAACGCTGAGGGGGAGATTTGAACTCCCGAGGGGCTCAACGCCCCACGGGCTTTCCAGGCCCGCGCCCTACCGGTCTAGACTACCTCAGCACGGAATGTGCATCATTAGTTGGCGGGATATTCTATTAATATTAGCTCTTGCCGTGCGCTTTCCAGCCGCGGGGATAGGTGCCGGGCTGCATCAGGACGGTGGTGGGCGCGACGACGAACCCCGGTTCCCCGGGCTTCAGCGCCGACGAATTGACGAGGCCCTTCCCGAGCCCGACGAGTTCGCCGCGCCCGGTCACGATCGCGACCGTCTCGCCCTTTGCAAACCCGCCCTCCTTCCCGACGACCCCGACCCCGGCGAGCACCGCACCGTGGCAGACGGCATCGACGGCGGTGTCGCGGATGACGACCTTCGCAAGGTCGGCTACGGCGGCCGCCGCGGGGAGGATCATCCTCCGCAGGGGCTCGCTCTCGCCCTCCCGGGCGACCGCAACGGCATCGACGAGTTCGTGGAGCGTGACGGCGGCGGTCTCGTCGAACGATCCCGAGCGTATCCTCCGGAGTTCCTCCATATGGGCGCAGGTCCCGATCGCGTAACCCAGATGGATGCAGAGCGTCCGGATGTAAGTCCCGGCGTCGCACCTGACCCGGAAGAGGACGAGCCGGCCATCCATATCGAGGATCTCGATCTCCTGGATCTTTCTGATCCGGAGATTCCTCTTCACTGCGCTCTTTCTCGGCGGGCGCTGGTAGATCCGGCCGACGAACTCTGCTGCCGCCTGCTCCACGGCCTCCCGGGATGCGTCGCCGTGGAGACGCATCAGGCAGACGTACTCCTTGTTGTGCGAAAGGAGAACCGGGGCAAGCCGGACGGCGCCGCCGAACATGACGATGAGCACCCCGGATACCTGCGGGTCGAGCGTCCCGGCGTGGCCGACCCGCCGCCCGAGGATATCCCCGACCCAGGCGGTCACCTGGTGGCTGCTCGGCCCCCGGGGCTTGTCGACGACGACGATCCCGGATTCCGGTATGACGGCTCTTTCACCGGTCAACTCTCTCACCTGCCTTCCGCGTAGCGGTTCAGTGCTTCAAGCGTTCCTGCGAGCGACCCGTCCCCGACGACCGCCGGGGGATGCCCGCCTGCCCGCATGGCATCGGCGGTGATCTCGCCGATGGCGACGAGGAGGAGGTCGCCGCGGGGTTGCCACCGGGCTTCCCGGTAGGACATGGCGCTCGTGAAGAGGACGGCGTCGGCGGCGTCGAGCGCGAGTTCGGTCCCCGTGGGGATGAGGGCATAGACCCGCTCTTCCCGGACGGTCCCTCCCGCATCGGCGATCGCCCCGAGAAGGCCGGGGTTCGGGACGTCGGCCCGCGGGATCCCGACCGTCCGGCCCCGGAGCCACTCCCCGAGGTAGGGAACGAAGTCCCGGGAGTAGAAGGTCGGGAGAACCTCCGCCTCGATCCCGAACCCCCGGAGAACCTCGGCGGTCTTCGGCCCGATCGCGATCACCCGGGGCCACCGTTCGAGTTTCGGCCCGACGATCGCCGCCGGGAGGGCGCTTGAGAAGAAGAGGCAGTCGAACTCACCGCGGTGGACGGCCTCGACGAACGTATCGACCCGCTCGGGCCGCAGATCCGCCCGGAGGGGTGAGACCGTGTAGCAATCGTGGCCATAGGTTGCGCAGAGGGCGCGGTCTCCCGCCGCCTTGTTCTCGAGCCGGGTGATGGCGATCTTCATCGCTACAACCTTCGTCCCGGTGGAATATGACTGTATCGGGGAACGCAATTCGGTTGATTTATCCCCGCCCGCTCCGACCGTTATTTCACGTGCTCGCGAGTATCGTGCTTGGGACAGTGGTCGGCATCGGTTGCGGCGCCGTGAGCGGCCTCGTTCCCGGGATCCATGCGAACACCGTGGCGGGCGTTCTCCTCTCCCTCCAGGCGCTCCTGCTCGCCTGGTTCGATCCGGTCTTCATCGCCTCGGCCATGTTCTCCACGCTCGTTACGCATACGTTCCTCGACAACGTCCCGGGCACCTTCCTCGGCATCCCCGACGCCGACACATCGCTTGCGGTCCTCCCCGCGCATGCCCTCTGCCTCGAGGGCCGGGGAGAGGAGGCCGTCAGGATATCGGCTCTCGGGAGCGCTGCAGGCGTCGCCTTCTCCCTCCCGCTCGGGCTGGCGTTCGTCCTCTTCCTCCCCGCGCTCCAGCCGGCGATCGACTGGGGGATCGGCCTCGTCATCCTCGCGGTTGCGGGTTATCTCATCGTCGTCTCCGAATCCCCCGGGTGGGCGCTCGCGGTCTTTGCGGTATCCGGGCTCCTCGGCCTCTTCTCGCTCGGCTACTCCTTCCTCGCCTGGCCGACGGGCGGCGAGTCCGGGGTGCTGATGCCCCTTCTCTCCGGGCTCTTCGGGATCGCGGTCCTCCTCCATGCATCGCACGGGGCGATGCCCGAACAGCGCTTCACGGGGATTGACCTCCCCGCGGGCGCACTCCGGCGGGGCTCCCTCCTCGGCTCGGCCGCCGGCGCTCTCGTCGGCTGGCTCCCGGGCCTATCGAGCGCCACGGCGAACGCACTGCTCACCTCGGTCGTCGGTTACGACTCGAACCCCCGGGAGTACATCCTTGCAACGAGCGCCGCAAACACCGTGAACGCCTTCCTCGGGCTTGCGGCATTCTACGCTATATCCCGGACGCGGAGCGGAGTGATGGCGGCGATCGGGGCGCTCGAGGAGATCCCGCCGGCGACTGCCATCCTTCTTGCGGGTGCGCTGGCCGCGATCGGCGCCTACCTCCTCACCATCCGCCTCTCGTCGATGGCTGCGTGGTTCTCCGGCATGAACATCACGAAGCTCAACCACGCCGTCATCGCCTTCGTCGCCCTCCTCTCCCTCTTCCTCTGCGGCCCGTTCGGGGTGCTCGTCCTCCTGCTCGCGACAGCCGTCGGTTACGTCCCGACTCTCGTCAACGTCCGCCGGGTCTACTGCATGGGGGCGATCATGGTCCCGGTGATGGTCTACTCCTTCGGTCTTGCCTGACGCTCTTATATCGACTGCCTCCCAATACCGTACCATGCTACAGCGTTACTGGTTCGGGGACGTCGACGAGGAGGGGTGCCGGGGGGCCGGCACCGATCCGGCCGCGCTCGCCGAGCGGGCTGCCGCGCTCCGCACCGGTATGGAGTCCTACGTCCCTATCGACTGGGAGGCTGCCCGGGACTGCGGGGTCGTCCGGACCCGGGAGGAGTACGTCGACCTGCTCCGCTCCGTCTGCACCGTCCTTGCCCGGCAGAAGATCGCCCGGGCATACCAGGGCCGGGACGTCGAACTCCTCCAGATGGTCAGGATGCTCGACGAGCTCGACAACGTCATCAACCTCCTCTCGGAACGTGCAGCGGAGTGGTACCAGGTCACGAACCCCTCGTTCTCCCGGAAGTACCGCAGCCTCCCGGCGAAGAAGATGCTTGCGATCGTCCGGAAAGGGGCGCGGGGAGGGTTATCGGACGTCTCCGACGAGATCGAGCGGCTCGCCGGGACAAGAACCCGCCTGATGCGGGAGGTCTCGGCCCGGGCCGATGAGGTGATGCCGAATACGAGCGTCCTCATCGGCGGGCTGGTCGCTGCCCGGCTCCTCTCCCGTGCGGGAGGTCTTGCCGCGCTCGCGAGGATGCCGGGGAGCACCATCCAGGTTCTCGGTTCGGAGCGGGCCCTCTTCTCGCATCTCCGGGGCGGGACACCACCGCCGAAGCACGGGATCATCTTCCAGCACCGCCGGGTCCACAACGCCCCGAAGGATGTGCGGGGTCGTGTGGCCCGGGTGCTCGCGGCGAAACTCGCCATCGCTGCCCGGCTCGACTACTACCGGGGCGAGGCGATGCCGGAGTTCCTCGAGGGCGCTCAGGCGCGGATCGACGAGGCGGGGGTCGAGGCATGATTCGGCTCGGGAACATGCTGGTCTCGCCCGGCGAGGGCGGGGTCTACGGGGAGCGGACGCTCGACGGCTACCGGGTCTGGGATCCCTACCGGAGCAAGCTTGCGGCGCTCTACACCCTCGGCGGTGGGGTGGAACTGACGCCGGGAATAAGGGTGCTCTACCTCGGGGCGGCGAACGGAACCACGGTCTCTCATGTCGCCGACTACGTCGAGACGGTCTACGCGGTGGAGTTTGCGCCCCGGCCGATGCAGGACCTCCTCGAGGTGGCCCGCCGGAGGAGGAACATCGTCCCGATCATGGCCGACGCGAACCGGCCGGATGAGTATGCACCGTTCATGGAGGCGGTCGACCTGGTCTACCAGGACGTGGCGCAGCCGAACCAGGCCGAGATCGCGATGAAGAACATCGCCTTCCTCAAACCGGGCGGCCATCTCGTCCTGATGCTCAAGACCCGGAGCGTGGATGTCCGGCAGGACCCGGCCGAGGTGCTCGCCGGGGCGCTGGCCGGGCTCGAGCAGCGCCTCAATGTCGCGGATGTCCGGTGGCTCGAGCCCTACCACCACGACCACGCCGCGATCGTCTGCACCCTCCGGGAGTAGTATATATTAGAGGGGAGAGCGAGTCCATCACATGGACCGGGTAGTCTTCAACCCCTTCTCCCCGCTGATGCTCCTTTTCTTCTTCGGCCTGCTCGCTCTCTTTCTCCTCGCCGTTATCGTCTTTCCGATCCTTTTTTTAACCGCGATCGGGGCGACGTTCACGCGGCTCGGTTTCTCCTGGTGGCAGGCGCTCCTCATCCTCTTCCTGACGCTTATCGGGAGTTTCATCAATATCCCGGTGAGGACGCTCGAGGGCCGGCCGGGGGTGCCGGCCTACGACCGCTACGCCGTGATGTACGGGCGGCTCTACCGCATCCCGCAGCAGGCGCCGCGGACGGTCCTCGCGGTCAACGTCGGCGGCGCCGTAATCCCCGTTCTGATATCGCTCTACCTGCTCTATGACTCGGTCGTTCTCAGCGGCGGCTACCTGCTCTTCGCCCTCGCTCTCGTCGGGGTCACGATCGTGACGGTCGTAACAAAACTCGTCGCCCGCCCGGTGCCGGGTCTCGGGATCGCGACGCCGTTCTTCATCCCGCCGCTCGCGGCGCTCTTTGCGGCGCTGATTCTCTCGCTCTTTGCGGGCGGCGTCCCGGGCTCGTCAGTGATCATCGCCTACGTGAGCGGGACGCTCGGCACCCTGATCGGGGCGGATATCTTGAACCTCCACCATATCGCGGAACTGGGAGCGCCGACGGCGAGCATCGGCGGGGCCGGGACGTTCGACGGGATATTCCTGACCGGGATCATCGCGGCGCTGCTGGCGTGAGGGTCGTTTGATCAAACTCAATATATACTCCCCCGGTGGTACATGGTAGTAATGTCGGAGATGACATCGATCAAGATTGCAACAGAGGTGAAGGATCGACTCAACCATCTCAAGGTACATCCTCGCGAGACCTATAGCGATCTCATCACCCGGTTGGCCTCTTGTGTGCAAACGGAGCAAACCCCATGGTACATACCTCTCATCCATGTCAGGATCCAAGGAGTCGTCCGGGAACTCAGGCGTCCTATTGAGATCTCGATCGAGATGGATGAAGGGGAATATATCATGTATAACCACGAGTACCGTCTGCTGGTCGTTGCCCCCGACCTTTCTGAAGGTTTGAAGGATATTATTGACGAATTTGAGGAAAATTGGAACGATTTTGTCCAGCAGGACGAGAGCGTTTTACTCGGGAGTGCTATCGACCTGAGGCGGAAGTTCCTGGCGCTTTTATCCGAAGAGGCCTGATTGTGCCTCGAAAAAACAAGGTTATCGTGCGCCGCCTCATGAAGAAAGGGTTTGACGCCCGTATGTCAAAGCACATCAAACTGGTATTCATGTATAACGGTCGTGATACGGGAATTCGTACATGGGTCTCCCATGGTAAAGCGGAGATCAGCGATCAGTTGCTCTCCCGTATGGCGGAACAGCTCAATCTCTCCCGGCAGCAATTCCTTGATCTCATCGACTGTCGGCTCGATGAATCCGGATTGATTGCGATCTATGGAGAGATGCACTTATTGTGATGGCGGATGGATCTGCCGGGTCAGGATGCCCCACCCGGGAGATGCAGGCCGAAGGTGAAAACACAACCGGTTGAGCATATGGGATTCACGTAAGTTCTAACATACCTTGATCAGTTCGAAATGGCGAAGGAACGGTGCAAGGATCCCCGGATGCTTGAGGCATGGCTTCCAATTTTAAGTTATTATGGTCCCGCTCTACTTGTCTAATGTGGAGAGCTGGATCATCCCGGGGGAACCGGATCATCGCACGATGCTCCTCATGATGGATTGCGCAGAGGATGTCTGCGCAATTGGTTATCAGGTGGGAACCCCAATCCTGTTATCTCCTGCGCATCAACTGCAGGAAGCGCTCAATCTCCTGCCTGAAGAGAAGGAAGTCACCGATATGCTCTTTCAGGATTGAGAAGGCAAGTGCCTCATCGATTGCTCGAGGTTATCTCAAAATGCCTCTGCCGGGAGGGGGACACCCCCTCCCGGTCCCTCCCCCGCGTGGCGATACCCAGTGGGAAGCCGTTTCACCCTTCTTGCCCCAGATATGATTCAGATGGTAGAATTCTCGGAGAAAAATGCTCTGATATGGTTGCACTGAAGGTTCATAGATCTTTTTAGGAGCCCGGCGGCGGTGCCTACGAGGATGAGATCGCCTGATAAGGTTGCACTGAAGGTTCATTGATCTTTTTGGGACAACCTCCTCCATAGCGATGTACGATGATGTTTCGGAACCCCTTCATCGCTTTAAGGTTCTGCCTCATCTCCGGGGTGAGCACCCCGTGCCGGATAAGGTTTTCGAGGATATCCTCGTCAGCTCGAGGGATGCCGAGGTGGAGATCGGCGTTCAGAATTGCGCAAATATCAAAGACGTTTTCGATCGCATATTCGATGCGTTTGTATATGCCATCCTTCACGATGCCGAGCTGCTCGAACGAATCGACTGAGTCCGGGAGATGCTCCCCGACCATAGCGAGACTTTCACTCATCTCCTGGAGTTTGATGCGGATCGCCGTATCGCGGATATCCTCCGTCACGCCATCGTCTCCTTGCCGATGTAGTCGTACAACCGGTGCTTGAAATTGTCGAACTCCTGAATTGTCCGGTACGCGGTATCGTAGAGAAACCGCTCGTCGGGACAGTAGATCACCTTTCCACGGAGGACTTCCGTCCGGACATAGAGCGGCAGGTGGGAGAAGATCTGGATGTCGTAGCGGTCATCCGCGAGTTCGGAGAGCACCGCAAACCGGAACCGGGCGGCCTCCTCGCGGTCGGCGTCGTAGTAGATAGAGAGATCGATGTCTGATCCCATCCTCGCCCGCCCTTCGGTGACGGAGCCGTAGAGGATGACGAAACGGACTTTCTCGAACCCCTCGATGGTTCTCATCCGCTCAAGCGCATGCCGGACAAAACGATTCACTCGCTCTCACCTTCCCGGATGTTCTGTAGGTTCTAGATGGGATCGCTCTCACATTAACGTTTCCCGCAATGAGGGGCCGGATCGGGCCGGTCGTCTGTCCCATTCCCCCGCAAGAACAATATCGCTATCCGAGATCCCCAGGCAATCGTCTAGGTCATGTGTCGCGAAGCCCCTCGACTTGAGTCGGGGCAGTTGCCCCTCACGACCACAAAAGAAGGTGAAATAAGCCGCTACCCGGCGAGCCGGATCCATTCCTCACGGGATATGCCCGCCTGCCGGAGGATGCGCACGAGCAGGTCGACGCTGATCTCTGACCTGTGCGGGTTTGGGATGGTCAGAACGAGATCACCTTTCACCATGAAAGGGTGTCTGCCTCCCCGGCACGGTCCCTCGAATCCCAGGGTCTGAAGGTTCTTCACCAGCTGGTTCCATGAGACGGGTCTGATCCTATGCTCCGGCACCCGTATCAACCCTGACGATCTCTCCCACCGTGCGGCCGGCGATCGGAGGTATCGGGAGGCCGCGCCGGAGCCGTATGATCAACCATTCGTCGATGACGTCGGCAAGGTTTCTCCTGCACTCTTCCAGCGTCCTGCCGGTAGCAAAGACCCCTGGAAGTTCCGGGACCTCTCCGTAATACGGTTCCTCGTCCTCGATGATCTCGTATCGGGCGTGTTCGAGTGCCGCGTTGATATACTCAAGGATCATTGCACACGTCAATAGGATTTCCCGCGCATATAGGATTTTGCTTTCCCCTGGCCAGGGGGATCATGACTGCTACGGTTGGGCCAATTCTTCTGGGCTGCCCCGATGATTACGGGTGCGGTTCACTCCCCGGCACGGCTTTCCCAGAGCCCGGCAAAGACCCGCACCTGCCGGGCGTAGACATCCATTGCGTCCTCTTTGTACTCGAGGGTCGTCGGGACGGCGGGGTGTCGCCGGAGCCGGGCGAAGACCGCCGCGAGGTCGAGGCCGCCGTCGGGGTGGTCGAGTTCGAGGTGCTCGTCGGTGATCGAGTTCCGCCGGATGTTCGAGAGGTGGTGGAGGGCCACGTCGAGGTCTTCGAACCGTTCCAGTTCATCCGCAAACGAGAGATGCCGGTAGTTTGCGGTGCAGGCGAGGTGGGGGAAGTCGAGGCAGAACCGGGTGATCTTTGTGCCTGCAAGCGCCGCGAGCTCTTCGGCGGTGTTCCCGAGGAGGGGGTAGCCGGCGTAGACGGCGGGGAGGTTTTCGAGGGCGAGACGGGGATCAGCGTGGCGGTCGAGGAATTCGGCGAATGTCTCCACGGCGGCGAGCCGCCCGCCCGGTTCGTATCGCCCGGCGTGGAGGACGATCGTCTCCGCACCGAGAACGTCGGCGGCCTCATACGTCCGGTTCATCTCTTCCTCGATATGCGCTTCGATCTCAGGGAGCGGCCGGTCGTCGTACGCCGCCGGGGCGCAGGGGTTGACGCCGTGGTTGTGGTGGGGCGCGTGGATGACAACCGGGATGCCGGTCGCGGCGATCCGGTCGAGGCGTTCCCGGAAGACCAGACGGGGCAGGGGGACGGCCTGCACCTGGATGTGCCGGATTGCACGGTTGTCGTAGAGCCTCGCGAGCAGGGCAAGCGTCTCTTCGTCGTCGAGGCGCACAGTGCCGCCGAGATTGTGATCAATCATATACCACCCTCCGGTGTATGCGTTCTCAGGTGTCGGAGAAAAAGATTCGAGTAGCCCGGAGCAGATTCGAACTGCTGTCGCGAGATCCAGAGTCTCACATGATTGACCGCTACACTACCGGGCTATTGGGCTCTAAAATGTTGTCTGTGAATCTTAATTAAAGTGACGGCCGGGGTTTATGCCCCGGACGAGCGCGGGCACTTCCCGCAGGCCCGGCAGACCTCGGCAACAGGCCGGATCTCGGCGCCAGATCTGCAAAATGGCTCGATATCGTTGAGATCCCGGCGGTAGTAAACGTGGGGGACGAGCGCGATGTGGGTGTAGCGTCCGCAGGGCACGCCGAGCCGGTCCGCGATCATCCTCTGGAGGCGGACGAGCGCGTACATATTGGAGCCGGCGGCGGAGAGGATGTCGTTGCTCCTGAAGACGACCTTCATCTGGAGTTTCCCGTCCCGCAGCAGGCACTGGACGAGCTGGAGGCAGGGGCAGTCGTCGAGGTTCTCGTCGACGACCGGGTTCCAGGTGATCGCGACCGCCCGCCGGGAGTTCGGTGCGGCGGCGAGTTTCCGGGCGATGTAGTCGATCTGGTCGATGTGAACGTCCTCGCCGTTCACCGTGAGGGTTTCGCCCCAGTCGAAGAGCCGCCGGTGGTAGTCGTACTCGAACTTTGCATCGGAACCCTTGAGGAGGTTCTCTGCGTAGACGTCCAGGAACCGCTGCTGGAACCTTGAGGCGGGGCTTGCCATCGGCTCGCTCTCCGGCGACTCCACCTCGAGCGCGAGTTCCTCGCACTCGATCGTCGCCTCGTCGTTCTCCGTATCCAGCACCCATCCTTTCTCGAGGACGGTTCTGACCGCCAGTTCGTGTGCCCGTGCGAGCGTAGGCGCCCGAATGATCCGCATAGAGAGTTGTTTGCGGGCCGGGGTAGAAAAGGCTCCCCACTGGGAACGGTCTTATATATACGTGCTCCGGTGGTCTCCCCGCCGAGGGCGGTTGCCCGGGTGCGGGCATGGCGGGCACCCGGGCGGGTGCCGGGCGCGTGCGGCACCGCGGAGCGTAAGCGCGGCAGGGTCGCGCAGGGAGCGCTGCCGGGGTCGGGAGTTCCCGCTAATCCGCGGAGTAAGATTTTTATCCTCGCGTATCTATGGACTCCGGTGATCCGGGAATGAAGCGTGATCCTGACGCATTCGGGGCGTTTTCCCGTATTGTGGTGCCTTTCAGGGGCGTCTGACACCCGGTCGACCACAAAGGATATATTAAGTGTTCCACAAATATTGTGACATATTCCGTGAATCGGAGTATAGAGCGTGGTGAACCCGTATTCGACGTCTGTCGAGTACCTCGCGTTCACATTCCCTCATGTCATCACAAATGGAGGTATAGTATGAAGAGTATGACAAAACTGATGGTGGTCGCCATGATCCTCGCGGCTGCGCTGGTCGTTGCACCGGCTGCGGCACGCGATGCTCCAATTATAAACAATGGCACCACCGTCTATGTAGGCGAAAAGAACCTTAACTTCGACAGCAGCGGCAGCATCCAGCCTATTGTCGGAAAGATCACAGAGTTGGTTCACTACAGTGATCCCTCAGCAGGAATTACTGATGTGATCATTAACTCCGATAACGTCGGTAACATAACTGAGCTAACCCGCGCCCGGATTGGCACAGCGACCGGTCCTTACTATCTGTTTGACACCACTGGTCAGTCTGCTAACCGGAATAGCGCTGTAGGATACATCAATGTCCAGTACCCCGACGTTAAGGTCGACATTGTGCTGAATGGCTCGCGGGAGGACTCCATTGCAGAAAAGTCCGTTGCCCGGAACACCCCGCTGGCCGTCAAGGTGACGAACAACCTGAATGGTCTGCCGTCCGGCACTACGATGAGTGTCAAGATAACCCCGTCCGGCGGCGCTGAGGCGACGCTGGGTCCTGTTACGGTTGACGGGAGCATCCAGTATCTCCCCTTCGATCGGTCCACGGCGGGGACCTACACCGTCCAGGCGAAGTGGGCGCGCGGCACTGACTTCTTCGGCAAGAACTTTGACTCCAACGTCGCAACGTTCCAGATTGCCCCTCAGGCGCTCGCCATCACGTCCGACAAGGACAATGTCGTCCGCGGCAACAGTTTCACCGTGACGGTCGCCGGCGAGTCGAGAACCGACTATCAGGTGTACATTGAGCCCGCGGGTAACGATGCCCCGGTGATGCACCCGGCTCAGTCTGCGTTTAACGGTACTCCTAATGACTACCAGAACGCGACCATCATCACCAACGCGGCCGGTACTGCAAAAGTCCAGTTCAACACCACCACCAGCACCGATGCCCGGTCATACACCATCAAAGTGTATAAAGTGGGTGACAAGACTACCAACGATGATGTCAAGGTGAAGGTTGAGGAAGGTGCGGTCAGCATCACCGCGTCCGGCACCGGTACCTACTACATCGGTGAGGAAGTCACACTCTCCGGTCACTGCACCGACAACGACACGGTCTATCTCTTCATGACCGGTCCGAACCTTTACGGCAACGGTGTCAACCTTGACTGGCTGAGAAACGTGGCGGATCTCAATACAGCCACGTTCACCAGAGGCGGGGTAAATGTCGAAGGTGACGATACCTGGTCTTACAAGTGGAACACCGGCGATCTCGGTGGGTCCCTTGACGCAGGGGGCTACACAATCTACGCTGTTGCGGAACCCCAAGGCAGGCTCAATCTCTCCAATGTCAAGTACGCCACGACCTCCGTCCAACTCCGGTCCGGCTTCATCACCGCGACCACGAGCGGCGCCACCGTCGCGAAGGGCGATGACCTGACGATCACCGGAACTGCACAGGGCAACCCGACAAGCGTCATGGTCTGGATCTTCGGCAAGAACTTCTACGGCGATGTCAACAACAGGGTCTTAGATTCTAAGTCCGTCACCGTCGAATCCGATGGCACCTTTGAGTATGACAATCTCGACACCTCTAACCTCGCTTCCGGCCAGTATTTCGTTGTCATCCAGCACCCGATGACTGGCGGATTCGGCGTTGAACAGGGATCAGGCGCTACTGTTAACAATATCTACAGGAGCAATGAGACGGGCGCGGTTAACGTGTTCGTAGCAAACCTCGTGGGTCTGCAGGCATCCGAAGCAGCCAACGCGCTGATCGACGCCCTCGACACCCCGTATGTCGACGATACCTACGTGAAGCTCACGTTCGTCGTCGCGGAAGCCCAGATCTTCATCGACGCGATCGGCGACAAGGCTGCAGGCAGCAAGTTCACGATCACCGGCACGACCAACCTCGCCGTCGGCGACACGCTGAACGTTGAGGTTGCCTCTGCGGCGTTCCAGCCGACCACCAAGACCGAAGCCTCCGGCTTCGCGAACGTTGCTGACACTGCGGAAGTCAAGCAGGGCGACGGCGCGAACACCTGGTCGTTCGAAGTTGACGGAAGCAGCTTCAAACCCGACCAGTACATCGTTAAGGTCGAGTCCATCGAGACCAGCACGACCGCGACCGCGACCTTCAACGTAGTCGAGGCAGTCCCGACAACTCAGACTACCCCGACCGCGACCGCGACCGGTGAGGTCACCCCGACCGCTACCACGACCACTGAAGCTACCCCCACCACCCAGTCCCCAGGGTTCGGAGCACTCCTTGCTCTGGCCGGCCTTGGTGCGGTTGCCTTCCTGGTCCTGCGGCGGGATTAAACCCTAACCAACCCTAATTTTTTGTTTTGCGCTGTTTTTGTTGAGGTTTCTCGAGTACGGGACGATGCCGCGTGACCGGAGATTGACGGTAGCGGACGATTGCAGCTGCAGTTGACATCCCCTTCACGTCAACGCGAGAGGCTCTATCATCTCCCTCTACTGCCGACTCACGCGAAGAGGCGTGGGAATTACGGGATGAAACGGTCCGCTCGACACTCCAGAGTTCTGTCTCTGTCGAGCGGACGCCCCGGAGAGACCCTGCCCGGTCCCGGGCCGGACGGTGGAGAGAATCGATGCGGCGGAGCCTGGGGTTTCGGGTAGTGCTCCAGCATAGAACTGATAATCGATCTCGGTGGATCCGACCGAAAATTTCCGTTATCGGGCTCTGGTAAAGCCCACCCTATTCCGGCTGTCGTTCATCCCTGACGAGATTGGTGCCGGACCCGGCCTGTCCCTGAGTTCGACCTTTTCTCGCAAGCATGTCCTCATGCTGTGGACCGTGGTGGCTATCGCCATGGGGAGGGGTCTTCCCCTCCCCTGTCTCCAACGCGTAAAGATCCGTGCCTGTCAT
>DAIRGM010000045.1:0-19155 GCA_036794525.1 Methanoculleus sp.
GCCTGCACGGCGCCGCGGTGCTGCTTTGCCACCGACGACCGGCACGCCGACATGCTCGCCGGGGAGGGCCATATCGACGACTGCATCCGAAAAGCGGTCGCATATGGCCTCGAGGTCGAGCAGGCGCTCCGTATGGCCACGCTCTCCGCCGCCGGAAGGTTCGGGCTCCACGACCGGGGCGCTCTTGCACCGGGAAGAGTTGCGGACTTCTGCGTCGTCGACGATCCCGACCGCTTCCGGGTTCTCCAGACGTTCAAGCGCGGCGTCGAGGTGGTCGACGCCGGTTACCGGCGGCCGGCCTGCCCCGCGTCCCCCATGCACGTCCGCGTACCGGAACCCGGCGATATCCGGATAACCGGGCGGGGGGAGGCGCGGGTGATCGGGATCGTGCCCGGCCAGATCACGACCCGGGACCTGCGCTGTCCGGTCGATGCTGCCGCGATCCCGGACTTCGACCGCGACATCCTCAAAGCAGTCGTCACCGACCGCTACCGGGAGAAGGGCTCCGGCGTCGGGCTCGTCAAGGGGTTCGGCCTGAAGGAGGGGGCGATCGCCGGGTCGGTCTCCCACGACTCCCACAACATCGTTGCCGTCGGGGTCAGCGACGCCGATATCGTCCGTGCCGTTGCCGAGGTGGTCCGGCTCGGGGGAGGCCTCACGGTCGTCTCCGGTAGTGAGGTGACCGCGCTCCCCCTCGAGTGCGCCGGGCTGATGTCGGCCCTTCCCTACGACGAGGTTGTGAGTCGCCTCGCGGCTCTTGAGGAGCATGCCCGGCGGCTCGGGTCTATCGAGAACCCGTTCATGTACCTCTCGTTCCTCGCCCTGACGGTCATCCCCGATCTCCGGGTCACGGAGCGGGGGGTCTTTGACGTCCGGGCATTTGCAGACGTTTCGCTCTTTTGTGAGTGAGGAGAGCACCCGGCTGTGCTCTCTCTTCGCTCATGCTCCGGACGGATATCAGGCGTCGAAAAGGGAGGGGAGATGGTGACCAGCCCCGGCCGGAAGGTCACTCGTTGCCTTTTCTGGTGTTCCCGGAGCCTTTTGATGCAGAGCGATCCGATTCTACCGTGGTATCATCTGCCTGGAGGCTCGCAAGGGCGGGACAGGCCTCGGTCTGCACTTCCTCTACATCTGGAATCTTTCCAGTCTCCGCCGCCGGACGCTCTTCGGCACGCCGGTTCCGGATCAGAGACGCGATGATGGCCACGACCAGGATCAGGATGATGACGGCGAGCGAGATCCCCACCGGGATGTGGTAGATGTCGGCGATCAGCATCTTGACACCGACAAAGCTGAGGATGCCGGCCAGGGCGTACTTCAGGTAGTAGAACGCGTTCATGATGTGCGCCAGCGCGAAGTACATCGACCTCAGGCCGAGGATGGCGAAGGCGTTGGAACTGAAGACGATGAACGGGTTGGTGGTGATGCCGAGGATTGCAGGGATAGAATCCACGGCGAACATGATATCGGTGGTCTCCACCACCAGCAGGACCACGACCATGGGGGTGGCCCAGGTCACCATCTTGCCGGTCGCATCAGGCTTCCTGACGAAGAACCGGTCGCCTTCATAACCCCTGGTGACCGGCATGATCCTCCGGAACGCACGGACCAGGACGTTCTTGTCCGGTTCGACCGCTACCTCCTCCTTCTTGAGCACCATCTTGATGGCGGTGTAGATCAGGAAGGCACCAAAGATGTAGAGTACCCAGGAGAACGTCTCCACCAGCGCCACACCTGCTATGATGAACGCAAAACGGAAGACCAGAGCCCCTATGATGCCGTAGAACAGCACCTTGTGCTGGTCCTCTGCTGGCACACAGAATGAGGCGAAGACGATGACGAAGACGAAGAGATTGTCGACGCTCAGCATCAGCTCCATGATGTAGCCGGTGGTGAACTCGAGCCCTGCCTGGGGTCCCATCCATATATATACCCCGATATTGAAGATCACCCCGGCGGCGATGAAGGTGGCGGACTGCAGGAGCGCCTCCCTCGGTTTTATGACATGGGCCTTACGGTTGAAGACGCCGAGGTCGAGTGCCAGGAGCGCCGCTATGCTGATGATGAATATGATCCACGCTGTTTCTGTTACTGCTGTCATGGGCTCACCTGGTCCTGGATATCCCGGCTCTTTGCCGGTCTTTCTGCGCTATCTCGTCTCCCTGTATTATTCCTGCTCAAGCGATTAATTTCTTCTGCCGTGTGCGGTACGTATCGTACCGCCATACAACCTCACCCGAGTCCCATCGCCTCCGGCGCCAGCACTGCTATCGCAAGAAGGATGATGGGCTGGTGCAGGAAGTAGATGAAGAGCGAGTGCCGGCCGAGGAACGAGAGCGGCCGCAAGAGGCCCGGCTCTGCAACCGTGAACGCGAACCCCCGCCGCCCGTCAGGGTAGTAGAGGCGGCCGACTGCCATCCCGACCAGGACGAGGCCGAACCAGGGGAGGAGCGGGACGTAGTCGAGGCTCGCGAAGGATTCCGGCCGGATCCCGAGCCAGAGGAGCGGCCACGGGCCTGAGACCAGGCTTGCCGCGTAGCCCGCGATGAGGAAAGCGATGCTCGCGGCGATGAGTTTCTCTGCATCGAACCGGGCGAAGAGCGGCGCGAGCAGGATCGCGATCCCGATGAAGTGCAGGATGCCGAAGACGATGAAGACCGACGGCAGAAAGAACCAGGTGACGGCGGTGATGATGAGGCCGTAGCCGAAGATGGTGAGGCCGCGCCGTGCGTACTTGAGCGCGAGGCCGCGCCCATCAAGCCGCCGCGAAGCCCGCGCGTAGCTGATGGTGAAGGAGACCCCGACGAGGAAGATGAACGTCGATGCGGTCAGGTAGGCGAGCATCCGGAGGAACCCCCCGGAGACGTCGAGCGGCAGGACGCCGAAGAAGTTGAGATCGAAGGCCGAGTGGAAGACGATCATCGTCACGACGGCGATGCCCCGGGCGAGGTCGATCTCCCAGTAGCGCTCTCCCGGCATGCTCCCCGCCGTCAGAAGAGCCTTCGCCGGACGGGGGCGCCGCAGGCAGGGCAGGTCTTCGTATCGGATATCTCCCTCTCCTGCTCTTCGGTGGGCTCATTGTAGAGCCGGGAGAAGCCGCACTGCCGGCTGCACTCGATCACGACGAACGGGCTACAGATCCTGCCCATCTCCCCTCACCCCGCCCCGCTGCTGTAAGCGTATCATGATTGCCTACAATCTCATGGCAGGGTCATCTGATAAGGGTTTACCCCCGGGGATCGGGGTGAGGCACCATTATTCCCCTGCCCGTTCTATGTTCTTTCATGAGCGATCATGACGAGCATATCGTAGAGGCCGCCGGCAGATGCCGGGTCGTGATCCGGGACGGCCGGGTGGTCGAGGTCGGAGCGCCGCAGATAGAGGTCTGTCCGCTGGCGCGGCGGTTCGCCTTCCCGGTCAAGGAGATGACGATGGAGGAGATACGGGAGAATATCGAAGGACGCATCAAGTCATTCGGAATGTGCACGCCACAGCGCGAGGTTCTTGCCGGGCCGGACTTCGTCATCTTCGGGGCATCGGAACTCCTGAGCAGCGCCGTCCGGCGGGGAGACCTCGACGCTGCGGTGATCGCCTCCGACGGAGCGGGGACGCTGGTTGCAGAGAACCCCGCCCTCATCCAGGGCATCGGCGGCCGGATGTCGGGTCTCGTCAAAACAAGCCCGATCCCGGAGGTGATCGCGCGGATCGAGGAGAACGGAGGCGTCGTCCTCGATCCGGCAACCGCCGCGATCGACCAGGCGGCCGGCGTCGCCCTGGCGGCAGAACTCGGCCACCGCCGGATCGCCGTGACCACCGCCGCTGCCGCCGAGGCGGCGGCTATCCGGGAGCGTTTCCCCGACGCCGTGATCGTCGCCGTTCACACGACCGGGATCTCGCGGGAGGACGCCGCCCTGATGGCCCGCTCGGCCGATCTCATCACCGCCTGCGCCTCAAAGCATATCCGGGATGAGGCAGCAAAGGCCGCGCTCCTGCAGGCCGGGACGTCGATCCCGGTCTTTGCAATGACGGCCGCGGGGAAAGCAATCATCCTCGGCAAGGTCCTGGAGACCGACCAGCAGGTCATTGTCCACGGGGCGCGCCTGCCGGTGCCGGGATCGCAATCGCCCTCGCCGCTCCGCTGATCACCGGCGCGGTATGCCCAGGTGGCCGGTGAGTTCGGCGAACTCTGCGAGAACGATATCGGCCTCGATCTCCGCCGGACTGCCGTCGCGCCAGTCTCCATAGGCGGCAAACGCGGTCACCATCCCCAGACGCCTCCCCGGAGCGATGTCGCGGACCAGACTGTCGCCGACCATCATCGCCCTCGCCGGAGCCGCATCGAGCCGCCGGAGGGCGTAGACGAGCGAGTCAGGCTCCGGTTTCCGCCTGCCCGAGATATCCGGGGTCACCACCGTCTCGAAGTAATCGGTGAGCCCGGTCTTCTCGAGCCGCTGGCGCGCATGGGGAGACTCCGCGTCGGTCACGACCGCGAGAGAGATCCCGGCGTCCCGGAGGCACCGGAGCGTCTCCTCGACGCCCGGGTACGGTTCGACCAGGCCGAGTTTCACGTCCTCGTAGGTGCGGCAGCAGACCTCGAACGTCCGCTCCTCGTACACCCCGAGGTCTACAAGATAATCGCGTATGTTCTCATAGTCCTCGAACCCGTGAATCCCCCGGAGAAATTGGGAAAAGAGGGCTTCAGGGTCGCCGGTTCCGATGCAGTCGACGACGCACCGGCACGCCTCCCGCTTCGCTCCGACAAAGTCAAAGAGGGTGTTGTCCATGTCGCAGAGGACCGCCTCTACCGCGGTATGCCGAGTGCCGTAAGGTGCCTGCATATCTTGAGTTCCCTCATGAATGCACGGTACGCCCCATCGTCCCGGAAACGGACTTTGAGTTCGTCGAGTTCGTTGCCCTTCCCTCCATACTCGCCGAAGATCGCGATTTCGTTGCAGTTCACGAACCCGAAGACGGTGGCAAGGTTGAAGAGCAGCCGCCGGAACGCCGGCGCCGTGCAGGCTGTTGTCTCTAACCTATATGGGCGGTCGAAGTAAAAGTACTCGAGCCCCTCGGCCATGCAGAGATCGGCCATGTAGGTGTCGGCGGTCAGGAGGACCGGGAGGGCATACCGCTCTTCTTCGAACTTGCGGAGCGCCCGGACGATGTTGTAGTCGTTCTCCTCGGAGAGGTGCGTATGCGGGCCCGGGGCCGCGATCTCCGTCGCCCGGTCACGGATGATGCGGTACTCCTTCAGCGCAAGATACGCCGCTTTGCGTGACCGCTTCGTCCGCTTGTTCTCGAGTTCCCCGATGTACTCCCGGCAGTCGGGCGCCAGTGCCGCTATCTCACCGATCGTCTTTGCCGGGTACTTGCGGTTGATGGCATACGCGATCTCGTCCCGGACGGTATCGACGATCAGGTATGAAGCGTGCTCGATCTGCGGGTTGTTCGATGCAAACCCATGGTAGAAGAGGTTCGTATCCAGGCCGAAGAAGACGGCCTTCTTGAGCTGCCCATACGACGCGAGCATCGACTCAAAGGCGGCATGGTTCACGTAGCGGGCTATCCCGCTTGCAAACATGCACTCCTGGAGATCGGCGTAGGAAGGAAGTTCCGCGGAGACGGACTCATATCCGGCAACCCAGTCTTTGAAGGTCTCGCGGGACGCGGGCAGTTCTAGCGAGAACCCGGTGCCTTCGGGGCGTGCGACCAGGATCTCGCCTTCGTAGAGCGGATAGGTGACGCGGATCTCGTCGAGGCTGTTGATGAGAACCTGCAGTTCGTCCTCCCTGATGACCGCGTCGTTCATCTCATCTCCCCCGCATCCTCCATGATATCCCGGATCTGCTGGATCTGGTGGGGGATCATCATATAGGGCTTTGCAACATCGTCGGTGTTCTTCATGGCAAGATAATAGATGTGCCGGATATCGAGCCCCGCGACCGAGACCGCGATGAGCGCCCCGGCGACCGTGACCTTCCTGCCCGAGGTGATGTCGATCGCCACGTTGAGTCCCTGCCCGATGAGATCGCCGGCAAGCGCCCGGATCGTCTGCCCGGCCCTTATGAAGTCCGCTTCGGGCAGGATCTCCGTTGCGATCGCGGGGGCGAACCCGTATCCCTCCGAGACGACTCCAATCGCCCTGGCCGCGACCGATGCTTCCTGCGCGTAGGGTTCTTCGGTGACGATAATGACCCGTTCGGGGCGCAGCTCCTTCTCATGCAGGACTGCGTGGTAAGCGTTGACGAGCGCCCATGTCGAGCGTCCGAGAAGTGTTATGTAGGCGTCACCGGGAGCGGGGGTCACGGGGGCAATCACTGCTTCAAGACTCTCCCTGATGCTATATAGGCTTTGTCGGAGCAGCCCTCCCGGGATCGGGGTTGGCAGCCGGTATTCCGGGCCCCATACTTCATGATTTCTGGATTATTAGCCCTTTATCTGGTTTTCCTGAGGCTGCATGGCGGTTCATGCCCGATCATGGCGGAATTTCACCAGCCGGGCTCCCAAAATATGCCTTTAACGCAGAGGAAATCGGAAAATACCCTGAAATATTTGACAAATGTTTTATTATCGATCTTCCTATAGTGGTATAGTAGAGCACGAAATTGTTCCGGAGAGATACACCCATGGAGATACGAAGACTACGATCGCGAACACCGGAAGAGATCTGGGGACTGGCCGACCCGGAACAGCAGAGGAAGATGCGCCAGGACGCCATCGACGACGGCGATCTGGTCGAGATCACCAGGATGGGAAGGGATATAGGCATCATGATCCCCCTTGCAGTCTCGGCACGGGCCGCACAGAGCATGGTTCCGTTCCCGAACATCCCGCAGGAGACCGTTACGGAGAACCTCTGGGACACCCTTCATGCATTCAGGGCCAAAGCCCGCACGACGACCGAGGAGGAGTTCGAGTTTCAGGTCAGCCTCTACCAGAACGGCATTGTTCCCACCCTGACCTTCAAGGCTGCGGTCTCCCCGGGGGACGGCGGTGAGCCGGTCATCACCATCATGCTGCCGGACGAGAACTGGGAGACGATCGGGTGCGGCCACCACCATGCCACGGGAGACGCAATGCTCACCGTCGACGACGTTGCTTCGACTCTGAACTTCACCCCCGGCCGGATCCGGGAGTTCATCCGGGAGGCGCGGATTCCGGCGGTCAAGTGCGGAGGCACCTGGCGGATCAAGCGCTCGGAACTCGACCGGATCATGAACGAAGGGTTCTGATCGGCCGTTCGTGGCTGCATTCAGGCGCTGATGGGGTTAATCCGGTAGCAAGGCCTTACTTCACCGGATCTCCCCGCCCCTGCCGCAGATAGCGGTTGACCGGTCACGCCGCTATAGCGATCTGTGCGGCACCATGCCCGCGACCGTCGCCTGGTATGCCCTGGCAGTCCGATGCAGACGCTGCCCGGTGACCTCGGGGGCCCGGGAAGCTAATATTCGTTCCTGAAATAGGTAATATATAATGATTCTTTTTATTTCCCGGGCAAGAAAAACAAACATATTTAATTTTTAGACGTAAAGATTTCATTATGCGCATCGAGGGCCGACGAGCATTCTCGGACAGTCCATCCACCGATCCGGCAGTCGCAATCCGCGATGTAGTGATGGTGCTGCCGGTATCCGCAGATGGGGGCGTGCCCCGTGACTGCCGTGTACCTCTTCCGGCGTTACGTGCCCTGTTCTGCGCGATCTTCGGGATCGTATGCCTGTTCCTTCTCCTGCCCGGTGCGGGAGTGCCGGATATGTCGGCGGTTGAATCCGCATTTCCCATCGTTTGCCTGCCCGGGCTCTTCGGCCCGAACGGCTCTTCGCTCATCAGGCACTGGATAAAGAAGAATACCGAAGAGAGCGATAGCAAGGACGACCCCGAACCCCCGATTGCTGGTTTGTCTGCTGAGGCCCCCCCGCGCAGGCATGCCCCGGCCGACGATGGGACGAGCGTCCTCGATAGGCTCGAGAAGATCCCCGATGCCCTCCGGCGGTTCGACGAACTCATCTCGCCGGGCGAAACGGTTACCGTTCCTTCCCCGGCGGAACCTCCTGCGGATGGCCCCGGGGGTCTCGCCTCCCCGGACGAAGTCGATGCTCTCTTCCTCACGGAGGATCCTGCGGCAGAAGACCTCCCGGACTTTTCACTCCTGGATGACGGCATGCCCGGTGTTCCGGACGACCGGCCTGCACCGCACCCTGCCTCCCTCGGCGCCGATGAACTCATGCAGATGCCAGGGTTCGAGGACGGAGATTTCGACCCCTTTTCCGGGCTTGCCGAACTCGATCTCTCAGAAGAAGATCTGGCGGCCGTGACCGCCTCTCTCCCTCCCCTATCTGAGGCTGCGGGGAGAGACGCTGAACGCCCGATAGAGTCGCTCATCGATGACCTCGGGAGCGACGATGCCGGGGTTCGCGGACGTGCCGTCAGTGCCGTCGCAGACCGTGGGGCCGACGCCGTGGAGCCCCTGGTCCGGGCCCTTGCTCTTGCGGGCGACGGGGAGCGGTGGTGCATCGCCGAAGCCCTTACCCTGATCGGCGAGGAATCGATCCCTGCGTTGATTGCTGCGCTTGGGGACGTTACGGCGCAGATCGGGGCGGCTGCCACGCTCGTGCGCATCGGGAGCCCCGCCGTGCCGCCTCTCATCGCAGCGCTTGCCGACGGCGACGGCGAGGTGCAGTTCGGCGCCCGCTACGCGCTCCGGGAGATCGGCGACGAAGCAATCCCCTTCCTCATCGAGGCCATCGATGCGCCTGAGCGGAGCATCCGAAGGTCGGCAGCCTCCGTCCTCCGTGAACTCGGGTGGAAAGCCCCCGACGACACCGGTGCGATACGCTACCTCATCGCCGACGAGGCGTGGCTCGACGTTGCGGATTACGGTGAGACCGCGATCGAGCCCCTCATCCGCATCCTGAAGTCCCCCGATAAGGGGGTGTGGTGGAACGCCGCCCGGACTCTCGGGGAGATCGGCGGGGCCGCGGTCGATCCCCTGGTCGAACTTCTGCACGAAGCAGGCGACGAGATCCGCCCGCTGGCGGCCATGGCGCTCACGGAGATCGGTTTTCCTGCGGTCGAGCCGCTCATCGGGCTCCTCTCTGTCCCTTCCCTTCGCAGGACTGCGGCGGGGGCTCTGGCGAAGATCGGCGAACCGGCGGCGGAGGCGTGCATCCGCGCCCTGGACTCCACGGACGGGGAGGCGCAGGAGGCACTTTTAGATCTTCTTGGTGCGCTCGGCGAGCCGGCGGTACCGGCCCTGATCCAGTCGCTGACATCCAGGCGATCCCGCATCCGGTCCCAGGTCGCTGAAATTCTCGGCGGGATGAACTGGGAACCCTGGAGCGACTCTGAACGGGCCTGGTACCTGATTGCCCGGGAGGAGTGGATGGAACTCGCCCTGATGGGCTCACCGGCCGTTGAGCCGCTGATCCGGATGCTCAACGCCGATGACGCCCGTATACGCTGCGAGGCTGCAGCGACGCTCGGCGAGATCGGCGATCCGACGGCGGTAGGGCCGCTCGTGGGTGCCCTCGCCGACGAGGACGTCGCCCCGGTGGCGGCGGATGCGCTTGTTGCTATTGGGGAACCGGCCGTGGCGCCCGTCCTCGAACTGCTTGAAGGCGGGGTCGGGGCCGCCCGGGAGAGCGCCGTCGAGGTTCTGGGCCGACTCGGGACGTCTGAGGCGGTTCCGGCCATCGTCGAACTCGTCAGGGCCGGTGAAGACCGTCTTCACCGAAAAGCCGTCGACGCCCTGATCGGGATCGGTGCGCCCGCGATAGACGCCCTCATCCCTCTCCTCGGCGAGGAGGGCGACGGTCAGGGAGGAGCGACGGCGGCGCTCGCCGGGATCGGTGCTCCGACACTCAAACCGCTTGCCGGGGCACTCAGCAACGAGTCCTCGTCGATCCGCATGGGAGCCGCGAGGGTACTCGAGCAGCTCGGGTGGGTTCCCGAAGGGGGGACGGAGGAGGAGATCGTCCACCTGATCGCGCTGCAGCGATGGCCGGAGATCGTGAGTCTCGGCGCTCCCGCCGTCGATCCCCTGGTGGCGCGGCTCGGTGACCTTGATCCGGCGGTGCAGGCCGGATCGATGAAGGCGCTCGTCGGCATCGGGACCCCTGCGGTCCCCTCCCTGATCCGCCTGCTCGGCAGAAAAGCGCTCCGCGAGCAGGCGGAAGAGACGCTTGTTAGAATCGGCGAAGTTGCAGTGGAACCGCTGATCCAGGCCCTGGAGAAGACCCGGCTTCGCAAGACGGCTGCCGGAGTGCTTGTCCGGATCGGGAGTCCTGCGGCCGGCGCGCTCGTCCCGGTTCTCGGGCATCCAGAGACCGGACAGACCGCTGTCGGGATCCTCGAGGCGATGGGGATGGAGGCCTTCGATGCGCTGATCGAGGCGCTCGGGAACGACGAAGCCCTGATCCGGCAGCGGGTGGGAGATCTGCTCACCGGTCTTGGGGAAGCGGCTGCCGCCCCGCTTATCGGGGCCCTGGGACACCCCGACGATACCCTCAGGCTCGGGGCGATCGATGCCCTCACCCGCCTCGGGGGCCCGGTCGTCGATCTGCTTGTGCAGGCGCTCAACGATGAACGCTACCTGGTGCGGCTGGGCGCGGCCGAGGTTCTCGGCAGGAACGGATGGGAGCCGCGGACCGAGAGCGAGACCGTCAGCTACCTGATCGCGAAGGAACAGTGGACTTTCGTCGCCGGGATCGGGCCCGGTGCGGTCGGACCGTTGATCCGGACGCTCAACGACCCCGACAGCGCAATCCAGATTGGTGCGGCGCGGGCGCTCGGGCTGATCGGGGCTCCCGCAGTCGAGAGGCTGATCTACGAGCTCCGCACCGAACAGGACGGCGCGCAGAGAAAGGCGGTCGAGGCGCTCAAGATGATGGGCGAACCGGCGGTCCTGCCGCTCATCGAGGCTCTCCAGGACCGCGACTGGCAGATCCGCCTGGGTGCGGCGCGGGCGCTCGTCGGCATCGGAGATCCGGCAGTCGAACCGCTGGTCCGGGCTCTCCGCGCTGCCCCCCCGACGATCCGGATGGGAGCGGCCGCGACGCTCGGCAAGATCGGGAACCCGGCGACCATCGAACCGCTGATCGATGCGCTCCTGCACGACGACCAGCGCCTGGGGCGCGTCGTGGTGCGGGCGCTCGGCATGATGGGCGAACCGGCGGTCCTGCCGCTCCTGCGGGTTCTCAGGGACGGGAACGATGCGTCCCGGAAGGGTGCGGTGGCGGCGCTTGTGCTGATCGGCGAGCCCGCGGCACGTCTGCTCCCCGGTGCGCTCACCGATGAGCATTTCCGCGTCCGTGCCGGGGCTGCGGACGCCCTCGACCGCCTGGGCTGGTCGCCCGCGGTGGGGGAGGAGACGGTCGTCTACCTGATCGCAAAGGAGCGATGGGGTGATCTCGTCCGGGTGGGAGCGGCCGTGATCAAGCCGCTGCTCGCGGTGCTCGACGACCGCGACGACAGCATCCGGCGGCGGGCGGCGATGATCCTCGGCGAGATCGGCGACCCGCGTGCGACTCCGGGGCTCATGAGTCTCCTCCACGACGACTACTACAGCGTCAGGCGGGAGGCGGGAGCGGCGCTCATCGCCATAGGAACCCCGGCAGTGGAGCCGGTCGTCTCCGCGCTCGACGACCCGGACGGCGATGTCCGGAAACGTGCGGCGGATGTGCTCGCCGAGATCGGGGATGCACGGGCGATTGCGCCCCTCGAGCGCATCTTCGACGATGAGGACTGGTACGCCCGGAAAGCCGCCGAGGATGCGGTGGAGCGGATCCGGGAGCGACCTGTTATCCGACCCGACCATAGAGCATAAGTCTCCCTCGGGGCCGCGCTCGATTACCATCTTCTACCGGGAGCCTTTCCACCCCTCGCAGGAGTTCCGGGAACGGGAGATCCCGCTCCTCGATTGTCGCCTCGACAAGATCCCGGAATTCCCTCTTAGTTCCCGTCACCTCCAGGATTGTAGGGATGTTCAGTGCCATCGTGAGAGGCATGGTGAAGGGGTGGAGTTTCCTCCCCCAAATGCCTCATTGCCCACCCGGAGTTCCCGACCATTTCACCGATAGGCCGGGTGATGTTCTCCGGCATACCGCTTCCGGGGTGCCCGGAACTCCAGGTGATAGGCCGGGTAACGTTCTCCGGCATACCGCGCTCCGGGTGCGTGGAGTTCCAGATGATAGGGAAGGTGTCGTTCTCCGGCATACCGCTTCCGGGGTATCCGGTCTCAAGCGACTGCAGGATGTAGATCTCCCTCTGCATCTGGTTGTTTGCGCCCGTCAGCCCCGCGTTCTTGATCAACACGAGGCCGCTCTCCTTATCGACGACGTAGCGTATGTCAAAACTCGTCCCGAGGTTTGCGTAGTAATACGCCTGCGCATCCCATTCCGTGCCGGCAAGTTCCAGCGGCCCCTCAAGAACCATGAACTCCGGGCTGAAGGCGGGGCTGTCGAGGTCGACCCAGAACGGTACGAGCCCCATCCCCGGATCCCCCGGAAGGTATGACCACGAACCCGTGTACAGGGTGCCCCCGTCGATGCCGCTCACCACCACCGAGTCGCCGGAATAGCCACCCGCGGCGTCCCCGGCGGTGATCGTGTCGGTCAGATACCCGAATACCCCGGTTCCCTCGTGATGCACCCACCGGTCCATCGGATCGTCGGGGTCGATGGCGTAGTACGGGGTCAGCGCGGCCTGATACGTCACCTTCGTTCCGGGCTCTGCCCAGGCGGGCGGGGCCATGGCGGAGACCTGGCACACCATCAGCAACAGGCAACAGCCCGCCAGCAGTCTCATCGATGCTCTCATATGCTCGACCTCGGCCGGGCTTGTTGCTATCCCGGTATATCAGGGTTGTGCAGATCGCCGGCAGGTGATGGAAAGGGTTCCTATCTCCTTTCACCCGCAGGCGGCGGGAGCACCTGCAATCCCGGCAGTTACCGGCGAACCCGGTATCCGGCCGCCGTGAGGATATCGATGACGGCATCGTCCCATTCGGTGCCGGAGAGCCCGTTCAGCGTCGGCTGCACCCGTTCCCAGAGCCGGCGGAGTTCGTCGATGTCCGGGAGGAACGTTGTCCGGTACATGACGCGCCCGGCCCTCTTACCCTGCGAATCGAGGATAAGGAGACGCCAGCAGCAGTAATCGCGGCAGATCTCGGGGCGCGTCAGGTGGACCGTGCACCATGCCTTTCCCGTCTTCCCGTCGAATGCAACGTTCCCGTGGAACGGAGCAGGAGAATCCCGGGGGGTTTCGAACCTCAGGGAGGGGCATGCGTCCGGCAGTTCTATGATGCTGCTCGCATCCTCGAAGAGGGCGATCTTGTCCGGGTCGACCCGCACCTCCTTCACGTCCCCGCTGTAGGCGTTGGGGACGACGAAAGTGTAGTCACCGCGCTCTTCGATGACCGTGTGGACGTCTCTCATGCTGCTGCAGCAGCTGCCGCACTGGCAGCACCTACACGCCATGGCGACCGTCTCCCCGGATTGCCGGGCGATTGGTGTACAAACATGCTCGTTATCCAATCGTAATCATTGGAGAGATAAAATACCCGCGGGAGGGTCGCCCGGATCAGATCTACGGCTGCGTCTGGCCTCGCCGGGGTAAATAAATCCCGGATTTACCGATGTCGTAGCCCTGCCCTCTCTTGCCAGGATTACTCGCTCTTCTGTTCCTTATGGGTTGCGAAGTAATGGCAGAGTCCCGGGATAATTACCGGCAGAATCGGAGAGATTCGGTGAAGACTGGTTGCTGACTGATCGGTGTCCGTTCTACCCAGAATACATATAAACAAAAACCGAATGCGAGGGGTGAGATTCGAACTCACGAACTCCTACGAGACCAGGCCCTCAACCTGGCGCCTTTGACCTGGCTTGGCAACCCTCGCCTGTTCTTCTTATACAATGCGCTGCAACCAGAAATATCTTGCTCCACCGGGACCCGGGCTCCCGCGGGCGCGGGGCAGGGAGCCGTTTCCCGGGCGGATCCCTCCTGCGATACCTGTACCCCAGCGCCCCGGAACCGCCTTCGATGTGTATTTATGCGCCCGGATCCAACGATCCCGCATGTGGGCTGACATCTCACGGGAGTTTGCCGATTCGCCGTCCCAGGGCAGGGTTGTCCGTTTTCTGCTGGAGAACGGGTTCGGCATCAACGAAGAAGGGCGCATCGTCTGCAACGGCATCGAGATCCCCGCGACGCACATCGGCAGGGCGATCGAGACCGACCGGAGAGTCGTCGACGCCACCGCCCGCCGCATCCTCGATAACCCCGAGCTGCGCGAGGTCTTCATCCGTATGCGCGCCGCCCCCGATCTCACCCGGGTCGCCGAGGCCCTCGGCCTCTCGGTCATCACGCTCTACCCGAAGGATGCGCAACAGAAAGGGATCGTCGGCGCGGCGGTCGAAGTCCTCGTCGAGCACAATCTCTCCATCCGCCAGATCTTCGTCACCGACCCCTACCTCGCAGAGGCGCCCAGACTCGTGATGATCGTCGACGAACCGCGGATCCCGGCTTCGGTCTACGAGGAGATGCGGGCTCTTCCGCAGGTAAAACAGCTGGTTATCTGAAGAGTTCCATCTCCTGCCCGAGCCGGCAGATCCGCTTCCTCTGCCTTCGCGGGAGGGCGACTGCACGTTGCAACCGCTCTTCGAGCGCGATGACGCGGGTTCCCTTCACCAGGTTATCCGCGTGGGCGACGATCTTCTCTTCAAGCGTGCGGGGCATGCAGTCGCGCGGGACGAGACGGAGCAGCGAAGACTCGTCGGCCGTCAGTCCGGCCCCGATGTGCCGCTCGACGATGGCGGCGACTGCCTCGTCGAGGCCGAACGACCGGCATATCTCGCCGCCCGCTTCGGCGTGGCAGAGGTCATGCGTCACTCCGCGGCCGATATCGTGGAGGAGGGCGCCGGTCTCGACCAGGTCGCGGTCAACAAGGGGATCGGACGCGTAGGTGAGCGCAAGGTCGCGCACCGCCCGGCAGTGCGCGATGACCCCGTCGGAACACCGCGCCCGCCTGAGAAGATCGATGCAGTCTTCTTCACGCACTCCCGAGGCTCTCCTTGATCCTGTCGATTCTCTTCCTGAGAGCGACGGCGATGAGTTCGTTGTCGAAATGTTCGAGCATCTGCTCGCAGTTCGGACACTCGAAGTTCCAGTTCGCCGCGTCCGTGAAGGTGTAGATGACGCTGCAGTTCTTGCACATGTAAAAGTCGTTCTTCTCCTCGTAGGCAAGCCGGGTGTCGAGGTGCTCAAGGGCATCGCGAACCTGCTCCTCGAGCACGTCGTGGATACGGTCGAGGCGGAGGTGCCAGAGGTAGGTGAGCCAGCCGGTCTCGGAGTTCTTCAGCCGCCGGTACTCGGCAAGGCGCCGCTCGTAGAGCGTGTAAAGGGTATGGCGGACGGTGTTGAGGTTGACCCCGGTCATCTCGGCAAGTTCCTCGTCACTGTGCTCACCATCTTCAGGGAACCGCCTGAGAAGTTCGATTCCCGCCTCTCCGATCATGCGCAGGACATAGGCATTGATTGCCGGATCGTCCAACAGTTCAGTGACGGATACCATGGTCAAATCTCTCCTGTAACAGAATAAACGTATAAGAGTATATATGCTGCATCGATGGTTACCATACTCTGTTCTTAACCTTTAATTTACTTACCCTGCCTTTGAGGGGCGGGCTCATCTCCCGATCCGTTTTCGGACGGCCGCGGTGTTCCTCTCGAGGTCGACATACGCCTCCTCTTCCGTCTTGCCGCAGCCGTAGACGCTCACGACGGCGTGCCCCTCCTCGAACTCGGTTCCAGGCCAGGGGATGTCGGCGATGTGGGGCGCAAGGTCCGAGAGGTCGGCGTCAAGCCGCATGTCCCGCTCGGCAAAGAGGATCCGCCGGACGGCGACCTGTTGTGGTGCAGGCATCGCCGCCGGGATCACCCCGCGGCAGGCGTTCATGTGCATGGCAAAGACACTCTTCTGGATCGCCATCTCGACCGTGTCGAGCGTGGCCTGGAACCGTGGATTGATCTCGATCGCCCAGGGCTTTTCTCCTGCAACAAAATCGATCCCGATCGAGCCCATGCACCCGCTTGCGGCGGCAATCCGTTCCGCCGCTGCGATCATCTCCCCGGTAAGGGGGTGGGAGAACGGCGTGACCGACCCGGCAAACCCGTGTGCGCTCTCCCCCTCGCCCCTGAGGATCTGCCGGTTGACCGCGATTGCCCGCGCACGCAGGCCGTCCGCGACGCAGGAGACGCTTGATGCGATACCGTCGACGAGTTGCTGTGCAACATACGGCACGTCCGGCCAGGCCTCCTCCCACCGGCGGAGTTCCTCCTCTGCTCTCACGACCGCGTTCCTCCATCCCCCCGCTCCCCTGCGCGGCTTGACCATCGCCGGGTAATGACCTTCCCCCGCAAGCGGCGGAACCGGCACATCCAGCCCCTCGAAGAACCGCTGGATCTCCAGTTTGTCGAGGAACCGCTCCACCTTCGCGGGCGGCGTGCCGCAGAGCGGGACCGCCGTCCCGATCGTCTCGGCGCCCGAGGCGACGACCAGCGCGTCCACCGGGTGACGGGCGGCGAGTTCGGCGATCTTCCCCGGGAGTTCGGCGAGGTCGTCGAACCCGAGGCACTCCTCCGTGCACCAGGTGAGGTCCTGGTCGCAGAAGTGGTCGACGGCATAGACCGTGTAGCCCGCCCGGTGGGCCGACTGCGCCACGTGCCGCGTGGCGAATCCCGCAACCAGAATCCGGCCCTTCACCGCTCCACCGTCTTCTTGCCTGCTTTTGCCGGCTCGATCCGGATCTTCGCGTCCGGGTACTCCCGGTTGAGTTCCTTCCCCTCGTAGAGGTGGTCGAGGAAGAGGGCGAGGCTCGATATCTCGGAGTGAGGCTGGGTGGTCACCGAGACGTTGTAGTCGGCGAGCCCGTAGATTTCGCCCGGCACCTTCTCCGCCCCCACCACGACGAGAACCCGTTCCTGGGTTCGGATCTCGTCGATGACGTCGGTCATCCGGAGCCCGTACATCGTGAGGTGGGCGACCCTGCCGCCGGCGGCTTTCCAGTCCAGGATGCACCGCCGCCACTTCACGTCGTTCTCGATGAAGAAGTCTCCTCCCCACCGGGAGGCCACGTCCGTTATGCTCCTGGCGACACCGGGATCGTCTGCGGCGAGGTACATCCCCCGGGCGCCGAGCGCCCGCGCCGCGAGCCCGACGTGGGTCGTCACCCGCTGATCGCGTTCGGGCCGGTGGCCTATCCGGAGCACGGCTACTTCGGGCGCGCCGCTCATTTTTCGCTCCTTTTTGCCCGGATTACCCCGTTCTCGATGACGAACGGGAGATCCTCTGTGGTATGGCGGCACTGGCACTCGATCAGCGATTCCTGGATGGAGAGAAGGCGCACTGTATCTCCCGACCGCCTGATGAGAAGGTAGCGTTCAAGACGCTCAAGCGACGCTGTCACCGCACCGGGTTCAAATCCGGTGGCTGCTACCAGGTCTTCGACCGTAATATCGCCGGTTTCGGAAATCCGGTGATATACGGCCCAGTCCAGATCTTCCTCATGCACACCTATTCTTTTTTCCGGGGAGACCGATATAGTTATTCATGCGCCGCCTGCACCGTTCCGGCTCTGCCGACCGTATTCCGGGCGGATCTTGAGACGGTGCGGGGCGACAGACAGGAACGGTGGGAACCGAACAATGGTCACTTATGCAGAACTGGCGGAACTTGCCGACAGCCTCTTTGAGGCGAGCGACGATGATGACGAGCTTCTCGCGAAGATGCTGGATACGCTTGACGAAGAGACCCGGAGGGCGCTGCTCTCCTCCGACCTCCTCAATGCCTACCAGGTCTTTTACTACTACTTCCGGGAGACGCCGGACGAGTTGACGATGGAGCGGCTGCAGCTCCACGCCGCGTCCGACCTCGCACGAGGACTCGTCATCGACGAGGTTGACATCTATGAGGTGATCTTCTCGATGGAAGAAGGGGAACCCGTCGTCCTCATCACCGACGGCGAGAGCACGTTTGCACGGTTCAGCGGCCCGGAAGGGTACGCAAAGATTACCCGCTACATAGAGGAGTGTCTTTAGATCGGTTGTTTGCTGGCGGTGATCAGCCGTTCGTCCACCCTTGCCCGGACGATCGGCGGGAGATCCCCCCATCGGATCACTACGTCGCCGATGACGGCAAGCACGCCCGAGATCTTCGTCCCTCTAAGATCGTCGAGGACGGTGGTGTCGTCCACCGTGATTCGGTTGCAGATCGCCGTCGCCCAGGCGTCCGCGGCGACGACGTCGGGGGAGATGACCGTCACGGCGTCGGCGATGCCGAAACTGATCGACGGCCCCACCGTCGCCGACGAGGTGCAGATGCCGAGGACTCCCTCTCCTGGAGGGATCAGGAGCGCAAAACGCCCGCTCAGGGGCGATGCGCCTGCATATATGCCGATCTTCACCTCGCGGTCGCTCACGAGAGCGATATCCCCGCCGTTGTCGACGAGGCCGAATGCTGCGCCGGCCTCGACCATCGCCTCCACCCCTGCCCGGGCTATGGCGCCTGCCACCGCCGCCATCGGCCCGACTCCGGCCTCCGTGGCCGCCCGGGCCATGCTCGCCGGGACGTTTGCAGGGTTCTTCGGGGTATACGGCTCGAACGTTGCGGAAAAATAGGGATCAATGGCAATCTGCCGCTCGACCTCCTGCCGGGCGGTCAGCATGCCGGATTTCGCCGCCTCGACCTGGCGGGGGTCGTCCGCGAGGATCGTCGCGATCGTCTGCCGGTACTCGAAATGTTCCCGGATCATCCCTGTTGCGAGAGAGCGCCGTGCGGGCACGCCTGGATGCACTTGCCGCAGAGGACGCAGCGCTCAGACCTCACCCGGAGTTGCCACTCCTCATCGAAGGAGAAGACCTCCTGGGGACAGATGCTGATGCAGGCCCCGCAGTCGATGCACTCCTCCTCGTTGCGGGCGATAGCGTTCTCCATCACATGAACCGAGACTCCGAGTTCCTCAAGGCGCTGCCGGATCTGGTCTGCGCTGCTCTCCGGGACGTCGATCAGCACCTCCCCCGCCATCGAGTCGATGTTGGCCTTCTCGACGTTGATGAGGACGCCGGTCTCCTTCACCACCCGGGCGATCACCGGCTCCCTTC
>DAIRGM010000046.1:0-19052 GCA_036794525.1 Methanoculleus sp.
GGGGGGGGGGGGGGGGGGGGGGGGGGGGGGGGGGGTGGGGGTTAGCGGTGTCCTCGAATCAGGTAGAGACAGGGGAGGGGGCATGCCCCCTCCCCGTCAGCCCCACCCCCAATGACGATAGTCCCACGGTCCACTACAAGGGGATTTTGTTCCAGTTATGTTACTGTCGGTCATCTCCTCGATCGCGTACTTCGGCCCCTCGCGCCCGATGCCCGAACCCCTGACCCCGCCGTAGGGGGCGTGATCCATCCGGAACGTCGAGATGTCGTTGACCACCAGGCCGCCGACCCGGAGTTCCGTGAACGCCTGCGCGATCCTCCGGGAGTCGTGGGTGAAGATGCCCGTCTGTAGCCCGTAATCAGAGTCGTTCTCGAGCGCTATCGCATCCTCGAAGGTCGCGTAGGGGACGACCGTCACCACCGGAGCGCCTCACAGAGCCTGCGGAGAGACCCGGCAAACCCTACCCTTTCCCCCGGAAGAGCGCACCGAGGTCTTCGGGGAGCGTCAGGATGATCGGTTCCAGGTGCAGCCGCTCCATGAACGCCGAGTCGCACATGGAGAAGGTGTTCGGGTTGAGCCGCGCGATGATGGAACAGAAAGCCCGGTGGCCCTGCCCGGCATTTCTGGGAGCGTCAAAGAAGATCGAGGCGTTGAAGGCGTAGGTGCCGAGGCTGCGGTAAAAGTCGATGATCCGGAGGATACCCCCCGCCAGCGGTTCGAGATACGGTTCGAGTTCATCAAGCGTCGATACCGGGAGGATCCCCCGCACCTCCCGCTCGCCAAGGGGGACGGGGTTCGCCGACCAGAAGATCTCATCCTCGAAGAGGAACCGCTCCGAGCAGCGTTCGCGCTCCACGAGGTCGTCCCAGTAGAGGCGGCCGTGATCGGCGAGATAACGGCGGCCGCCGGAGATATAGAGGTCTGCAAGTCGCGTGGGCTCTGAATCGGCGATGCCCTGCAGGTGCGGGTGGACGATGCTCGCGCCCGCCGACGGGAGGTGATTCCAGTTGATGCTCGCATACCCGGGAGAACGAGCGAGGGCCTCTGCCGTTCCGGATATGGCGTCCGCAAGACACCTCGCACCGAACCGGCCGGGCCCGTGATCGGGCGTGATCACAGTGACCACGTGGCGCCCGGCGAACGGGTAGAGGTTCGGGAACGTCACGCTCTCCCCGCACCGGAGCCGGGTGCCGTCCTCGAACGTCGGGGTGGAGGTATCGATAGCACCGGGGCAGAAGGGGCAGCCGTCGCGGGATGAAGGCATGGCAGGAGCAGCGTCGATCTGCCTCTCAACCCGGACGGGACTGATCCGGCACCGGATGCCGGTGAGAGACTCCTGGCGGTACTGGAGAATTCCCCGTTCCGTCAGGATCTCGCGGGTGGTGAACATGACCCTTCATACTCCGGTTGGCGCGCCGTGCGTATAAAACCCTGTCCGGATTGCGGATGATGGTGCCGGAGGCTACGGCGAGACCCGGGAGCACCTGGCCGGTGTCAACTATCTAACAATGCCGTAAAAAAAGCGATTGGGTTTTCCCGCCTCAGACAATGTACTTGCCGAGGAGGCGGATGGAGTTGGTCATGTCGGGGCCGAGCGGCGAGCCGAAGATGATCTGGGTAACTCCAGCCTTTGCAAGGTCTTCGCACTTCTGCTTGACCATGTCGGGGGTTCCGGCGATGGTGAAGGCGTCGATCTCCGCGGGGCCGACGAGTCCGCCGACCGTCTTGAAGTCGAAGCGGCCGAGCGCCTCCTTGATCTTCGCGACGTTGGCGAGGTCGAGTCCGTGGCGCTTGAGGAGGTCGGGCGGGGAACCGGCGGCGATGAATGCAGCAACAATCTTTGCAGCGTTCCGGGCCTTCTTCTCGTCCCTGTCGATGGACATGGCGGTGTAGGCACCGACGTCGAACTTCTTCTTGTCGACCGCTTCCATTGCCTTCTTGATGATCGGGATGGCGATCTCGAAGTCCTTGGGGTTCGAGGCGTTGATCAGGGCGCCCTCACCGATCTCACCGGCGAGCTCGAGCATCTTGGGTCCCTGGGCACCGATGTAGACCGGGATACCCTTCTTGCCGGGCAGGGTGACGCCGGTCAGCTTCGCGCCGTCGTAGTCGAAGAATTCCATTTTGCCGGTCTTTTTGACCTCTTCACCGGAGAGGAGGCTCCGGATCTGCACGACGCCTTCCTTCAGGCGGGCGACGGGCTTGGCGGGGGCGATCGCGAGCTTCGGGAGCGTCGAGAGGTCGCCGGGTCCGATACCGAGGACGGCACGTCCGTCGGAGATCTCGTTCAAGGTAGCCATGAAGGACGCGATGGCTGCCGGGGTGTCGGTGAACGTGTTCATGATGCCCGGGCCCATCTTGATCGTGTCGGTGTTTGCCGCGATCATGGCAAGGGTCGGATATGCATGACGGTTGTTGTAGTGGTTGGTGATCCAAGCGTAGTCGATATCCTTCGACTCTGCAAGCTTGGTGTAGTTCACCACCTGCTTGACGTTGATTGATCCGGGCACAAATTCAATTCCATATGTAGTCAAGGCTATGCACCTCAATGAGTAGTTATGTGCGGGGGGTTAAATATATTATCATTTTGAGCTCTCCAAACGTCACGCACAGCACAGGTAGTGCAAAACGGAGATGTGTAACGGGTTCTCCCGGGCATCAGGCTATTCTTCTTCCTTACCCGGGAAGAGGCCCCAGCAGGGGAGAGTTAAACCGGAACGCTCTAATAGGGGAGTTACGCGATTGATAGGGTTTCGTCCATCCCGAACCGCACAGAAACGTATATGTTCGTCCGCCCACATATTCATCATTACTTCTTGATGATATTCATGCTTCTTTCGCGGCAAAGGTCACCCCGGGCATGCGAAGGTATCGGACGGGGAGCATAATCATATGCGAGTGCTGACGATAGGACTGGGCGGCGCCGGCTCGAGGGTTGTGGATCAACTCTACGACCATGACCAGCGTAGCAGAGTCTACTGCATGAGTGCGGTAGCGATCGACATCGACCCGAACTCCCTGCTGCAACTCCGCCATCTCCCAAACCCTGCAAGGATCTTCTTCCCACGAGTCGATATCCCCGATCACGCCCTTGTCACGAATGTGATCGATATCGAGGAGGTGATGACCCGCCTCCAGAGCATGGATACGATGGAGATCGACGCCATCCTCCTCTGTTGCGGCCTCGGGGGCAGCGTCATCGATATCGCGCCGCTCATCATCGCCGAGATCCGCAAGTCCTACCTGGAGCCGATCTTCGCTCTTGCCGTGCTGCCGTGCCTGGAGGAAGGGAAGCGGGTCTCGGCCAAGGCCGCCGATGACCTCGACGTGCTCCAGGGGCTCGTCGATGCCGTCATCCTCTTCGACAACGAGACCTGGTCGCAGAGGATCAAGGCGACCGCCGCTGCAGCCGGGGCCGAGAACACCGGCGTCATGGGCCAGCTGCGCCAGATCCCCACAGGGTCGGACCCGAGAACACGCTACAACATGCTCAACGAGAAGATTGCACGCCAGATCGGCCTTCTTCTCCGCGCCGGAGAATTCAACGAATCGGGGCTCGACGTCGCGGAGGTCGTTCTGGATGCCGGGGAGGTCTTGAACACCCTGAAGGGAAACGGGTTCGTCGCGGTCGGCTACGCCACGGAGCGACTGCCGACCGGATGGCGAAACACCTTCCGCCGGCGGCAGTCGCTGAAAGACTTCATCCAGGGTTCACAGGAGAAGGCCGCCCGGATCATCTCCCTCGCCAAAAAAGCGGTCTATGAAGACGTATCGGTTCCCTGTGACCTCACGAGCGCCGACAAGGCGCTGGTGCTGATCGCCGGGCCTTCGGCCGAACTCTCGATGAAGGGGTTCCAGACCGTCCGAAAATGGATCGATCGGAGCATCGCCGGACTCGAGATGCGATCAGGCGACTACCCGGTGAAGAGCACGTCGTATGTGGGGATCATCATCGTTCTCTCGGGGCTCACCAACATCCCCCGGGTCGAGGAACTCCGGGAGATCCGGACGGAATACCAGCTTGAGTGCGAGGAAGAGCGACTGAGGATGGAGGAAGAGGCGCGACTGCGCGAGGAGGGGGAAGCTCTCGCGGCCGGCGCCATCTCCGAAGTGTCGGACGACAGCGATATCCCCGGGTTTGCCTCGCCCCTTGAGTCGGCATATCTAGAGGAGACCGGATACATGACCGAACCAACCACACCGGAGAAGGATGAGATGATCTCGCTTTCGGGCCGCGGCGAGAGCGGCCACAAGCGCAGGGACGATACCATCGACATACTCCCGAAATCCGAGAAGAAACAGGATGACGGGGCACTCATCCTCCCCCCGAAACCGGGCGGGAGGGAGGTCGATATCGCCGGGTCGGCCTCCGTCACCTCTTCGACGCCCGCCCCGAAGAACTCCACCTTTGGCCTGAAAGGGATCACCATCGAGAAGACAGGGCCGAAAGACGATGCAATAACCTATTCCGCATCCTTCAAGCCCGTGCAGCGGCCGAAAGAGGGGGCACTTTCGGCAGACACGGGCACCCTGGATCGCGGGATGCAGCGACCGAAAGATGGGGTGTTCACCGGCGACCACGTTACGCTCGGTCAGGGGATGCAGCGGCCGAAGGACGACCTCTTCGAGGAAGCCGGCCTGCGCATGCGCGAAGGGGCGCCCTTACCGAAGGACGGTTCGCTGGACCAGACCGGCCGGGGATTTGCCAGGCCCGGCTCCCGCCCGAAGGAGGTCGATCCCTCGCGAGGAAAACTCGAGGTGATCGACGCAACTGCCCGCCGGCAGAAGAGCCGGAACGACGAGAAGCAATCGGACGAGACGGACAGCGGGATCACCTGGCTGTAGCGTCCGCTATTTTTCCAAATGGTATGGTTCCTGCGCCGATCTCGGTTTTGATGGCATAGCCTTTCTCAACGGCGTGCCCAACCATGTTCATGCCGCTGAACGCAACGACGGGGAGGCGGTAGGGGTGTTTCGGGAGGTTGAACTCGCCGATGCCCCCCCCGGCGGGGAAGGCGAAGCCGCACTCCTCCATGAGGCCGACGGTCGTCTCCACCCGGTGGCGTGCGGCCGCAGGCACCGCACGGATGGTTGCAAGCGCGACGCCGGCCCGGGTCGTCACCAGCCGGTCGATCGAGGTGAGCCCGGCGGATATGAAGAGGTGGAGCGGGTCGACCGACGTCCCGCGGTAGCCGATGAGATCGAGGAACCCGGCGGAGCCGTCCTCGTCGACGGCAAGCCTCCCCGCATACTCGAGCCTTGTCGGGATACCCATCTTCTGGAGGACGCCGTCCAGCGTGACGCTGCAGGCCGTCATGATTCCGGCGTGGCCGTCGGGTATGCGGGGGTCGGAGTCGACGATCCGGTAGGCGGAGAGGAACCCGTAACCCGCCGCCACCACCTCGTCGAAGGCTGTCGTGACGGCCGGGAGATCCTCTTCCCGCACGAAGGACAGGTTGTAGGCGACGCTCCCCGTGGCGGTCAGGGGATCGAAGGTGCTCCGGAAGGCGAGTTGCTCGAGCCTCGATATGATGAAACCGAGCCGCTGACCGACGAGCGCGCTCTCGCTCTCGGCGATCCCGGCCTCGGTGAGGAGGCGGCCACGGTTCCCGGCCTTCTCCGTGAACCCCATCTCATCGAGGTACTGGAGGTAGTACTGGACGGCGCGGTCGCTCAGGACGAAACCCCGCTCGGCCATCTTCTCGCTCAGCCGTTTTGCGCCCAGGGGTTCGTGCGATTCCGCAAGGATCCGCAGGATCTCAAGGTACTTCCGTTCCGAGCGTATTGACGGACTCATCGTGTATGCACCGCGCCAAGGCTGTCCTGGTACCGGCCCTGGTAGAGCCGGTCGCCGTTCAACACTTCCTGCAGGATCATCTGTACGATCCGGTCGCCCGCTGCAAGGCGGATATCCTCGGAACCGGCATTCGTCAGGCAGAGCGTCAGTTGGCCGCGGAACCCGGGGTCGACGAACCCGCCGCCGAGGAGGACGCCGCGACGGGCGAGCGAGGAGCGGCACCGGAGGGTTGCGGCGAGGTCGGCGGGGAGCTCCACCCGCTCGATCGAGGGAACGAGGGTGCAGACGCCGCGCGAGAGGACGGTCTCTTCGGCCGCCCGGAGGTCGTAGGATGCGGGCTGCCGGGATGCACCGTGGTACGGCTCGATGACGAGATCGCCGTTCTCGCGCCGGCGATCGATCTCGCTGGATGAGAGGATCATTGTATAGAGTACTGATATAAAAACGCTTAATAACTTACGATAGAAACCGAAGAGGGGACCCATGGGGTAGTGGACATCCTTTTGGGCTTCGAACCCAAGGACGCGGGTTCAATTCCCGCTGGGTCCGTTGTTTTTGGGGGTGCGCAAATCCACGCACCCGAATAGCGTTACATGATGCGGATGTACGCGGTGTGCTGCTCCCCGACCCGGATGGGGGGGAAGACCAATCCGGCATCGGCTACGTCGTCTGCAGAGGCGCGTACCCGGATCCGGTATTCGCCCGGCGGGAGCGATCGAACATCGAGAGAGGCGGTTTCACCGGTCACGGTCCCGAACCGCACCCAGGAGAGGCCGCCGTCGTTCGAGTGCTCTACGGACTCGGTCAGGGTCCCCGCTCCGGTGTAGGTGAGGTCCCAGGCAGCGGAGAGGATCTCCTCGACCGGTTCTGTACAGGTGTAGCGCGGGTTCGAGAGCGTGAGCGTCGCGGAGCCGAGACCTGTGTTGCTGAGATCCGGCACGGCGGTGACGAGGGTGTCGGGGAGGGCGAGTTCCGCCGCGTCGTTGAACCGTATCCTGGACCCGGGGCCGAAGATGTTGATGTTGCCGTCGGTCAGCGCCCTCAGGCGGAACGTCGCCTCCCAGGTCTGACCGAGGTGAACCGTCCCGATCGCGAACTTCAGGTTGTGGTCGTCGTTCCAGTCGTCGGTCTGGTTGACGGTTCTTCCCGGCATGATCGCATAGCGGCCCGTCTCGTTCTCAACCCAACTCTCGATGACGGTCGAGACCCCGTCTTCGTAAACGTAGGAGAATACGCCGGACCCTTCCCGGTCTTCGCCGTTGACCCGGATCGTGCCGAAGTCGAGGTTCATCGTGGTGTTGACCCCGGCCTCCGTCTTGAGGAACCCGGCGATATCGGTGTAGATCGGCCCCAGGGCATCCGGAGCCGGTGCGTGGTAGTATCTTCCGTCGGTCGATTCGGCAATGCTCTGCAGGGTCGATCTCGCGTCGCCGGAGAGGCTCTCCGAGTACGAGATCGTGAAGATACGGATGTCGTTGTCCGCAGCGTAAGCCGCCAGGTTCTGCCAGTTCGAGGGGAGATCCCCATACCGGTAGTAACTCCGGGTCAGTGTTCCGTAATCTTCCGGAGAGGTATGGGTTGAACCCGAGCCCCGGGCAAGCGGGTCGCCGTACCAGTTGTAATCCCCGTCGGAGAGGAGCACCACGGCCTTTACGGAACCGTCGCCTGCGTCGACGACCAGATGGTCGATCGAGACCTTCAGCCCGTGCCGGAGCGGGGTGCCGTGGTCGGGGACGATACCGTCGAGCGCATCCTTCACCGCCTGCTGATCATAGGTGAGCCCGAGATCAAGCGTCGCGTAGTCGCCGTAGGTCTTCGGATACGTGTAGTCGTTATCGATCTCGTGCATGCCGATGCCGGAGCTAGCACCGGGGCGCGAGATGGAACCGTTGCGGCCAAACGAGACGGCGGCCGCGCGGTCGTGGTTCTCCGAGAACTGATCCACGAAGGCCTTTGCCGCCTCGCGGACCGAGTGCATCCGGTCGGGGTCGTCATAGAGCATGCTCCCCGACCGGTCGGTACAGATCACCACATCGATCGGGTCCGGCTGGAACGCCCAGCCGTCGCCTATGAGCCGGATCGTGACGTCGACCGTATCGTTCACCGCCACCGTCCCGGGAGAGACCTCCGTCTCCACCGAGAGGTAGGGGTAGTTCTCCCAGGCCAGGGGTATTGTGCGGGTGGTGCCGTTCCAGGTAGCGGCGACGTCGCACCCGCCCCTCGCCGCGGCGCTCCAGTGCGGATTGCTCCGGTCGGTCGTGAACGTGCCCGGGTAGAACCGGACGACCGCGTAGCCGTCGTCATCGGTCTCGGCAGAGGTCGCGGAGAGATAGGGGGCGGCGACCTGCACGAATTCGCCGGTATCGACGTTCCGGATGGCGAAGGTCACGCGCTCTCCCCCGACCGGGTTTCCTTTCACGTCGACGACCTTCGCGCGGAGAGTCGCCGGCCTTGAGCCCGGCACGTCGAGGCTCGGCATGGACTGGGGGTTTGCCGAGAGGAGCATATCCACAGGAGCGGTGTGGACGAACTCAACGACCTGCGATACCGCCACGCTTGCGTTGTCCACGGCTGTTGCGGTGACGGTGATCCGGCCGGTGGTGTCCTTCGGGCCGTAGGTGAGGCGGGCGACGCCCGAACCGTTCGTCGTCAGGAGGGTGCCTTCCCCGGCAAGGGAGGTGGCGACCCGGATGTCCCGGCCGGCTGCGGGGTTGCCCCAGGAGTCGAAGAGCCGGTAGGTCAGGGTAAACGTGCTCTCTCCGTCGGCGGGCTGGTAGGGCTCCGGATCGGCATCGGGGTTGACCGAGACGGCGATGGCGGCCGGATGTCCGGTAGGCAGCCCGCGGATGGAGATATAGCGGTCGATCCCGCCTGAAAGAGCGGTTATCCGGACGATGTTCTCGCCGACGGTTCGGCCGGTTCTGAAAGGCACCCGGACGTATCCGGTGCTGTTGATCGTCCGTTCGATCCCGGGCACCGGCGCCCCCCCGTCGTCGATGAAGACGGCGTCGTCGTCGACCGAACCGACGCTGAAGCGGACGGTCTCGGTGCCCCGGGTATCGTCCACCGGGTTGCCGTACCGGTCGGCCAGCCCCACGGTGATGACGGTGACGTTGCCCGCGGCAACCTCGAACTCGTAGTCAAGGTACGTGATGCGGCCGGCCGGACCGTGATCGATCGGGAGGGAGAACGTCTCCTCCACAGCCCCGGCCCGTGCGGTTATCACGGCGACGCCGCTCGTCCTGCCGGGGATGAACGCCGTGGTCGCGGTTCCGGATGCACCGGTGGTGACGGTTGCGGGCGATATGCGGCCGAAGACCGGGTCGACCTCGAACGCCACGGTGCAGTTGTCGAGCGGCACCCCGCTCACGTCGAAGACCTGCACGGTTATTTCAGCGGTATCGGCTCCGCCTGCCGCGAGCCAGCCGGGATCGCTCGCGAGGGTGATCCGGCCGGGGGCTGTCGCACTCACCGCAGGAACGATCAGGCCGAGCAGGATCACGAGGATTACCACTTTTTTGAAATTCATGCTGAGATCAGGGAGCCGTGATCCTATGCAATATATATAATAGTTTTCATTTGATCCGGATTTTTGGATGCGGCGAAAAAACGCACATTGACATTGGAATAGCCAAAATCCAGGGAATTATACCACAATTTTCAATTCAAACCGGGACCGGACAACCACCCCGGCCACGCAACAATCATATAGAGATCATTTCAGGTAATTTTCACCCATTGCAAATCCATAAATCAATCAGCATTGACCCAGTCCAATAATTTTGCCGCGAATACACAGGCCAAAATATTATATGCCACCGGAAGGGCTGCGAACGTTCCGCGAGGGATAAATACAGGCATGTGCAGGTAACCGGAGGTGCCCGGAGAGCGAACCCTTCACGGTCATGTGCCCCGGGGGGCGTATCCGGTGAAGAACCCCGGCACCCTTTTTTCCACAGGTGAGGAAGACTCCCGCGGCCCGTACTCCCGCCCTGCGCCGTGCAGGGCTCACCCTTTATCTTCATCGGCTCCCGCTCTCCGGCGGGTTGAGCGTCCGGTCCCAGTGCTTCGCTAATTCGGCATCTGAAATAGACCAATGCAGCCTCGCATAACGACCTAAAACGGGATCGGCAGCACCCGGGCACCGGACTTCGCGGCTTCGCGCTCTTCGCGCGAGGTCCTGTTGATATCCTCCAACTTACTCACGCGGAAGCACGCGGGAGAACGCGAAGGGAGGTCGATGGTTTGACCCCTTGAGGATTACCTCAACCATTTTAGCGAAGTGCTGGTCCGGCATCTTCCTGTCCAGATAGCAGGTGAAAAAGAGACGAGCTAGAGCACCCTGTCACAGGGCAAACCCCCGGGAAAGCACGAACCGCTACCGCCCCTAAAATGGCAGATAATACGCCGGATTCTAAAAAAGAGAAAATTTATTCGATCTTAATATAGGCTTTCGGCGCGCCCCTGGTATGGGCCCACACGTTGATCGTATCCTCGGCCGTTTCAGCGTCACGTGCCAGGGCAGTTACGGTTATCCAGTACTCCCCCGGTGCAAGGCCCTTGACGTCCATCTGGGTTGAGTCCGCTGTCGTATTATCCACAGTCACAAACCTCCCGGGGCCCAGGGATCTGGTGAGAAGATGGGTCGGTGACCGCATATCATCATACCGGGAGTAGGCAAGGGATACGTCAACTCCCTCAGTGCCCCTGTAGGTCGTGTTCCAGGTCAACGGGACGAGATCGGTGTACGGCCCGGAATCGGATGCGGGGCCGGTAAATTCCACGGCAAGGAGTGAGGTGTTGAGCTCGGCGTGGGTCAGATCGGGGAAGACCGTGACATATGTGTCAGGGAGATCCAGATTCTCAGTTCCGGTGCCGTTGTTGAACGAGATGGTCGCGCCCGGGCCGAAGATGTTAATGTTGTTCTCTTCGCCGGCCTCGTAGGACGCATTTACCGCAAGGCAGAAGGTCGCCTCCCAGGTCTGGCCAAGTTGGATGGTGCCGATATCGAAGTGGAGTTGTCTGTCCGTCGTCCAGTTTTTGGTCTGGTCGATGGTCGTAAAGGGCGGGATGTCCGGATAGTGGGTCCCGTTGTCGACCCAGCCCCGGATGGTAGTAGATTTACCGGGCTCGTACTTGTAGTCGAATACGGTATATGCGGCTATGGGCGTCCCGTTCACCTCGACATTTTTGAAGACGGTCATATTGGTATCGACGCTGGCCTCGTTTTGGAGTTCGCCGGCGATTTCGGTGTAGATCTTTGCAAGAGCAACACCGTCAGGGGCATGATGGTATTTGCCGCCGGTAGCCTTTGCGAGGGTATCCAGCGTCTTCTGTGTTGTGCTGCCCTCCTCAATACCGTTCGAGAACGATATTGTGTACAGCCGGATGTCATTGTCACTGTTATTCGCATAGACAGACATATTCTGGTTCGTGTGCAGGCCGCCATCTGCCTCTTTTGAGCCCCCGAGACCCTCGAAGAACGTATACCTGTCCGTCCGGGTATCGGTCCAATCATACTTATCGCGTCCTTCACCTCGTGCAAGCGGGTCGCCGTAGTAGTTGTACTCGCCATCGGTCATCAGGATCACGGCCGGGATGGCGTCGGATCTTGAATTAGTAATTACCTCCTTGATGGCGACATACAGCGCTTTTCTCGTGGCAGTCCATCCATTGGCGTTGAGGCTATCAATCGAATTGTTCACGGTCGAATAACTATCGGTCAGAGGCTGATTAGGTGAAGCGTCAGTGCTGTAGGATACCAGGCCAATCATGTCCCGGCTGGAATCCATCTTTCCTACAAAGGTCTTTGCAGCAGATTTAGCATCAGCAAGCCTCTGGCCTTTCATACTCCCCGACCTGTCGATCACCAGCATCACATCAATCGGAACCGGCTGCATCGCATACCCATCCCCCTTCAGCCGGATGGTGACGTAGGTCATATTCGTCGCATCTTCCTCCGTGCTGTTCACAGAGACCTTCGGGTTGGAGACCTCCGTCTCCACGGAGAGGTACGGGTAGTTCACCCAGGTCAACTCGATATCCTGGCTAGCCTTCCGGGTGCCGTTTATCCACGTCGCCCGGACGGTCACATTACCCTTCGCGGAGGCCTTGTCTTTCCCCACCGGTTTGACGAACGCGCCGGGGTGGAACTTTACAGTGGCGGAACCATCCTGGGTGACAGCTGTGGTCTCATTTTGCCCCACTGTTTCTCCGAGATAGGGGTTCCCGTCCGGGGTAGCCCCGCTAATGGTCATCGATGAGGTATCGATGGTGAATGTCACCGTCTCGCCGTCGACCGGGTTCCCCTTAATATCCATCACCTTTGCCCGGAGTTCCGATACGACATTGGGATTGCAATCCCGGCTCGCCATCGTCTGCGGGCTTGCCGAGACGACCATCTTCACCGCCTCGGTGCTGACGAACTCCACCCGGGTGGTGTTAGTCACACTCGAGTTTTCCAGGGCTGTTGCAGTGATGGTCGCAATGCCGACGTTGTTTTCAGGCCCATAGGTGACATATACCTCCCCACTGAAACTCGAGTAAATGAGCTCCTGCTGACTGTAGAGCCCCGAAGAGTTTACCCAGAGGCCCTGCCCGGCAGTGGGGTTCCCGTACTCGTCGAGCAGCATGTAATTGAACGAGATCGTGTTCTCTCCATCGGCCGGGACTGAGATATCACTGACCGAGCATTTGATATCAGCCGGCAGTCCCCCCACACCGGTGATGGAGATCATGTCTCTCACGATCGGTGCTGGGGGGTAGATAGAGACAAGGTTCTCCCCGGCCACCTTACCGACCCAGAGCGTTGCAGTAACGTTCCCGGCCGCGTCCACCGGCACCGAGAGCTCGCGCGTGCGTGATCCACTGGCCAGGGAGAACGCTGCCGGCGAACCCACCATAAAGAACACCTTCTCGGGATCGCTGCCCACGGCATCCTCTTGTCTGCTGTCCACCACATTCCCGTATTTGTCCACCATCCGGATGACGATATCCGTCGTCTCCCCGACGGTCACCTCGGGCTCGTACCAGAGGTTGACAACCTTATGCGCCGTCGCGTGGTCGATCTGCTGCTCGACGCTCCCGGTCAGGGGCTCATCCACCCCCTCCGATACCGTCGCCGTTATCGTCGTCGTCCCGCTAAGCGTCCCGGGCCTGAAGGTCGCCGCCGCTCTTCCGGCACTATCGGTCTCCACGCGCACGGGCGAGATGCTCCCATACTCAGCATCTACCGCAAGATCGACAACAGCACCGGAGACCGGGCTGGCAGAAGTACCGTTCGTGACCAGCACCATGACGGTCGAGGTCCCCCCGCTCCCCGCCGTCAGCCACGGCGTATCGGTACTGAGGGTAATATCATCAGGTATCAGCGCCCCGGCCGGGGCCGCGAGAAAGAGTAGCCCTACCACCAGGCATGCATACGTCCATCCGTTCATACGTCACCGTATGTCTTCCTGACACGCCATCCCATATAAATGTTATCAGTTCAGAATACGGCCCAAAATGCCCCTTTCTCAAATCAAACAATAGTATCCGCTCAAATCAAACATATTTCCCACACGCCCCCCGGGTCTGAATGAACCGGTGTTGAGTCTCCAGAACAGAGAACGATCTTTCCTCCAGGGACTGATCCGGTCGTCGAGCCCGGGAACAAGATGCTGCCGGAAACCTGGCCCCGTGAAGAAAAAGAGATGGGGTTACAGGCTACCCGGACCGCGTGACCTGCCCCGGTTCCGCCCCGCCCGCCTGTGCCGCATCACAAGAACAGCACCGATGAGAACCGCAGCAACAACCCCGACGCCGGCCACGAGCACCCAGACGTTGAAATCCTTCTCCATGACCAGCGGGATGGTGAGTTCGGTTATGCCGAGCGGGATATCGGCATCGACCGAGATGTTCCGGTAACCCTCACAGGCAGCGGTGACGGCATGCACCTTGTTCGTGACGAGCGGCATCTTGAGGTGTCCCAGGCTGTCGGTCACCCCGGCGACCTGGCCGTCGATGACGACGACCGCTCCGGCAACCGGGTTGTTCTCAGGGTCTGACGCGCGGATGGTCACGCTCGCCCGGTCGTAACCGAGTTCGGCGACGATATCCTCGCCCTGCCCGGTGATCTGGCGTGTCAGAAGCCAGTTTTCGTAACCGGGCGCCCGCACCGCGATCTCATAGGTGCCTGCATGGATATTGGAGAGCGTGAACCTGCCATACTGGCTGGTCTTGCCCTGCAACGTCCCGTTGAGATAGATCTCAGCCCCTTCGACCGGCTTCGTCGCCTCGTTGAAGACCGTTATCGAGACGGGGTATGCCGACTTCGAGAGACGTACCGGGAGGAAGACGTCGTCCACCTCCAGGTAGCGGCTCTCCTGGTAGGGCTGGTAATCGGGCGCCGTCACCCTGAAGGAGTACCGCTTCGCTCGTTCCAGGTGGAGCTGCAGCCTGCCGTCGGCATCGCTCTCCCCTGCGCGCGTGTTGTCGATGTACACCTCCGCGCCCTTGAGCGGGGCGGACGTCTCGGCGTCCAGCACCTGGACGCCCAGGATATTATTGGAGAAGAGCAGGCACTGGACGGTTCTGCCGCTGCTCTCCATCTGCACGGTCTTCGAGAGGTCATGGTATCCCGACGCGCGGATCTCGGCGTTGTACAACTCGCCCGCCTTCACCGGGAAGTTCACGCTCCCGCTGCTGCCGGTCACCTCGGAGTCGGAGTAGTCGGTACCCGTAACGCGCACCACGCCGCCTACGATCGGTTTCAGGGTTCCTGCATCGTAGAGCTCGAACGTGAGGGTCGCATCCTCCCGGATCATATCGACGCTGACGCGGGTCGCGTCATAATCGACGTACTCCACCCAGTTCCGGTAACCTTTCCGGACAACCTTCAGGTAGAGGTCTTTCTTCCCGGAATGGACATAGGAGTAGGTTCCATCCGAGCTGGTGCTTCCCACGTAGTCCCCATCGATGTATATCGAGGCATCGGCAAGCGCGTCATTGGTCTTATCGTCGACCACGTTGATGCGCAGGGTGACCGCCTGCGCCGTGCAGCAGAGGAGGGCGCAGGTGATCAGGAGGGCTATGACGAGACGACTTTTCTTCATGAAGGAGTATTATTGCGGCAAAAAATTTGAGTGCATCGGTTTACACCCAGCGGTCATGTGGGATACGTTCAAGTACCATACCTTCCACAACCACCGGCATCAGTGTCCGGCCGACCTCGATCGCACGTTCGAGCCGCCATTCCCGCTCGGCATAGATGGTGAAGATGGGGTCGCCCTTCTTGACCCGGGTCCCCTTCTTTGCGTGGATATCGAGCCCCGCGCCGTGATCGTAGGGCGAGCCCGCGAGCCGGGCGAGCGTGACGAGCGCGCTGTTGTTCAGTTCGATGACGTAGCCGTCCTGCGGCGCCCGGACATCGAACCGGTACTCTCCCGGAACGATATCCTCGGCCTTCACGGTCGGATCGCCGCCCTGGATCTCGATGATCTGCCGCATCTTCTCGAGCGCCTTCCCGCTCCGGAGGATCTCCGTTGCCGCCTGGTACCCCTGCCCCTGTGCGGCCTTCCCCGCCATCTCGAGCGCAATCCCGGAGATCGAGAGGCTCTTCTGGATCAGGGAACTCGGTTCGGTCGCTCCTTCGAGGACGGCGAGGGCTTCGCGCACCTCGAGGTTCGGGCCGATGGTGTGGCCGACGAGCGACTCCCCATAACTGAGCGCGCACTCGACCCGCATGCCGAGCCGTTCCCCGATCTCGATGAACTCCCGGGCGAGTTTCCGGCCCTCCTGGGGGTTCTCGATCTTGGTGTTCCGGCCGACCGGGATGTCGATGACCACGAGGTCGGCGCCGACGGCGAACTTCTTCGCCATGACGCTCGCGATCATCTGACCCCGGGCGTCGATCCGGAGCGGGTACTCGTAGGTGATGATCTTGTCGTCAGCGGGGGCGATGTTCGTGGCGCCGCCCCAGACGATGACGCCGCCGACCTTCTCGGTCATCTGCTGCACCTCGGTCGCCGTGAATGAGACCGGCGCGAGAACTTCCATGAGGTCGGCGGTCCCGCCGGCGCCGGTGATGGCGCGGGAACTGGTCTTCGGGATCAAAAGGCCGCTCGCGGCGATGATCGGCGCGATCAGGAGGGTGATCTTGTTCCCGGGCACGCCCCCGATGGAGTGCTTGTCGACGATGGGGTGCCGGGTGAAGCGGAGGCGATCCCCGGTCTCGACCATGGCTCTCGTCAGGTACTCCACCTCGTCCATGTCGAGGCCGTTGATGTAGGAAGCGGTGACGTAGGCGGTGATCTCGCCGGGCGAGAGGATTTCGTCGACGATATCCCTGATGACATCCATGGTCTCGTCCTTGGTGAACCGGCCGCCGTCCATCTTCTTCTTGATGTGCGAGAGGGAGGCCGGCCGCTCGGCACTCCGGACCACGACGGAGGTCCCTTCTTCGACGGCAAGCGTCGCGTTCAGCGGCCGGTAGACCCCGATGACGCCCGGCTCGATGAGCGACCCGGTGGTGTCGACATGGGCATGGGCGGTCTTTCCGGTCGCTTCGTCGGCGACCAGAACGCGGTCGCCGTCGCGGATCCGCATGTTCCTGGCGTCGGTGCTGTGGAGGAGAACCCCCCGGTTTGCGATGTCAAGCAGTTTCGCGGTCAGTTTCATACGAGTAACCCCATCCTACCTGAAATTGAGGTTTTGTACTACTTAAGGACGGCTGATCGGGGGGTGCTGATCGCCCCTTCGGCAACGAAGTGCGTAGCCAGTTGTAGAGGTACTGTTGAATTCCAGGGTGAACATTTATCGAGGGGTAAGAACAATTCAACGTTAAGGCGCGCATATGAAGATTTATTTGGACGTTTGCTGCCTGTGTCGGCCTTTTGACGACCAAAGATTTCATCGTATCAGGATGGAAGCAGAGGCCGTGATCGCAATCCTTAATGGGGGTATGGAAGGCTGGGAATTAGTTGGAAGTGAAGTCATCGAATATGAAATAGCCAAAATTTCAGATGAAGAGAGAAGGAGGTCAGTCGAGAGTCTTCTCCAATTTACACAGGGACCGGTTATGATCGATGAAGCAATCATGGATCGCGCCCGGACGTTCAATGAGATAGGCATTGATGCATTCGATGCTCTACACCTCGCAACTGCTGAGAGCGTAGGTGCTGTGTTTCTCACAACCGACGATACACTCATCAAAGTTATTATGAACCACGCGAATAAGATCTCTATCAAGGTATACAATCCTGTACAGTGGCTCATGGAGGTGACAGCCTATGGAAGTAAAAACACTCAATGAGATCCGAATCCGGGGATTCGAAGTGCTGGTGAAAAATCTCGGGCCTGCAGATGCGATACGGTTTATCCAGAGTTATTCCCATGGTCGCGGGGATTACACCAGAGAGCGCAAAACCTGGCTTGAGAAGGATCTCGACACGGTTGTTGCAGGTATTCTGGAGCTCCGGAAGAAGGAAAACCGCGCCTGAGGCTGCGCCCGTTCCCGGGTATCCGGACAGGCTGATCTGTTTTTCAAATCTGTTTTTCCCCGCGCTTTCTTTCGCCGCCACCGGCTCCGGCGGGTCGGTCGGTGCCGCCCGCACTTCCCTCGTGTTCACCGGCCAGCAACATTGGGACCGGCTCAGTCGCCCCTGGCGGTGCCGGTCCCGAACGCGAGACCATCCAGCTTGAAGATATCGTTCAGCGGCCCTGCATTCCAACCAGGATCTCCATGACTGCCTGCTTGAATACAGGGAGATCATCTCCGACGATAGCCCAGACGGCCTCCTGATCCACGCTCATGTAGTGGTGGATCAGGACATCCCGGAGACCACTTCATCAGCTTATTTACACGCGAGATCGTCCCAAAAAGACCCCAGACTCTTCGGTACACCCTGATCAGAAGCACTTGCGGCCGGGGGCTTGCTTGCGCCCTTTGAATCTCAATTCCTTAAATGGGAGATTACCGGAGCATTTCCAGTAATTTTTCTTTAGGGATGTCTGTTTCGTTGGAGATATCATTGAGGAGCACGTTCAGAGTTTTGACGTTAATTTCGCTGTGGAGAGGAACGGTAATCGGTTTAACGCCGGTTTCGCATTGTTTCGCCATCCGGACATGGCTCCCGGTTTGTCGAAGAAAAGAATACCCGATTGATTCGAGCATCCTGATTATCCTGTATCCGCTAACAACTGGCCGTTTTGGCAATGATATCGACCTGGTACTTGAATTGGATGCCCGGAGTGTCGGCGGTTGTTTCTGCAGGAGGTTCAGGGGTGGTGGTGATGGTAATTCGTTCGCCTTTCTCGATTTCCTCCTCGAAATGAAGCTCTGTTGCCTCTAAGATATTATCGATGAGATCGCCGACGGTTTTTCCCTGGGTATAGATGGAGTGCCCGGTAGCGTGTGCGCCCCACCATCCGTCGCAGTAGTACGTTTTAAATTCGACAATCACGATATTCATCTCGATTGGTGTGACATCTGTTTGCTAATCTTATAAATTTGATGTTTATCCTGCGGAGTGAAGAGGGCGGAGCGGGAGATCCCCTTAATGGGTGGATCAGGACATCCCGGAGACCGGCAATCCGGAGCCACGGGACATCCAGACACTTTTTCTTCAAGAATTCCAGGATTTGCTTGATACCCTCGCCGCCCATCCTCCGAGGCTACCTGTTTCGCGTCGATGCAATCGGTTACAAGGGTGAAAAATCCTACAATTTCAGAGTTGATATATTTCAGAGTTGATATATGCAAGGCGGGTTACGGACAGCCGCTCCTGCTGGTACTCCATCGAATCCTCGATCAGGAATTCGTCCAGATCGGCATGACCGCAGCTGAAGTTTGATACATCCGAGTCCCGGGAAATGGGTAAAAAATGGAGCGCCATGGGGGGCATATTGTGTTCACAGGCGCCGGTTTTGCGCGTCCTGTGCTGCGAGCCGGATCAGTTTCCGTGCGTCGTCGGAATAGGTGGGCCTCTCCATATACTCGTGAAAGCGCCGGGCATCTTCGCCCTCAAGGGTAAGCCCAAGTTCGATTGGTTTTGCCATCGTCACTGCACCTCTAGATATGATGTATGCCCGTGGATACCCCTCAAATAGGTTTCTCTTGATCCCGGGACAAACTCTCTCTGCGTCCCCCTATCGCCGCCCTGATCATCCGCCGATAAAGCGGTAGTGCCCTACGAAACAACTGGTTATCTGAGATCCCATCCAGGTGTTCCCGCTTGCATGCAATCCGGGGCACGGCTTTCCCTGGGGTATCGCCATG
>DAIRGM010000047.1:0-18951 GCA_036794525.1 Methanoculleus sp.
CCCAGGAGGAGAAGATGGCTCAACTCAGGGAACTCGCGGAGTTGAAGCAGATGGGAGCCCTGACGGAGGAGGAGTTCCAGCAGGAGAAGCAGAAGGTCCTTGCCCGGTAGAAGCGCCGGACTCCACCATCTTTGAGGCTCCCGAACTGGCCGGCGCAACGCAAGGAGCCGTCTATCAGCGGAATTCAGGCCACGCCGCGATTGCAGGACCATGGCATCTCAACGACGACTCCGGCGGGACTACGGGCATACCAGAACCCGCCGCTGAAGCAGTCCCCCGGGCGGGAGAGTAGAAGAGCGGTGCAGGGAACCGTCGCCGCACCATCCCGGATCAGGCCCGCAAGGAGGGAGCGGGCTGCCCGCGCAGGCCCGCTGTTCCCGAACACTTGAGTTTCCTGCCGGCCACCCCCTTCCCGGGGGATACCGACCGGGTGCCTGAGCCGGTACGGACGGCGAGCACCGGGAGCATGGCCCGTTCTGCCGCCGGAGAGTCGTGGTTTTTAGAGGTGCCGTCACGGGATTCGGCGAAAGGCCATTCACCCCAAATAACCGCGTGATATTACTATTTATTCAAAATAAAGGCATATCGTTAATATGACAAATAGAAAGGATTATTATAAGGCGGGTCTTAATATTGTTGCCTGTTGGTACGATGTCCTCTGTTAAACCGGGTAACGCCCGTTAACACTCATCGCAATCCTTCAGGCGATCGTTACAAACTTACCGGATAACAATATCAGATCACGTCTCATTCCAACATCAGGTGTCTCATCAGCAGTTCAATCCACAACGTCGCCTCCTATTTAACCGGCAGGCATGAGGAGGGGGCAGAACAGGCGGTCTCCGGAGAGGGGAACGGCACGGGAAGATGTGAAACATCTTCCCGTGCCGCGGAGACCGGACCCTTATACACCCCCATGGCGCGGGTCCGCCCGGTCAGGAAGCCACGCTCGTCCGGGTGCGGTGGTTCTCATTTTAACTCTGTAGCGACCGCGCTCGATAGATCGCTCTCGATAGGACGCGTCCGCCGGGTTCACGCCGGAACCGGCGCAGCCTCTATCGATTCCGCCACCCTCACGAGTTCAGTTTTGCCGAGCATGGCACCCGTAACCTGGTAGGAATATTCGCCGTCACGCCAGCGGAGCTGGTCCTTCCCGCCGGCAGGGACGTATTCAGCCTCCCGGCCGTCGGAGAGGAGGACCGCCTCAGGCGTCCCGGGGAGCGCCCTTTCCTCCCGGTAGGGGTCGTGCAGCCGTTGTGCGACCTCCAGATCGCTGCTGCCGTTCATGAACCGGAGTATGGTGTAGGCGCCGGGGAGATGCGCCCCTTCCCTGAAGACGTATCCCTCCGGGAGGGAGGATGGTACCTCTACACCATAGCGCCGGGCGTCGTCGATGCTCCACAAGAAGAGCGGGGTGATCGCGGCCGTCGGCATCGGGCGGACCTCGACACCTGCCGGCGGGTCGAAGACGAAGAGGTCGTCCGGGAGCCCGATGTTCGCGGAGGGGTTGGTATACCGGGCGGAGAGGATCAGGTCCCCTTCCCTCCCATACATGTCGACGCCGAGGGGGAGCCAGGTTTCGGCGTCGATCCATACTTTGAGGCGATGCACCGCCTCCCGGTAGCGGGTGGGCGCCTCGAAGAGTTTCGAGTCACCCGCAACCTCAAGGAGATAGGCGGTGCGGCCGCCGACGATCTCGGTGCCCCGGTACGAGGCGTTCTGTTCGGCAAGCGACTCCGCGACCGTCTCCTTATACCCCCGGACCTCCTCCGCCCAGCCGTGGTAGGGCGGTTCGGAGAAGGCGGCATTCATATACGGCCCGGCGACCGTCAGCGCCGTCCGGGTCGCCGGGTCGTAGCGCCATTTCCGCGTGCCGTTCGAGACGACGATAGTCCCGGCGATCTCCGCGGGCTCCAGGTATTCGAGCCGGTAACACCCGGGGTCTTTCTGGAAGAGCCTCGCGGTGACGTTCTCGGAACCGGCCGTTACCGCTACGGTGGCGGAGAAGTCTTCCGCCTGTCCCTCTGCCGCGACGAACCGGGCGGCGATCTCGTCCACCGGCGGCGGGTCCGCGGCGGTGCCGAGGCACCCGGCGGTGCAGGCGAGGACGAGGAGGAGCGCGATTGCCAGATGCTTCATCGACAGGCCACCCCCGCCACGATGAGGAGCAGCCCGACGACCGGCATGAGGAGGAGGGCATACAGGGGTCCGACAAACTCCATGACGCCCGGTGCGGGCACGGGAGGGGGGATGAGGAACGCACCAAAGGCAAGGAAGAGCGAGACGATACCGAGGATCGCGACGACGCCGATCGGTATCCGCAGCCTCGCCCGGCAGTCGTCCGGGAAGGAGGAGAGGAGCAGTGCCGCGGCCGGGGGGAGAAGGAAGGTCATCTGGAAGGCGGGGTTCCCGGAATCATCCGGCACAGCCCGCGCCGCGACCCCCGTCCAGAGCGCAAGAGCAGTACAGACGGCCACGAACGGGATGCCCCGGAACCACCGGGGCGACTCCCGCCGCATCGCGCGCAGGAACTCAACGGTCCCGGCGAGCGAGATGACGGAGAGCAGGAATATGACGCTCCCGGAACCGATGGAGCCATGGGATGCGAGCGTCACCGGCATGACCACCCAGAGGAAGAAGAAGACCGCGCTCGCGGCGATGAGCGGTTCGGCCTTCATCTCCGCCTCACCCGACGGCAGAGGAGCGCGATCCCGCAGGCGGCCATCGCCGCGAGCACCCCGAACCCCGGGGCACGGGTGGGCGCCGTCCACCCGTTCTCACCGAACGACCGGGTCGTCCCGGCGAGGATGTAGCCGCGATCGTCTGTTGCCGCAAGAGCCGAGATGTCGTCGGTCGCGCCTCCGCCGAACGAGTGCGCAGCGGTGACGCTTCCCGTATGGTCCAGGAGCACCAGCCACCCATCATGCGGCCCGCCGGCGTAGACCGTGCCGGTAAACGCATACCGCCCCGGAGACGACGCGACCGCCGACGTGACCGGAAAGATGCCGGGAATCTCCGGCGTCACGGTCCAGACGATGCTTCCGGCCCCGCCGATCTTAGAGAGGCAGGGGCCGGGAAGGTCGTTTCCGGGCCGGAATGCCCCGCCTGCGACGAGGTAGCCGACGGCACCTCCGCCGGGCACCACGAGAAGAGTCGCGCCGGTGCCGCCGTCCATCTCATCAAGCGTCTTCGTCCAGAGAACCTCCCCCGTCGGATCGGTCTTGAACAGTCGGATGGGCGCGGCGGTCCCGGAACGTGCCGCTTCCCAGGGGTTCCTCACCGCGACGAGGTAGCCCCCGTCGATCGGGGTCGGTATGACGCTGTCCACAAGCCCGGAACCGTTGCCGCCGATGGACCGGCTCCACTCCTCTCTCCCATCGCGGTCGACCCTGACCAGCCATGCATCATCGGTCCCGGCATTCCTATTCCCGCCGAGGATGAACCCGCCGTCGCCGGCCAGATCGACCGTCGTGAAGAGTCCGTCCCCGGGGAACGTCCGGCTCCAGACCTCTCCGCCGTCCGGCGCAACCTTGAAGAGCCAGGCACTCCGCGTATTCTCCTCCGGCGTCCAGCCGGTGCTCCCGGCGACGACGTAGTTGCCATCACCGGTCGCGACCACGGCACGCACGGTATCCCAGTCCGGCCCGCCGTAGGTCTTCCTCCAGACCTCGTTGCCGTCGGCGTCCGTTTTGATCAGCAGGGCGTCCCGGAACCCTGTGTTTCCGGCGATCAGGTATCCCCCGTCGTCCATCTGGAGCACCGACGCGACGTCCGCACTATCCCCGGCGCGGTAGGTCCGGTTCCACGCCTCATTCCCCTGCCCGTCCGTCTTGACGAGCCAGATGGAGAGGTCGTACCAGGTGGCCTGCGTGCCCGTGGCCGGGGTGGCAGACGCCTCCGCCATGGCCCGGGAGATATCAGCGAGGACGGCGTTCTCCTCGTCGGTCAGGACCGGGTTCTCCCCCGCCGCCGGGTCGAACGCGATCCGGATCACCGCACCCTCACTCTCGTGCACCACCGGATACTTCCGCCAGATCTCACGGAGGGACTCCTTCATCGCCTCCTTCTCTTCGGCGGAGCGGGGAGAGCGGTCGATGTAGCCGAGCAGGTTCTCGCGCTCGTCTTCCGTCCCGACGAGCATGACGTAGTAAGGTGTCGCCCGCTTCACCGCGTCGTCGATATCAAGCCGGTCGACGGGGGCCTCCACCGGGCTCTCGGCCGGACGGGGGGTTTCGGCCGCCGTCGGGAGAACGAGCAGGCAGAGGATGAGGATAACGTGAAGATATTTCATGGGAACACTCCGGCCTCCCGATTTCGTCAAACATCGGTCCGGCACGTCTGCCGGCAGAACGGAAGGCCTATTAAGCGATGGGGGAGGGCGCTATATATCTCTTCTGTGCGGACCATCTACCCTGCAGAGCAGCTGTCAGACTTCGAATCTGTGCCGGGCCTCGTAGCGGCGCCACGGGAAACCCGTCTCCGAAAGCCCCGCCTCGATATCAATCGTCAGGTTCTCCGTCCTGTCCCCATAAGATTGGAGGAGGAACGGGATCATCATCGCCCCGTTGCCCTGAACCCCCGTATCCGGGATCTCAAGAATGCTCCCGTATCCGCCGTCGGTTGCGTGCTGAAAACGGATAACCGGAGAATCGCCGCCGAGAGCCTCCAGGTATGCCTCCGTGGAACCCCGGATGCCGATCGTCACGCTCTCGATACGTATCCCTGCACGATCCCCGAGTTCGACAACCAGTCGTGCCCGGCCGGAAGCGGGGAGCGGTTCATTAAGCACCGATACGGGGAAGACCTCCCTGCCGTCATGCAGAAATATTGCCGTTTTCCTGAATTCGTCACCGGTGGCATCGTATTCGGTCAGCTGAACCGGAGGGACGAGGAACGCGAAGACCAGTCCCGCCGCAACGACCGCGAGAGCCACCGCCCCGAACCGGTATGCGCGATTCACCCTTCACGCCTCCTCCGCGCTCGAACGGCGAGCAGCCCTCCCGCGAGCGCAAGGATGCCCATCCCGGCGGAGAACCCGGGAGCGGTCCGGGCCTGCGGCGGCTCCGGCTCCAGTTCCAGGTCGAGCCGGTTGGTGATGTTCTCGAAGACGACCTCCCGGTGCAGGGGGAGGTAGCCCTCCTTCTCGACCGATATGTTCTGGGCGTAGCCGAACGCGTTCTTGACCAGGTAACCGCCGTCGTCGGCGGTCTCAGTCGTCACGGGGTGCGGTCCCCAGGCGAGCGGGAGGACTGACTCGAACCTCACCGTTGCGTCCGGGACCGGCCGGCCGTCGGCGTCCCTCACCGTCCCGATCACGGAGATCCACGGCGGCGGCGGGATGTCGACGTTGACGTAGACGTGCAGCGTCGCCTCAGATGTCTTTCCCAGATTGTCGATCAGGGTCACGGTGATCGTCTCGTTCCCTTCAGCGACCGGGACAGTGCAGGAGAAGTTGGTCGCGTTCCCGCACGAGACCATACCTGCGCTGCTCTCGACCACCACGTCCCGTATCCCGTTCGAGGCCTCGGCCCTGCCGGTGACCGTGGCCTCGGGCGGGACGAGGTCGCTCCACACCGTCTCGTACTGCTTCGGCGAGGTGACGGAGAGGAACGTCGAGGTCTCGACCGGTTCCTCCCCGGCGCTCGCCGGGGCCACGGCTGATATCAGCACGAAGATACAGAGGATTGTCCAAAGGTTTCGTCTCATTGTCCGGCTCCTTGAATGATCGATTGGGACAGGGCATTTATATCTTTTCTGTGCCGTTCGTCTCCGCGTACACAACCCTCTCCGCCAGGGCGATCTCCCGCGGAGGAAAGACGACCAGCGCCCGGGGATCTTCGTCGATGGCGATCGGCGTCCGGTTTTCGTCCGGCGGGTCCCTCGGGTAGATCTCGATGGTGTTCCAGACCTCCGTGGTGGCAAAGGAGATGAACTCCAGCGGCCGCAGGGTGCCGTTCTCGACGGCGTAGATGTTTTTGTAGGTGTCGTCGTAGGTCCGGTTCTGCTCGTGGTAGAAGATCTTCAGGCTCATTCCCTTCATGCCGTAGGAGATTTGGTCGAACGGGATATCGTCGACGGCGGCGAGGGCTCCGAGCGGGTGGGCGTGAGGAGGGCGGTAATCGAGCCGCTGGGACGAGAGGTAGGTGCTCCCGTTTTTGAGGACGAAGGCGGAGTGGACCCAGGGCTCCCCCTCCATATCGGCGAAGAACGCGAACTGGATATAAGTGAACGATCCGTTCGCATCGAACTCCATGACGAGCATCGGCGACTTCGCCGTCTGGTTATCGAACGGGATCTCGGCCTCCATCGCCTCCCAGATCTCGATGAACGGGGGGTTGTACCGCTCCACCGGGAGGACGGGGACGGTTTCGTAGTGAATCGTCTCGTAGCCGGGCGGGACGTAGGAGGCACGCCAGAGGACGAAGACCAGCACGATAACGATGCCGAGCGCCAGCCACCGTTCTCTCATGCGTTCGCGCTCCCGGCGATGAGGTAGCCGCCGTCCGACGTGCCGATGCCCCTGAGCGAGTGGAGGTCGATCGGCTGCTCCCGCCGCCAGATCTCGTGGTCCGTGATGTCTCTGCCGACGAGCGTGACGCCCGTGCCGGCGGCGGTGACCGAGAGGTAGCTGTTCTCTGCCGGGATCACGGCACCGCCGCTGCCCTCGATGGCATGGTGGCCCGTCACCTCGCCGTCGTCGTTGAGCGTAGCGAGGTGGCCGTGGCTGACCCGTTCGGTGCCGCCCCAGAAGTTCCCGGAGTGGGTCACCGACCGGTAGAGAACCGCGAACTCTCCCGGCGCCGTCTCCCGGACACCCAGGAGTTCGTTGAACCCCCCGCTCCCGAAGTCCCGTGTCCAGAGGACGGTGCCGTTCTCGTCCAGGCGAACGGCCTGCGGGTAGGTCTCGACATCGCCGCCGGCGGAGGCGCTCTGTCCCTCTACAAAGACGAGCGCCCCGCCTCCGGGGGCCTGATAGATCGGATGGTAGTTGATGCCGCCGTCGAGCGAGCCCTCCCACAGCCGGGTGCCGTTCTTGTCAAAGCAGGCAATCTTATCCTCCCACGCCGCGACGTAGCGATCGCCCTGAGCGAGGAGGGAGACGGGCACCATCCCCTGGTCTTCGCCGGCGAACAACCGTTTCCAGAGCACCTTGCCCCCGGCATCGACGCGGACGATTCCGGGCATCTCCGTGGCCGCGAGGAACCCGCTACCGGGCGCCAGGACGAGCGCGGTCACGCGGCCGAACCCGGTCTCGAGAGCCAGCCGGTCCCGGGCGTCCCCGCGTTCGCCGTAGGTGAGGATGTGCGCCGTGCTCCCTCCCCGGCCGTACTCCGTGACCGCGAGGGCGTAGCCTCCCGGGTACTCGATGAGGACGTCGGGCCGGTCGTAGGCGGCGATATCCACCCGCGCCTCCCACTCGACGTCGCCTGCGGCGGATACCTTGAGAACCAGGATGTCGGTCTCCGGCGCGGGCTCGCCGCCGGAGTAGGGGACGGGCGGGATGACGTCCACGGCGATCCCGGCCGTCGCGATGAGCGGCGTGACGGCGATGAACGCGACGACGACCACTGCAACCGGGAGAAGGTCGCGGTGCGGCCGCACCTGATCGAGGAACGACGCGACCAGCCCCCCGAGCCCGGCGACGAGCATCGCGCCGCCGACGAGGAGGAGAACCTGCCCCGGGGCCGCGGCGAGCGACTGGAGGAGGTAGGCGGGGTTGCCCACGAAGAGGAGCGTCCGGGCGACGACTCCGGCGGTCGCGCCGGCGAGAAGGGCGGAGAGGAGCCGGGTGCGGCGCGAGGCGGTGCTCGCGTATGCCGCAAGGAACCCGGCGAAGAAGAGGACCAGCAGGATCGAGACGAACGTCTGCGTGATCCCCACCCCCAGAAGGCCCTGGTTGTAGGCGGACAGGGCGCTCCAGCACCGCGAGAGCGCTCCCACCACCCCGGGGACGGCCGCCCCGGCAAGGAGTCCGGTGCCGACCGGGATGGCGACGATGCGGATCCGGCCCGTTCCAGGCGCTTCTCCCTCCATCATAGTGGGAGATGGGACGCGGGATTATATACGGTTTCTGTGCCGGCCGTCTACCCGCGAGCCCCGATTTCCCTGCAGCCGGGCAGGAAGGGGCGCGGACAAAGCGTAAAGGTCAAGGGCCTTTGCTCCCATTGCTGTAACATGCGACGCTGGCCGGCTGCTCTCCTGCTTCTCCTTCTGGTCGCTCTCCCCGCCCCTGCGGCCGCCGGGTATACCATCAGTTCGGCCAGGGACTACGTGCCCGACCGTCCGCCACAGGATATGACACCCATCGAGTGGTGGCAGGTCCCGCCCCAGATCCTGATTACCAGCCTGCTCATCGGAGCCCCTCCTGAACTCCTGGTCGTCGTTAATGTCCTGTTCCTTCTGAACGTCTGGCTCTTCTTCGGCTACCGCCGGATTGAAAAAAACGCCGCACTCGAGCACGAGACCAGGACGGCGATCTACGACCACATCTGTGCTCACCCGGGCATCCGCCTCGGCACCCTCGCCGAGGATCTCGGGGTGAACCGCGGAACCTTACGGTATCACCTCGGGAGACTGCAGGAGTTCGGGATGGTCACTGCAGCCGCCGTCGGTGGACAGACGGGCTACTTTGAGAACCGGCAGAGGTACTCAGAACTCGAAGCGAAGGTGCTCATCCACCTCAAGAACCCAAACACCCGGGAGATCCTCTTCACGCTGCTGGAGAAACCGGGGGCGTCGCGGCGGGACCTTGTCGAACGGCTCGGGATCACCGCCTCGTCGGTCTCGTGGCACCTGCGGCGCCTGAGGACCGGTGGGATCGTGAGCCGGGAGGCGGCGGGAGGGGAGGTCTGGTATTTCCTCTCCGGTGAGGCGGCGGCGGTCGTCGGGGAACAGGTGGGCGGCGGGACGGCGAAGTCCGGGGATTGCCGGGACACTGAGAGGCGTGAAGGAGCGGGTGCCGGGATCGGTGGATGAAAGGGTCGTATTCAGGTTTAAGGGAATGCTCGGACCTGCGGGGAGCGTCGAAAAGGAATTAGCGAATATGATCGCTACTTCCCGAAAAAAGCCCTAAGTTTCAGCAAAACCCTGCCCGGCAGATCGGCGAGGAGTACCGCTTCAGGCGTGCCGGGGAGCGCCTCCCCTTCGCCGAACCGGAACCCGAAGGAGTCCTCGATGGTCTGCCTTGCCGTCGTCCCGACGTTGTCGGTGACCCCGGGCAGGAAGCCGACCTCGATCGCGTGGTCAAGGTCGGCCGGTCCACGGAGTACCCCTGGACGACGGGGTTGCTGAGCTGCGCGCCGATCCGCGAGAGTTCCTCGGGGGAGAAGTCCCTCCGGGCGGTCGCTATGGTGTGGATATCGACGAGGTGCAGCTCGCGCAGGGGGAACCCCAGCGAGCGGAACCTCTCGATACGCGTCGGCAGCCGTGGATCGCGGGTATAGTGTGCTTCTATCCGGTGGACGTACGAGGCCATGTATAAATATGGGTTGGATCTGGTGAAAAGGGCTACGATGGGGTGGGGGGGAAGGGCAGTTCGGGCGGGATTCAAAATGGAATGGTGATTGCGCTTACTTTTGTGTTGATTCAGCCCAAATTTCGGTTTGATTTCTTATAAATTTAGGACGACCTAATATCTATCGATCCAGACGGTTATCCGTTATTATCTTGTTCGCCTTCAACCCAAGATGGAATATCTCCTCATCAATTTTCCGACACTCGTCAGGGTTACAGTTCACGTCGATCTTCATAACTCGTAGTATATTGATTCGTTGTCGAATTTCATGGACTTCCCTTCGAGCCTCTGCTTTGGAGTCTACTGGTTTCGAATTCTTCTTGTCTTGCACATATCCCTCCCCTCGCTCTCCCCGTGCCTCCACTACCTGCTTCAGTTCGTCCACCTCTCTCTGGAGAAGGGTATATTTGAGATCACTGATCTCAAACCGTGTCCTGTACTCCTTCTCGGCGCTCATTACCAGAGTGTCAAGATCATGCTGGAGAGCGGTGATCCGCTCCATAATCGCTTCTTTTATCTGTATTTCTGCCATATGTCACCATCCAAAAAATGGAACTGTCGGGGTTCACCCATTGACCACGATCATTGCGTTCAACTTCCGTGCGGGTTCTCGTGCGGCACGGACATCTTCCCAGGTTCTGACAACAATATACCTCTCCTTTCCCTTTCTGAAGACCTGGAACGGCACATCTTTCTGAGCCTCCTCCCTTGACCCCTCGGGGAGATGCGGCGGAATGATGTTCTGCTTCAGAGTGACCTGCCTGAACACCTTTTGGGAGTCGCTCGCCATGATTCTATCTATTTCCTTCCGGCTTACTGAATACCCCAGTATTTTATCACAGGAATCCGGCCTGAACGGTGGAAGGAGTCTTTCCTCCCTTGGACTGACGGTACGCCGGGTGAGGGATGTGCCGTCCTTTGAGAGTTGCAGGATCGATCCGTTCACCATAGCAGGTGTCACGCGATCCACCAAGTTCCAGTCACAGACGCCTCTCCAGCCTTCTGCAATCCTCTTAAGAGTGTCAAGGGTGCTCCCTTCAAGGGGCACCGCCGTCTCAAACCCTGTTTCAAGACCGAGTGCCGTCATGTTCGCGGTCATGATCAGGCCGGTGCGACCATCGGCGATCGCGCACTTTGCGTGGAGTCGCGGATGCCCGAAGACCCTGGCTCCGGCCCGAGCGCAATCGCGGAGTGCTGTGGTATTCCGGGAACTTGATCGGGTGAGGATCGTCACCTGGACCTCCCTTCTGCAGGCGTCCAATATTGCCGCATGGACTGATCCACTATCAAAGGACCATGCCGTAAGGATAAGATCGCTCTTAGCATTCCGGATGATGCTGAGCACCCGCTCCTCCAGAGAATGAACATCCCCCACCGTCGCAGGAAGGGTGAGGTGGCCGAGGCTGACCGAAGCGGGGATCTCTTTTTTCACACCTCTTAACTCTCCCTTTTCCAGGAGTTCGTGGTCGGCCATCTCCCAGAACCCCCGGAGGAAATGGGCAAAGAATGACTGCACTTCCGAGGGGGTCAGGGTAAGTGCCACCTCAATATTCGACCCGGACATGGGGTCCACGGTGGCATTACAGGTCATCATGATCCCCGAGACGTCGGCAGAGCGGGGATCGACCAGGACATACTTTGCATGGAAACTCTCAGATGTCCGTACCAACACCTTGCCGGCGAACTGATCAAGGAGGGCGATATGATCCTTGACCCGTTCCCGTTCGAAATCGACAAGGTCATCATCGGCCTTCTTAAGGTCATCCTCTCGTGCCGTGAGGACAAAGACAGCCACACCCCGGTTCGCGGCTTCAAGAAGGGCATCGGTCATCCCGCTCTGCTGTATCAGGAAGGACGAGACACACACCATCTCCTTTGCCTTCCTAACCATGGCCTCGATCGCCTTGAGGAGGGCACCATCCCCTGAAGGGAGGATCACCTCCCGCTCTCCGGATCTGTAGACGAACGTTTCCGGGACATAGGGTATATTCCCATTGTTCTTCGAACTGCTCACCCAGCAGGTTCCGAGATCCTCTGCGGAAAGGTCAAAGACCTCCTGCACCGGTTCGGCAAGCGAGGCAGTGATAGCACCCGTGAATCTCTCCGTCATCTCACATCTCCTCCCGGAAGGTTAGCAGCGCCGGTGCTGTGACAAACCAATACCTCTTCGGATCTGACTCTCTTCGCTCTTTCACGATAGTTACCATCTCCTGATATGTTGGAAGCCGGGATTTCACCTGATCCGGGGCAAATCTCTCTGAAAATCGGACTGCTTCTCTGTCGCAGAGCTGGCTGTAGGATGTCTCATCGGTATAGGTGGTGATCCCATTAACGAGGCAATCCCGTACCCAGTTAACTGCATCCTCGAGCGTTCGGGGAAGAAGCGGAAGGTCGCTGACTATCACATCATCAAATCGGCCGAATCCCTGAATTTCAGGGGCATGAACCGTAGTTGTCCGCTGCATGCGGTTGATCTCGGATCGATTGCCCTTTACCTCCTCATAGGCGACAAGGAGAGCAGGAGCATTCCCACACTCAATAAAGTCATACTGTTTCTCGCGGAAGAGGCACTTCATGACATCCATAAGTGTCAGGTTGAATGGTGTCTCGACTACGGTCTTCCTCTCCTTTTTCCCATCGGTCCTGATCACCGCTATCTCAGGAGTTGATCTCAAAGAAAGCCGCAAGTTTACAGAAATTCTATCTTTCGGTTGAACCTGATTGATGTTTTCGTCGATGCCGACGATCTGGATGAGTTCATGATCTTGGGCCGCAAGGGTGAGAACTCTGGGGGCCGCCCGTCTGAGCTCATCAAGCCACACCGGAGTGTTCTTCTCCTGCTTTTTGCCCATACCCTGGCTTTTGCCCTTGTTCCTGGATGACTGAGCTATCCTGTCAAACTCCTGCCCTATCTCCTTTCCTCCTTCTTTTGGTCGGCAGGCGATAACCGGTTCGACTAAGAGGGGGTCGGTCGTTCCGGTGAGGACATACACACCCTTCTCGGGTACAGGCACCTGGCCTTCCTGGAGCGCCTGCCTCCCGGTCTCGGTCAGTTCATAATATGATGCGGCTGAACTTCTGCTTTGATTCCGTAGAGGTTCGAGAATTCCATGCCCTACAAGTCCTGATACGACATCCTGCGGCAGTTCAGGCAGATTCCCGCCAATCGACAGGAATATTTCCTTGCCGAGATGATCGAGCGAATACTCAACTCTTGACTCTAAAAAGCCACGTGTGGTTCTTTGTAAAATTTGAAGCCTCGATAACTCCTGGAGAAGTTCTTCATGAAAACCACTATATTGGCCTTGTTGGAGGCGTTCTCTGATTAATTGTCCTCTTTCAGTGAAACGATATCCTATGTGGTCAGAATGTTCATTTGTCGAGACTCCTTTCAAACCCTTCATTTCGATCAGTCGGTATCCCACCATCGTCTCAAGGAGGCGTCTGCCTCGTGGGTCATCCTCACTGACACCGAACAGCCTGGTATTGACCAGGTCATCGGTGATCCCGCCTTCTTCTGACAGTGCAAGGACCGGAAGCAGGAACTTGTATTCGTCCTTGAACCTCCCGACGTCCATCAGCGCTTCATACGATTCGACGTTTATACTCCGTTTCAATATGACATCCATCATTTCCGCCACCCTCCATAATTAATCGGTCCTTTTGCGCTCTCAGTCGCAAGCGCCTTGAGGAACGGCTCACCTGCTGCCTCAAAGTTTCTCCTGTCGCCGAACATCACCAGCTGGTAACGTGCCCGTGTCACGGCGACGTTGAGCCGGTTCCGGTTGTCCAGAAACCCCACGCCTTTCCCTCTCGGCCGCACAAAAGAGAGGAAGACCACATCCGCCTCGTGACCCTGGAACCGGTCGACCGTGCAGATGTCCACCTCCACGGGTGAGTCAGACACCTTAAACCCGGAATAGATCCCTTTTCTGTGTGAGAAGTTCTCCAGAGCCTCCATAATCTGCCGGGTCTGTCCGGTATAGAAAGAAAGAAATGCCACCGACCAGAGCCCGTTATCATTACCCGGGTTCGGGTGTTCCCGTGTCCATTCGATGAATCTCTCAAACTCTCCTTTCATCGCGTCTACTTCTGCGAGGTTGAACCAGGTGCGTTCAGAACTGACGTCTTTTCGTGCAGGGCGAATATCCACCCAGACGCACCGGGAGCTGTACCGGTCGTAATCCCATGCCCTCTTTCTCTTCATCCCGTCCCGTCCCCCAGCATCGTTCAGTGCCTGCTCCTCGTAGACGTATTTTCGCGGAAGCAGGGAGATTTCAGGATCCATCCTGTGCTGACATGAGAGGAGAGTATGGCGTAACGCCAGAACGTTTGCAGGCAGACCGGAGTACAGGGCGATCTGTTCGGCTCCTGTAACCTCCCGCCCAGTCTCAAAGCCCTCCTGCAGGAGTTCAAGAACCGAGGGGAGGGCAATCCGCCGGGTTGCCTCGACGTCATCGAGAACGAGCTCATTACGGGGTCGCTTTATCTTATCAGTCCGCTCGAAGTACGGCACAAGCAGCAGGATCTCCCGGTAGAGACGTTGATATTTTTCTGGATTGTTCTTCAGTTCGTGCATTCGGCCGATTCGCCAGCTGATTTCCCTCTCCCAGGACTGAGTTTCCCCGGGCCGTGCCCCGAACCCTCCCATACGCCGAATAAATTCAGGTGAGAATAAACCGCGAAGTGTCCTCGCGTCGCGTTGAATGTCAGGAGGCAGGTAAGGCTCGATCTCTCTGAGAAGCAATTCCTTTGTGATGATAAGGTTTGAAGAAAGGATCTTGCACCTCTCAATGTCGGTCTGTGGGGGACTGGTGGCTGCCGTGACGACAATATCCGGGGGATCCATCTTCTCTGCCTGGCATGCTCGATTCAACTCCTCAACCTGAAGATGTGCTAGCCGGGCACATTCCTCAACCTCTTCATCTGTTTTCTTCAACAGGAGGGCACTCCCCTTCGTACGGGAATACCGGGAGGCCCGGTATGCAGCGCAGCAGATCTCCCGGTCTGTCTCTCCATGCGCAGGGGTAAATGTGCGGGCGGCCCGGAGGTTCTCTTCAATGGGTGCCCGGTCGACGTAAGGCGAGAGCTGGCGCACGTCTCCAGAGAGGATCCACCGCCTCCCATAGAGGGCGGGGACGAGAAACTCCTGGAATGTCGTCTTGGAGGCCTCATCGAGAATGACATAATCGAAGAGTGCTTCCAGGGTATGGCTGGCGCCCATGATGTTCGGCGCCTTCAGGATCCCGATGGTTGTGCCGCAGATGAGGTTTGCAGTGCTCAGGAGGAGTGTCTCGATCTGTCTTCTCCCTTCCTCCGGATCGTTGCTGAGCGTATGGTAGAGTTTCTCCTGTGACGGTTTCTGCTCCTGTCGACTGATCGCGGCAGATAAACTCTTGAGGATCCTCTTTCGTTCAGTTTCGGGAAAAGTTCCCAGGCAGAAAGGCTTGATCATATCTGAAACATTGCCCTCATCGCCGATCCTGAGCGGTATGATCCCACAGGCCTCTTTCAGGCTCTTCCTGCCATCAGGCGTCTCGATCTGGGTGGTAACAAGCCGTTCGAGAACATTATCCACGGCCACATGGGTTGAGGCCACCATCAGCACGCGCCCACCCTTCCCGGCAACCTGCGCTATCAACTCCAGCAAAGCGGTGGTCTTGCCGGATCCGGGAGGACCCTCAAGGATCGCAAAGTCAGGTGTCCCGAGTGCTTTTTGAACAAATTCCCGCTGTTCAGCAGTTCCATCGAGTTCCTCATTGGTGAGCACGAACCAGCGCTCAGGGTTGGCAATAGATCGTACCCCCTCCCATGTGAAGTCCCGCTCCTGGCGCATCAGGTTGATCAGCGGGAGGTGATGTTTCAGGGGGGAGATTGCGAGATATTCGACTGCTTTTTGCTGTCGCTTCAGGATGTAGGTATTATACTCGACAGTGAAGGATTCGCTGGCCGGAACGTTAGTGACAATGAGCTTCGATTCACGGCGGATGAGATTCCTGATGATCTTTATCCGATCGTTCCCGCTTCGCAGGTTATCTGACTCGGAAAGAAAATCAAGTGCAGTGTCCTCTTCGTCCTCGCTGATATTATGGGGTTTAATATTGGAGAGGACAGCGGATTTTACTCTGAAGGTGAATGGGATGACAGATTCTTTGAAATAGGCAAAAATCGTCCGGGGAACGCTGCTTCCCTCAAGGGTGATCTCTTTTTTTTCTCCGTTGACGGATCCCTCAGGAAGTGTCTCTTTACTCTCCGGGTCAAAGGAGAGGAAATCTGCCTCAAAGGGGTCACGTTGCTCATCGCTATTCTCCGGTACCAGTGATCCCCTGACTGATTGGACGCTGAAGGTGAAGGTGTATTTCTTCAGGGACATCCTTTCTACTGCTCTTTTGAGGTAGAACCTGAAGTCTCCCAATCGTTGTACGACTCTGCTCTGAACGGTCTTGGGATTCCCAAGGCCAAGATTCTGGTAATAGAGGTTGTTCCATTCTTCATCGGCACCGGATGTACTGCTAAAGCCAGAGATCAACGCTCTCCTCCCCTCGCATGGATCAGTGTCTCCATCTCTGCGGCGTCCACGCAGGGCGCCAGACGCTCAAAGAGGTCGATCTCAACGACCTCGTTCCTCCCGTTGTTAAGGATATAGTGTGCCGGGAGTCCCTTCATGAGAGCGACGAGTGCCATGGCAGCGACCATCAAGTTCGTTCCCCCGGTGAGGGCCACGACAAACTCCGTTCTCCCGGATCTGGAGTGAGTGTGGTAGGCGTCGAGGATCCGTGCCGTCATCCGTTCAAGCGCGTCCTGCCCGAAGGGCTCGAGATAGATCACCTCGGCGATCACGACCCCTTCATCCTGCAGGCCCCGGATGAACGGAAGGTTCTCCCCCTCAAGTTCCGTTGAGGTAAATATCACGGCGGTCCGGATGCTGTAATGTTCGATGACAGCACGAACATGCTCTTTTGCATGGCCAAGGAGGAGAAAGTGGAGGGGAGGGACTCCCGTGTCAATACTCATAGATCCCTCCACGGGCGCTGTATTTCTCGATGTTGAGGATGCGCGGCAGGTCCTGCGGCTGGACGGATGCCAGGGGGATCTCAGGTGTAGCCACATGCGTGTTCTGGTAGATGTTCCCTGACGGGGCCAGCATGAGGTATGAATCGATCATGGTGTCGGCGCTTTCAAAGACCGGCCCAAGGCCATTGTGCAGGCGGACATCCATATGGCGCTCTCTGAAAGCTTCAAATGCACGATCTGATATCGAAAGGCTTTCGACGGCATGGTCGTTCTGCCCCTTTACATGCAAAAACTGGAATATCTTCCACCTATCAGGAGTAAGAGTGGCTATAATCTGATGCATATCCTCGCTGGCTGTCATCTGGGTCACAGTGGTGTTAATCTTTAATCTTATACCTGCATTTCGAATTAGATGCGATAAGTGAACCGCATGGCTGACATGGCGGCCGGATCCCCGTCCAAGTGCCTTTTCAACGTCGTCAGAGGCCGAATCGACTGAGAGTCCCATCCAGTCGAGGTAGGGGGAGAGACGGTCGATTACTTCGGCGGTCACGAGCGATCCATTGGTGGTGATGCTTGTTGTCAGGCCATACTCCTTCGCGAGTTTCACCAGGTCAAAGATCAAAGGACTGCAGAAGGGCTCTCCCCCGACAAAGTTGATCTTTTGAATGCCAAGCCGCCGGAGGTGATGGAAGACATCCGCTGCCGTCTGGAGCGATGTTAGCTCACCCTGATTTTTCTGCGTGCAGCAGAAGGTGCAATGGTAGTTGCATTTCGAGGTGAAGTGCCAGTTGGCCGATTTCACCCGAATTATGGGTTCGTCATCGATCGATAATTGGTTCCGTCCTTGTGCTGGGGAATCCATGCATCCAGATTGGAACGTCAATATTATGTATCTTGATCTGGATAATCAAATTATAATGTTGAACATCCATGTCCTGACTCCGGGAGCGAACGTCTTCAACATCTATCTGAAGATATCCAGAAGTTATTCGATCTCTGAGATTGTCCTTCTCAACGAGGAGGATGCTGGCAGTGATATTGAGGAGAGCATTGCTGAAACAGAGAAGGACTGTGAGAAGAGAGAGATATCCTGTACCATTGTCACCTTCCGGAAAAATGACTATGAAGACCTCCTGGAGAAGATTCTCGACCTCCGGCGACAGTACCAGAAGAGGGAGAAGCCATTCAAGTTGTACTTCAATATCACAGCTGGCCGGAAGGATGTGGCCATTATGGCATTCATGGGCTCCTTATGGGTCGATGGCATCGGGTATTACCTGACAAAAGAGATGGATGAACCCATTGAGTTTCCGGTGCCGAAGGTATCCCTGGCCCAGCTCGAGCAGAACCAGCTGCACCGCAAGATCCTCAAATTATTAGCTGAGAAAAATGGTGGAACCTTTTCCCAGAGTGATTTGAGGCGGAAGATTGGAGTGAATCCAAATAATCACAAAGACCTTTCTGCACAGACACTGTCATCGTCAATTAGTGCTCTTGAAGAGTACGGCCTCCTGAAAAAGCAACCGGAGGGGCGGGAGACACAGATAATGATCACCCTTTCTGGGAGGCTTGCTCATTCGATGTTACACGCATGAAGAGATAGTGATGCGGAATGAGAGGCTTACAAGATCATACAAACTGAGCGATATATGGCGGGGTGCCTGAACGCGGCACCATACCCTTATCGCACGCAAGAAAGTTGAGCAGATTGTATCGGTGCGAGACCGCACCCGATATGAGTCAACGACCGTACGGCAATATGCGTGCATTAAACATGTATGATAATTCGAATGAAAAACGGGCAGGAGGGCTTACAAGCATGCTTTCCTGGAAGCCCCAGCCGAGATTTGAACTCGGGACCTGCTGATTACAAGTCAGCCGCTCTGCCAGCTAAGCCACTGGGGCATACCTTATAATGTGGATCGTCCGCGCTAAAAAAGGTGGCGCCGCTTCTTCTCACTCCTCCCCGGCATCTCCCGGTTGATCGCCGTACTGCCACAGAGTCTCCCCGTCATACAGTATCCGCCGGACCCTATGATACGGAATACAAGCCACATGCGTCCCGGCATCCACCTCCAGGTACTGCGCGTCGAGCGCAGCGACCCGGTCGCCCCGGACCGTCGAGCGGTCGCCGGGCGCGCCTCTGTCGACGTACTCGACCTCGACCCGGGAGAAGTCGTAGCCGGGGTCGTGATAAAGCCGGAGCAGCAGCCGGCGGCTCGTCCGCATAGTGCGACTCTTTCGCCCCGGCGGATCATAAACATGCCGCCGTCCGCCCGGAGCACCGGCGCCGGGAGGGAGAGGTCTGCAACGTTCATAACAGAGGAGCACAGAAGTACCAGCAGGATGTCGCATCTCACCGTCGATCTCGGGGGCCGGCCCGGCCTCGACTGCCGGGGATTCTGTTCGTACTGCTACTT
>DAIRGM010000007.1:0-12540 GCA_036794525.1 Methanoculleus sp.
TCTGGACGGTCGCGCCGAGGAAATCCCCGCGCCGCTCTTTCTCGATGACGTTCCGGTAGACCTTGCCCGTCGTGATGTTGTGGATCGATTTGAGGTTGATGTCTAAGAACCGCTCGTAGTTGCCGAGATCGAGGTCGACTTCCCCTCCGTCGGAGAGGACGAAGACTTCACCGTGCTGGGCGGGGTTCATGGTTCCGGCGTCGATGTTCAGGTACGGGTCGATCTTCACCGCCGTTACCTGGTAGCCGCGATTTTTCAGGAGGCGGCCGATGGATGCGGTGGTGATGCCTTTCCCGAGTCCGCTCATGACGCCGCCGGTTACAACGATATACTTCAAGGTCTCTTTCCCCTCCGGTTCTGCCGGATGCTCTATCTTATGTATGTGATCTCGGGTATTGAGAATGTATTGTTTCGGCAGTCCGCCGGGAAATCCCCGCCGGGGTAACGCGGTCTTCCGGCGGGGCGTCCCGGCTACCCTTCGATGACCGCGAACGATGTCGATGTCCGGGTGAGAAGGGTGTCGTCCGCCGCGCTTCTGACCTCCCCGTCTGCAAACGCCACCCGCCGGCCTTTCCTGACAACCTGCCCCGTGGCGACGATCGCCCCCATGCTGACGCCTTTCAGGAAACTGGTATGTTCGTCGATCGTGGCGATCCGCTCGTTCTCGGCGAGAAGCGTATACAGGGCAAGCGCAATCGCCTCGTCGGCGAGCGCCACATAGATCCCGCCCTGGAGCCACCCGGCGCCGTTCAGCATATCCGGCCGGACCTCCATCGTGAGGCGGGCGCGTCCGTCGCCGTACTCGTCCACATCTATCCCCATCAGTTTGAAGAAGGGGTTTGCATCCCTTCCGACCCGTTCCAATTCGTCAATGTAGCCCACGCGACCTTACCTCCCGGAGGATACGGAGTCTGCCGGGATAAACGTTGTCAACTACCCCGCCCTGAAGGGCGGGGCTTGTAACCATGTCAGCGACACGCTACATTCGGCTGGTTGACGGGCAGCCTACTCAGGCAAGATATACCTGCTTGAGCAATGTTACGAGCAGCATTGAGGTCAGCATGGAGCTGGAACCCGCACTTTCGGCATTGGAACGACGACCCTTCCCGGTTCCCCTTGTAGGTATGCCCGCACACCGAACACTTCTGCGAAGTGTACCGGGCATCCACCCGGAGAATTTGCTTCCCGAGTGCCTCGGCCTTGTACCGGAGGAACTGCTCCAGTTCGTGGAACGACCAGGTGTTCAACTTCCGGTTGAACGATTTGCTGCGCCGTTTCTGGACACGGATCTTGCTCAAATCCTCGAGAGCGAAGACCGTAAAGTCCGAATTGGTAATCTGCTTCGCGATACAATGGTTGGTGTCAGTCACAAACCGTCTTTCCCGTCCGGCAATCCTGCGGAGTTTCCGCGTTGCCGACCGGGTGCCTTTGGACTGCAACTCCGTGCGAAGATGAGCGTATTTTGCCCGCACATTCTTGACGTGCCGGGAGTTGAAAAAGGAGTTATCGGAGCAGACCGCGACGTTCACGATCCCTCGGTCGATACCAAGCACTCTGACCTCCTGTACCGGTTCGACATCAGGATGGTCCATCGAGATGTGGAGATAGAACACTCCCTTCCTTCGATCATACGAGACGGTCGAAGAAGTGACGGTCCAGGAAAGGTACTGGCGATGATACTCCGAGATGGGGAACGTCGCTTTGATCCGTCCTTGTACCGATGCAATGGTGGCGATGCCGTGGATCAGATTCACCGTGATGACCCGCTGGTTGTACCGCATAGCAGCGAGCGGTTTCTGTTCCGGCAGACTCTTACACCGGGAGGCTTTCAGGGCTTCACACGCGCAATCGCGCGCACCCTGCACCAAAGAGGACGGAAGATCAGGAACAGCCTCGCGAACAGCCTGGTAGGTTGCCTTATGGTTCTCCACCTTGTTCCAGGTATGGTTCTCGAACCCCCACAGTGCGGAAGCAGAGAACGCCATGGAATAGGCTCGCATCGTATCGAGGAGAGCCGTGGACCCGCCATCGGGCAACTGAAGTTTGAACGTGATTGTCCTAATCACATTCATATAATGACGAGGTTAGGAGAAAGAGATATCGGAGGTGACAGGGCAATTCCTCCCCGACCTAAAGGCGGGGGTCTCCTTGCCCAATTCAGATGAAAAACGGCGTCGGAAACGGGATTCGATTTGCCTGCCCTGTTCGTTCACCGTCAGGCCCCATCCTCGCGCCGCCGTCCCGGAGATATCTTTTTCTCAGTTATATCTCCCTGTACCTCCGGATATTCAGGATTTAGCGCTCTCTCCTTGTTGGGAATGACCAGGAACGATATGAAAACAAATATCATCCCATCCTTCCATCTGTAGTGATATGGAAGAGTCGTGGCAGCCCGAGGCGCTCCGGAACCGGCGGCTCGAACAGCTCCGGGCTACCATGGACGATTACATCGTAAAGAACGCCGGACAGGTCGAGGAGAACCTCCCGGTCTTCTTCGGCCACGTTGCTGCCACGCTCGACAAGACGTTTCCCGATCTCGACGACAGGACGTATGACGACTTCATCGATGCGACCGCTTTTACGCTCCTCAACGTCACGCGCGAGGCCCCTACGACGGAGTATCTCGAAAAGTTTCTACGCCACGCAATGGGGAACAAGCGGCGCCGCAAGGGGCGGGCAACGCTCGACGTGATCGTGGCCCTGAAGTTGATCGACTCCGGCAACTACTATCTGGCGATCGAGTACCTTATGCCCCACCGGAGTTACGACGGCCGCATCAACGCTGCGGTCGCCTACTGCTACTACGCTCTCTCCCTCGCGAAGAACCAGAAGTCGAGAATTCGCCCCGACGACCTGGAACTGCACGCCCGCGAGGAGATGCTGAACGTCTCCCGTGTCCGCGCCCCGCTCAACCGTCTCACGATCTTCAAGCGCAAGGACAGCCGGCTGGACACGATCTTCTGGTTCATGCTGGATCTGGCGTTCACCTGGTTTCCCAGCGAACCGGAGTTCTACCGCATGGGCATCGCCAAAACGAAGGAAGATGGGGATATCGAGCGCCGGAACACCCTTCTCGCTCATGCAACGGAGCGGTTCTCGGATGATCGGTTCTTCCTCGCAGAGGCGTTCAACACCCGTGTGGAGTTGCGCAACGGGGGTGGTGCCGCCGCTGTCGTCAAACAGATGATGCAGCAGTATCCTGACGACCACGAACCGCTCTACTACGGGATGAAACTCGCGATCCTCGGAGCCCAGCCGAGATCCTACGCGACGTTCCGGAAACTGGCGCTCTTAAAAGAGTTCCCCCGGTTCCTGCTCCTGATGCTCGATACCGTCTTCGAGGTTATGAGCAACCACAAAACGGAGAGTTATGTCTGCTTCGAGGAGGCAAAGAAGGTCTCTCCCGGGCGGGATTACTATATCACGGCGCTGGGGTATATCCTTCGCGACTTCATCGAAGGGGATGAAGAACGGGCGAAACGCGCGAGGTCTGCGTTCTTCATGTCCGTGGATCAGTACTGCGTGCAGGCCCTGAAGAGCAGGGGGTGACGGAGATGGTTGTCGCGCCGCAAAGACTCTCTTTCGGGTGGGAGATCCCCGGACCGTCCATTGCTCCAAACCGGTATCGGGATGCCGGCGTTCCTCGAGATACCGGGTTAAATCGCCCTATCGCTAAATTAACGCGGAGAAACAGAACGATGCATATATCTATCTCACAAGGCAAAACCTCCTGTGATCGGCGCTTACAGGGCCGAATAACCAGATATGCCGTGGAGGACCGGTTACAATGACGGGAAACAAGACAACCCCGGACGGCGCTCGTGAATCGCCGGACCTTGGAGCAGACACCTGCTTCTCGATCCTCAGTGAGACGCCGGACGGCATCATTCTGGTGGACAGCGAGGGGAGATGCCGGTACCTGAACCCGGCGTTCACCCGGATCACCGGGTATACCCTGGAGGACCTCCCGACACTCGCCCGGTGGTTCGAGTGTGCTCACCCGAACCCCGCATATCGGCAGAAGGTGCAGGGACTGGGTGAGGAACTGTTTTCAGGCGCCCGGGATCTCCTGGTCGCCGGCGTGGTCTGCCGGGACGGCAGGGTGCGCGACATCGAACTCCGGCGGGCGGCGATCGAGGGCGGTCATGTTCTGCTCGCCGTCCGGGACGTCACCGAGCAGGCTCTGGTCGAGGAAGACCTCAGGCAGGCGACGTCGGAGTTGACCGCGGTGATCGAGGCGTTTCCCGATCTCTTCGTCCGATTGAATGCCGACGGCACGATCCTCGACGTCAGGGCGGGGAGGCTTGCGTCATCGTCGTCCATCTCCCGGGCGCACCTCGGGCGGCGGTTGCAGGATCTGCTCCCCGCCGGGGTGGGCGAAGCGCTTTCGGGTGCGTTGCAGGAGGTCGTCAGGACGAATATGCCCGCAGCACCCCTTGAGTTCAGTCGCACGAAAGCCGGAGAAGTCCGGCACTACGAAGCCCGCGTCATGCCGCTCCGGGAGCTGCACCTGATGGTCATCATCAGGGAGATAACGGAGCGCAAGATGGCGGAGGAGGAGCTGCACCGCCACCGCGAGCACCTGGAGGAACTCGTCGCCGCGCGGACCGCCGAACTTGAGCGCGCGAACGCGCAGCTGGAGCAGTTGCTCTACCACATCGAGATGACCGAGCGCAAAGCCGCGGAGAACTGGCTGGACTCCCCGGTCGAACTGGACTCTCCATGGCTGGACGAGCCCGGGGAGGCGAGGATCACCACCGACGCCGCCGGAACGATCGTCATCGTGGATATGGCGGCCGAACGTCTCACCGGCTACACGGGGGACGAACTGGCCGGAAAGCCGGTCTGGTCGCTCTTTTTCGGGGGCGATCTCCAGGGACTTCTCTCCTGTGAGGTGCTGGAGCAGGGCCGGTCGGCGGAGTGCGAAATGGTTGTGGATCTCGTGAGAAAAGACGGGTCGAAAGAGGCCGTCCGCGTCTCCGGCGACCCGATCGCGGATGGCTCCGGCACCGTGCTCGGGATGGTCTGCACCTTCTATCGGGCGTGAACCTCTAGAGCCGGAAGCCGTAGGACTCCGGGTGCACCGTTCCCGGGTCCTGGGGCGCAACGGCGATCCCGACCTGGTCGGAGTAGAACCCGAGCCCTTCGAGCGCGGAGAGGAGCACTTTTTCCGGCGTGTTGTTGATCTCGCTCACGTGGGCGAGCATCGCCATGTGGATGCGGTCGGCGAGCCTCTGCAGGCAGCGGGCGGCGTCGGGGTTCGAGAGGTGTCCGCGTTTCGACCGTATCCGGCTCTTTAAGTAGGCGGGATACGGGCCGTTTTCGAGCATATCCGGGCAGTGGTTGCTCTCGAGCAGGACGGCGTCGCAGGATGCGAGGGTGTCGAACATCGAGGTGGTGACGGTGCCGGTGTCGGTGCAGCACCCGATGCGGAGGTCGCCTTCGGTGACAGAGAATCCGCAGGGTTCCCGGGCGTCGTGGGACGCGGCAAACGGCTCGATCGCGAAGTCGCCCACAGAGAATGTCTCGCCGCACCGGCACCGCCGGATCTCCGCGGTCGTCTCCCTGCACTTCGTATTGAAGGCATCGAGCGTTCCGCCGGTCGCGTAGACCGGCACCCCGAGCCTCCGTGCCAGGACGTCGACGCCCCGGATATGGTCGATATGCTCGTGCGTGACGAGTATCGCCTCGATGAGCGCCGGATCTCCTCCGGCCTCCGAGAGGCGCCGGAGGGTCTCCCGGGCGGAGAGCCCCGCGTCGATGAGCAGCGCACCCCGCTCTCCCCGGAGATAGGTGCAGTTTCCTTTGCTCCCGCTGGCGAGGACGGTCAGTTGCATTGCAGAAATTGTGGGCCGTATGGGTATTTAAGACCGGGGATGCCGGCGTGTAGAAAGCATCCTGAGAGCCGGGGTACCGTTATCGGATGAGAGCGGATGGACACGGCGGCGGAGTCGGGGCAGGGCGCGGCGGGGCTGCTGCCGCCCCCTCACTCCCGCCGGACGACGTGAACCGACTCCGGCGAGAACGAGACCACGACCTGGCTCCCCTCCCGGATATCCAGGTCATCCACCTTCTTCCAGGAGAGGATGGACGAGAGCGCGAACCCGCAGTCGACCGTCACCCTGCTGAACGGGCCGCGGGGGACGACGGACGTCACGGTGCCCGGGAGGATGTTCCCGTCAAAGACCCTCCTCCCCCGGATCGCCGGGGCGATCCGGATATCCTCCGAGCGGATGCAGAGGCTGACCGCCTCCCCCGCCCCGAACGGCGACCGTGCCCGGATGCGGATACCGCCGGCATCGACGGCCGAAGTGCCGTTCTCGCTGACGACGACGCCCTCGACGATGTTCTCGATCCCGACGAACCGGGCGACCTCCCGGCTCGCCGGGAGGGTGAAGACCTCCCGCGGCGTTCCCGCCTGCGCAAACACCCCGTCCATCAGCACCCCGATCCGGTGGGCGAGCCGCTGGCCCTGGTACATGTCGTGAGTCGAGAAGACGATCGTCGTCCCGAGGTCGCGGTTGATCCGCGCCACCAGGTCTTCGATCATCGCCACCGAGACCGGGTCGAGGTTCGCGGTCGGCTCGTCGAGGAGGAGGATCTCGGGCTCGATCACCATCGCCCGGGCAAGCGCCACCCGCTGCATCTCCCCGCCCGAGAGCGTCCTGGCCCGCCGCTCCTCGTAACCGGCAAGCCCGACCGTATCGAGGGCTTCCTCGATCCGGGTATGGATCTCGCTTTTGCCCGCCCCCCGGAACCGGAGGCCGACGGCGATGTTCTCCGCTACGGTCGCGTTGAAGACGGCGGGCTTCTGGAAGACCATCCCCATCATCCTGCGGATGGAGAGGCTCTTTTCACGCTCTGCGTGGATATCGGTGCCGTCCACCCGGATCGCCCCTCCCGTCGGGGTATCGAGGAGATCGATGAGGCGCAGCAGGGTCGACTTCCCGGATCCGGAGGGGCCGATGATGGCGAAGATCTCGCCCCGGTTCACCTCGCCGGTGACGCCGTCGAGCACCCGGGCATCGCCGAAGTTTTTAGAGACGTTTTCGAGTTCGATCATGGTATCACCGGTGCTGCACCGCGGCTATGGCGAGATTCACGCCAAGGGCGATCGTGAGCAGGACGATCCCGAGCGCGATCGACTGGGAGATGTTCCCCATCGAGGTTTCGAGCGATATCGCGGTCGTCAGGACCCGGGTCGAACTCGCAAACGACGACGCGGCGATGTTGCCGCCGACGAGGATCGCCGCCCCAACCTCCGATATCGCCCGCCCGAACCCGACCGCGACGGTCGCAAGGATAGCGAACCGGGCTTCTTTCAAGATGTTTGTCAGAAACTGGAGCCTTGTTGCCCCGAGCGACCGGAGGGTGTCTCTGATCACCGGGTCGACCCCCGAGAGCGCGGAGATCGTGAGGCCGGTCATGATCGGCAGGATGAGGATCGTCTGCGCGATGATCATCGCGGTCGGGGTGAAGAGCAGCCGCATGAACCCGAACGGCCCCACGCGGGAGATGAGCAGGAATATCAGCAGCCCGACGACGACCGTTGGGAGGGAGTAGAGCGTCTGGATCAGGTTGATGAGGCTCTTTCTACCCGGAAACGTCCCGAAGTTGATCGCGGCCCCGAGTGGAACGGCGATCAGCGAGGCGATGATCGTTGCGGTGAGCGATATGACGATGCTTCGTGCGGCGATGGCCATGACGTCGGGGTCGAGCGTGACGATGAGCCTGACCGCCTCCAGGAACCCCTCAACGATCTCGTACATCTTCTGCACCTATCTCTGGTCTGCCGGAGGCAAAAATGAGTGGGGTTTGTGGCCCGTTCAGGCGATCGGGTTCTTCACTTCAGCCTCGGTCACGCCGATCTTCTCCCAGTCGTCCTGAGCGGCGTAGAAGAGGGGCTGGCCGTACTTGTCGACGCCAAAGGAGCCGATCTCCTTCTGGACATCGTCGGAGATGAGGAAGTTGACCCAGTCCTTCGCGACGGTGCTGTTGGTTTCGGGGAACTTCTCGGGGTTGATCTGCATCGCGCTGTAGACGTTGAGCAGGATATCGCCCTCATCCACGATCGTCACGAGGTCGAGGTCGCCCTTGTAGGCGAGGTAGGTGCCGATGTCGGAGAGGGTGTAGGCCTGCTTCTCGTTCGCCATCTCAAGGGTCGCGCCCATGCCCGTCCCGGCCTCCTGGTACCAGTCGCCGGAACCCTTCACTTCTGCCGTGTAGTTGAACCCGGCAGCCTTCCAGATGGCCTGCTCCTTGGAGTGCGTGCCCGAGGCGTCGCCGCGGGAGACGAAGACGACGTTCTTGTCGGCCATTCCCTTCTCGCGGATGGCGGTGAACGCCGCTTCAGGAGTCATGTTCGCAACGCCTGCCGGGTCGGGCTCCGGTCCGACGAGGACGAAGTAGTTGTAGGCGAATACGCGCCGGTCGATGCCGTAGCCGTCGGCGATGAAGGTGTCTTCACGGGCACGGTCGTGCACCATCATGACGTCCACGTCGCCGCGCTGCCCGTACTCGAGCGCCTTGCCGGTCCCGGCAGAGACGACCAGCACTTCGGCGTTGTACTTCTCCTCGAAGATCGGGGTGAGGTGGTCGAGGAGCTTGGTGTCGTAAAGGCTGGTCGTCGTGGCGATACGGAGTTGCTGCTTCTCTACGGGTGTCGGGTCGGTTGTCGTCCCGGTACAGCCGCAGATCAGCATGAGGGCGACCATGACGGCCGCAACAGCAAAAATAATTCGTCTGTGCATGATGATCAGATTGATATATCGCGATACGTGCATTTAAGTGGATGTGTTTTGTGTTAATGAAAACTTGATATCCTTAATGGATTTTATATTTGCCGGGGTTAAAGGGATGTTGTTGATTCAGTCTTCACCCCACCACGATATCCCGATACGCTTCGCCGTCCGCCTCGACGTAGAGGATCGCCTTCCCCCCGATGCAGGCGGGTTTCGGGAATTTTCGCAGAGTAACGACACCTTCTTCGACCACTGCGCCGCCCATGGTCATCACCCGGTCGACGCCGGAGGCGAGGATCGCGGCGACCGTCTGGGTGCCGCGGAGGTCGCGGGTCGTTCCCTTCTGGACGAACCGGCCGTCATTCCCCGATGCCGCAAGCCCGACCCCGGCAAGCGCGCCGATGACGCCGTCTTCGGTGCCGCCGAGCCCTTCGAGGAGGATTCCGGCCTCGCGGGCGAGCCTTCGTGCCTCATCCTGCGTCACGATGCTCGTCTTCGCGGCGAACCCGAAGCAGGAGAGGTCGCCGTTGATCTCGGGGTCGGCGGCGACGCAGACCCCCGGGTCGCTCCCCTCGATGAAGTCGGCGAGCATCATCTCCCTTGCCGTCGCGAAGACGTCGGCCGCGATCCCGTTCCCGGTATCCTGGATGTGGATGACCGCGGAGCTGTTATGGGAGGTGTAGGGCACGGCGGGATGGACGAAGAGCTGGTGGCGGGTCACCCCGGTCACCGTGTACGACCGGGTGAGTTCTGCTGCAATCGTGCGGGCGAGCCGCCCGGTCCCCCGGGACTCGCGTGTGTCGGTGTCATCAATGCCGAGGTAGAGAGTCATGGAATCGCTCGTGTGCTGTAAAGATCTGCGCGCAACGCTAAAGAAGACTTCTCCGGAGTTAATGGAAAATGGTTGATCCGAGGCGGCCGTCACGCCCGGATGATGGTGCCGACCCGCTCCCCGTTGACGGCCTTCGCGATATTGCCGGGGACGTGGGCGTTCACCACCTTGATCTCTCTGATGTGGACGGCGTCACGGAGGAGTTCGACCGCCATCGGTTCGAGAACCATATCTTCGAGCTGCATCTCCAGGAGTTCGTCGGCCGTGATCTCCGCGATGAACTCGGCGTCGGGGTTCACGAACGGGTTCTCCGCATAGAGCCCATCCACGTTCTTCCCGAGGATGCAGTTCTTTCCGCCGACGACCTCCGCCATCAGGAAGGCGCCGGTATCCGTCCGGTGCGGCGGGATGCTCCCGAGTTTCGGCGGGTGCTCATACAGCCCGTAGGGCGGGGTGCCCTGGACGACCGGGAGCATACCGAGGGATATGAGCGAGGGGAGGTCCAGGAGGTCGCTGGTCTGGATCCGGGTACCGTTGTACTTCGAGAGGAGGAGCGAGATCATGGTCGCGTTCTGCTCGCTGATCTTGCCCGCGAGCTCCGCGAGCACCCCCGTCGGCATCCCGAGGTCGATCCCGACGTCGAGGATGTGCCGCACCCGGGCGCCGCCGCCGGTGGCGACCAGGATCTTGTGGTCCCGGGAGAGTTCGCCGATCTCCTCCATCAGCGGGTGAACGACCTCCCGCCCGTAATCGATGACGCCGTGGCCGCCGATCTTGACCACGTTCAGGTCGGGCATGATCCTGATCTGCTGGACGCCTGCGGTCTCCCGGAGCAGGCCCCGCCGGACCAGGCTCTCGCCCCGTAACCGCGATCCCATCTCAAACCGTTCTGCCATGGTTAAAGTCTCCTTATAGTCTATGTGAGGGAAAGTATTAAGTAACTTCGCGCTATATCAGCAGATATACCAGCTGGTTAGGAGGTGATGAACTGATGAAGATCTATGCACGAGAACGCCAGAAGGTCGGCACCGGCGTGAAACAGCCCCGGTTCCGTGTTGTCGCCGTCATCGAAGAGAAGGGAGACCAGAAACACATGAAGGTCGAGGGCACTCACTTCAGAAAGGTCGAACTCGAACAGATTGCAAAGGACGCGGGGGCGGAGATCATCTACCTCGAGGAGATGCCCGAAGAAGAGCGGGGCGAGAGGAAGAAAGAAGAGGCGTAACCAAACCGACTCTCTTTTTCCTCCCGAAGACCAGTACTCTACGATTGGATGTCCACGCACGAACATGACGATATATTCGAGGCGGCTATCCGTGTCCTCCTCGAGGAGGACCGGTGCGTAACTATCGGTTTTTCTCCGGGCGGCATCTCCATACGTTTCCCCACAACCCGGAAACTCGCCGAATACCTCAGTATCCCCCATTACTACATCCTCCCCCGGTTCGGAGCGATGGAGCGCGACGGGCTGATCCACCGGGCGGAGCGGGTCGGCATCTCCACCACAGCGGCGGGGACAGAGCGGCTCCTCGCAATTATGGGGGAGCATTACCGGGAGCGCGCAGAAGAGGTCCTCGGTACAGAGGTCTTCTCTGTGCTGTGGGCACGCGGAGAAGCACCGGGCGGCGAGGGGCCGGAGCGATAGACGGGGCTCGTCCGCCCGGGGCGGGAGGTATCGTCCCGGAGAGATCGATACGCGCGGAAGATCCCGGCAGACGGTAGCCGATGGTACAGGAGGGATTAACTCCCCTGCTCGCCCACCTCTCTCTACATGCAGGTGAGTGATCCGGCCCTCATCGGCGGGGTACCCCTTGATGCGTTCCTCACGTTCCTTCTCGCCCTTGTCGGGTTCCTCTTCCTCGGCAACCTCGCCTATATGCTTCTCCGGCAGGTGCTCGACGGGCGGGTCTCCCCCGGGACGGCCAAGTGGGCGGCGGCTATCCTGCAGTATGCCGTCATCATCGGCGGGGTCTACGCGAGCGCCCGGTATCTCCTCGAATTCGACCTGAAGGCCTTTGCCGCATCTCTCGGCATCCTCGGCATCATCGTGGCCATCTCATCGAGCCAGATCATACAGAACGTCCTTGCGGGCATCCTGATCACGATCAACCGTCCTGTCCAGCTCGAAGAGTGGATAGTCGTCGGGGAGAGGCCGACGACAGGGCTCTGCAAGGTGCGCGACATATCCTTCACGACGACGATCCTCCAGGGGCTCGATGGCGGCCTCGTCCTCATGCCGAACTCGAGCATCATAGCATCGAAGGTCATCAACTACTCCCGGGGCGGGCTTCTGGAGATCCAGGTAGCACTCTCCGTCCCGGTCACCGCAGACCTGGCGCGGGTGCGCGAGACCGCACTCGCGGTAGCGCACGACGACCCCCGGATCATCCAGAACCACGACCCGGCCGGGAGATCCGCCGTCCAGAGCCTCTTTGACCTTCCCTACAACAGGCGCCTCCGCTCCGACCGCCCCGACCTTGCGTTATTCGAGCCCGCCGTCCACATCGCATCGGTCAATGACGGCTGGGTCAAACTGACGGTGCGGGTCTGGATCCGAAAGATCCCGCAGAAGGACGATATCGCTTCCCGGTACCTGAGGGAGGTCCTCAGATGCCTGCAGGCCGAGGAGATCCCGGTCAAGGCCGAAGCATCATGACGGAAGGGATTAATCCTCTCCTCTCTCACTTCTTTCTACATGCAGGAGAGCGTTTCGGTCCTCATCGGCGGGGTATCCCTTGATGCGTTCCTCGCATTTCTCTTCACCTTCATCGCGTTTCTCTTCCTCGGCAACCTCGCCTACCTGCTCCTCCGGCGGGCTCTGGACGGGCACGTCTCCCGCGGGACGGCCAAGTGGACGGCAGCCATCCTGCAGTACGGCATCACCATCGGCGGGATCTATGCGAGCGCCCGGTACTTCCTCGCCTTCGACCTGACGGCCTTCGTCGCATCGCTTGGTATCCTCGGTAT
>DAIRGM010000007.1:12640-71883 GCA_036794525.1 Methanoculleus sp.
ACTTCCTCGCCTTCGACCTGACGGCCTTCGTCGCATCGCTTGGTATCCTCGGTATCGTCGTAGCGTTCTCGTCGCGCCAGATCATCCAGAACGCCATCGCGGGCATCTTGATCACGATCAACCGCCCGGTCCAACTCGAGGAATGGGTGATCGTCAGCGGAAGGCCGGAGACCGGGCCCGGCAAGGTGCAGGACATATCCTTCACGACGACGACCCTCCGGGGGCTCGACGGTGGTCTGGTCCTCACGCCGAACTCGAGCATCATAACCTCAAAGGTCATCAACTACTCCCGCGCCGGGCTGCTGGAGGTCTCGATCCCGCTCGCCGTCCCGGTCACCGCAGACCTCGCGCGGGTGCAGGAGATTGCACTTAGAGCCGCGCACGACCATCCCCGGATCCTGCCCCACGTCGAGCCGGCCGAGCGGTCCGCCGTCCAGAACCTCTTTGACCTCCCCTACATCGGACGTCTCTCCTCCGACCTTCCCCGTCCCGGCCTTGCGTTATTCGAGCCGAAGATGCAGGTCTCATCGATCAAGGAGGATTGGGTCAGGCTGACGGTGCGGGTCTGGATCCGGCAGATACCGGAGAGAGACAGGATCGTCTCGGAGTACCTGGACACAGTCATCGAACGGCTGAAGGCCGAAGACCTCCTCGCCGAGAAGAAATGGGAGGATGAGCCCGTAGCCGGGCCGCCGGCAACCGGGCAGACGATGGTGCCGCCGGGAGCAGAGACCCCCTGAATGCCGGGTGAGGGCATCCGGCATGCCTCATCCAGAACCACCAAAAAGAAGCGGGGACATAAGACAGAAAGGAACTATGGCGGAGAGCACCGGGGATGGGGAGAGCGGCATCCGGATCACCCTTGAGGAGATCGCCGGAGCCGTCGGCGACTTCGGCACCATCTTCCCCATCCTGCTCGGGGTTGCCATCGTCTGCCCGGACGTGAACATCAGCCACTTCTTCCTCTTCCTCGCCGCCTGGTTCATCATCGCCGGGTTCTACTACCGCCTCCCGATCCCCATCGAACCGATGAAGGCGATCGGCGCCATCGTCATCGCCGAAGGGCTCTCGGGCGGCGAGATCGTCGCATCGGGGATCGTCGTCGGCGCTCTCTTCCTCCTGCTCGGTCTCGTCGGCGGCATGACCTGGATCGGGGAACGGATTCCAAGGAGCGTCATCCGGGGTGTTCAGGCAGGGCTCGCGCTCCTCCTCCTCCGGACGTCGCTCGGCTACATCGTCGCCGACGCTCTCTTTGCGGCGTTCTCCATCGGGATCATTCTTCTCTTCTTCATCGCATCACAGCGCGCCCGGGTGCCGGACATCTCCGCCCTGCTGGTTCTCCTCATCGGGCTAGCCGTCGGTATCGCCGCGCAGGGGATGCCGCCGTTCCGCCTGATGCCCCTTCCGGCCCTCATCATCCCCTCGCCAACGGACTTCATCGCCGGCACCTGGGACCTCGTCCTCCCGCAGATACCGCTCACGCTCGCAAACGCCATCCTCGCCACATCGCTCCTCACCTACGACCTCTTCCCGAAGAAGGGCGTCGACCCCGACAGGCTCTCCCGGACCATCGGCGTCATGAACCTCGTCTCAACGCCGCTCGGCGGGTTTCCGATGTGCCACGGCGCCGGGGGGCTTGCCGCCATGTACCGGTTCGGGGCGAGGACCGGCGGGGCGAACATCGTCGCCGGGATCTTCATCCTCGTCTTCGCCGTCGCCTTCGCCCCGCCGGAGGTCCTGACTCTCATCCCGTTCGGGGTCTTTGGGGCGCTCCTGGTCTTCGTGGCGCTCGAACTCGGGAAGCACAGCGCGAAGACGGAGTCCTACCTGGTCACGGGGGTCATCGCCGTCCTCACCCTCGCGGTCGGCCTCACCGTCGCGTTCATCGTCGGGATGATCCTCGCGTATGCGCTGGAGCGGTGGGGGAAGGGGAGAGCATCCTGACCTGACCAGGTTTTATCCTGTCCGGCGTAAGACCCGGGCGAAGATGGACACCGTCACCTTACTCGGTCTTCTCGCCGGCTCGCTCACGACACTCGCGTTCGCGCCGCAGGTCGTCCGGGCGTGGCGCTCGACCGGCGACCTCTCGCTTTCGATGCTCATCGTCCTCCTCGCCGGCGTCCTCCTCTGGCTCGCCTACGGGGTGGTGAGGGGGGATCCTGCCATCGTGGCGGCGAACGCAGCCACCGCAGTCCTGGTCGGCCTCACCCTCCTGATCAAGCAGAGCGGATGAAGACCCTCACCGTTATCCTGTAGAAAAAGGGTTTTATTCCTGCATCTCGACAAGCGATTGGAGGGCTTCGGGGACGCTGCCGTAACCGCCCGCAGGCACGATCGGGGGCTGGCCGTCGGCAGCAAGGATCTCCTGGCCGGTGGCGTTGATCAGCATCTCGACGAATGCAACGCCAAGGTCGGGGTGCTCCGCGATCTTCGGGACGGTCACGCCGTAGACGATCGGCGAGCCTGCATAAAGCGCCGTGCCGTCGCCCTTCTTCGCCTCGGTCCGGACGGTCGCGTAGTTATCCGCAAATGCGACGGCCGAGAGGTCGATCTCCTCGGGGAGTTCGAGGAACGAGAGGTCGTTCTGGACGGCAACGCTCCGGTACTCCCAGGCGTAGTCGAGGTCGCCCGATTTGACCATCTTGACGAGTTCGTCGGCCTTCGGGCGGATCGTCAGGGTGACGTTGTCGGGCTTCGGGTCGGCGGCGTGGATGGTGGCGGTGCCGTTCTCTTCGGTGACGGTGATGTTGCTGTGCTCGCTGACAAGAGTCTCGAAGATCCGGTCGTTCTTGTAGTAGGCCTCGGCGAGCCGGAGCACCATCGGGGTGCGGTAGCCGCAGGGATCGGAGTTCGGGTCGGAGAAGCCCCACCGGACGCCGTCGCGGTCGAGGATCTCGTACCAATTCTCGGCGGTAATCTCGTCGGCGTATTTGCTCTCGTTCGAATAGGTCAGAACCATCCGGTTCTTCGCGAACGTGAGATACCAGTCGGCGTGATCGGGCAGCATCATCTCCGGGATGAGGGCGTAGTCGGCCGAGGCAACGACATCGGCGGGCTTGCCGTTCTCGGTCACCTTCTTGATGCAGTCGACACTGCCGGCGGGCTCGAGGAGCACGGTGACGCTGGGGTGGTCGGCTTCGAATTCTGCTTTCACCTTCTCAAACGGCCCGGTCAGGCTCCCGGCGTGGAAGATCTTCACCTGGACGTCTTCGCCGGCGGTTGCCGTCGGCGTGGGGGTCGTCGTCTGGTCGTCGGTCGTCCCCGTGCAGCCGCAGAATAGGACCGCGGCAGCGACGATGATGCCGATAAGAGCCGCTAAATGGGTTTTTTTCATGAAATGACTTTTGAGAGTGGCCTGTTTTTAAAACTATCTCTTTTTACAAAAGGTAACCGGAATCTATTTACTCTTCGTCACCGGACGGGCCGTTTCACCCGGAGAATGCTCTGATTTCGGTTCAGCGCTCTTCCCGCGGTATCAGGTGGACTGCCTTCGCCTGGAGGGAGACCCAGACCTCCATCCCCTCATGAAGCCCGAGGGCATCCGCCCTCCTCGCGGTCACGAGCGCGACGAGATCGCACCCGCAACGGACGGTCACGTTCACGAACGGCGCCGCAGGCTCGACGGCGGTGACCGTGGCCGGGAACCGGTTCTCCGCCTCCTCGTGCATGGGTTCCCTCCGGTGCAGGGAGATGTCTTCGCCCCGGACGATCATCTCGACCTCGTCGGCGGGCGGCGGGGTCGCCGAGAGGACCTCCTTTTCTTGTGCTTCGACCACGGTGAGTTCTCCTCTCCGTGCGACGACCCGGCCGGGGATGATGTTCTGGACGCCCACGAACCGGGCGATCCGCCGGTCTCTCGGCTCGCGGAAGATCTCGCGGGAAGGCCCGGCCTGGGCGATCGTGCCCTCGATCATCACCCCGACCCGGTGGGCGAGCCGCTGCCCCTGCGCGAGGTCGTGGGTGCTGATGAGAACGGTCATGTTGGCCTCGCGGTTGAGGCGCACCACGATCTCCTCGATGGTCGCGGTCGATGTCGGGTCCAGGTTCGCGGTCGGCTCGTCCAGGAAGAGGATCTCGGGGTCGGTCACGAGCACCCGCGATAACGCCACCCGCTGCTGCTCCCCGCCGGAGAGGTCGGTCGCCCGGCTCTTGATGTAGCGGGAGAGCCCGACAGCTTCGAGGGCCTCCTTCACCTTCCGGTCGATATCCTCGCCGGAGGCCCGCCGGTACCGGAGCCCCATCGCGACGTTGTCGTAGACGGATGCGTTGAAGACGATCGGCCGTTGAAAGAGCATCCCCATCCGGCGGCGGAGGTCGAGCGAGGTGCCGCGCTCCGCGACCGTGTCGACCCCGAAGATCGAGAGTTGCCCCTCGTTCGCGGGCTCGATCAGGTCGAGGACGCGGAGAAGTGTGCTCTTCCCGGAGCCGCTCGGGCCGATGAGCGCCAGGATCTCCCCCTCTCCGACCGCGAGGTCGACGTCGTGCAGGGCCAGAAGGCTGCCGTAGGACTTTCGTATGCCGTGCGCCTCTATGATCGCCATGCCGTTCACCGCCTCTGCACCAGGGATAGCGCGAGATTCACCCCGAGCGCCACCGAGAGGAGGATGATCCCGAGCGCGATCGAGAGGGAATAGTTCGCCATCGATGTGTTGAGCGCGATTGCGGTGGTGAGGACGCGGGTCGCGCCCCGGATGTTCCCGCCGACGATCATCACCGTCCCCACCTCGGCGATCGCCCGCCCGAACCCCAGGAGGACGCCGGCCATCACCGCGAACCGGGCCTCCGATATGATCGTCATGACCGTCTGGAGCCTGCTCGCGCCGAGGGCGGTGATCGTGTAGCGCTTGTCCCGGTCGATCCCGGAGAGCGCCGAGACTGTCAGCCCCATCAGGAGCGGTATGATCAGGACCGTCTGGGTAACGATCATGCCCCCCGGGGTGTAGAGGAGGCGGAGGAACCCGAAGGGGCCGATGTTCGAGAGCATCAGGAACATGACCAGGCCGACGATGACCGTCGGGAGCGCATACAGCGTCTGCAGCGTGGAGACGACCGCATGCTTCCCCCGGAACTCGTAGAAGTAGATCAGCGCCCCGAGCGGCAGGGCGATCAGCGCCGCGAAGAAGGTGGCGGTGAGGGAGACGTAGAGCGACCGGATGGTGATCTCCACCACCTGAGGGTCGAGGGCGATGATGAGTTCGATCGCCTCGATGAATCCCTCGACGATCGGGTTCCCGTTCACCACATCCCCTCACCCTCCCTTCCAATTACGTTATCCACATCTCCCTATCTTCTCCTGGCGCGCGGCTTCACGCGGGCATGGGCACCGGCTCCGCACAGGTGCAGTTGAACGGCGGCTGCGTGCACTCGGGTGCGTTGAGCGGCACAAAGAGCGGTTTCCCGAACTCGGCCCTCCCAAAGTCGCCGATCAGCTGCTTCCCTTCGTCGGATATGAGCCAGTTGATGAAGTCCGCGGCTCCCCTTGCATTCACGCCCGGGTACTTCGCGGGGTTGACCGCGATTGCACTGTAGCGGTTCATGAGTTCAGCACTCTCGGTGATGACCGGCACCAGGGTAAGCCGATCCTTAAATGAGAGGTAGGTTCCCTCGTCGGAGAGCGTGTAGGCCTTCTTCTCATTCGCGAGGATCAGGGTGTCGCCCATGCCCTTGCCGGCCTCGACGTACCAGGCCCCGGAGTCCAGGATATCGGTCGTGTAATTGTAGCCCGCCTCCTTCCAGAGCGTCTTCTCCTGGGAGTGGGTGCCCGAGTTGTCGCCGCGGGAGACGAAGGCCACGCCCGGCGTGTTGTTCGTGCCGGCGAGATAGATGGCCTTGAATGCTTCCACCGCGCTCATGTTCGCGATGCCTGCCGGATCCTCCTTCGGCCCGACGATGATGAAGTAGTTATAGGCGATGCAGCGCGGGTCGATGCCGTAGCCTTCGTCCACGAACTGCTGCTCAAGCGCCGGGGCGTGGACGAGCACGAGGTCGACGTCACCGCGGCGTGCGGTATCGAGGGACTGGCCTGTCCCCTGGGCGATGAACTGGAGGTCCACCCCGGTCTCGTTCTCATAGATCCGTTCGAGCTCCGCGAGCAGCCCGGTGTTCTCAAGGCTTGTCGTGGTGGCGATCCGCACGACGTTCGCCCCGCCCGCGGGAGCGGTCGTGGCGCCCGGCGTCTCGTTTCCCTCGGGCGCCGTCCCCGTGCATCCCGCACAGGCGGAGAGGATGAGCAGGATCGAGATGGCGAGAGTCGATAGAATGGCAACGTTTCTCTTCATAACAGCACGTTAGCACGCAGATCGCTAATATATAGTTATCTCTTCAGGGGGGGTCAATGGGTTTCTCTTAACCGCAGGGAGAGCGGGAAAGGGCGCCGATGCCGGACAGCCGCAGATGTTTGGGGAATGGGTTTTTCCCGCCCGCCGGATGAAGACCGGTGACGGGAGCCTGTATCCCGCGTCACGCCGTGGTGTTCGTCTCTCCTGATGAGCAGGTGGTGCAGTTGAACGGCGGTTCCGTGCACTCCGGTGCGTAGAAGGGCACAAAGAGCGGCTGGCCGAACTCCTCGACGCCGAAGTTCCCGATGAACTCCTTGGTCTCGTTGGTGGTGATCCAGTCGATGAACCTGTTCGCCTCATCGATGTTGACGCCCTGCGCCATCTCGGGGTTGACCGCGATTGCGCTGTAGCGGTTCATGAGCTGATCGCCCTCGGTGACAAGCGGTACGAGGTTCAACTGGTCCTGGAAGGCGAGGTAAGTCCCGATGTCGGAGAGGGTGTAGGCTTCCTGCTGGTTGGCGATGGTCAGGGTCTCTCCCATGCCGCTCCCGGTCTCGAGGTACCAGTTCCCGGAGTCCTGGATATTCTGGGTGTAGTTGTAGCCGGCCGCCGTCCAGATCTCCTTCTCCCGGGTGTGGGTACCGGAATCGTCGCCACGGGAGACGAACGCCACGCCCGGCGTTTCGTTCGTGCCTGCGGTGTAGATCGCCTGGAAGGCCTCCACCGGGGTCATGTTCGCGATCCCCGCCGGGTCGGACTCCGGCCCGACGATGAGGAAGTTGTTGTAGGCGAAGCACCGCTCATTGATGCCGTAGCCTTCGTCGATGAACTGCTGCTCAAGCGACGGCGAATGGACGAGCACCAGGTCGACGTCGCCGCGTCGTGCGGTATCGAGCGACTGGCCGGTGCCCTGGGCGGTGATCTGCACGTCCACGTCGGAGGTGTTCTCGTACATCAGTTCAAGTTCGTCAAGAAGTCCTGTATCATAGAGACTCGTCGTCGTTGCTATCCGGAGCACGCCCGGGTCCGCTGCTTCCTGTGCCGTGACGGTGACGGCGCAGGCGGCGAACATTATCATCATGATGCCGAGGATGGGCACCCACGTTCTTCGTGCCATACGGTGGGGCAATCCTGCGGCAACCTATTTAGTTATTTTTATAATAATAAACAAATGAACTATGGTAAACGATCTCACTTAATCCCCCTCCCCGGCGGGGCAGGGGTCGAAACCTTAACGCTCCCGCCCGCCGACTCTCTTCCTCATGTGGCAGGCGCTGGATATCGAGACCTGGATCGCGGGACGGCGGTCGGACCTCGACCGGGTGAAGGGGCCGGTCTCCGAGATCATCGGGAGGGTGCGCTCAGAGGGCGACGCCGCCCTCATCGACCTGACGAAGAAGTTCGACGGAATCGATCTCAGAGAGATCGCCGTCACCGAGGAGGAGCGGGAGGCGGCCTACGACGAGGTGGACGCGCAGCTGGTCGCGAGCCTCGTGGAGGCGGAGGCGCGGATCAGCCGGTTCCATGAACTGCAGCGCGGGCGCGACCTCTGGCTGCAGGAGGTGGAGCCGGGGATCACCCTCGGGGTCAAGACGACGCCGCTATCGCGGATCGGTGCCTACGTCCCCGGCGGGCGGGCGGCATACCCCTCGACGGCGCTGATGTGCACGATCCCGGCGAAGGTCGCGGGGGTCGCGGAGATCTGCTGCTGCACCCCGCCGCCGGTGAGCCCGATCACCCTCGTTGCGCTCGACATCGCCGGGGTCGATGAGATCTACCGGGTCGGCGGCGCCCAGGCGATCGCGGCGATGGCGCTCGGAACGGAGTCGGTCCCACGGGTGGAGAAGATCGTCGGCCCGGGGAACGTCTACGTCACCGCGGCGAAGATGCTTCTGCGCGACGCAGCCGAGATCGACTTCCCGGCGGGCCCGAGCGAGATCGCGATCCTCGCGGACAGCACGGCGAACCCGACGTTTGTCGCGGCCGACGTCCTCGCCCAGGCCGAGCACGACCCGAACGCCGCCTGCGTCCTCGTGACGACCGATGCGGCCCTGGCCGACCGGGTCGGTGCCGAGGTGAAGCGGATGGCAGAGAGCGCAAAGCGCCGGGATATCGTTGCGAAAGCTCTCGACCACTCCGGCTACATCGTCGCCGGCGACCTCGATGAGGCCGTCGAGACCGTCAACGGGATCGCCCCCGAGCACCTCTCAGTCCAGGTGGCCGATCCGCTCTCGGTCCTCAACCGCATCCGAAGCGCCGGGTCGATCTTCGTCGGCCCCTACGCGGCGGTGGCCTGCGGCGACTACGCATCGGGGACGAACCACGTCCTCCCGACGGCAGGCTATGCCAGCCTCTACTCCGGTCTCGACGTGAACCACTTCTGCCGGCGCTCGACGGTGCAGGTGATCACGCGGGAGGGCCTTGAGGCGATCGGAGACGTGGTGGAGACGATCGCTGACGCGGAAGGGCTCCACGCCCACGCGGAGTCGGTGCGGGTGCGGAGAAGGGGATGAAAGGTATTTTTTCGCTACGACCGAAGGGATTCCAGCCGGGGTTCTCCTGAAAAAAGATACGTTATCGGGATGTCGGCGGCGAAGGCTCCGGCGCGCCCTTCCCGCTGACCATCCGGATCGCCTCGATTGCGTCCTCTGCGACGCTTCTCTCCTCCGTATCCCCGTTCCGGGCGAGGTCCTGGAGCGCGTCGATGGCCCGCGGGTTGCCGATGTACTTGAGCGCTCCCGCCGCATAGAGCCTGACGTTCCGGTCGGCGTCCTTCGTCGCCGCGATCAGTGGTTTGACCGCGGCATCGCCCATCCGCATGAGGGCGCCTCCCGCCGCCCCCCGGACGTCGTCGTTTTCGTCCCGGAGCGCCCCGATGAGCAGTTCCACCGTGCCTGGACCGCCGGTATCGCCGAGGACGCCGGCCGCGACGATCCGGGTATCCGGGTTCGGGTCGGCGAGCATCCGGCGAAGCGGCTCCGCCGCTCTCTCGCCGAACTTCGCTATGGCTCCCGACGCCTGGCACCGGAGGTCGTCGTTTGCGTCGCCAAGCGCCCGGGCGAGGGGATCTAACGCTGCGGGATCGTTGATCTCGCCGAGGATGGCGGCCGCGTAGACCCGCCGGAGATCCCTCCCGGCCTCGATATCCCAGGTCAGGCCCCCGGGGCCGGTCACGGTCACCGGGTCTGCGGCAACCGCCGACTCGTCGTACCTCCCCGCCGCCTCGGGGTTATCGAGGAGTTCGACCAGCGGGCCGACCGCCGGGCTCCCGAGCAGCGTGAGCGAGTCCGCCGCCGCCTCCCGCACCGCCGTCACCGGGTCGCCGAGCGCCCGGATGAGCGGGCCGATCGCCTCAGCACCACCGAAGTCCCCGAGCGCCAGGGCGGCCCGCTGGCGGGTCAGGCCGTCATCGCTCCGAAGAGCCTCGACAAGGCCTTCGATGTCCTTCTCCGCTCTCAGCAGATCGATGTTGAACCGCCTCTCCGTCTGCCGCCTTCCGGCAGGATTGCCTCCTTGCTCCAACGCCGTCACCTCCGCCTCATCACCGGGGCGCCGGCGGGGCCTGCGTGGTCATCCCGCGCTTCTGCTGGAACCGCACCATCCCGTCCTCTGCCGCCCTCCGAACCCGGGGATCGCTGTCGGAGAGCGCCCGGTCGAGTGCCCCTTCCGCCCGCGGATCGGCGATCTCCCCGAGGATGATGGCGGCGTAGGCCCGGCGTAGCGCCGTGCCGGGAGTGACCCCCTCCGTCACGACGCCGGCCCGCCTCGCTCCGGGGAAGAGCCGTTCGTGCTCCCTCGCGTCCTCCGGGCCGCCGAGGAGATCGTGCTGGGCGAGTTCGCGGTGCCGGAGACTCTTCATCGTCCCGAGATCCCCCGGCCCGCCGAAGAGATCGTGCTGGGTGATCTCGTTCCCGTGCTGGAGCCTCCTCTTTTCGGGTGGTATCCCCTCGGGCCCGCCGAGGAGGTCGACCTGGGTGAGGCCCTGGCCGGCCGGCTCCCGCGGCACCCCGTAGACCGTCCCGGCCATGGGACGTTCGAGGAGATCGATCAGCGGTTCGACCGCCGGTGTTCCGATCATGACGAGCGCGTTTGCCGCCCCCTCCCGGACGTCCTGCACCGGATCGTTGAGCGCCCGGATGAGGGGGTCCACCGCCCGCCACTCCCCGAGCGCGCCGAGGCCGAGGGCTGCGGTCCGGCGCGAGGTCGGATCGCCGCTCTGCAGCGTCTCGATCAGGTTGTCGACGTCCTCTCTCGATGCCGTATGCTCGATATCGTACTGCTTCTCCCCTGCTGGAATGTCCCTTCTCTGCACCACAATCACCTCAGGATGGGGCGATATAATCCGCCGAGAGTATAATAATATTGCGGATAAAAATCGACATCTGCCGTAACGCCGATCCGACCTCTCTCCGGAGCGGTTCTACGAGCCCGGGCGGGCAGGAGCAGGTATTTTATCTGCGCAGAGCGAGGAGAGTATCATGCCGGAGGAGAAGAGAAGGGCGGAACTGAAGATCTCCGGGATGCACTGCGCATCCTGCGCCCTCAACGTAGAACGCGCTCTCCAGGGCCGGGACGACGTCTATGACGCCCGGGTCAACCTCGCAACCGAGACCGCCGTCGTCGAGTACGACCCGGCGAAGGCAACCCTCGTGGATCTTGAACGGACGGTCGCCGATGCCGGCTTCCTGGTCGTAAGGGACGAGGTCACCCTCAGGGTCGGGGGGATGGTCTGCGCCTCCTGCGCCCAGGTGATCGAGGCATCGCTCGGCGATCTCGACGGGGTCTACGAGGCCCATGTCAACCTTGCGACCGAGAGCGTCCGGATCGTCTACAACCCTGCGCTCGTCACGACGTCCGAGTTCCGGGCCGCCGTCGAGGATGCCGGCTACCAGTACCTGGGGCTCGCGGAGGAGGTCACCGAAGACGTCGAGACCCGGATGCGCGAGGGAGACCTCCAGGACAAATTCCGGCGGATGGCCGTCGGGTTTGCGGTGAGCATCCCGCTCTTCTTCTACATGCTCCTCGGGATGCCGGGGGCATCCGCCCTCCCGGTCTCCGTGAACCTCGTCATGCTCGTCATCACCCTGCCGGTCTTCGTCTACGTCAGCGCCCCCATCTTCAGGGCCGCTGCCGCCGCGCTCCGGAACCGGACGCTGACGATGGACGTCATGTACGCGATGGGGATCGGCGTTGCCTACGGCGCGAGCGTGCTCGGGACATTTGAGTTCGTCCTCACCCCGGATTTTAACTTCTACGAGACCGCTGTGATGCTTGCGGCGTTCCTGACGCTCGGCCGCTATCTCGAGGCCCGGGCGAAGGGAAGGACGTCTGAGGCGATCAAGAATCTTATCGGCCTGCGGCCGAAGATCGCGACGGTGATCCGGGACGGCCGGGAGGTCGAGGTTCCGGTCGAGGCGGTCGTCGTCGGCGATATCCTCCTGGTCCGGCCGGGGGAGAAGGTGCCGGTGGACGGGACGGTCGTCGGCGGCGAGAGTTCCGTCGACGAGTCGATGATCACCGGCGAGCCCATCCCGGCCGACAGGCGGGAGGGCGACGGGGTCGTCGGCGGCACCCTGAACGTGAACGGGGTCCTCCGGGTCCGTGCCGAGAAGATCGGGAAGGATATGGTGCTGTCGCAGATCATCAGGCTCGTCCGGGACGCCCAGGGCTCACGCCCCCCGGTGGAGCGGATCGCCGACGTCGCGGTCTCCTACTTCATCCCGGTCATTCTCCTGATAGCGTTCGCCGCCTTCCTCGCCTGGTACGTGGGGCTCGGCTCCTCGCTCCTCTTTGCGCTCACGGTGCTCATCTCCGTTCTGGTCGTCGCCTGCCCCTGCGCGCTCGGTCTCGCCACCCCGACCGCCGTGACCGTCGGAATCGGGAGGGGCGCCGAACTCGGGCTGCTGATACGGAACGGCGAGGCGCTCGAGGTCTCGGAGAAACTGACCGCGATCGTCTTCGACAAGACCGGGACGCTCACCCGGGGGAAACCCGACGTCACCGACGTCGTCGCCTTCGGGATTCCGGAGGACCGGCTGCTCTCGGTCGCCGCGGCGGTCGAGAAGAACTCCCAGCACCCGCTCGCCGCGGCGGTCGTCCGGCGGGCGGAGGGCGCGGGCCTCGCTCTCCCGGCGTCTGAGCGGTTCACCACCTTCGGCGGCCTGGGGGTCAGCGCCGTCGTGGAGGGGAAGGAAGTCCTTATCGGGAACCAACTGTTCCTCGAAGAGCACGGCATCGCCGTCCCCGAGAAGGCCGGGACGCGGGTGACCGTGTTTCAGGACGTGGGGAAGACCGCGGTCCTCGTCGCCATAGGGGGCGAACTTGCGGGCATCCTCGCAATCGCCGATACCCTCAAACCGACGACGCGGACCGCCGTCGCGGAACTGAAACGGATGGGCCTCTCCGTCATGATGATCACCGGCGACAACGAGCGGACGGCGAACGCCATCGCCCGCGAGGTCGGGATCGAGGACGTCCACGCCGGGGTGCTGCCGCAGGAGAAGGCCGAGGAGGTCCGGGCCCTCCAGGTGCGGGGCGAGGTCGTGGCCTTCGTCGGCGATGGGATCAACGACGCCCCGGCGCTCGCGCAGGCGGACGTCGGGATCGCGATCGGGGGCGGGACGGACGTCGCCATCGAGAGCGGAGATATCGTCCTCGTCCGGGACGACCTCGTCGACGCCGTCGCGGCGATAGAACTCTCCCGGAAGGTGATGAGCCGGATCAAGCAGAACCTCTTCTGGGCGTTCGCCTACAACGCCGCCCTCATCCCCCTCGCGGCAGGCGTGCTCTACCCCTTCTTCGGCATCACCTTCCGGCCGGAGTACGCGGCGCTCGCGATGGCCCTCTCGTCGGTGACTGTCGTCTCGCTCTCGCTGATGCTCAAGACATATATACCCCCGGTGAAGAGAGGAATCATGTCGGAGGTTGGTGCACGTGGCAGTTGATCCGGTATGCAAGATGGACGTCGATGAGGCGACGGCGAAGTTCACGTCCGAGTATAAGGGGAAGACCTACTACTTCTGCGCCCCGGGCTGCAAGAAACTCTTCGAGCGCGACCCCGAAGCCTACCTGAAGGAGGCCTGACCTCATCGCCGGCGGGTCCTCCCCGTGAGGATCACAAAGGCCTTATGCCCAAAGGATAATAGGGTATTCTGGAATTCAGTCCCTAAATCCCGTTATTTTTGGTATAGCAATATATGGTTTACGCCGGTGCGTGCCTTTCAGAACCGGTAGACCATCTGCCGTGTCCGTGCTCCCTGCCGCTCCTCCCCGGGGCCAAGGCCGCTCGCATCGTCGCAGACGCTCCGGAGGGTGGCACTTGCGTTGTCGGCGAAGTGAACCGCCCAGGCCTCGGGCGTCCGGGGCTGGACATCGCCGTGGGGGCCGTGGTGCGACATCACGATATGAAGGATGTGGCTGAACCGCGCGGGATCGACTCCTGCGGAGAACTTCATGAGCGCTGCGGCCCCGATCGCCGTATGCCCGACGAGCGAGTACTCCGGGAGCGCGACGAACGAGAAGCCCTGGCGGCGGAAACAGGAGGCTTTGCCGACGTCGTGGAGGAGCGCTCCGGCAAGCAGCACGTCAGTGTCCATCTCCGCCCGGCAGACGGTACCCGCGAGGTTCGCCGCAATCTCCGCGGTCTCGAGAGTGTGCTCCGCAAGGCCTCCCATATAGTCGTGGTGCCGGCGTTTGGCCGCGGGAACCTCAAAGAACCCGGGCGTATCGTTCATCACCCGTGAGACGAGAGAGAATACGCCGGGGTCCTCGATCTGGGCGGCCATACGCCCGAGTCCCCGCCGGACTCCGTCGTCGTCGGCGGGTGCATGGATGAACCAGGACGGATCGAGGAGGTCTCCCTGGATCGGGTCTCTCAGGTTCGCGATCCCGTCGTTCACGTTCACCTCGCAGGTGCCGTTGAACTCCTTCGCGTAGCCCTGGATCCGGTAGACCTCGCCCGGCCGGATCGCCCGGCAGAACGCCTCGATCTGTCCCGCGCTGAGATCCGGCGTCCCCCAGACCTTGCAGGTCCCCCGGCCGGTCTTATCGGATATGGCGAGTTGGATGTACTTTCCCCCCCGCTTCTCCCGGAGTTCTGCAGCCTCCACCACGAAGGGCGCGTCGACCTGGACGCCCCCGTTGAGTTCTTCCACGAAGATCGTCTTCTCAAACACCGGATCACCGCTCTTGCAGAACCCATCCACGTTATGGGGCTTAAAACCCGGCGGTTTGTTCCGGGGGGAGCAGGGGGAGGCGAACTACCCGAACCGGAGCCGGACCATCCCGACGAGCATCGCTTTTGCGTCCGTTGTCGCCACCTTCGACTCGTCCCGGTTCTCCCAGGTGATCGGGACCTCCTCCACCCGGCAGCCGCTCTGCCGGAGCCGCCAGAGGAGTTCGACGTCGAACTCGAATCCGGTCGACCGGATCGAGGGGAGAACCACGTTGAGCACCTCACGCCGGAAGGCCTTTGCGCCGCACTGGGTGTCCCGGTAGTCGAGACCGAAGAGTGCCCTGACCATGAAGTTGAAGAGACGGCTCTCGACCCGGCGGCGGAGCCCCTGCCGCACGGGGAGGACGGAGCCCTCGACCCAGCGCGACCCGATGGCGCCGTCCGCTACGGTCAGGCGGTCGAAGAGCCGCTCCATCTCGGATAGCGCGGTCGAGCCGTCCGCGTCCATGTAGCCGACGTAGCGGGTCGCCGCCGCCTCCATCCCGGCGACGACACCTCCCCCTTTTCCGAGCCGGGTCGGGTAGGTCAGGCACCGGATCGAGAGCGACGGGTGAGCGGCCGCGAACGCGTCGACGATCTCAGCGGTGGCATCCGTCCCGTCGCAGACGAAGACGAGATCGCCCTTGAAGCCCGAGACGTCATCGAGGACCGATCGGATCCGCCGCTCTTCGTTGTATGCGGGGATCACCAGAGTGCAGTCCGCAGGGCTCACGCTGCCGTTGTCGGTATCGTCTAACATTCCAGTTTCGTGATGATGGTATCGGCGAACTGTGCGGCAGCAGCGGGGCCGTTCGCGGTCACGACCTGCATATCGGCGACGACGGGGATCTCGAGGAGGTTCGCTCCCGCCTTCTTCATCTCAGCGACAGCCGCCGGGCTCCGGTATACCGTCGCATGCCGCCCGGCGAGGATGCCCGCCCGTGCCAGCACGACCGGCGCGAGACAGACGGCGGCGACGACCTTGCCCTGCTCGAAGAACGACAGGACGAGATCCCGGAGCCGTTCGCTTCCCCAGAGGTGCTCCTCGGAACCGCTCCCGCCCACGACCACGATCCCGGCGTAGTCGTCGGGATCCGCGTCCTCAAACGCCATGGCCGCCTCCGCGGTGCCCCCGAGCATCCCCGTGCACGTGCCGGCGGCCGTAGAGGCGAGGTCGGTGCCGATCCCCGCCTCCTCGAAGGTCCGTCTCGGGATCTCCAATTCCTCGTCCCTGAACCGTTCAGGTGCAATCGCAAGCAAGAGTTTCATACGGGTCTTCTATCAAGGATTTGTTGATAAGCGTATTGATGGTTGTGGAACAGTGTCGTGCCCCCGGGCAGGATGCCGGGAAACGTCCGGCCCGTGTTTGAAATAAGATTATTATATTAATTGCGCCATTGAAGAGCAGACCCTGCGGCGGCGTGAGTTCCGAAGGCTCTGCCGGAGGCCCGGTTTCATCCGGATCGGGCCGTCCCCGGCACGGGGCGCATGTCCGTTCTCGGGGCGGAGATGAGGAGAGAGACATGATGCGACGCGGTATCTTTTTCTGGATCGTCCTGCTCTCGGCACTTGCGCTCGTCGCGGGCGCGGGAGCACAGGCAGGAGATCCTGTGGTTATCTGGAACCGGACGTATGGAGAACCCGGCACCTACGACGCGGTATACGCGATCGTCCCCGACCCCGGCGGAACCGGGTTCTTCCTTGCCGGGGAGACGGCATCTCCCGCAGGGGGGAAGACGGACGCCCTGGTGGTCAGGCTCGCGCCGGACGGCGGCGAGGAGTGGAACCGAACATACGGCGGGGAGGAGGCCGACGCTGCGCGCTCCATCAGCAGGACCGGTGGGGGGAACCTCCTCTTCGCCGGGAACCTCACATTCGTCACGAACGGGACCGAGGCGGACACCGACGCCTGGCTCATGGAGATAGACCCCTCCGGCGGCGAGGTCTGGAACCGGACCTACGGCGGAGTGGACGACAACGCAACGGCAAACGCGGTCATCGAGGCGGAAGACGGGGGTTACGTTGTCGTCGGCTCCATCGCGCCGCGGGAGGGGAACGGGTCTTCGGCCTGGGTGGTCAGGGTGAACGCGACGGGTGGTGAGGTCTGGAACCGGACGTTCGGTGGAGCGGGGGAGAATGCCGCGAACGCCGTCACCCGGCTTCCCGGCGGGGGCTATGTCGTTGTCGGCAGCACCGGGTCCTCGGGCGCGGGCATGGCCGACGTCTGGGTGGTCAGGCTGGACGGGTCGGGTGACGAGGTCTGGAACAGGACGTTCGGCAGCCCCGACGACGATGCCGGCCGGGCGGTGATCAACACCTCCGACGGCAACCTGCTCGTCGCCGGGACGTTCACGGAGCGGCCCGATAACGCGACGGTCGATACCGACGCCCTCCTCATCAAGTTCACGCCTGACGGGGATATCATCTGGAACTGGATCTACGGTGACTTCGGCGTGAACGAGACGGCGGCGGCCGTCATCGAGACCGCTGGTGGCGGCTACCTCTTCGCCGGGGAGACGGCTTACCCCGGGGTGACGGACACCGACGCCTGGCTGGTCGCGACCGACGCCGGCGGAGCGGTGGCGTGGAGCCGGACGTTCGGCGGCGCGAACCCTGGCGATAAGGCCGCATCGCTCATCGAGGTCGCCCCGGGCGAGTACGTCTTCGCAGGGCAGTTCAACGCGACAGAGAGAGACGGGCCGGCGAATACGGACGCCTGGGCGGTGAGACTGGGGCCTGCACCGACGCCGACGCCGACCGTGACCCCGACGCCCGCGCCCACGGCAATCCCCATCAAGCCGCCGAAAGCGCCGATCGTGCCCCAGAAGCCGCCGGTGACGTCGGTCCCGACCGCGACAGCAACCGCGACGCCGGAACCCACCGTGACCGCGGAGCCGACTCCCACGGACACCCCGACGGCGACGGTGGTGCCCACCGAGGAGCCGACGGCGACCGTAACCGCGACGGTGACACCGACGGCGACGATGACGGTGACACCCACACCAACCCGGACCGGAGAGCCGGGTCCCGATGACGACAACCACGATGACGACAACGATGACAACCACGGCTCGCTCTCGGGGACGGTCTGGTTCGACATGAACGGTGACGGCGCCCGCGATCCCGGCGACCCGGGTATCCCCGGGATCAACGTGCGGCTGATCGGCAAGCGGAGCATGATCGATCATACCGCCACCGGCCCGGACGGATCATACCGGTTTGGAACCATCCCCTCCGTCGGTTACGCCGGTGTGGAGTTCGTCCTTCCGGACGGGTATTCCTGCACCGTCTCCGGTAAGGGCAGCGATGCGAGCTCCCCGGATGATATCGTGGCGTTCGCCGAAAGCGGGGTTGACCGGCAGACCCTGAACGCGGGCTTCATCGGCAATCACCCTCCGACGACACCGGCAGAGACCTACGGGTGGGTGCTCGGGACGGTCTGGAGCGACGGTGACGGGGATGGGCTCAAGAAGGGCGAGACGACCGGCCTGACGGACGTCGAGGTCCGCCTCCTGGATGCGAGCGGGAACCAGGTGGCATCGGCCCGCACCGGGTATCACGACCGCTACTTCTCCCTGTACCTCTTCGGCCCGCTCCCACCCGGGGAGTACTCCGTCGCGTTCACCGCGCCGGACGGCTACATATTCACGAGCACCGGCGGGGACAGCCATGCCGACCCGGTGACCGGCGCGACGACCCGGTTCCAGGTTGCAGGCGGTGAGGTGGTCGTCAGGGATGCGGGGCTGATCCCCGCTTCCCCTGCCCGGACCCCGACCGGGACCACGCCTCCGGCCCCGGGGGCCGGGGAGCAGGAAGGTGCGGGCGACAATGAGACGGGCGGCACCGGGGACGGAGCGGGTGATGAGCGGGAGAATGATGACGATGATCAGGAAATACCCGCCGTGGCCGCGACGCCGCAGAATCACGGGGATGCAACTCAGGTATCAACGGACGATACCGATGACGGATCCGGCAGGGAGCAGGACGATGCTCGTACGGTGACTGCTGGTGGTGCGAATGAGGACGACAACAGCGAAGATGACAAGGACGACGTTCGGGATGATTGACGTGTCCGAGACTGGCCGCTGGTGGTAACAGGGGTGCGCGGCTCCTCTATGGCCGCCTCTTCGCCCCGGGTTCTTACCCCGGCTATTCTGGGGTGAAGGGCACGATATCATCCCCTATTTTGCATTGAATCGCATGGATATAGCCACAGCCCTCGCAAAACTCCCTTTATGTTATATAAAAATATTAATATATTATAAACATCATTCTGAGCCTGAACCCCGGGAAGAGAACGGGCCGGAAAAATTTCGCCCCGTCCGGCCGCCGGAACGCGATGCAGGCGGTGACCAATTGCCGGGGGTTAGATGCCCGGGAGCGCCCGGGCAGGTGAGGTGAATCGGATGAGATATATCAGCGTTCTTGGAGTCATCATAGCAGCGTTCGTCTTCGGTTCGACGGCGGGTGCCGCCGTCCCGGGTATGGGAGAAGAGAAGACTGTCGGCACGATCGGGGGGACGGTCTTTCTAGATGCCGACGCAAACGGCGTCCAGGACCCCGGCGAGCGGGGTGTGAGCGGCGTCGTCGTCCACCTCCTCGACACCTCAGGGGAGCGGGTTGCAACGGCGGAGACGTTCGCCCACGCCTGTGAAGGGCTCTACATCTTCAGCGGCGTCCCCCCGGGGAACTACACCGTCGAGGTCGTCCCGCCGGACGGCTACGGTTTCACCGTCCCCGGCATGGGTGCTCCCGGGGAGACGGCGAGCACCGTCGATGCGGCGAACGGCACGACCACCCCTATCGACCTGACGGAAGAGACGGTTCAGGCGACGGATCTCGTCGTCAGGGATGCCGGCCTGGTTCCGGCCGCTCTCTGACGGGGATCACATTTTTTTACTGGTGCTCTGCTACGTGTCTCCGGAGCATCGTGTCGGGTTTGTAGCGGTCGGCGATCTTGAGCGCCGTCTCCCGGAGAGCCGCGTGCTCCACGATGCAGGACTCCGGCGGATCCGCCTTCCGAAGGATCCGGGAGGTGTTCTCGGTGATCTGAATGAGCTCCGTGGCTATCAGGGCGTTGAGCCAGAGGAGGTCGCGGAGCATCTCTTTCGTTTCTTCGTCCTGGTGCATGGATAGAGATGGGCACTTCTCCCACATCAATCGTGCTCAATAGAAGGGTTGATTGACCCTGCCGGGAAATACTTCAGAGAGTATGGGTATGCAGTTTCTGGAGTTCGCCCACGTCTGCGAACGTCTCGAAGGGACTCCCGGGCGCCTCGATATGATCGAGCAGGTCGCCGCCGTCCTCCCCGGGCTCGACGACGAGGAGCTCCCCGTCTTCGTCCGGTTCGTCATGGGCCGGGTCTTCCCCGACTGGAGCACCAAAAAACTCGGCGTGGGCCCGAACCTCCTCTACGACGCCGTGGCCTACGTCGTCGGGACGAAGCGGGAGACCGTCCGCGAGGCGATCAACACGACCGGCGATGCGGGCCTTGCCGTCGAGGGTCTCCTCGCACGGAAGGAGCAGACGTCGTTCTTCACCGAGGAACTCGACCTCACCGGGGTCTACCGGGAGCTCGAGCGGATCGCGGCCGCCGAGGGGCAGCGGTCGCAGCGGGAGAAACTTCGCGTGGCGCAGTGGCTCTTCGGCAACGCCCGGCCGCTCGAGGGACGGTATCTCGCACGGCTGATGCTCGAGGAACTCCGGATCGGGGTGGGGGAAGGAAACGTCCGCGACGCCGTCGCGAAGGCGTTCGAGGTCGACGTCCGCCTGGTCGAGCATGCCCACCAGGCGATGAACGATCTCGGGGCGGTCGCCCTCCTTGCCCGGCGCGACCCCGACGCGCTCTCCCGCGTGACGATCGAGCCGTTCCGGCCGGTGAAGATGATGCTTGCGCAGGCGGGAACCATCGACGCCCAGGTTGAGGAGCACGGCGAGGTGGCGGTCGAGTACAAGTACGACGGGAGCCGGTTCCAGTTCCACAAGGTAGGCGGCGTCTGCCGGATCTACTCGCGAAGACTCGAAGACGTCACGGAGAGCCTCCCCGACATCGCGAACCTCCTCCTGGAGGCGACCGACCACGACGTCATCCTGGACGGGGAGGCGGTCGCCGTCCAGGACGGGAGGCCGATGCCGTTCCAGTATGTCATCCGGCGGTTCCGGCGCAAGCACGAGGTCGACGCGATGATGGAGAAGATCGAGCTCGTGCCGAGGGTCTTTGACATCCTCTACCTGGACGGCGAGACGCTGATGGATCGCCCCCTCGCGGAGCGGCGCAAAGCCCTCGAGGGGGCGCTCCGCGAGCATGTCACTCCCCAGTTCCGGGTCACCGATGCGGCCGCGGCGGAGGCGATCTACACTGACGCCCTCGACCTCGGACACGAGGGCGTGATGGTGAAGGTCCTCGACTCGCCCTACACCCCCGGCGTCCGGGGCCGGCTCTGGGTGAAGGTCAAGCCCGGCGTCGAGACGCTCGACCTCGCGGTCGTCGGGGCGGAGTGGGGCGAAGGCCGGCGAGCCGGGACGTTCGGCTCGTTCCTGCTCGCGGTGCAGGACCAGGGCCGGCTCCTCCCGGTCGGGAAGGTGGCGACCGGGATCACCGACGAGGTGCTGGCCGACCTCTACGCCCTCTTCAAAGACCGGGTGATTGCCCGCTCCGGGAAGGAGGTGACGCTCGAGCCGGAAGTGGTCTTCGAGGTGGGCTACTCCGAGGTCCAGACGAGCCCGAACTACGGGAGCGGTTACGCGCTCCGGTTCCCGCGGTTCGTCCGGGTGCGCGAGGACAAGAGCGTCGACGAAGCCGAGACCCTCGACTCCCTCGCGGAGCGCTACGGAAGGCAGAGGAACGGGCAGGGTTCCTTTTAAAAGTCAAACAGCGTCTTCTGCGTCGTGAGTTCCGGGATGAGCCTGCTGTGGGGCTGCCAGTGGGCAAACCCGATCAGCCGGGAGGCGAGGTCGGTCGCCTGCCGAAGATCGGCGCACGGGACCTTTTCGCCCTGCATGGCCTTCCGCGTCGCCTCCCGCACGACCCAGGTGCCGAGCGGCGCCCAGTACTCGCCGGTGACATTCCTGAGTACAAGCACCCGTGCCGAGCGGCGCACGCTCTCCAGGTACTCCGCGACCGCGAGGCGTGCCGAGTAGTAGGCCCCTGCGATCGGGGAGTAGCCGGACTTCGTCGCGCCCTCGCCGTCCACGGTGATCGACTCGCTCCCGCCGCCCCAGAGCGACTGTTTCCCCCAGACCTCGATCATCTCGAACTTCCAGTCCCCCGGGACGAGGAGGCAGACGATGTGGTTGCCGTAGAGCGCGGCGGAGAAGACCTCTATCCCGGAGAGCGGCGGATAGCGGGCGATCTTCTTCTTGAGCTGCTTTGAGACCGTGTCGTCGACGGCCGTGATCGCCCAGCGGGTGGGGACGACGCGCCGTTTCTTCTCGCTCCCGAGGAGCCCGGCGGTGAGGAGCTGGGTGATCCGGTAGACGTCGGTGCCCGAGGCGTTGAGGATCTCGCAGGCGTCGGTCGCGCCGAGATCGGTATCGGAGGTCACCCGGTCGACCGCCCGGTCCACCCGGGCGTTCTCGAGGACGTCCATCTTTTTGATGGCGCCGGTGAGCCCGACCGGGGCGATCGTCCCGTCGAACCGGAGGTCGAAGGCGACGGGTTTCGTGAACCGGACTTCCACGTCGAGCGGGAGGCTTGAGAGCGCGATCTCCTGGATGCTCCCGGAGAGGTTCTTCGCCTCGCCGGCGCCGCGGATCGTCCTGGCCCGGAGCCCCACGATATCCTCGATCCCGAGACCCCGCGCCACCCAGTCCGGCGGATGGTCGGCGTCGTCGATCATCAGCGGCCCCCCCGCGACCTTCGGGTAGCCGTAACTCCCCACAAAGACCGACGGCGCGGCCCCCTGGTAACGGTCGCTCTGCCGGACCGGGAGTCGGGCGTAGAACCTGCTCATGATCGGGCAGCGTTCGAGCCCGCAGAACCCTCTTCCCTTACATTCGGCGCACTGCATGCTCATCCTCCACGAAGATCGATGACGACCCGCACCCTTCCTTCGAGGACGCGGAGCGTCTCCTCGACCCACTCCTCCCACGAGTCGGTTTCGAGATCCCGGACGGCCGCAAGTTCCCGCCCGACGTCGTCGTCGCGGCCTATCTGAACCTCGACCACCACCGACCCGGGCGCGTACCCGGGCTCCACGATGGCGTCGGCGTCCCCGTCGACCACGCCGAAGACGGGGATGCCGGAATGCGAGCAGATATGTCCGCATACGGCCGTCGTGTCATCGCCGACGGCAAGGACGCCGCATACATCTTCCCCCAGCTCGCCATAGAGGGTGTGGCCGCAGTGGTCGATGACCCCGATCCTGCCTCCACGGCGGGCGCGCTCGCCCCGGCCGGGCGGAGCCCTCCGCACTGCCCCGCTCTTGCACCAGGCTCTCCGGATCTCGGGAAGGCCCGCCCGGAGGAGTTTCTCGAACCCGTGCGGTTTCGGATCGAGCCCTGAGACGGGACGGAGGCCCCCATCCTCGCTCGCGAGGACGACCGTTTCCGCCGTCGCCGTCCCGATGACGATCCCGTTCACGAAGACCGCCTCCCCGGGAAGGCACCCCCGGATCTCCCGCACCCCGTCCCGCCGGGCGCCGTCGCTCGCTGCGCGGGCGAGGGTGTACCCCGTCAGCCGGGCGATCTCCTCCGCGAGCGCGGCGTCGCCGCGGTTCCAGCAGTAGACGGTTCCGCTCGATGTCTCGACGTGGACGAGCCCCGGGAGTCTGCCGGCGACAATTTCGCCGAATATCCTGCCCGACTCCGGGGTCTTTCCCCGGTTGACCAGGAAGGCCCGCCCGGAGAGGGCGGCGAGCACCACGCTCGGCCGCTCGTCCGTGCAGACGACCGAAAGCCCCGACTCCTCGGCGGCCGTTCTGGCCATAACCCCGGCGACCAGCACCCGCCGGGGCGAGAGGAGGCCGAGCAGCCGCCCCACGTCGCCGGCATCGAAGGCCTCGGGGCCGTGCACCACCATGACGATACCCGCCGTCGGGGATCTCATACCCAGATCTTGGGTCTCGCGGACTATCAGGTTACTGCCCCGACGAGTTCTGGATGGGGAGGAAGGGTATCAGGGAGTTCGCGAGTTTCGCGATGTCCATCGACTGCATGACGACCTTGCCCGGCCCGGTCAGCGTGGCCAGGAAGAGCCCTTCGCCGCCGAAGAAGACGGTCTTCACGCCGCCGGCAAGCGCTATGCTGTAATCGACGGTGCTCTCGAACCCGACGACGAGCCCCGTCTCGACCCTGACCACCTCGCCCGGCGCAAGCGTCATCTCCATGATGTCGCCGCAGCAGTGGAGGAACGCCTTCCCGCTGCCGGAGATGCGCTGGAGGATGAACCCCTCGCCGCCGAACGCGCCCGACCGGAGGCGTTTCGTGAACGCGATGTCGAGGTCGATGCCCGGCTCGGAGCAGAGGAACGCGTCCTTCTGGGCGATGAACTCGTTCCCGTTGATATCGAGGGTGAAGATCTTTCCCGGGACGTTCCCGGCGAACGAGACGAATCCGTTCCCTCCCTCGGGGGCGAACTCCGTCATGAAGAGCCCCTCGCCGGTCATCATCCGTTTGAGCCCCTTGAAGAGCCCGCCCTTCATGTTGGTGGTCATCTGCATGTTCCCGCTCATGTTGACCATGGCGCCGGCCTCGGCGCAGGCTTTCTCGCCCGGGGCGAGGCGGAGGGTCACCATCTGCAGGTTGTCTCCGGTGATCTCGTACTGCATGCCTGATTATCTTCCGTTTTGGGTAATTGGACTTTTCTCTTTCTTCACTGGATGTCGGCAGCAGTTTTTTGAGAACCACGGAGCGGACGGCTTAATAACGTTCGATGCCGTAACGATCCGTATGTGGAATGGATCGTCTATCCTCCGTTTCGTCGGCTCTCCGGCTGGTGAGGCGGCGTTATGAGGACGATCGCTCTCGTCCTGCTCCTCGCCGTCGTCGTAGCGGCGGGAGGCGCGTGGATACCCGCCGTCTCGCCGCCTGACTCCGACGCACCAGGAAGCGTCTTCGAGACGGTCGAATCTGTCCGGGAGGTTATCGAGGGGCTCGTGCAGATCGGCGCCGACCTGCTCTCCCTCGCCCGCGACGTCCTCGGGTGGCTTGAAGCGGGAGTCGGGTATCTCGAACGCCTGATGGACCTGGCGGAGTCGGGGATGGATCTCGTGAACGGGACGGTCGGACGGGTCGTGCCTTCCCCCTGAATTCCGGACGGGAGAACCGGTCCGCCGACCATAAGGATAAGTAACCCCCGGCACCCATCATCGATCATCATGACCTGCAGAAAGAGCGTGTCGCAGACGGATTCATGGCGCTCGATGACCATGCGGACGGCGAGCGGCCTTGTCGAGCGGGTAGCGCTCCCTTCGTCGCCCCATCATGAATGGCGCTCCTCGACGATGCGGATGGCGAGCGACGTCTTCACCCCCGGGACGGCAGCCAACTTCGCGGTCACGCTCGCGGTGACGACGCTCGTGATCCCCCGGATCCCGAACCGGGCGCTCGCAATAGCCGTCGGGTTCGCCGTCGGTTCGGCCCTGCGCTGATACCCTTACTTCTTCTTCCGCCTCGCCGGGACGAGGCACCGCCACGCGCTCCCGATAAGGTCCTCCCTCCCGGCGGCGCGGAGCCCTTCGCAGACGAACCCGTAGTTCGCCGGGTCGCGATAGTGCATGAGCGCCCGCTGGACCCGTTTCTCCCGGCCTTTCGGGACGTAGACCTCTTTGAGAGTGAAGGGGTCGAGGCCGGTATGGTAGATCGTCGTCGAGATGCTCATCGGGGTCGGCGTGAAGTCCTGGACCTGCTCGGTATAAAGGCCGGAGTCCCGGACGTACTCGGCAAGTTCGACCATATCGGCGATCCGGCACCCGGGATGGCCGGACATGAGGTAGGGGACGAGATACTGCCGTTTCTTCTTCCCCTCCTGGAGAGCCTCGAACCGTTCGCGGAAGGCGTCGAAGACCTCCCGTGGGGGTTTTCCCATAGCGGCCAGGACGCGTTCCGATACGTGTTCGGGCGCGACCTTGAGGTGTCCGGAGACGTGGTGGAGTGAGATCTCCGCGAGGTAATCTTCCCCCGGAGGGATCAGGTCATAGCGGATGCCCGAAGCGATGAAGACCCGTTTCACCCCCGGGATATCCCGGATGCGGCGGAGCAGGCGAACCTGTTCGTCGTGGCTCCGGTCGAGCGCGGGGCAGTCGATGCAGCGGCGGTCGGGGCAGGTGCCGTCGTTCTCCCACCGGCCGCAGTGGATGCCGTACATGTTCGCCGTCGGCCCCCCGACGTCCTGGACGACGCCCGCGAACTCCGGCATCCGCGCCATCCGCTCCACCTCGCGGACGATCGAGTCGGCGCTCCGACTCTGGATGATCCGGCCCTGGTGGTGGGTGAGGGCGCAGAACGAGCAGGCCCCGAAACAGCCCCGGTGGGTGACGACCGAGAACCTGACGGGTTCGAGGGCGGGGATGGGTTCGGTGTAGGAAGGGTGCGCCCTCCGCGTGTAGGGGAGTTCGTAGACCCGGTCGAGTTCGTCGCCCGAGAGCGGCATCGCCGGCGGGTCCTGGACGACGACGGTCTTCGGGTGCGGCTGGGCCACGGGTCGGCCCCGCAGCGGGTCCTGTTCGTTGTAGTGCAGCGCAAACGCCCGGGCGTAGGCGTGGCGGTCCTCCTTCACCTCCGGGTAGCCGGGAAGGACGACGTAGCCGGACCGGTCCATGCTCCTCCAGGTCTTCAGGTCGACCCGGCGGGCGGTACCGGGGATGTTGGTGAAGTCCCTCTCGCCGGCGGCAAGGCGGTCGGCGATCGCAACCACCTGGCGCTCGCCCATACCGAAGACGAGCAGATCGGCCGGCGCGTCGGCGAGGATGGCCTGCCGGACGGAGTCGGACCAGTAGTCGTAGTGGGCGAACCGCCGGAGGCTCGCCTCGATTCCCCCGATGACGATCGGCGTCTCCGGGAAGAGGGCGTGGATGCGGTCGGTGTAGACCAGGGTCGCCCGGTCGGGCCGGAGAAGCCTCCCCCCCGGCGAGTAGACGTCCGAGCTCCGGCGCTTGAGGTTCGGCGTGAAGGCGTTCACCAGTGAATCGACGTTTCCCGCCGAGACCGAGAAGAAGAGCCGGGGCTCGCCGAGGCGCTTGAAATCGGCGTCACTCCGCCAGTCCGGCTGGGCGATGACGCCGACCGAGTAGCCGGCGTCCCAGAGGGCCCGGCCGAGCAGCGCGGTCCCGAAGGAGGGGTGGTCGACGTAGGCGTCGCCGGTGACGAGGATGATGTCGAACCGGTCGATGCCGAGTCGCTCCGCCTCCGCGACCGTCATCGGGAGGAATTCCGGTTGGACGGTCATGGGAGCATCCGGTCGAAGACCGGGAGGTTGACGCCGGTCTGCTCGTCGGGGAGCCGTTTTGCGGTGATGCCGACGAACTCCGTCACGATCGCCTCGACCACCAGGTAGACCTCCGCCTTCTCCCGGAGGCACCCGGCGAGCGACCGTATCCCCTTCCCCGCCGCTGCGTGGAGGTGGATGGACGGCCCGTCCTCCCCGGGGTAGATGGTCGCGAACCCGAGGAGTTCCCAGCCCCCGAATATCTCCTCGGCCCGCGGGGACGGCGGGACGACCGGCTCTTTCGGCCCCGTCACGAGCGTTGCCGACCGGACGGCGCCGAGGAACTGGATCGTCCCGCACCTGATATTCATCGCCGCGACAAACCGCTGGATCTCCCGGAGGAAGTCCTCCCCGTCGTCGATCCGGACCGTAAATACCCTGCCGACCTGCCCTTCCGAGTACTGCATGGACTCAACTCTCCTGGATATTGATGGTGTCTTCCTGTATTATTAGTGCCTGACCCGCTCTCCGGGTGGAGAGTTATATGCCCGGCCTGCCATGGTACAGTGTCCTGTGGGCGAGAGCGAGGTGTGGCTGCGGTGGTCTGGTTCCGGGAGGTCGAGTACATGCGGGGGTTTGCTGCCCTCGCCGTGATCGCCGTTCACGTCTCGATGAACTATACCCGGATCTCCGCCGTGAACCTGCTCGCTCTCCTCGATCTCTTCATCTATATCGCCGCCCACTTCGCGGTGCCGGTTTTCGTCTTCGTATCCGGCTGGGTGCTCGCGGCACGGTATGCGGGCGATTACTCGCCCGGTGAGTTCTACCGGCGCCGGGCGAAGACGATTCTTGTGCCCTACCTCTTCTTCACCGCCTTCTACCTCCTGGTCTCGGTGGAGGGGACGATCGGGTTTGCCGGGGTGCCTTCTCTCGCGAGGGTGGCAGAAGCCCTCCTCCTCGGAACCGCAGCCTACCACCTCTGGTTCTTCGCGCTGATCATCCAGCTCTATCTCCTCTTCCCGCTCATCGTGCGGGGCTACGACTTCTTCGACCGGGCCGGAACGGCACTCTTCCTCCTCTTCTCGCTCTTCATCATTCAGATCCTCTGGAACGCCGCCGCCCACCTCGCGGGAGCGTATCTGGGCCCGGAGTGGTATACCGTCCTGATCCGCCTCTTTCCGTCGCACCTTCTCTACTTCGTCCTCGGCGTCCACGTCGCCCGGCATACCGATGACTGCCGTTCGGCGCTCCGGTCGCTCTCGCCGGCGTGGGTTCTCGCTGCGGCCGGTGCGGGCGCTCTCGTCCTCGGCGGCATCTGGGTTGCGAGCGCGATCCATTACGGGAGCCTCACGGACACGACACTCGCGGTCTTCTGTATCTATCGGGTTCTGGAGCCGCTCTACTACGTCCCGGTCATCGCCGTCCTCGTCCTCGCGGCCTGGCGGCTGGAGGGGGCGGGCGGCCTCTCTGCGGCTGCCGCCCGGTCGTTCGGGGAGCACTCCTACGGGATCTACCTCGTCCACCCGCTCGTCATCGCCGCCGTTGCGAGTCTCTGGGCCTCGCTCACGGGGCTCGCGTGGGCGGACTGGCCGACCTACCCGGCGGTCTTTATCGCGGCGGTGCTCGCGAGTTACGCGGCGGTGCGGGTTCTCTCCGGCGTCCCGTACGCGGGGTGGCTGCTCGGGGAGCCGCGGGTGCGGCGAGGGCCGCTGCAGTGAAGGGGCTCTGCCGTTAATCCGACGTCGTTCGGGTTCGGTGTACAATCTCGCCCGGGACGGATTTTCCCGATCGTTCTCGACCGCTCACGGCGATGTTCCGCAGCACGGTCGATAATCTATAACAATGATGAGGGTCCCGGGGGATGCGAAAGGAGATGGACAGAATGGCACAGGAACTCCAGAAGAGCAAAGAGCCGGCCGCCGGCCGCGGCACGATTGAGGGTGGGCAGGCCCTGGCAGAGAAGAACCCCACCCGGATCGCGGCAGATCCCGGAAAACAGGAGTTGTTCGTCGTCCGTGAGTTCGATGCTCCGCGAGAACTGGTCTTCCGGGCTCACACCGACCCGGAACTCTATAAGCAGTGGATCGGTCCGCGAGGGCTCACCATAAAGATAGAGGCGTTTGAACCCCGGACTGGGGGCAGCTGGCGGTATGTTCAGAAGGATGCGGAGGGTAACGAGTACAGATTCCACGGAGTGAACCACGACGTGACACCTCCTGAGCGGATTATCCAGACCTTTGAGTACGAGGGGCTCCCGGAGTCCGGGCACGTCGTCCTGGAGGTGGCGAAGTTCGAGGAACTGCCCGGCAACCGGACGCGGTTCACCGGCCGGTCGGTCTTCCTCTCGGTGGAGGATCGCGATGGGATGCTGCAGTCCGATATGGAAGAAGGTATGAAGGACTCCTACTCACGGCTCGACGAACTCCTGGAGAGGCTGCAGAAGTAGGGTTGTCGGGGAGTGCGAGCGAAGCGAGCTTGAGAAACTCGAAGATTTTTGAGGCGCGAACGCAGTGAGCCTGAGCACCGCTAGGTGCGAGGGGGAGAGTTCCCTTCCCGCGGTCCGAGGCCGGGTGCGTCTCGGTCGAAGGTGTTCTTCCCGGTGTCCGTGAGATACCGCAAGCGTCCCGTAGCCCGGCATAGCGACATCGCGACCTACCCGGCGGTCTTTGCGGCGTCGCTGCTGGCTCTATCCGGCGCCCCGTCCGCCGGGTGCCTGCTCGGTGCGCCGGCGAGACGCGATCTCCGCTCCCTCCTGTCGATAACTCCCGGAACAAAAAGGTTATGTTTTTAAATAATGAACGATGGTCTACGGTTTCAAAAATCGGTACCTTCCAAAGACCATAAGTCGGGGTGCCGGGGTGATTTCGCCCCCCGTGTTTCGCCCCTCTTGTGTACTCTGAAACCTCTCAAATTTCTCCATAATTGAGGCAAATCGGAGAAAATTATTTTTATGCTGCATCAGTTATAATTGCCCTTTTCAGCAACGTCCATTGCCTCAGATAATCGTCCGCAACAGTCCTTCTGGTACCCCGGCTTGGGAAAACTATATATGTTATGGTGGATATCTCCTGGTCACGGTAGTTGCCGAGGCCAGCCGGGTGGGGAACGTGTTGGATGTCGATGGGCGCCCGGCAGACCGATGAGGCAAGGCCGTCCCGGTACCCGGGAAAGAGGTCACGCTACTGTGCCAGGTGGCCCATCCCGCAAACCACCGCCTGGAAGTCACATCTATGGAGAGATGACAAATGAAAACCCGAGTACCGCTAGGTATCGCTACCGCGGTTATGATGATACTGGCAGCCATGGTCCTGCCGGTGTCGGCGGAAGTGGTGCCGATGTGCACCCAGACGCCTCTAGACGGAGAAGATGTCGAAACGTTGGCCCAGATTGCGACAGGGGGAGGAGAAGTCCCCATTGTGCTCTGCAAATGGGAAGCTGACCTCACTGGATCCTGGGAAGACGGCGATCCCACACACGCTATCCCGGGAAGCCAGTTCCTACCCCCCGTAACGTACAACGGTGTGAAGACTGTTAAATATTACGCTGTCGTCTACGATGACGAGGAGAATGGCGATGTGAACGTCGTCTCCTGGGACATCTCCCACCCGGAGAACTGCTGGGGCAACGGCTCGTTCGTGTACCAGGTGATGGGCACGAAGGTCAACAACCAGGACCAGGCCGTGACGCTCTTCCAGCGTGCTCTGGACCGCGGTCTGCTGCAGGTCGCTGACGGCTACGATGCAAACACTATCCTCACCGAGTACCTCGAGAAGGGCACCGCCGCTCTCTGGGTCGGCCAGGCTGACCTCTGCTACTGCCAGCCTGCTGGCGACTACCTCGTCGAGGCGAACGCCATCGACCACAACAACAACTGGGCCGAACCGCTCTACAACAACTTCGAGTACGTGCCCGTTACCGCCTTTGACATCGACTTTGCCTCGGTCAACTACGGCAGCGTGAACATCAACGTGCCCAAGTGGGTTGCAGGCAACACCCTCTTCAACGTGGGTGACAACCGCCCGACCGTCCGCAACATCGGCAACACCTACCTGCAGGTCGCCATCCAGCAGGACGACATGCAGCTTGGAGAGAGCCTGAACGGCTGGAACGTCGAGTGGGGCGCCCGCATGGGCAACGATAACGCCAACGCGGTCTTCTACGATCCCTACGAGCCCGTCGTCCTGCCGAACGCCCTCACGCTCTGCGATCAGGACGAGCTCGACTTATACCTCGAGGTCTTCAAGGGAACCACCGGCGAGAAGCACGGCACGATGATCCTCGGGGCTGTCGAGTCGTGCAACAACGCGGTTCCTGTGTAAGCTTGCGTATGGTATAGATTGTGACCATCCCGCCGGGCTTGCGCCGTTCTGCGGCGCAACAACCGGCATTTATGGCTGCGGAAACGTAGCACACGACAACTGAGAAGAAGGAGAGGCGATGAATCTGAGAAGAAGGGTGGCAACGGTCGCTGTCATCATACTGGTGGCGGTGCTCGTCTGCCAGCCCGTGAGCGCTGCAGGCATAGCCGTCGGACCTTCCAGCCTGACGATAGAGAACGGGCTGCGTGGAGGGTCTTTCGAACGGTCGTTGACCGTCTTCAACCCCTCCGATACGGGTTTTGAGGTGGTCTTCAAGACCGAAGGTTCCGCAGGGGACTGGATCCGGTTCTCTGGCATCGAAGACGATGAGGAGATTGAGAAGGTCTACGTCCCGGAGAAAGGCCAGACCCCGGTTCTGATGCGCGTAACGGTCCCCGTCGACGCGGCGAACGGCCGTTATACGGCAACGGTCGTCGTCGAGACGATTCCCGGGGAGGAGATTCCCGGCTCGGTGGGGATGATCCTCCAGGCGAAGTCTGCCCTGGAGATCACGGTGACCGACGTCGAGAAGGTCTCCGGCGAGGTCACGAGCATCGTGGTGAGAGACACCGAGGTGGATGTCCCGCTGGGGATTGAGGTCGGGTTCAAGAACACCGGAAACGTCGTGGTGACTCCTGAGATCACCGCCGTCATCTCCCGCGACGGGTCGGTCATCGACACCGTCTCGTGGGCCGAAAGATCGGTCCGCCCCGGAACCACGGAACAGATCGTCGTGCGCTGGCCAAACGAGGGGTTCCCCACCGGAACCTACCTGGCGAACGTGACGGTCTCGCTCCGCGGAGAGGTCCTGGGGAAGGAGGGGCGCACCTTCGAGATCCAGCCGCTAGGGTCTCTGACCCGGCAGGGTGAACTGGTCGATCTCAACTACGACGGGGCGCTTGTCGTCGGTAAACCGATCAAGATCACCGGGCTCTTCAAGAACTCGGGGTCGATCGCGACGAGGGCCAAACTCTCAGGCGAGATCTACCGGGGCGACAGCCTTATCGATGTCATCACCGGCGACGAGATGACCGTTCTGGTCTTCTCGGAGGATCCCCTGACCGCGTACTACACCCCGAAAGAGCCTGGGGAGTACACGATGAAGACCTGTGCTGTCTTCGAGGGCAAAACGACCGATTCGAAGGATATGGTCTTCACGGTTCAGTCCGATTCGTCGTCGGGCCTGAACCTGCCGCTCTCCCCGGCCCCGGTTGCTGCAGCACTCGCGTTCATCTGCCTCCTGGTAGCGGGAAGAAGACATCGCGAGAACCGGTGATCGGTTCCTGCCCGTGCGAGGCCATGTTCTTGCGCGGGCGGGGCCGCCGGATGAAGAAAGGAGTAATGATGAAGATTATGGATAGAATCGCGGTGATTCTTGCGATTCTTCTTGTTTCGGCCTCCGCCGTGCCGGCACTTGCGGGCTCGCCCGTGGATACCTCTGGCGATCCTCTCGCGGGAAGCGATCAGCAGACGGAGGCCGGTGCCGGAGCGACCGGCGACGATAGCCAGCCGTCCGGCGAACCTCTTTCTGAACCACCCGGGCCCGGCGGTCCTGACGGCCCAGAAGATGACTCCTCCGGACCGGAGGATAGTCCAGCAGGCCCTGAAGGTTCTGAAGACAGCTCTTCCGGGCCGGAAGAAGGCCTGCCGGATTCTGACGGTTCATCCGAGGACGAGGTGAGCAATCCGCCTTCGCGCGAGGCGGCACCGGGTGACCCGGACGACAGCCTGCCGACAGTTGAGAACGGCACGGTGACGCCGGAGCCGGAGGAGACGGTTGACCCGGTCTCCACGGTGCCCGCTGAATCGACGCCGGGGAACACCACGGTGCCCGATGATCCGGCACTGACGAACACCACGGCGCCCGAACCCGGAGTTGTGGACAACGAGTCCGTCTCCACCGATCCGCCGGCCGAGAGCGAAACGACCGCAGCGGTCCCCTCCCGCGCGGCCGTGCTCTGCATCTGGGAGCAACTCGATGCTGCCGGCGGCATGCTTGACGACGACCCGGTGGAACCGGGCAGCCAGTTCCTGCCGCCCTGCACCTACGGCGCTACGAAGACCGTGTGGATCCATGCGGTCGTCGCCGGGGAGAGCACGGCGTCATATCCGATCGTCGCCGACGTGACGTCGCCCGACGGCTCGCCCCTCGCGCAGGTCAACCTGACCCGGCAGAACTCCTCGGTGGATGCGCTCGATGAGGCCTCCGTGGCCGGCCTGGTCACCTATGCTCACGGGACGAGCCTGAATGAGGCTGTGCGCGGCCTGGAAGAGGGCGGTGCGACGATCTATGCGGGCGAGGTCGACCTCGCTTTCAACCAGGCGCCCGGGGATTACCAGGTCTCGGTGCAGGTCCTGGCCGAAGATGCGGAGCCGGTCGATCAGCCGCTCGGGAGCATCTTCACCTACCTGCCGACGGCGTCGTTCGAGATCGACTTTGCCGCGATCAACTACGGCGTCGTCGAACAGGGCATCGATGCCTGGGTCGAGGGTGACGCCGAGTTCGGGACGACACAGAGCCCGACGGTGAGGAACACCGGCAACGTGCCGATCCGGGTCGCCGTCAGCCAGGACGACATGGGGATTGACGCTCCGGTCGTCTACACGGCGAGACTCGGCAGCGACGGCACTCCCGTCGCCTTCGGGCCGATGGAGGCGGTGACTCTCCCCGACGTCGTGCCGGTGGACGAGACGGTGCCGCTCTCGCTCGCCCTCAGGGTTTCCGGCGGCGAGGGCACGCCGAACGGCAGGCTCTGGGTCAGCTGCATCCCTGCAACGGGGGATGACTGACCCGGCGCCTCTCTTTTTGTCGGGGGGTCTCCCTCAATCCGAAGCCGCGAGCGTCTCCCGAAGATCGAAGGTGCGGCTCTCCGCCTCTATACCGGCTGCAGACAGCCCGGTGCGGCCTCAAAAGTCAGGGGAGCTTTGCCGCGGCACGCCCGGCAAGGTCCTTTAAGAGTTCGTAATCCGGGGATGGTCCATAGGTGAAGAACTTCTCGTAGATGTCGCCTTTCGTGAATATGATACAGTAACTCTCGTATGCCTCGCCTGTTCCCGAACCCGTACCCGGTATCCTGTAACTGATGCAACGGTCGCCGATCTCGGGTGCCGGCAGTTCTTCGGCGTTTCGCGGCGGCACCAGCCCCCGGTAGTGTTTCTCGTCGGACTGTACCATCTTTGATGCGTTGCCCGGGGGGAAGATCATGATGAAGTGCCGGATATTCCTCGTGGCCGGAGGAGACGGTTTCTCCGTTGCGTACATCATCGAGTATTCCTTCAAGCAGCCGTAGTCTTTTGCTCCCTTCGCGATGAGTTCGCTCTCGATCTCGTTTGCGGTATAGAGAATGATGTTCCCGGGGAGTTCCGAACGTTCGAGCAGATATGGGCTGTCGGGGAGGACCAGTGTTCCGTTCCCGCTCGTGGGGGCGGTGACCATCGAGGCGGGTGCAGCGAGCAGCAGGATGATAATCCCGAAGACTGCAACGACAGGCAGGAACGCTGCGGCGCAGACGGCACCGGCCGCCCTGCGCGACGACACGTGATGGAGTTCCCTGATCCCGACGTACTGGGGGTAGAGCGTCGAGGCCGCTCCTCCAATGAGACCGAGGATCGGGATCCAGGCGATGATGTAGAACGGGGTGTAGGAGTACATCGCCGCCTTGAGGGTCTGTCCGATCCCTCTCCGCCCCCCGAAGATGTAGACCCATATATGCAGCCATACGCCGACAAGGAGCGGCATCATGACGGTCGCGACGAGCAGAACCACGAAGAAGTCCTGGGGCTGGAGGGCCTGTGCGGTCAGCGACCACCTCGCCGCAATCGGCATGCCGGGGAGGGTGTAGAGCGTGGCGGTCATCAGCAGGGAGAAGAGGGCCGTGAGTTTGAGGAAGTGGAAGAGCGCGGGTGCGAGGTGCTCTTCTTCGAGAGCCCGGAAGGTATCTGTCGATCTGAAGAATATGCCCGTTACCTTCCGGATGAACGAGTATGGCATGACGTCTAATTAGATATCGAAACGATAGGTCTGCCGGTTTGTTCTGAGGATGCGTCCGGTCTCCCTGACCGCGCTCCGGTCACTCTCTCCGGCCCGGTTCGTACCCGTATCCCGGGCACCGGTGATGGTAGAAGACGTTCGTCTTCCCGCAGACCGGGCGGCGCCGCTTCGCTTTCTCTCCAGGCAGCCACGTATCGAGGGCCTGCTCCTCGATCTCCCGGAGGTTCTCGTAGATCTTGTGGTGGTACCGGAATCGCTTGTTGCCCGGATTTAATCGTCCGTACGGGAGATATCTCTCCTCAGCGATAAATTCACAAAACCAATCGTTTCAAAAACGGTGATGGGCTCGTCGAGATTCGAACTCGAGACCTCCGCCATGTCAAGGCGACGTCATAACCAGCTAGACCACGAGCCCGTGTCTGCCCGACGATCCATAAGGTTGGTGCTCCGGGTATAAAATTATTGTCACCCGCCAGAATCTGCCCCGTCCCGGCTCCGCCGCATCGGGGGCCGGCACGCGATGCAAAAAGGGGGTGATGATCCGGTCGATCAGATCTCGGCGTGCTTGACCGTGTGGATGCCGTCGATCTTCTCGATCTCGTCCATCGCCTCGGTCGGCACCGCAGAATCGACGGTGAGGACCATCAGGGCCTCCTGGCCGGGCTTGTGACGGCCGACCTGCATCCCCGCGATGTTCACGTTCACCCGACCGAGGATCGTCGCGGCCTTACCGATGATGCCCGGCTTGTCGGTGTGGCGGGAGATGACCACGTGGCCGGTCGGGGTCAGGTCGGTCAGGTAACCGCCGATGCTCACGATCCGCGCGTGATCCGGGGCCGAGACGCTCCCGCTCACCGACTCGGTCATCTTATCGGTCTTGGCGGTGATGCTGATGATGTTCCTGAACCCGTGCGCCTCCTCCGTCGTCGTCTCGCTCAACCGGATGCCGCGCTCCTTCGCGACGAACTCCGCATTCACGATGTTGACCGGCGCCTGGAGGATCGGGTCGAGCATGCCTTTCAGGATCACACGGGTGACGAACTTCGTGTTCGGGAGCGCCGCAGCCTCGCCGCCGTAGGTGATCTTGATCGACTCGAGTCTTCCCTCGGTGAGCTGGATGAGGAGCCTGCCCATCTTCTGCGCGAGCACCGCGTAGGGCTCGACCAGCGCCTGCTGCTCCGCCGGGATCATCGGCGCGTTCACCACGTATTTCGCCGCACCGCCCGAAAGGACGCTGATGCACTGGTTCGCGACCGATATCGCGACGTTCTGCTGCGCCTCGACCGTGCTCGCCCCGAGGTGCGGGGTGACGATCACCCTGTCGAGGCCGAGGACCGGGGAGTCCGTCGGCGGTTCGCTCTCGAAGACGTCGAGCGCCGCGCCGGCGACCTTGCCGCTCGCGATCCCGTCCGCGAGGGCCTTCTCATCGATGATCCCGCCGCGGGCGCAGTTGATCAGCCGGACGCCGTCCTTCATCGTCGCGATCGTCTCCGCGTTGATCACATGGCGCGTCTCCTTGATCAGCGGCGTGTGGACGGTGATGACGTCCGCCCTCCGGAAGAGCTCGTCGAGCGGCACCATCTCCACGCCGAGGCTTGCCGCCTTCTCCTGCGTGATGAACGGATCGTAGGCGATGATCTTCATATCCATCGCCTGTGCCCGTTTTGCCACTTCGCGCCCGATCCGTCCGAATCCCATTATGCCGAGAATCTTGTCGTTCAGTTCCACGCCCATGAACTTCGAGCGCTTCCACTCGCCCTTCTTCAGGGACGCGGTCGCCTGGGGGATATTGCGCGCGAGCGAGAGCATCATCGCCATCGTGTGCTCCGTCGCCGCGAGGGTGTTTCCCTCGGGAGCGTTCGCAACGATGATGCCTCTCCTCGTCGCCGCATCTGTATCGATATTGTCGACCCCGGCGCCGGCACGGCCGATGAACTTGAGTTTTGCTCCCGCATCGATGACCCGCGCCGTCACCTCGGTCCCCGAGCGCACCAGCAGTGCATCGTAGTTCCCGATACTCGCAACAAGTTGATCCTCGGTCAGTCCGGTGTTGACATCCACATCGGCAAACCCCTTCAGGATCTCGATCCCTTCCTCTGCCAGCGGGTCGCTGACCAGCACTCTATATTTCACGGTTCAACCCATACTATTTCAACATCATATGTATTGATGCTTTTTCCTCCGAAATCTTTTATGTAATGGTGAGAAGTATATGTGTGGTGCGAGCATGAAGGAAATGCCCAACGTTCTGTGGCTCGAAGAAATAAAAAAGGAAGATATCAATTCTGTAGGTGGAAAGGGGGCCTCACTGGGCGAAATGACGGCCATCGGCCTTCCTGTGCCGAAGGCATTTGTGGTGACCGCCCAGGCATTCCGAAAGTTTCTTATTGAGACCGGGATCGAAGAGGAACTCTTCCGCAGACTGGAGCGTCTGGATGTTGACGACAACGGAGCGCTCGAATCGGTCTCGAAGGATGTGCAGGCCTTCGTCCTCAGCGTCGAGATGCCCGATCAGATCCGTGAGGAGATCGTCGAGGCATACGACCGGATGGGAACGGGTGGAACGGTCGTCGCCGTCCGTTCGAGTGCTACCGCCGAGGATCTGCCGGATGCCAGTTTCGCCGGCCAGCAGGATACCTTCCTCAATATTCTCGGGGAGACCGACCTCCTCGAAGCCGTCCAGCAGTGCTGGGCCTCGCTGTATGGCGCGCGCGCCATCTACTACCGCTCGAAGCAGGGGTTCGACGACCGGAGCGTGAACATCGCCGTCGTCGTCCAGGAACTCATCCACTCGGAGAAGTCCGGCGTCATGTTCACCTCCCACCCCGTCACCGGCGAGCCCCTGACGATCGTCGAGGGCTCCTGGGGTCTCGGGGAGGCCGTTGTCTCGGGGAGCGTCTCCCCCGACAACTACGTCTTTGACCTGCGCTCCGAACGGGTCGTCGACCGCCTGATCGCCGAGAAGGAGATCATGATCGTGCCCGAGGGCAAGCGCGGGACGAAGACCGTCACCCTCTCTGCGAAACAGCGCACCGCGCCGGTTCTCTCCGACGCGGAGGTGGCGCGCCTCGCCACGCTCGGCAAGATCGCCGAAGACCACTACGGCATCCCGCAGGACGTCGAGTGGGCGATCGTCGGCGACGTCTTCTTCATCCTCCAGTCCCGGCCGATAACGACGATAAAGCGCCCCGAGATCCCCCACGGCGAGTCCGCAGGGCAGCAGAAAGGCTCCCTCGGCGTGGTGCTGGTCGAAGGCCAGGGGGCCTCCCCCGGCGTCGTGAGCGGCCGGGTCGTCATCGTGCGCGACGTCAAGGACACGAGCGCCGTCAAGGACGGCGACATCCTGGTCACCAAGATGACCAACCCCGACATGGTGCCGGCGATGCGCCGGGTCAGCGCCATCGTCACCGACGAAGGCGGTATGACCTGCCACGCGGCCATCGTGAGCCGCGAGCTCGGGACGCCCGCGGTCGTCGGAACCAAGAAAGCGACGAAACTCTTGCGGGACGGCCAGGTCGTCACCGTCGACGGCGAGAAGGGCCTCATCTACGAGGGTGCGGTCGCGGCGCCTGCGGCATCCGCCCCGGTAGCCGCCCCGGCGGCGGCAGCGGCCGCTCCGGTCATCACCGGCACCCTCGTCAAGGTGAACGTCTCCCTGCCCGAGGCCGCACAGCGTGCCGCCGCCACCGGCGCGGACGGCGTCGGCCTTCTGCGGATCGAGCACCTCATCCTCGGCCTCGCAAAGACTCCGGGCTGGTACATCGAGCACGACGCTGAGGAAGAGTTCATCGCCGAACTCTACGGCGGCATCAAGACCGTCCTCGACGCCTTCCCGGGTAAGCCCGTCTGGGTCAGGACGCTCGACGCCCCGACCGACGAGTTCCGCAACATGGAGGGCGGAGAGGAAGAACCGTTCGAACACAACCCGATGCTCGGCTGGCGCGGCATCCGCCGCGACCTCCGGAGCCCTGAGCAGTTCCGCCTGCAGGTGGAGGCGTTCAAGAGGCTCTGGGCGGCGGGCTACGACAACCTCGGCGTGATGTTTCCCATGGTCAACCACCCGAACGAGTTCACCCAGGCCCGGGCGATGATGAAGGAGTGGGGCGTCGACGTGGAGAACGCGACCCTCGGCGTCATGATCGAGGTCCCGGGCAGCGCCATCATGGTCGAGGAGTTCATCCAGGCCGGGATCCGGTTCGCCTCGTTCGGGACGAACGACCTCATCCAGTATACGCTCGCGATCGACCGGAACAACGAGAACGTCGCCGATATGTACCAGCCCAAGCACCCCGCCGTGCTCCGGCTGATCGACTACGCGATCAGCGTCTGCCGGAAGAACGGCGTCGAGTGCTCCATCTGCGGCCAGGCCGGCTCCGACCCCGAGATGGTCACGTGGCTCGTCGAGCACGGCATCTCCAGCGTCTCGGCGAACATCGATGCGGTCCCCCGCATCCGTGAGGCCGTAGCGCGCAAAGAGCGCCAGATTCTCCTTGATGCGGCGAGAAGAAATGCGTGAAGTTGGTTGCCCTGAGGAGGACCTCTTCTCCTTCCTCCTTGCCCGGCGGCAGGAGGACCTCGGCTACCGGAATATCCTGAGTTCGATGTGCACGCCGCCGCACCCGGTCGCGGCGCGGGCGCATGCCATGTTCCTCGAGACCAACCTCGGCGATCCCGGGCTCTTTCCGGGGACGGCCGCGCTCGAGGATTTCCTTGTCCGGAGACTCGGCGCCCTGATGCACCATGCGGACGCCGGGGGGTACGCGACGAGCGGCGGGACGGAGTCAAACATCCAGGCGCTGCGGATCGCAAAGAAACAAAAGTCGGTGAAGTCCCCGAACGTCGTCGTCCCGGCATCGAGCCACTTTTCGTTCACGAAGGCCTGCGACATCCTGTCACTTGAGATGCGGACGGTGCCGCTCGATGACGCGTTCCGGATGGACACGGAGGCGGTCGACGGCTTCATAGACAACAATACGATCGCGCTCGTCGGGGTCGCCGGGACGACGGAGTACGGCATGGTCGACCCCATCGCCCGGCTCTCGGAGATCGCCCTCGACCGTGATATATTCCTTCACGTCGACGCCGCGTTCGGCGGAATGGTCGTCCCGTTCCTCGACCGGCCGATCCCGTTCGACTTCCGGCTCCCGGGCGTCTCCTCCATCTCCGTCGACCCCCACAAAATGGGGATGAGCACCATCCCTGCGGGCTGCCTTCTTACGCGGAACCCGGAATGGTTCGCGTGTCTCAACGTCGACACCCCCTACCTGACGGTGAAGCGGGAGTGCACCCTTGCCGGAACCCGGCCGGGGGCGTCGGTGGCCGCGGCGGTCGCCGTCCTCGAGTACCTGGGGATGGACGGGATGCGGGCGGTGGTCGCCGGGTGCATGGAGAATACCCGGAGGCTGATCGAGGGGATGGAGACGCTCGGCTGCCCGAGAGCCGTCTCCCCCGACGTCAACGTGGCGACGTTCTCCTGCGACCATGCGCCCCCCGGGTGGCGGGTCTCGACGACCCGGAACGGGCATATGCGGATCGTCTGCATGCCCCACGTCACCCGCGACGTGGTCGAGCGGTTCCTTGTAGACATGGGTGATATCGATGCTTGAACGACTGATCTATTCGCTGGAAACCTCCCCGGTCATGAAGCGGGGAGAGTACAACTACTTCATCAACCCGATCACCGACGGGGTGCCGCTCCTCGAGCCCGCGCTCCTCCGCGAGATTGGGTGCGCCATGGTGCGGATCCTCGACCTGAAAGACGTCGACAAGATCGTCGTCTGCGAGGCGATGGGCATCCACATCGGCGTTGCCTTCTCGATGATGACGGACATCCCCCTCGTGGTCGTCCGAAAACGCCCCTACGGCCTCCCCGGCGAGGTCGCGGTCCACCAGGCCACCGGCTACTCGAAGGGCGAGCTCTACCTGAACGGCGTCAATCCGGGCGACCGGGTCGTGATCATCGACGACGTCTGCAGCACCGGCGGGACGCTCCGCGCCCTCATCAGCGCGATTGAGGTGACGGGCGCCGAGATCGCCGACATCTGCGTGGTCATCGGCCGGGGGGACGCGGATATCGGCCGGCCGCTCAAGACCCTGGTGAAGATCGAGGTCTCCGAGACGCAGGTGCGTGTCGTTGATTCCTGTCTCTGATCTCATCGAGCGGCTCCGCGAGCGCGGGGCGCGGTCGGTCGCCCTCCAGTTCCCCGCCGGGCTCGCCCGGCAGGCGCCGGGGACGGCCGCCGCCCTCCGCAACGCGGGTTTCGAGGTGATCGTCAGCGGCGACCCCTGCTACGGGGCCTGCGACCTCGCGCTCGACGCCCTCGCGCTCGCGGACGTCCTGGTGCACTTCGGCCACGCTCCAATCGATGAGCGTTCCGATGTACTCTACGAGCCCGTCCGGTTCGACTTCGACGTAACCGTGCTCGAGCGCGCCCTTCCTCTTCTTTCCGCCCGCCGGATCGGCCTCGTCACCACCGTCCAGCACGTCCACCTCCTCGGCGCGATGACGGCGTATCTCGCCGACCACGGCATCGAGGCGATCGTCGCACCCGGCGACGGCCGGACACCGACTCCTGGGCAGGTGCTCGGGTGCAACTTCGCCGCCGCTCGTGCGACGGGGGCGGAGGAGGTTCTCTTCGTCGGGACCGGGGTCTTTCACCCCATCGGTATCCGGCTCGCGACCCGGGCCCGTGTCGTCGCGCTCGACCCCTACACCGGCGAGGGAGAGGTGGTGGACGCCGACCGCCTGGTCCGCCGCCGCGCCGCGGTGATGGAGAAGGCGCGGGACGCCGCGAACTACGGGATCATCGTCAGCACGAAGAGCGGGCAGCAGCGGATGGACCTCGCGCGAAGGCTCGCCGCCCTCTCCAACCGGGCGTTCCTGGTCGCGATGCGCGAGGTCTCGCCCGCCGAGATGCTCGACCTCGGGTTTGCCGCTTACGTGAACACCGCCTGCCCCCGGCTCGCCTACGACGACCAGGTCCGATTCCCCGTCCCGGTGCTGACCCCGCCGGAGTTCGAGATCCTCTGCGGCGCCCGGGACTGGGACGACTATACCATCGACGAGTACCTCGCGCCATGAACCTGCGCCACCTTGAGATGCGGCTCGAGCGCCTCGCGGGGTTCGAGCGGCCGACCGCCCGGCTCGAACAGTACCAGACCCCGGCGCCGGTGGCGGCACGGCTCCTCCACCACGCCGCGATGCAGGGGGCGATCGAGGGGAGAGCGGTCTCTGACCTCGGGTGCGGGACGGGAATCCTCGCCTGCGGCGCGGCGCTCCTCGGCGCCTCCCCGGTGACCGGGATCGACATCGACCCGGCGGCGATCGAGGTCGCCCGGCGGAACGCGGAGACGGTCGGGGTCTCCGTCGATTTCCTGGTCGCCGACGTCCGCGCCCCCGGCGTCGATTGGGGTGCGCTCGCCTGCGACACCGTCGTGATGAACGCGCCGTTCGGGGCGCAGAAAGCGCACGCCGACCGGCCGTTCATCGACCGGGCGCTCGAACTCGCGGGTGAGGTCTACGGCATCTTCAACGAGGGCTCGACACCCTTCGTCGCCGCCTACACCGAAGGCCGTGCGACGATCGAGGAGGTGATCCGGTGCGCATTCCCGATGAAGCGGACGTTTGCGCACCACCGTAAAGACCGGGTGGATATTACCGTAGAGGTCATACACTTGAGGCGGATCTAATACCGTGACCTCCAATACCAAATCCGTCTGGGGGCTCTCCGCCGCCCACCTGGTGACCGATCTCTACTCGCCCGTCCTCCCGGCAATCCTCCCGCTCCTCATCGCGGAGCAGGGCTACTCGTTCTTCCTCGCGGGGCTGATTGTCACGGTCTACAACCTCACGTCGTCGTTCGTGCAGCCGCTCGTCGGCTGGGTCTTCGATACCCGGGGGTTTGCCGTCCACATCGGCACGAGTGTCGCCATCAGCGCGATCTTCATCTCCATCGTCGGGCTGCTCGACAACTACTACCTCGTCCTCGCGTCCGTAGCCGTCGCGGCGCTCGGGCACGCCTTCTTCCACCCGAGCGCGCTCGGCACCGTCAGCCGCCTGACCCGGGACGCGAGCCGGGGCCGGATCACCTCCTACTTCGTCATCGGCGGCAACCTGGGCTACGCCATCGGCCCCATCTGTGCGGGCGTCGCCGTCGGGCTGATGGGCCTTCCGGGCCTCGCCATCCTCGCCGTCCCCGGCCTCGTGATGGCGGTGGTGCTCCGGCGCATCCTGCCCGCCCCCGACCGCAGCGCCGTCCCTGACCCCGTCGCCCCGGCTACCCGCCCCTCCTACCGGGCGGTCGGCCTTCTGGTCGCGGCATCCGGTCTCCGTGCATGGGCGATCTTCGGCTCGGTCGCCTTCCTCCCCACCATCCTCACGATGCGGGGGTTCGACCTCGTGACCGCGAACATCCTGGTCTCGGGGATGCTCATCGCCGGGGTCGTGGGGCAGGTCGTCGGCGGCGCGCTCTCCGACCGCTACGGCCGCAAAGAGTACACCATCCTGGGCCTTGTCATCGCCATCCCGCCGTTCGTCGTATTCCTCACCACGGGAGGAATCGTCTCGCTCGTCGCGCTGATGATCTTCGGGTTCATCCTCTGGTCGACCTTCGCCGTCACCGTCGCGATGGCCCACGAGATAGCCCCCGGAAACGTCGGGCTCGTCTCCGGGCTGATGCTCGGGCTCGCGGTCGGCGTCGGCGGGATGGGGGTCTCGGTAACCGGTTGGATCGCCGATATCTCGACGCTCACGCTCGGCCTCACCACGATCCCGCTCGCGATCATCCTCGCCGTGCCGCTCTTCCTCCTCGTCCCCTACCCCTGGAAGTCCCTCGTACGGGGCCGGCTCCCCACCCGGGGATGAATCGCCCCATCCCTTAAGTATCGGGAGTGCGGATTCATCCCCGATGGTCACCCGGTTCCAGCGCTACCGCCAGATCGGTGATGTGCTGGTCAAATACGGCTTCGGGATCCTCGTCGAAGAGTTCGTTCCCGGCGGAGACCGGCTGCGGGGGCTCGGGAAGACCCGGAAAGACGAACGGTCGGTCTACGAGCGGATCCGGCTCGCCATCGAGGAACTGGGACCCACTTACGTCAAGTTCGGCCAGATCATGAGCACCCGCCGGGAACTCCTCCCCCCCGAGATGGTCGAGGAACTGCAGAAACTCCAGGATCGGGTCGCCCCGGTCCCTTACGCCGAGATCCGGCCGGTGATCGCGCGGCATTGCAGGAACCTCGAGGAATGCTTCGACATCATTGAGGCGGAGCCGGTCGCATCGGCCTCGCTCTCGCAGGTGCACCGCGCCGTGACGCGGGACGGCCGGATCCTCGCCCTCAAGGTGCAGCGCCCGGGGATCGCCGAGTTGATCGAGACCGATATCACGATCCTGCGATCGCTCGCAAAGCGGGCGAACGCGCTCTTCCCCGACCTGCGGGTCTACAACCCGGAGGGGATGGTGGACGAGTTCGTGACCCAGATCCGGCGCGAACTCGATTTCACCCAGGATGGGATGAACGCGGAGCGCCTCAGGCGGAACCTCGCTGACCTGCCGTGCGTGAGGATCCCCCGCATCCACTGGGACCTCTCCGGCCCTGCCATGCTTGCGATGGACTACATGGAGGGTGTACGGATCGATGACGTGGAGGCGATCCAGGCCCTCGGCCTCTCCCCGGGGGATATCGCCGCGACAGGGTTTGAGGCCTACGTCAAGCAGATCTTCGTCGACGGTTTCTTTCACGGCGACCCCCACCCGGGCAATCTTCTCGTGACACGCCAGGGCGAGGTCGTCTTCCTTGACTACGGCATCGTCGGCGTCCTCCGCCCGGAGCGGCGGCGGGTCTTCGTGGACCTCCTCCTCGCCATGAGCGGAACGGACGTCGCCGGGGTGATCTCGGCGCTCAAGAAGCTCGACGTCCGGATCGATCCGGCGGTGCTCGATGAGGTGAAAGACGATCTCTATGTGGTCCTGCTCGACTACCGGGAGACGAAGATCGAGCAGGTGAACTTCGGGACGGCGATCCGGGGCCTGACCGAGACCCTCCGCAGGTACCGTATCCGGGTGCCGTCGACCCTGATGATCATGATGAAGGTGATCGTCATGGTGATGGACATCGGCACCCGGCTCGATCCCTCGTTCAACTTCGACCAGAGGATCCGGCCGTACCTTCTCGATATCGTTGCGGCGCAACGGCTCTCCCCTGATAACGTGACGGGTGCGATGCAGTCGATCGTCGGTGCGGCCGAGAGTCTCCTCGCCATCCCCGGGAACGTGAACGAGACGCTCAAGACACTCTCGGAGGGCACCATCACGCTCGAACTCGAGGATCACGACCTCGACGAGATCGTCGGCGTCATCGACCGGGCGAGCGACAAGATCATCGTGGGGGTGGTGGTCGCCGCGGTCGTCGTGGGCTCGTCGCTGGTGCTCCGGGTTGCCGATCTCCCCGTACCTGGATACGTCTCAACGCTCGCAACGCTGGGCTACGTCTTTGCGGTGATCGTCGGGTTCTACGCGGTCTACAACGTCCTCAGGTACAGCCGGGGTCTGAGGAGGTAAGCGACGGGGCGCGGGAGCGACGGTTCGTAGAATCGGGGCATGAAAAGAGCAGAGGTCTTCGAACGGACGTCCCTCTCCCGGTAATAGCGTTTTAGTACAACTTCGGGGTCACATGCTTCCTTAAGCGATGGAGACAGGGGAGGGTGGGCGAGCCCCCCCCTCCCCGCGAGCCGCCACCCCCGGTTGCGATATCCCCACGGAAGCCGTGCTATGTGTAACTGCAGGGAATCAGTAGATTCAAAGGGCGGGCGAAAAAAGTTATTCGCCCTTCTTGAAGAACAGCCGGCAGTGGCAGGCACCCTGCTCCTCGATCTCTTCCTCGTGGTAGACGCAGGGGCAGACGATGATCCGGTCCTTCTCGGGGTCGCCGCTCCGGAGCCTGCACGGGCAGTATGCCTCCCCGAACCGCTCCTGGTTCCGGGCGAGCCCGCGGAGGACGGCACTGAGTTGCTTCTCGTCGACGTTCAAGACGAACCCTTTCTCCTTCGCGTATACCTTTGCCCTGGTCCGCGTCTCTTCGATCCCTTCTTCACTCATGATCAGAACTCCAATTATACAACTTACCGGCGCCTGTACTCTTCGATATAGGGTATCATCGAATTAAATATTTGATTTCATCATCTGAGCCGGGCATCCCCACTTTTGGTCCAATGGTGACGCCGGCGGTGCAACTCATGCGAGCTCGCCCCAGGGCGGGGAGAGTATCCGTTTCGCGACGCCGGCGTAGGTCTCCATGACGTCCCCCTTGCCGAACCGGTAGACGTCTTTGTCGAGTGATGTCCCGGTCTCCTTGTCCCAGAGGCGCATCGAGTCCATGCTGATCTCGTCGCCGAGGACGATCTCGCCGTTGTACTTGCCGAACTCCATCTTGAAATCGACCAGGGTGATGCCGCGCAGGTCGAGGTACTTGCTGAGCAGCTCGTTTGTCGCGAGCGCGAGAGCCTTGATCTGGTCGAGTTCCTCGGGCGTGGCGAGACCGAGAGCGTAGATCAGGTCGTCGTTCAACATCGGGTCGTGGTGGGCGTCGCTCTTGTAGTCGATGACGATCACCGGCGGGTCGAGCGGTTCTCCTTCCCGGAACGGGTAGTTGCGCACGATCGAGCCGGCCGCGACGTTTCTCACGATCACCTCGAGCGGGATCATCGTGAGGTTGCGCACCGCGACGACGCTGGGCTCGATGCTCTCGAGGTAATGCGTCCTGATCCCGTGCTCTTCCAGGTACCTGAAGATGAAGGTCGAAACCTCCGCGTTGTATCTCCCTTTGCCCTCCAGGGTGTCTTTCTTCACGCCGTCGAACGCCGTGATGTCGTCCCGGAACTTCATGATGTATACCTCCGGGTCTTCGGTGCGGTAGACGGATTTAGCCTTCCCTGTGTAGAGGAGGTCAGCCTGTTTCATGGTCGAATCTCCTGATAGGTGTTGTCCGGGATTTGTCATGAGGTTATGCACCCGCGCCCCGGTCGGGTGCGGCAACCCTCTCCGCGAGCCGCCGGATGAGGGGTTCGATCCGGGGGGAGTACCAGCCCCGCTCGATATGCTGCGGGTAGATGCAGAGCCGCTCACGGAGTTCGGCGTCCCCGACGAGCCGCCGGAGTTCGTCGATCTGCGGCCAGGGGTGCTCCGGGTTGACGTAATCGACGGTGAGCGGGGAGACCCCGCCGAGGTCGTTCACGCCGCACTCGATGAGGCGGGACGCGTCCGCGAGGTTCGGGGGTATCTGGACGGCGACGTCGGAGGGAAGGATCTCGCGGGCGAGACTGATCGTCGCGCAGATCTCGTCGGGGCCAGGAACCGCCGCACCCTCCATCGCGGTCCCGGGTTTCGGACAGAAGTTCTGGACGATAACCTCCTGAATATGGCCAAACCGTGCGTGGAGGTCGGCGATGACCCGGAGCGACTCCTCGCGGTCGTCTATCGTCTCGCCGATCCCGAGCAGGATGCCGGTCGTGAACGGGATCGAGAGTCTCCCGGCGTTCTCGATCATCTCTATCCTGACCGCGGGGTCCTTCCCCGGGGAGTTTTCGTGCGCCGGAACGTCCGCGGTCGTCTCAAGCATCAACCCCATGCTCGCGTTCACCTCGCGGAGCCGGTCGAGTTCCTCGTAGGTGAGGATACCGGCGTTGGTGTGCGGGAGGAGATCGCGCTCGATTGCCGCAAGTGAGAGGTCGTAGACGTAGTCGAGGATATCCGCGTAGCCGAATTGCCCGAGCACCTCGCCAAAGCCCGGCACCGCGCCGGGTCGCTCCCCGAAGGTGAAGAGCGCTTCCGTGCACCCGAGCGCCGCGCTTGCGTCCAGCGTCCGGATCGCCTCAGCGGGCGGCATGACGCACCCCTCCTTGACGGGGGTTCGGAAACAGCAGTAGCCGCAACGGTTCTGGCAGACCGTCGTCAGGGGGAGGAACGCGTTTCGTGAGTAGGTGATCACGCGCCGGTGCATGGGTACATGTCGGCACCGCCTTACATGAATCTTCGGGAACGGGGCCTCTTTGCGCCTCACAAAGCCCCGAAACGCCGCGCCGGGGGAATGCGGTATAGTCGGGCGGAGAGCTCCTGGTATCAGCATGCCCCGCCCTTCCCCTGCCGGCGGGAAAACGATGCCTTTTTGATGCAGCCCCGACAATCGTTTCTCGATGTACTTCCACGCGCTCATCCCCTTTAAGCCGGTAAACCCCAAGACGCGCCTCTCCTGCATCCTCGACCAGGAGGAGCGGGAAGCATTTGCCCGGGCGATGCTTGAAGACGTGATCGCCGCCGTGCAGAAGTCCGGGTGCAGCGCCACCCTCCTCTGCACCCACCCCTTCAAACATGAGAACGCCCTCATCGCTGTCCGGAAGGAGTCGCTCAACGATGCCATCAACTGGGCGCTCAAGCAGTTCCACTGCCCTGCGCTCATCATCATGGCCGATATCCCCCTGGTTACGGCCGGGGATATCCAGCGGCTGATCCGGACCGAGAAGGATATGTCCATCGTGCCCGGCCGGGGCGGCGGGACGAACATCATATTCCTCAAGAAGCCGCAGTGTTTCCGCGCCGACTACTACGGCGCGAGTTTCCTCGACCATATGCGGATCGCAGAGGAGTGTGGGTTCTCCGTCGAGGTGATCGATTCATTCAGGATGTCGACCGATATCGACGAGAAGGAAGACCTGGTCGAGATCCTCATCCACGGAAAAGGGAGAAAGAGCAGGGAGTACCTGGAGAACTCAGGGTTCTCTCTTGCCATCGACGAGAAGGGACGGGTCGGCGTGCAGCGCGACGCCCATAAAGAGACACTCTGAAGCGTCGATGGTGTCGACCCCGGTATAATCGCCGACGGGGAGCCCGACTCCCCGCACCACGGCCGCGGGGACGCACTCCCCCGCCTCGCCCATCACGAGTTCGGCAGCGGAGGCGATGCAGTCTGCGACCGCTCTCTTCGTGACCTCGAGTTCGCGGTCGAAGAGGTCTTTTTTCCCGCGCTCGTCAACCACCGAAGGGATGCCCGAGCACCCGATCGCGACCCCGGAGCACCCGAGCCGCATCGCGTGCGTCCTCGAGTCGATGACGATGACGCCGACGTCCGCACCCGACCGCTCCCGTATCGCCGCACGAATACGCGCGGCGGATGCATCCGGGTCAAGGGGGAGGAGGACAAGCGAGCCCGCCGGGGCGTTCGAGGCATCGATCCCCGCGTTCGGGAGGAGCGTCCCGTTCTTCATGCAGAGCAGGAACCCCGGGATGCCCCCGACGATCCGGTCGCTCTCCCGGCTGACCACCTCGGCGTGGCGGGAGTCCATATGGTACTCTTCGGCGAGCCGGAGGGCCTCCGCCGAAGGCTCGACATCGGCGAGCCTCACGACCCGTCCTTCGGCGGTGGCGAGAGCGGACTCCGCGACGACCACGACATCGCCCGTCTCGAATCCCCGGGCGGCCGAGCGTTCGACGGACGAGAGCAGGTGCGCCGCGACGTCGTCGCCGGGGCGGAGCAGGGGGGTTGCAAGACCGTATACCGAGTATGAAGGTGTCGTCATGTCTGCCTCATCGTTGCATGGACCCGCAGGAGGTCGGCGGTCTCGGGGACGTCGTGGCTCCGCACGACGGACGCGCCCGCGTCGACGAGCAGCGTCGTGAGCGCGAGGGTTCCCGCGAGCCGGTCCTCCGGCCGGCGGCCGAGCAGGTCGCCGATGAACGTCTTCCGCGAGATCGCCGCGAGCACCGGGCGGCCGAAGTCCAGGAACGAAGCGAAGTTCCGGCAGAGTTCCCAGTCGTCCTCGCTTGTTCGCTCCGGGACCCAACGGCCGACGGCGGGATCGAGGATGTACTCCTCGATCCCGAGACGCGCGCACCGGCTAACGACCGCTTCGAGGGCTTCCCGCGTGGCGGCAACTCCGGCGGCGTCGCCGGGCTCCCGGAAACTCGCCATTGCGAAGACCGGGAGCCCGGAGTCGGCGACCGCCCGCGCGTAGCGCTCTTCGGCAAGCCCGGAGATATCGTTCACCGCATGGACGTCGTGGCGGAGAGCGACATCGAGCACCTCCGGGTGCCGGGTGTCCACCGAGAGGGTGATCCCGGTCCCGTCGAGTTCCGAGAGGGCCGCGTCCACTCGCGCCGCCTCCTCGGCGACGGTGATGGGAGTAGAGCCGGGGGCGGTGCTCCGCGCCCCGAGATCGATCATATCGGCGCCCGCCGCCGTCATGGCGAGGGCGCGGTCGTATATCTCTTTTGCCGGGATATAGGAGCCCCGGTAGAACGACTCGGGGCTGCAGTTGATGACGCCCATCAGCCGAACCGGGGCGCCGCCGCCGATCCGGAGACGGTTTACCATGCCGTGGTGTTGTCGCATGTCCTCATCTTGGCCGCCATGAACGTGTTCTCCATCAGCGTCGCGATGGTCATAGGGCCGACGCCCCCGGGAACCGGGGTTATCGCTCCCGCCCGGTCTTTCACCGCCTCGAAATCGACGTCGCCGCAGAGTTTGCCCTGCTCGTCCTGGTTGATGCCGACATCGATGACCGTCGCGCCCTCCTTCACCATATCCGGCCCGACAAACTTCGCTTTTCCGACGGCGCTGACCAGGATATCGGCCGCTCGCATCTCCGCTGCGAGGTTCTCGGTCTTTGAGTGGCATATGGTGACGGTCGCGTCGGCGTTCAGGAGCAGGGCGGCCATCGGCCGGCCGACGTCGATGCTCCGGCCGACGACGACCGCCCGCTTCCCTGCGATCGGGATCTTGTATTCATCGAGGATCGTCATGATCCCCTGCGGGGTGCAGGGTGAAAAGACCGGGCTTCCGGAAAACAGCCTCCCGAGGCTGCAGGGGTGGAACCCGTCCACGTCCTTATCGGGCGCGACAGCCTCGATGACGCGGGTGGTATCGACCCCGGAGGGGAGCGGGAGCTGGACCAGGATGCCGTTGATGTCGGGATCGTTGTTGAGGCGCGTGACCGCCTCGAGCACCCGCCCGGTCGTGGCGTCCGCCGGGAGTTCGATCCCGATCGACCCGATCCCGACGCGCTCGCACGCCCGGTGCTTCATGCGGACGTACATCTGCGAAGCGGGGTCTTCTCCCACGATGACCGTCGCGAGGCGCGGGTAGAGCCCGGACTCTTCTATCTTCTCTTTCAGGATCTCGAGCCTCTTCTCCGAGACCGCTTTGCCGTCGAGTATCATGCTACTTCAGGGTAGAGGGGGTACTTGCTCGCGAGGGCAATAACCTCTTCTCTCACTTCGGTGATCGCTTTCTTCGAGGTCTTATCCTTTGCGATATCCTTCACGACCCGGGCGATCCAGTGGCCGATCTGCTTCATCTCCTCCTCTTTCATGCCGCGCGAGGTGACGGCAGGCGTGCCGATCCTGAGGCCGCTCGTCACGAAGGGGCTGAGCTGTTCGCGGGGGATGGTGTTCTTGTTCACGGTGATCCCTGCCTCGCCGAGCGCGACCTCGGCCGCGAGGCCGGTGAGGTGCTCGCCGTTCGTCGAGACCCCGGTCAGGTCGAGCAGGATGAGGTGGTTGTCGGTGCCGCCGGAGACGAGGTCGAGCCCTTCGCTCGCGAGGACGTCGGCCATCGTCTTTGCATTCCTGACGACCTGCCCGCAGTAGTCCCTGTATGCGGGGGTCAGGGCCTCCTTGAAGCAGACCGCCTTTGCCGCGATCGTGTGCATCAGCGGGCCGCCCTGCATCCCCGGGAAGATCGACTTGTCGATCGCGGCCGCGTCCTCATTGCCGCACATGATGGCGCCGCCGCGGGGGCCGCGCAGGGTCTTGTGCGTCGTCGTCGTCACGATGTCGACGACTCCTACGGGGGAGTTGTGGTATCCGGTCGCGCAGAGGCCGGCGATGTGGGCGATATCGGCCATGCACCGCGCGCCGACGGTATCGGCGACCTCCTGGAAGGCCTTGAAGTCGATCTCACGCGGGTAGGCGCTCGCGCCGCAGACGATCATCTGCGGGTTCACTGTTCGTGCGATCTCCTCGATCGCCGCGTAGTCGAGCGTCTCGGACTCGGGATCGACGCCGTAGTGGAAGATGGAGTACCAGCGCCCGGTGATGTTGACCGGCGACCCGTGGGAGAGGTGTCCGCCCTGGGTGAGGCTCTGGCTCAGGATCCTGTCCTTGTAGCCGAGGTAGGCGAAGTAGACCGCCTGGTTTGCCTGGCTCCCCGAGTGGGGCTGGACGTTCGCGTGCTCCGCGCCGAAGAGTTCGCAGAGCCGGTCGCGCGCCAGGTTCTCCACGACGTCATGGAACTCGCAGCCGCCGTAATAGCGCTTGCCGGGGTATCCCTCGGCATATTTATTGGTCATGATAGAACCCATCGCTTCGAGAACCGCCTTACTGACGACGTTCTCGGAGGCGATCAGTTCCAGCCCATTGACCTGGCGCAGGCGCTCTTGCTCGATGAGGTCTGCGACTTCTGGATCGAAGGTTGCCAGATTAGACATGCAGAAAAATGGTTGCTCCGTTGAGGTAATATGTTTTCTTTTATACGGGGCCGGTTACGCGTGCCCGGGCCTAGCGCTTCTTCGCACCGGCCTCCCGCGAGACGGGTGGGAGGGGCCTTCTGCGTCATCTACGACGGATGCCGCGATCTCCCCGGTTGCGCCCCGGATAAAATGTAATACTTCTTCATTCAGGGGATCTATAGTAATATTATTACGTAATTATTATCAAGGATTAGTTTGAGGGAGATAATGGCGCAGAAGGATGCAAGGATACGGTTTCTTGAGCGGGAACTTTCGGAACGCGAAAAGGAGATGGAGACGATGATAGAGCGAGAACAGCCGCCGGTATCGGAGGCGGAGGGCGAGCGCCTGTGCGATCTGGAGCGGAAGGTGCAGGAGTTCGAGGAAGTTATGAGAGGTCTGGCGGGAGATCGCATATCTTCCCGGGCGCCGGAGGCGGGAGACGAGCGCCTGCGCGACCTGGAACGGAAGGTGAGGGAACTGGAGGCCGTGGTCAAAGGCCTGACGGAAGAGGTTCTCGACATCAAATCGATCGTGATGAAACTCGCCCGGGACGCGGATGAGCGCCGGAAGGTGGCTGCGGTGCCGGCAGAAGCGAAGAAGCCCGCGGTTATGCTCCAGGCGGAACCGCGCGCCGAGGCCGATCCGCGCCCCGTGCGTGCCGTGGAGCGGAAGGCTCCCGCGCGTCAGGTGGAGCGGCGGCAGCCCGCGCCCGCTGCCGAGGACGACCGGGATCTCGATCTCATCATGCAGAACGACGGGACGCTGAAGCCGGAGCCGAGGAGATCCTCCGAGTACATCGTCGCCAGCGCCGGGTCCGGGGCCGCCGCGGCAAGGGGCCGGGGGAAAGGCGGCAAACCGGCCGACCGCAAGTTCTTCGTCGAGCAGAAGGCCCGTCCGGTCGATGACGTCATCCATGCTGAAGAGGATGACACCGTCGACCTCGATCGATAGGTAAGGGAGCCCCGTCCTTGTACATCACGCAGCTTGAGATCGACAACTTCAAGTCTTTCGCCAGAAAGACGAAAATTCCTTTTTTCGAAGGATTTACCGTCGTCTCAGGTCCGAACGGATCCGGAAAGAGCAACATCATCGACAGCATCCTCTTCGTCCTGGCTCTCTCGGGTGCGCGAGGACTGCGGGCCGAGAAGCTGACCGATCTCATCAATGTCAACTCCGGGAAGAACACCGCCGAGGTGACGATCACGTTCTCGGACGGAACGGTGATCCGCCGCCGGATCAAGCGGACGCCAGCGGGATACTACAGTTATAACTACCTTAACAACCGTCTCTGCAAGCAGGCCGACGTCATCGAGTTCCTCGCGAAGATCGGGATCAAGCCGGAGGGCTACAACGTCGTGATGCAGGGCGACATCACCCGCATCATGGAGATGACCGACGGCGAGCGGCGAAAGATCATCGATGAGATTGCGGGTGTTGCAGAGTTCGATCAGAAGCGCGGACAGGCGTTCTCGGAGCTCGAGGTGGTGCGGGAGCGGCTCGAACGCGAGGAACTCCTCTTGAACGAGCTCGTGGCGCGGCTTGACGCGCTCCAGCACGAGCGCGAGCAGGCGATGGAGTACCGGCGGTGGCAGGAGGGACTCGAGCACCTCGAGCAGTGCCGGGGCGCGGCGCTCGTCCGGCAGAAGGAGCAGGAGATCGGCACCCTCCACGGTCTCATGCAGGATCAGCAGGCGGCGGCCGCACGCGCCGAAGGTGAGGTCGAGGCCGTCAAAAAAGAGATCGAGGAGGCGCACGGGCGCCAGCAGGCAGTCGAAGAGGAGATAAACCACAAGAGCGGCCCCGAGTACCTCGAACTCGTCGGAAAACTCGAAGAGGCGCGAAGCGCGATCAAGCTCGGCGAGAAGAACATCGAGCGGCTGAAGGTCAATCGCGACGAGAATGGCGAGGCTGTCCAGCGGATCTATCTCGACGGCAAACGCGCCGAGACGAAGGTCGAGGAATGCGCCGCGCAGATCCGCAACCTCTCGATCGACCGGGCGAACCTCGCCATGGAACTCGCGACGCAGCGCGATGAGATGAAGGAGGTCGAGGATCGCATCGCAAGCGGGAGCAAGGAGGTCGAAGGGGTAAAGGACCAACTCTTCGCAAAGATGCAGGACCTGGAGAGCAAGAAGGAGCTCCGGTCGAAGATTCTCCACGAGCAGGATATCTTCATCGAGAAGAGCCGGATGCGGACGTCGGAGCGGGAACGCCTGGACGCGCGGCTCAAGCAGATCGATGAGGAACTCACGAACAAGCAGGAGCAGGTAGCCGAGTACTCCTCCTCGATGGCCGACTGCGAGGCACAGAAGCGGCAGGTCGAGCGGGATCTCTCCGAGGCGGAGAGCACGCTTTTTGGGCGGCGCTCGGCACTCGATCGGCTGAAGAAGGAGATCCGGGAGAACGAGCAGAACCTGATGCGCTTTGAGGCGCAGCAGCAGGCGCACGGCGATGCCGGCGGGAAGGCGATGGAGGTCGTCCTCGGCATGGACGGCGTCCATGGCGCGGTCGCGCAGCTTGGACGGGCGCCGCCGGAGTACGCAACCGCGCTCGACGTGGCGGCGATGGGCCGGCTCAGGTGGGTGGTCGTCGATACCGACGCGGTGGCGTCCGATGCGATCCGTTACTTGAAAGAGAACCGGCTCGGGCGGGTCACGTTCCTGCCGCTCAACAAACTCCGGCCCCCGATCCTCTCGCCGCTCGAGGCCGACCCCGGGATCGTCGGCTACGCGGTCGATCTCCTGGAGTTCGACCCGGCGTTCGACCGCGCGTTCCGTGTCGTCTTCGGCGCGACGGTGGTGGTGGATACCCTCGACCGTGCGCGGCGGATGATGGGCCGGTACAAGATGGTCACCATCGAGGGTGATGTCGTCGAGAGGAGCGGCGCCATGACCGGCGGTTCCCAGGGGAAGAAGGTCCGCGGGTTCGGGGTGGCGGTCGACGACGAGATCGCCCGGACCCGCGCGAAGCTTGCCGAACTCGAGGCGGAGGCGGGCGAGATCGAGGCGTCCACCGGCCGCTTTGCCGTGGCTGCGGAGGCGAAACGGGCGGAGCGGAGTTCGATCGACGAGCAGGTTGCGCGCTACCGGATGATGGTGGACGAGTTTCAGAAGCGGATTGAGGTGCTCTCCGGCGAGAAGCGGACGCTCGAAGAGAGCCTGCAGGAGATGCGCGATGCCGCGAAGAGCGGCGGCGAGGAGCTTGCGCGGCTCGAGGGCGATCTCGAGCGGATAACCGGCGAGATCGCGCAGGTCTCGGCGGAGATCGACGACCTCAAGAAGAAACTCGACGACACCGAGGTTCCGGTGCTCAGCGAGCGCTACGAGAGCATCCGTAAAGCCGTCGAGGACATCGAGCGGCGGCTCCGCAACAAGGACGCCGACATCACCGATGTGAAGCGTGAGCGCCAGCACTTCGCGAACCGGATCGAGGAACTTGCCGCGGAACGGAGCCGCCTGGAGGCGAAGAACCAGGAGATCGATGACGAGATCACGGCCACACAGGAGCAGATCGAGGAGCAGCGCCGCCTGATCGTGCAGTTCGAGGCGCGCCAGAAGGAGTTCTCCGACGAACTCGCGGGCCTGCACGAGAAGCGCGATTGTGTTCTCGCGGAGATCCGGGTGCTCGACCAGCGCTCTCTTGAACTCTCGGGTGCGATGGAGCGGATCCGGATGCAGATCGACGCTCTCAATGAGCGGGAACACTCGCTCCTCGCGGAACTTGCGGTGCTCAGGGAGCAGGCGGGCGACGTGGAGACGGATCTCGATCTCGCCGCCATCGACGCCGGGATCGCGGAGGCCGAGAAGGCGCTCAAGAAGATCGGCGCGGTGAACATGCTCGCGATCGAGGAGTGCGACCGGGTCTCTGCCCGTGTCGAGGAGCGGACGGAGAAGAAAGAGGTGCTCTCGCGGGAGCGGATGATGCTCCTCGAACGGATCGAGAAGTACGAGAAGATGAAGTACGACGCCTTCATGACCGCGTTTACTGCGATCGACACGAACTTCCGCGACATATTCGCGCGCCTGACCGACGGGAGCGGGAGGCTCGTCCTCGACAACGAGGAGGATCCCTTCGCAGGCGGGATGACGTTTGCGGTCCAGCCGCGGGACAAGAAGGTGCACCTCCTCTCCGCGCTCTCGGGGGGCGAGAAGTCGCTCACCACGCTCGCGTTCATCTTCTCCATCCAGCAGTTCATGCCCGCGCCGTTCTACGCGCTCGATGAGGTGGATATGTTCCTCGACGGGAACAACGTCGGCCGCATCGCCGCCATGATGAGCGAGCTCTCCGGCAACGCGCAGTCGATCATCGTCTCGCTCAGAAAACCGATGATCGAGCGTGCCGACCGCATCGTGGGCGTGACGATCCGCGCGGACAAGAGCACCTACGTGACCGGTGTGCAGAACAATGGATGAGGAACCAGTCGAGATCCTGGCCGGCATGGCCGAGCGGGGGGAGGTCGATCCCTGGAACATCGATATTGTGGACGTGACCGACCGGTTCCTCGCCGAACTCGACCGGAGGAAGGAACTGGATCTCCGGATCTCGGGGAGGACGCTCTTTTATGCCGCGTGCCTGCTGCGCCTGAAGTCGGATTATTTCGACGGTTGGGGCGAAGAAGAGGACGAGGATTCGTTTGACGACGACGGAGACGAGTCGATCGAGGATCTCGGGTTCGACTTCGAGTCGGCCGGGGAGACCGAGCCGATCGGTCGCCTGGAACGCGAGATCCAGCGCCGCCTGGGGCGAAAGAATCTGCGAAAACGCCCGCCGGTCACGCTCTACGAACTCATCAAGCAGCTCAAAACGGCAGAGAAGGAGCAGCGCCGCCGGCAGCGGAAACGCGCCCCTGTGGTGAGAGAGCCAGACCTCGACCTCGACGCCCGGGACGTGGTGGCGGTGGCGCACGATGAGGGATACCAGAATGCGATCTCGGCCGTGATGAAGGAGTTCCGGCGCGCTGCCCCGAACGGGGATGTCCTGACGCTCGGCGTTCTCTCCAGTGCCATAGGGCGGAGCCGCCGCGAGGTCTACATCCCGCTCCTGTTCCTGATGCTCGAGGGGGAACTCGCGCTCTGGCAGGATGAGTTCTTCGGCGAGGTCTATGTCGGCGACCGGATCCCGGAGAGCGATGCCAGAAGGACCGATCAGGAGAAGTAATCTCCAGCCTGATGACGCCGGTCGCTTTTTTTCCCGCGATAATCTGGGTGGTGCCCCGGCACGTCTGACACTCGCTCTCGGGTGGATCCGACCAGGAATCTCCCTTATTGGCTCCGGCAAAGCCTTATTCCCGGTGTCACTCTTCCCTGATGCGATTGGTGCCTGACCCGGCCTGTTCTCGCGGAGAGTCCTCTCTTGTAAGCATCTCCCTCATGCTGTGGGTCAGGGTGGCGGCTCGTGGGTGAGAGAGGTCTTCACCTACGCTGTTTCCCACCTCCCGCGACACCTGTGGCCCCCACCCCACCTGTGCTTCGCGCTCCTCCCCTGCCCGCGAGGGGCGGGGGCAGTCGTGGCGATACCCTATGGAACGTCGTATCCTGGACCCGCATGCGAGCGGGAACAGCCGAGGGAAGTCTCAGATTATTGGGTTTTTCGGAGAGTAATCTCGGTAATTATGTCGGATTCGTCTTCGACGGCACTGCGCGCGTGGGATCTTACCTGCGCACGGGGTTCCTGGTGAGGTCTTTTGTGGGGCGAAACCAGGAGGTTCTGCGGGGCGATCCCGCTTTCCTGAACGGGTTTGGGGTAAATGTTTAAATACCTCTACCGTCAACATGTAATAGTCAAGTTGGGAGTCAAATCCGCTCGAATCCTGCGCAAAATGCGCAGGTCGCCCGGAGATCTCAACGTTTATGGGGATTGAAGCTATGTGCTTTGATCCGACGATGCAGGGAAATGTTCATATAGCATTGATGACAACATTGTAAGGCTGTGTTGTCAGGACGTCGGATCGTGCAGCCCCTCCTGGGGTGGTCTGTTCCAGCGTCCCTTCAACCGCTGTGAGGACCCGACAATTGAGTCGGGTCTGATGCAGGGTGACAATGTTTATATGTTCGGAGATTCAACTTGTATTCTCACAAGATGTCTCGCACACCCGCGATGCGGATGTGCGGGTCGGGGAATACAGATCTCCGGCCTGAAACCTGGGTGGGAGCAAATGTTTATATGCGATAACTCGCAAACATATGTTCCTGCACAGGTGAAGCATACGGGGCCCCGGGATGCAAGATTCCGGGCGAACTCCTCGTATGGGCCGGGATTCTACTCGGAATCTCCGGCGCGATCCCGTGGGTGGATGAAAACGTTTATATGTGTTGAAACACAAACGTTAATTCCCTCGCAGGTGAAGTCTCGCGACCCGGTTGGGTCGAGTTCCCTGCACTAAAAAGGATATGAAGGTTCGAGATTTACTCTCGAATCCGATACAGGAAACATATGTTTAAATACTTACAAAATGAACATTGTTCTCCTGATGATGGAGAATCAACACGACCGCCATTGTGCGGGTTGATTCTGACGTTGGCATTGGCAATGCGGAAATTTGT
>DAIRGM010000008.1:0-70921 GCA_036794525.1 Methanoculleus sp.
AGCAGGCGCGAGAGTTCCCGGGCCTGGTAGGCCGCGAGGTCTTCCCGGCTCCACCACTGCGACTCCCGGAGAAGTGCATACATCTGCCGGTAGGTGCGGTACGACGGCACCAGACTGAGTGCTTTGACGGTGAGCGGGTTTGCACGCGACACCCATCGAGACAGACCGGCTTTCATATATATACCTCCCTGGTCAGGCGAGCAGGTCGTGGGAGACATGTTCGACGATCCCCCCTTCGCGGTCGCTGAAGTGTATCGGCAGGCCCTGAACGAAGTAACGGTGCTTGCCGCGGGCGGTGAGCGGTATGTTGTCGACGTACCTGATGGTGATAAGGACGTCGTCGCCGCAGCTCCTGCTCACCTCCCGGTAGAGGTACTCTGCGTCCTGCTTGCTGAACGTCGGTTTTCTCACGATGTTCAGTATGACCTCCCCGACCTTCTCCTGGTAGAACTGAAATTGTTTAACGTTATCGAACGCATCGGTATCGATGTTCATGGCGATCCCGGAGAGGAGTTCGCCTTTGCCCGTCACGATGAAATCCTGAACCCTTCCTTCCACGCGCTCGAGTATCGGGTAGGCACGGCCGCAGGAACAGCCCCCCCCTGCCGCCGTGGCAAGATCCATGGTGCGGTAGCGGATGAGGGGGCAGACGTAGTTGGTGAGGTTGGTCGCGACCACCTCGCCCATGGCGCCGGCTCCCTTGACGGGCCGTCCGTCCCTCCCGATCAGTTCGACGATGCCGTATTCGGGGAAGATGTGGTAGTGGGTGCTCTCCTCGCACTCGCCGGCAAGGACCGTCTGCTCGGAGTTGCCGTACCAGGAGAAGACCCGGCACCCGAAGACCCCGGTGAGGAGGTCGCGCTGCCAGGGGTAGAGGTTCTCCGACCCGCAGAGGATGGCCCTGACGGTCGAGAACGGTTCGATGTCGTGTTCCCGCATGTACCGCGCCAGGATCGCGACCGTGGATGGGTATCCCTGGATGAAGCGGGGTTTGAACCGCCGGATCTCGCTGATGTAGGCGGGCAATGCCTCCTCGGTCATGTGGTGGGAGGACATCAGCAGCCACCGGCCGCCGAGGGTCTTCTTCCAGAAGACGCCGTCGCCGGCCGACCCGACGATGTAGCCCCGGAGGACGACGCAGCGGTCGGTGAACCGGTAGCCGACGCGGTCCCACTGGGTCTTCATGAACGCCCACTCCCGGGCGCGGGAGACCCCTTTCTCGTAGTAGAACCCGACCGGGATCCCGGTGGAGCCGCCGGTGGTGACATACTCGAAGGCGGACTCGGGGTAGTTTCTGGCCTTCAAATCCGGGAGGTTGGCCTGGAGGTCCTCCCGGGTCAGGAACGGGAGGAGTTCGAGATCCGCCGGCCCCCGGATGTCCCCCGGGACGAGGCCGCGCTCTACAAAGATCCGGTGGTAGTAGGGGACGTTTTCGTAGGCGTGGTCGAGCAGGCGCGAGAGTTCCCGGGCCTGGTAGGCCGCGAGGTCTTCCCGGCTCCATCCCCGGGACTCCCGGAGGAGGGCGTAGGTCTTTCGATAGACGTTATAGGCCGGGAGAAGCCCGAGAGCTTTTGCAGTGAACGATTCCCTGCCGCAGATCCTCTCTCCCAGACGAATCATGCCTGCCGTTCTCCTTCTCATCTGTTCTTCTGTCATATCTGCCGAAGACGATTGTACCGCCTCACCAGTTCCCGGCCTTCACCGGTCCCTCTCTGGCTGTTTTCCAGGGGGTCCACCCGGATGTCTGTCCACCGGTGCATCGGGATAGTATACCCCCAAACAACGTATATAAGAATTGGCATGCCGTCATCTCTCGCATTCGGCATCAGGGTTTTATGGCCAAACGGATCGCCCTCCGGGCGGCAGGCGGCGGTCATCGGGATCTGGTTCTTCTCTACAGACTGCCCGATTCCCCGGATTTCCTGTCAGGGAATACCTTTTTGGAAACATGACCCGTTAATCTGTCGAATTGGATAAACTATAAATATGCGAATGCCTATCAGGGGTATGTCTTGGTAAGATAAGGCGACAGTCGCCGGGACGTGTATCCTCGTGCCGAGGATGCATTCCCGGAAGGGGGGGATTATAATTCTAGACAGGGCCGTACCTGATAGCAGTAGCAGCGCAGAGACCTTCATAGGTCACTCATCGGAGAGCGATATCTTAAACGAGATCCGGACACTGGCCGGCGGGCTGCGCAAACGGAATGGAAGCGCCCCGGAAAACCTTGATTTCACGGTTCCCGTCGGATGGGAGGAGCGGATCGGGCATCTCGACGACCAGCCCATCCGACGGCTGATCATCTTCCTCCGTTCCACGGGGTGCGAGTGGGTCGAGAAGACGGGGGGGTGCACCATGTGCGGATTCTACTGTGCAACCTCCCGGGGCAGGGAGGTCTCGGCGGACGAGTACGTCGCGCAGTTCGAGCACGTGATGGACGCCGTCGATCTTGGGGATTACCCGATCGTCTCGATATACAACGACGGCAATATCTTCAACGAACGGGAGATGCCGGTCGCCGCCATCGAGAAGATCTGCTCCTACATCGACGGCTACAAAAACATCAGGAAAGTGGTCGTCGAGTCGAGAATCGATTACTCCCCCGACGAGCACGTGGCGAAGATGAAGAAAGCCCTGAACGGGCGGCAGCTCGAGGTGGCGTTTGGGTTCGAGTCGGCGAACGCCCAGGTGATGAACCTCTGCATCAACAAAGGGTTCTCGGCGAACAACTTCGACGTCTTCCATTCGAGGATGCAGGGGATGGGCGTGCTGACGAAGCCGCTCCTCCTGGTAAAACCCCCGTTCCTCGCCGAGGGAGAAGCGATAGAGGATATCCTGCAAACCATCTCCTACTGCATCTCCCGCGGGATCGACTACGTCGACCTCGAGGTGACGACGGTCGAGAAGAACACCGTCGTGCATGAACTCTGGAAGAACAACCTCTACCGCCCGCCGTGGCTCTGGACGATCGTCGAACTCCTGCAGCAGTGCCGGGAGCGGTTCGGGGACCGTGCTCATGTCTACGTCAGCCCCTGGAACTACTCGGTCGAGTCGCTCGACTGGGCCCGGAACTGCGGGAAGTGCGATGCCGGGATCACCGGGGCGATCCAGCGCTACAACTCCCACTTCGATACGGCGGAGTTCGACGGTCTGGACTGCTCGTGCCGGGAGGAGTGGTATGAGGCCGTCGTGGCGCAGGAGACACGCACGATCCCGGAGCGGATCCGCGAGCAGCTGGCGTATACCCGGAGTACCCGGCTCTCGTCCCCGTAAACGCTTTTTTTTGTATCGGTTGTGAACCCACTGTCCGGCGTCCGGGTCTCCCGGGCGTTTTTTTGTGGGTGCGATGTTTTGAAGGAGCGGAGCGTGAGCGCCGTAAGGTGCGGATGGGACGGGCGAGACGTCAGGGGCTTGAGGGGCCGTTATTGGAGTATTACGCCTGAATCTCATCACCTGTGGGTATGGGGGAGACCCTGGAAAGGTACTGTACACGGCTTCCCACTGAGTATCGCCGCGCACTGCCCCGCCCCCCTGCGGGCGGGGGAGGAGGCCGAAGGCCGGGCGGGGTGGGGGCTACAGGAAAGTCTTACACGGTAGAGACAGGGGAGGGCGGATACTTCCCCCGCCCCGCGATGACGATATCACCACGCACTGCTCTCGCTGTGGCGGGTGCAAAAACCTGTTCTCGCCGCTAAAATCGCATCACAACCCGACCCGCCCGATATCGATCTCCTGCACCGCCCCGGTGTCGATCGACTCCCATGCCGCAAACGTCGCGAGCGTCGTCGCGACGCTTCCGGCGAAGTCCGGCTCCTCGCCCTTCACGAACGCCAGGAGTTCCTCGGCAAACCCCTTCTCCTGGGTGAGCCACCGCTTCTCCCGCGAGACCTTCCCCTCCCGCCGGAGTTCGAGGTCGCGGAAGTCGGTGATCCTCCCGACCGCATTGCCGGCGAAGACCTCGACCGTCTCTTTGGGGTAAGACCGATCCCCGAGCGTCGTGTAGGTGACGGTGCCGAGCGATCCGTCATCGAACGTCAGGGTCGCCTGGAAGTTGTCATACTTCCGGAGCGTCCCGGTCGGCTCGATCGCCCGGGCGACCACCTGGACCGGCCGTGCCCCGGTGATATACTGCATGAAGTCGATGAAGTGGCAGCACTCCGATATCAGCATCCCGCCGCCCTGCTCGTCGTCGTGCACCCAGTGCTCGGGCGGGATCTGCCCGGCGTTGACCCGGTAGTGCAGGACGGCGGGGGTCGCCCGGTTTGCGAAGAACCCCTTCATCTTCACGGCGAGCGGGGAGTGGCGGCGATTGAACCCGACCATCAGCCGCTGCCCGGACTCGCCTCTCGCCTCGACGACCCGGCGGAGGCTCTCGATATCAGTCGCAAGCGGTTTTTCCACGAAGACGTCTTTTCCGGCACGCAGCGCATCGATCGCCATCGGTGCGTGGAGATCGTTCCTCGTCGCGATCATCACTGCGTCGATATCGGGGTCGTCGAGGATCCTCTTGTAGTCGGTGGTGCAGTAGGCGAACCCGTACTTCTTCGCGACCGTCTGCGCTGAGAGCCCTGTTGCAGTCGCAAGCCCCCCGAGGTTCACCGGGAGGCCGGCGAGGTGCGGGTAGAGGGCGCTCTGGGCGTGGACCCCGGCGCCGATGCACCCGAGCGTCCGGGCCGCAGCCGGAGCCTTCTTCTTTCGTGTGCCGGGCTGTGTGAGGGGGACGACGGTGCCGGATGCGCCCGAACCGTTCGGGCTGTACTGCAGGAGAACCCCGATGAACCGTTCCTTCCCGGTGTTGATGAGGTCGTAGGCCCCCGGCGCCTCGTCGAGCGGGAACGTATGGGTGATCAGGCGGTCGAGGTCGATCTTCTTCTGGCGCACCAGTTCGAGGAACGCCTCCATGTTCCTCTTCTCCGTCCACCGGACATAGATCGGGTAATCGATCCCCCGCTCCTCGTAGTTTCGGTCGTACCGGCCGGGGCCGTAGGAGCGGGAGACGACGACCTCCGCCTCTTTCTCGTAGAAGACGTCCCGGGGCACGTCCATGCCGACGTTCCCGACGACCACGACCCTGCCCTGGTTCCGGACCAGGCGCCCGGCGGCCTCGATGGGTGCGCTCGACCGGGTGGCCGCGGTGATGATGACCGCGTCCGCACCGAACGGCGAGAACGCCCGGACCCTCTCGAAGAGGCCGTCGTAGTTCGAGGCGACGTCTGCGCCGAGGTCCCTGGCAAGCGCGAGTTTCTCGGGGTCGATATCGATCCCGATCACCCGGCACCCCGCGGCTTTGAGGATCTGGACGGCGAGAAGCCCGATCAGCCCGAGCCCGATCACCGCAACGTTCTCGCCCACCGTGACGTTCGCGTTCCTGACCCCGTGCATCGCGATCGCTCCGACAGTCGTGAACGCCGCCTCCCGGAACCCGACGCCGTCGGGGATCCTGACGCAGAGGTTCTTTGGAACCGAGACGTACTCGGCATGCACCGCATACCCGGCTCCGGCGCAGGCGACGCGGTCGCCGACCTCGAACTCGTCGGAGCCGGTCGTCACCACCGTCCCGGAAGAGCTGTAGCCGAGCGGCTCGGGTCTTGAGAGGCGGCTCATCGCCTGCCGGTAGGCCGGGAGGAGGCCGTCCGTCCCGATTTTCTGGATGACTTTCCTCACGTCGTCGGGGCGTGCCTTCGCCTTGCCGACGAGTGACTGCCCTGCGAGATTGATCAGCGACGACTCGGTGCCGGCGCTGATGAGGGAGTAGGCGTTCTCGACGACGACCCCCCTCGTTACGGCGGGAACGGGGACGTTCTCCACCTGGATGGACCCTGATTGTAGATCGAGCAATACCTGTTTCATGCGTGGTTCTCCCATACTCCCGACTGGCTGAGACAGTCGAGCACCTCCGAGGTCATGAAGAGATCGGGGAAGTTGTTCGACGGCTCCACGGTCGACGACCGGATCCCGAGCAGGCGCGAGAGCGCTTCAAACGACCGGGTCTCTGCAGTCGTGCCGTACCGCCGGCGGGCGATCTCGCGGTAGACGCCGTAGCCGAACCGGAACGCCCGGTGCCGCAGCGGGTAGTTCCCGAGTGACGCCGCCTTCGCCGCCGTCGCGACGGACGGGGCGAGGCCGATCCAGGGGCCGGGCTCCCACCGGGGGGCGAGCCCCTGCACGTATTCTTCGAGCCGTGCGAGGCAGCGGTCGGCGTGCTCCCGGTACCGCCCGTCCGTCCGTGCGGCGTAGACGAACGAGGCCAGGGCAAACGCGTACGCCCCCGAGAGGTAGTAGGCGAAGGAGAGACCGCTCTTCGACCAGTCAAACCGCCCGTCGGGGCGCTGGGCGGCCGCGAGCCACCGCACGCCCTTCGCGATGCTCTCATCGATCCGGTTGTCGCAAAGGACGTCGTTTGCCTTTGCGAGGTAGTAGATCGTCACCCCCTGGTAGTGCACGCAGGGGAGGTCGAAGACGAAAGGATAGGTCCCCTTATCGACCGCGTAGGGGTAGACGCCGTCGGGGCGCTGGTGGCGGACGACGTTCTCCGCCGCCCGCAGCGCGGCCGCACGGGTTCCCTCATCGTCGTCGTAGCGTTCCGCGTACCGGGCAAGGAACGCCCCGCACGAGGCGTCGACGTTCAGGTGGTCGGCGGTGTACCCCCGGGACTTCAGGAAGCATCCGGGGCTCCTCTCGGCGGCGAGGACGTAGTCCCGGGCCTTCCAGAGCGCCTCTTCGTGCGGATGCCGCTCCGCCGCCTCCAGGAGCGCGTCGCCGATGAACGCCGTGATCAGGGCCGAGGGCTCGTTATAGTTGACGTGAACCTCGTTCCAGGACCCGTCCGGATTCTGGCATCCTGCGGCGTAGTCGAGGAGCGGGCCCACGAGCGGGTCGCCGCCCTGGCGGAGCATCGCTTTTGCGACCTCGGCGTGAACGCGGTTCCGGATGACCCCAAATACCGGATCGCGGATGTACGCGGTCTCGCCGTCGACGACGGCGAGCTCCCGGACCTCCCCGGTGACCCGGGAGAGAAGCGATCTCACACGCCCGTCCATGCCATCCTCTCGATGTATTGCTTCAGTTTCAGGGCGACCGACCGCCGGTCGTAGTGCTTTGCGACGTACTCCCGCCCCCGGCGACCCATCTCCTCCATCTTCTCCGGATCGTCGAGAAGCGTCGAGATCGTCGCGGCGATCGCCTCCGGCGTGTTCTCGGCGATGACCCCCGCGCCCGACTCCTTCGCGAGATGGGCGATCTCACCGTTCCCGCAGCCGACGAAGGGTATCCCGCAGGCCATGTACTCGTAGGCCTTGGTAGGGGCGGCATACTCGAGGTTCGCGAGCCTCTTCAAGGGCGCCACCCCGAGGAGCGACTCGGAGAGGAGCCGCGGGATCTCCTCGCGCGGGAGGGTGCCCGTGAAGATGATGGAGTCGGTCAGGCTCTCCGCCTTCACCAGCCCCTCAAGGCTCTCCCTCGTGTCGCCGTCCCCGACGATGACGAACTTCAGGTTGTAGGTGCCGTTCATCGACTTGACGGCAAGAGCCACCTTATCGAGATCCTGGGCGTGCCCGACGTTGCCGGCGTAGATGATCTGCCGCTTCTTCCCGCCGCTCGCAGGGTAGAAGAAGTCGGTATTGACGCCGTTCGGCATCAGTTCCATGGGAGCCGTAACCCGGTAGCGCGACGAGATCCTCCGCCCGAGCTCTTCTGTCGTGACCCCGACGAGGTCCGCCCGGGAGAGACACGCCTGCTCGAACCTCCGGCTCAGCCTCTCGTAGAGGCTTCCTTCCCTGAGGAAACCGAGCCCTATCGATGCATCGATCCAGAGATCGCGGATATCGAGGATCCACTTCACCCGTGACGTCCGCTTCAGGACGTATCCCGGGATCCCGGTGAAGAGCGGCGGCGCCGACGTCATGATTGCGTCGAACCGGCTCCGGGTGAAGAGGAGCCAGAGCGCGGCGTGGATGGGGAAGGAGAGGTAGTAGGCCATCCGACTTCCGAACCCCGGATCACCGGAGCCCGGCTGCCATGTCCAGAGGCGGACAACCCGGATCCCGTCGACCTCCTGCACGTCCGAGCGCTCCCAGGTGCGGGGGAACGAACCGGTGGGGAACGTGGGGTGCGGCGCAAGCACGGTCACGCCGATACCCAGTTTTGCAAGGTGCGCGGCGGTGTCGTGGATGCGTGACGCGTTTCCCGATCTCTCCGGCGGAAAGTGCTGTGATACGATGCATACCTGTTTCATGCAGTTCCTCGTAGTATCTGAATGGGGGCGCTCTCGGCGATCCCCGGCCTCTGAAACCGTATCCGGGAGGGCTAAAGGAAGCCCTCCCGCCCGTTCGGAGAAAGCAGGGATATGGACGGCGGCGATGGCGATGCAATCGGCCGCGCGGCGCCTGCCGGGTACAGCCCTGCGGGTGCCGCGATCTCTCTCGGAACCGTCTGCTGCACCGGTGAACCGTCGCCCAGCACCCGGACGGCAAAGCCCTGGTCGGTCCACTTCCCGTGGTCGAGGATGTTCCGGGCATCTATGACCATCTTGGTCCTCACCTGAAGCGTCGCTGGGTCGAGTCTCCGGAAGCAGTCGTGATCGGTGAGGATGACGATACAGTCGCTCCCTGCGGTCGCCTCCGGGATATCCATGAGGGGGTGCGCGAACTTCGCCGCATACGGGTCGTGGCACCGGATGGCATACCCCTCGTTCTCGGCGAGCTGGATGAACTTGAATGCCGGGCTCTCCCGTGTGTCGCCGACGTTGCCCTTGTAGGCGACGCCGAGGATGCTGATCGTCGGGTCTCTGATGCCGGCGAGCAGATCGCGTGCGATACGCAGCACGTAGTTCGGCATGGAGTCGTTGATCTCCCGTGCGGTGGAGATCATCCTGCACCGGGTCGAGTTCTCGGTCAGGAACCAGGGATCGACGGCGATGCAGTGCCCTCCGACGCCCGGACCGGGGTTGAGGACGGTGACCCGCGGATGCTTGTTTGCGAGGGTGATCGCCTCCCAGACGTTGATCTCGCACTCCTCCGCGAGCTGGGCGAACTCGTTTGCGAGCGCGATGTTCACGTCGCGGCAGGTGTTCTCCATCAGTTTGACGAACTCCGCTGTCTTCGTGTCGGTCTGGTAGATCTGCCCGCGGACGAAGGTCTGGTAGATCGCGGTCGCCTGGTCGGTGGATTCCCGGTCGTAGCCGCCGATGATGCGGCTGTTGCCCGTCATCTCGGAGAGGGTCCGCCCCGGTATCGCTCGCTCGGGGCAGTGGGCGTAGAGGAAGTCTCCCACGGCAACGCCGCTCTTCTCGAGCCTCGGGATGACGATCCGTTCGCTGGTCCCGGGAGGAACGGTCGATTCGAGGATGACCAGATTCCCCCTGTGGAGGTGGGGGGCGATCATGCCGGCGGCGTTCTTGACGTAGGTGAGGTTGGAGACTTTCGTTGCCGGGTCAAGGGGTGTCGGCACGGCAATCAGGAAGGTGTCCGCGGCCTCCGGTTCGGTGCTGACAGAGAATCGGCTTTTGGCCTCGCCATAAAGGTCGTCGAGCCCCGTCTCCTCAAACGGCAGGCTCCCGCGGTTCAGGCAATCCACCACGCTCTGGTTCACGTCGACGCCTACGACATCCGCTCCGTGAGCCGCAAACAACAGTGCAGTCGGTAATCCTATGTATCCTAATCCCAGTACACAGATCTTCATGCGTATTCTCCCCGGGCAGTCACTCCGGCCTCGCGGCGGCACATACCATGACAATCATCTTTCCGGCGATTCCATCGCCGTAGGGGTTCTTCCACCCGGATTTCCAGGATTCTATCGAACGAACCGCTTCGAGTATCTTTCTTGAGTCGGCACCGACCAGGACGTTCGATCCGACGTCCAGCGTCTCGGGCCGCTCCGTGTCGTAACGCATCGTGGCGCAGGGGACGCCGAGAACACAGGTCTCTTCCTGGACGCCGCCGGAATCAGTCAGCACGAATTTCGCCTGCGACTCCAGCTGCAGGAACTCCAGGAACCCGAAGGGTTTGGTGAGGTTCAGCCCGTCGACGCCGATGCCGAGCTCCTTGATCCGTTTCTCGGTCCGCGGATGGACGGGGAAGACGACCGGGAGGGAGAACTCCTTCTGCACCCCCTCAAGCCCTTTTAAGATCTCTTTGAGCCTTGTGCGGTTGTCCACGTTCTCCTGCCGGTGGGCGGTGACGAGGAAGTATGCACGGGGCTCGAGATCGAGTTCTTTCAAGACGTTGCTCTTCTTCTGCGCTATGCCGAGGTTCTGGTATACCGCATCGACGACGGTGTTGCCGGTCACGCAGATCTTCTGCTCGGCGATCCCCTCATGGAGGAGGTTCTTTCTCGCGCTCTCCGTCGGGGCGAAGAGGTAATCCGAGATGTGGTCGGTGAGCACCCGGTTGATCTCTTCCGGCATCCAGCGGTTGAAACTCCGCAGCCCCGCCTCGACATGCCCCACCTTCATGTGCAGTTTCGATGCCGCGAGAGCCCCGGCCATGACGGTGTTTGTATCTCCCTGCACCAGGACGACGTCGGGCGATTCCTTTACGAGGATGTCCTCGACGCCGGTCATGATCTTCGCCGTCTGGCCGGCATGGGTGCCGGAGCCCACGTCGAGGCTGTAGTCCGGGTCGGGGAGTTCGAGCTGCTCGAAGAAGAGCCGGTCCATCTCGTAGGAGTAGTGCTGCCCGGTATGAAGGATGAAGTAGTCGATACCTCTGCGTTCGCACTCCCTGATGATGGGGGACATCTTGATGATCTCCGGCCGCGTGCCGAGTATCACTCCGATCATTCTTCACATCTCCTCTGCATCGTAATGTTCACCCTGCTCACTTCCGCACCCTTAGAACGAGGGCAAGCGCCAGGCCCAGCATGAGTGCGACCGTCCCCGGGATCAGGAAGAACGATGCAAGCATGCCCTGTTCGATCGGGACGATCCCGGTCTCGCTGAATCCCCGCAGAAACTGGAGGAAGAAGAAGATCCCGGCAAGCATCGCGGCAAGCCCGGGCAGACCGATGTAGAGAAGCGGTTTTCTCTCCACGGCAAGCCAGAATATCGATCCGAGCACCTCCATTCCATGAGAAATGGGGTTCTTTGTGGATGTGTCGAAGTCCCCGTACTTGCAGTTTATCGGCGTCTCCCCGATACGCAGGTGTCTCTCCTGGGCGATCTGGAGCATCTCCGATTCGGTCGAGAAATCGTTCATCCGGAGCGCTCCGAGCATCGATTCCATGGTCTTTCTGTTCAGCGCCCGGAAACCGCACTGCGAGTCGGTTATCGCACTTCCGTTGCTGGAGACGACATCGAGCACCGCCCGGCCGAAACGCCGGTAAAACGGCATCTGGCCGAACGTCCGAAATCCGATGACGAGATCGGCGGCATCGGCGCGGATCAGCTCGACCAGGAGAGGTATCTCCCCGGGGTCGTGCTGGCCGTCGCCGTCCATGAAGACCAGGCAGTCGTAGTCGTGATCGACCGCATACTTAAGAGCGCTCTTGATCCCCTGTCCTTTCCCCTTCTGTGTCCCGTGCGAGATGACGGTCGCCCCTGCATCCCGGGCGACCTTCGCGGTCTCGTCCGTACAGCCGTCGTCTATCACCAGGACTTCGTCGACGTGCTGCCTGGCCCGCAGGACGACGGAACCGATCGCGACCTCTTCGTCGAGGCAGGGGACCGCCGCAAGCGTCCGCATCCTGCTCGACCGCCGGGGCGTGATGGCGGCCGCTTCGGCGGTCTCACTCACCACCCGCCGGTTCCCCGGAGCCGCGGGCGTCCTCAGGGGGTTGACCCGCTCCTGAACCTCACAGCGGAGGGCCGGGACGCCTGTCACGTCCGCCTGCCCGATGCTCCGGGGGATATGTCGGTCGATCCATCTCTCTCTCTCTGCATCCAGGTAGTGCGGCAACGGCACAGTTGTTTCTTCGGCGAACCACCCCTCGTGGTGAGCGGGTGGCCTCGCCCGAACCGGATCCTTGTCGTACATCCACTTTCCCCTCTTGACGTACTGAAACGGGACTGTTCTGGCATATATTAATAGGTTATTATTAACTAAAAGTAGTAAACTTATGTCTAAAGTAAATGTAATTCCATTTATGGGTATGCCTCTAACCCTTACCTGCTCTAGTTAAAAGTTTCGGCCAGGGCGAAAATGGCTGCTGCCCTCTGCCGGGAGCGGGCAGGGGACCCCTATGGCGTGATTCCGACGATCTCTGGTATTATCGGATGCCGCGTTTCGGAAGGATTAAGTGAAGCGGTTCAGGATGATGGCCGGAAAGGCTCTTTTCCCCTGCCGCACCGCTTCCGGAAGATTCATCGCCTGTGGCCTGATCGTTTCAAAGCAGCGATAATACGGTGGGTCGGTTTCGCGATTCCCTCTGGTGCATTGTGCTCCTTTGGGAAGTTTTATATCCCGGGTGTATCGGGCTGCCGGAGATCCGGTGCGAGGTCGGCAGAGATCTCTGCCATGAGGACGTGGTAACGATGGCGGTCGGCCAGATGCCGGCTGCTTTTAGTGTCGATCGGAAGCGGCGCGAAGGGAATCCTGTGATCGATATCCCAGAGGATCAGCCCCTCGGGGGGCGCCGCAGCGACTCTCCCCTCCACCGGCCCGGCAAGGAGCCGTGCTATCTCGGTGGCTTCGGCCTCGCCTCTTCCCACCCGTCCGAGCATCGTTGCCATGCACCGAACCATGTTCCAGAGGAAACTCTCGCCCGTCACCTCGAATACGGCGAACCGCCCGTCTGTAAAGACCCGTGATGCAAGGATCCTCCGCTCGGGGTTCTTGTCGCCGACGCGGGCGAACGCCGAGAAGTCGTGCCGTCCGAGAAACGCCTCTGCCGCTTCGTGCATGGCGGCAACGTCGCCGGGGGCAGGGAAGTAGTAGCGGTAGGTCCTTGATATGGCGCTGTATCGGGGGTGGAACCCGTCGGGGACCTCGGCCCACTCCGTGCACCAGATGTCCGCCGGGAGCACCCGGTTCAGCGCTTCGATAGCCAATTCCGGCTTATCCGTCCGGAATGAACAGACCTGGCACCGGGCATGCACCCCGCGGTCGGTGCGGCCGGCGGTAGCGAAGTTCGCCTTTCGCCAGTCGTCGAAGAGGCGGAGGTGCCTCGCCGCCGCGATGAACTCGCCCTCTACGGTGCGGAGGTCGGACTGTATCTGCGAGCCGAAGAACCGGTCGCCGAGGTACGAGAAGCGGAACGCCAGGTTCATCGGTGTACCGTCCGCCGGATTCTGCGGAGAGCACCCTTGAGGGACTGGCGGGTGTACGTGCGGAGCGGGGTCATCCTCCCGCCCGCCATCGTCCGGCCTTCCCGGATCGCGGAGAGGATGGAGGCCGCATCGGGCTCGGCCGTGACGTAGGTGACCCCGAACCCGACGTAACGGGCGTTGTGGGCGTCGCTCCCGGCGACGCCGGGTTTCCCGAACCTCTTTGCTATGACTGCGGCTTTCCGGTTCGCCGACCCGGTGATGTAGCGGCTGTTGAAGACCTCCACCGCGTCCACCGCGCCGATACTGGCCGCAAGCCTCCTCCCGACACCGTGGCGCCAGCGGTGGTAGGGGTGCGGGAGGATCAAGAGAGCGCCCCGGACACGCGCGATGGTAACGGTCTCGAAGAAGTCGAGCCCGTCCGGGAGGGGTTCCGTGACACCGAGTGCGAGGAGATGGCCCTGCTTCGTCGAGACCTCGGTGCCCGGGATCACGGTCACGGGGGTATCGCACTCGAGGGCGTAGAGGGCACCCTCCACCGTATCGTGATCGGTGATCGCGATGGCGTCGAGGCCGACCGCCTCCGCTCGCCTGAGAATTTCCTCCACACTGCTCTCTCCGTCCCTGGAGAACCTGGTGTGGACATGCAGATCGCACCGCAGCATGAGATCAGATTATTTGTCATCCCCTGAATAATAAGTGAAGTGTATGCACATTCTCCTCCCGACCGGATCGGCAACGGTCGGTATCGTGAAGTCGGCGGCTGAAAGGTTCAGCGATCGTTATGAGATCGATGTGGTGGTCACCGGCGAAATTGCGTCGTTTCTTGCCCCCGGAGAACTCCGGAGGCTGCTTGCCAGCAGTAACTACGACATGGCGATCGTCTCCGGGATGTGCACCGCGTCGTTTGCCGACGTCGAGCGCGAGACCGGCGTCCCGGTCTACCGGGGCCCGCGGCATGCGGCCGATCTTGTGCCGGTTCTCTCGGTGCTGGAGACCGCCCCCCTCTCAAAGACCGTCCCCGCCGACGAGTTCCTCGCAGAGACCCGGCGCGAGGAGGCCTGCCGGCGGGTGGCGCTCCGGGAAGCGGAAGCGGAGGCGGACTTCATCGTCCGCGGCGTGAAAGTCGGCGGGGGTTCGAGGATGAAGGTCCTCGCGGAGATCATGGATGCGCACAGGCGCGACGATCTCATCGCCGACGTCCGGCGGTTCTTTGCCGACGGGGCGGATATCGTCGACCTGGGGTTCGGGTTCGACGCGACCCCCGCCGACGTCGCGCGGTGTTTCTCCTCCCTCGTGGGGGTCGAGGGGCCGCTCGCCGTCGATACGCAGGACCCCGACCTCATCGCGGCGGCGCTCTTCCGCGCCGACCTGGTGCTCTCCCTGCACGAGGGGAATATCCCCGCCGTCGGGCGGGCGGTCGCGGATGCCGGGGCGGCAGCGGTCGTGGTGCCGCGCGAGCGGACGCTTGAAGAGAATCTTGCCGCCGCAGAGGAGGCCGGGATCCGCTGCCTGATCGCCGACCCCCTCCTCCAGCCGGCGGGTTCCGGGCTCACGGAATCGCTCGCCGGGTTCGTCGATGCTCCCCGTCCACTCTTCTTCGGGGCGGGGAACGTCGTGGAACTGCTCGACGCCGACTCTCCCGGGGCGAACGCCCTGCTTGCCGCGGTGGCGCACGAGATCGGGGCCGCCGTCGTCTTTACGAGCGAACACAGCGACAAGACCCGGGGTTCGGTCGCGGAGATGCGGCGGGCAACCGAGATGATGGCCCTCACGACGGATCGTCCGTACCCCAAGGACCTGGGACTCGACCTCCTGATCCTGAAGGAGAAGCGGCGGCGGCGCGAACCGCCGCTGGAGTACGGGAGCATCGAGGATGCGCTTCCCGTGCCGGGCGAGATCGTCTACGATCCCCTGGGATGCATCCGCATCGGCATCGAGGGGGACTGGATCGTCGCCGTCCATAACAGCCATGCCGTGCGGGGGAAGCGGTGGGAAGACGTCTTCTCCGCGCTCCTTGCAAACGAAAGCCTCTCCCGGCTCGATCACGCCGCCTATCTCGGGAAAGAGCTCTTCAAGGCGGAACTCGCCATCCGGTATAGGAGGAGCTTCGAACAGGACGGGCCGTTCTGAGCGGCCTATTCCCGGAGTTCGTCATACCCCGGGGGCGGGGGCGGCGAGCGATGCCGTTCACCGAAATTTATGAGAATGTTTATATAATTGTGCGCTTATTTTCCAGCCCGTGGCAGTGGTGGGCGGTGCCGGACCGTCCCGGTTCTCTTCCGGCGTGTTCCCGACTGTTCTCCCTGCCAGGACACGTAAACGTGGTGAGATTGCATGAGAATGACTTCAACCATCCTCGGGATCGCAGCCGTCCTGGCCGTCGGGCTCCTTGCCCTGCCGGTTCTCGCGGCGACCGCCGACGTCGATATCCGCGGCGGGGAGTACGTCCCCGCCTCGCTCACGGTCGAGGAGAATACAACGGTAACCTGGACGAATTACGACGAGGTGGGCCATACCGTCACCGGCACGGGCGGGCTCTTCGACTCCGGGCGGATAGAGCAAAACCAGACGTTCAACTACACGTTTGCCGATACGGGAACCTACCCGTACGGCTGTACGCTCAACGCCTCGACGCGGCGGACACCCATGCAGGGGGTCGTGATCGTCGTCCCGGAGGGGATGATGGTCGAGCCGGATGAGAACGTAACCCCGACGCCGACCGGGAACCTGACCCCGGGCGAGGAGCCGTTGAACATGACGCTGGTCGACCTGATCGCCGGCGAGGCGAACCTGACCACCTTTGCGGATGCTCTGGATAGAGCAAGCGTCGCGAAGATGGTGCTCACCGGCGGCGGCCCGTACACGGTCTTTGCCCCGGACGACGCCGCATTTGAGGCTCTCGGCAACGAGACTCTTACGACAATCTTCAACGATACGGAGATGCTTGATGCCCTGCTGATGCATCATGTCGTAGAGGGGAACTATACCGTAGAAGACCTGATGGCGGCAGCAAACACCACCGAGAACATGACGACTCTTGATACGCTTGCCGGGAACACGATCAACGTCACTGCGGTCGACGGCAACCTCACCGTAGAGAACGCCACAATCGTCACTGCTGACGTTGCCGCCGAGAACGGTATCGTCCACGTCATCGATATGGTCCTCGTTCCGGAGGATCTCATCCCGGCAGGGAACGTGACGCCGACCACTGAAGCGAACATCACCATCGTCGAACCCATGGAGGGCGCCAGCGTCGCTGCCGGGAACGTCACGGTGAGCGTGAACGTCACGAACTTCACGCTGGTTGAGCCGACCGGGCAGCCGAACGCGCCGGGCGAGGGGCACCTGCACTACTACCTGGATGCCGTGGTGCCGACGAACGAGAGCGAGCCCGCCATCCCGGAGACCGGCGGCTACGTCATCTCGACGAACCTCACCCACACCTGGGAGAACGTGACGGCGGGCGAGCACAACTTCTCGGTCCAGGCCGTCAACAACGACCACACCCCGCTCATCCCGCTTGCGTTCGAGACGGTGAACGTCACCGTTGAGGGGAACATAACCCCGGTGGAGAACATAACCCTGGTTGAGAATGTGACCGGGAACATAACCCCGGAGACCCCGGCAGAAGAACAACGGGTTATCCCTTAACCGATCCTTTTTCCGCGAAGACCCCCGCGGCCCGGGCATGTATCTTCAACGCGAGGACTTATGTCCCCTCCTTCCCTACTATTCAGAAGAATGGTCATACGCGGGATCAGCAGGGATCTGCTTGCGATGCTCCTCGAGCTCGGCAAGGAACACTATCCGGACGAGTTCGTTGCCGTGCTGCGGGAACGGGACGGCGTTATCCGGGACCTCGACCTGGTTCCCGGCACCATCGTCGGGGAAGAGAGCGCCTCGTTCTTCGTCGATATGCTCCCGCTGGACATCCACCAGGCCGGCAGCGCCCACAGCCACCCGAACGGCGTCCTCTCCCCGTCGACGGCGGATCTCAGGTTCTTCCCCACGGTGGGCCGATATCACATCATCGTCGGCTACCCCTACGGGAAGCGTGACTGGCGGTGCTACCGGGCGGACGGCAGCGCGACCCGCCTCGAGGTGGTCGAGTGATCCGCGTGGTCGCAACGGGGACGTTCGACATCCTCCACCCCGGACACCTCTACTACCTTGAGGAGTCGCGGAACCTCGGCGACGAGCTCGTTGTGATCGTGGCGCGGGACACGAACGTGAAGCATAAACCGCGGCCGATCCTCCCCGAAGACCAGCGGCTCCGGGTGGTCCGGGCGCTAAGGCCGGTCGACCACGCGCTCCTCGGCGACCTTTACGATATGTTCCGGCCGATCGAGGAACTCCGGCCCGATATCATCACGCTCGGGTTCAACCAGCACTTCGACGAGGGGCATCTCCGGCAGAAACTCCGGGAACGCGGCCTCGACGCGGACGTCGTCAGGATACCGGGGTATCCCGGCTCGCTCGCCAGTTCGTCGAAGATCATCGAGCGCATCCTGAATACCCGGGCTCCTCCGGGTCCCCCCGGCTCTCCCGGCGAGGAGTGACTCCGGCCAACGCGTGGGAACTCCCCTCAGGTGACGGTGATTCATGCGGCAGATCGATATCCGGGACGATGACGACGATACGACGAGCGGGCTGAAGGTCTCGGTTCCGTTCCTGCTCTGCGGGCTCTTTCTTGCCGTCGTATGGTTCTTCCTCCCGGCGGAGCAGTGGCTCCTGCTCTTCGGGATGATGGTCGCCTACGTCGTCCCGCCGCTCGGCCGGGAGACGATCATCCCGGTCTGCATCCTCCTGGGGATCCCGTGGTGGCTGGCCGCGTTCACCCTGGCCTTCCTGGACTTCGCCGGCGGGCTCTTTATGGCCTGGAACTTCCCGCTGGTTCTCCGCATTCCCTACGCCGGCCCCTGGATAAGCCGCTTTATGGAGGCGGGCAGGACGTTCCTCGACCGGCGGCCGTGGCTTGAGCGTCTCTACTTCGTCGGTCTCATCGCCTTCGTGGCTCTCCCTTTCGACGGGTCGGGGAGCATCGTCGGCTCCATCGTCGGAAGAATGCTCGGGATGACGAAGACGGAGGTCCTCGCCTGCATCACCATCGGCGGCCTCATCGGCAGTTTCGCCATCGCTCTCGGCATCGACTACGTCGTGAACCTCATCCCGCCGGGGGCCGGGCTCTGGGTCTCGCTTGCCGTCCTCCTCCTGATCGGCACCGCCCTTCTCGTGACCTACCGGAGTTATTCACGAAGGCCCGAGGCGGGTGCCTGATCCCGGCGGGTTATGGGGCGGGAGCCGGGACAGTGCAAACGAAAAGTTATAATACCGGGCCCGGGGATTGATCATCCAGGCTATCCTGAGGGGCCGCATCCCGCCGCTCCCCGGAACGGCCGGAGGCGACTCGATCGGTCGCCCGGGACGGTCTTTGTATGGATTCGAATATGACGGGTCGCCCGAAGGCTGGCGAGACCCACCACACGACGCCCGACGTCACCTCTGCGATACTGCAGCAGGTGATCGAGACCTCGCTCTCCGGGATCTGCATCGTCGATCAGGAGGGGTGCATCGCCTTTGCCAACGCTTCGCTGCTTGCCCTGTGGGGGTACGACCTCTCAGAGGTGGTTGGAGTACCGGTGACCCGTCTCTGGCTCTCCCCCGAAGAGGGGCGGGACTGCATCGACCTCGCGTTCTCTACCGGACGGTGGACCGGGACGGTCGCCGCCCGACGGCGGGACGCCACCTCGTTCTCCTCCCGGATAGCCCTCAGCACCGTCCGCGACCCCGGGACCGCCGATGTGTGGCTCCTCCTCTCCTGTATCGAGGCCGGCGTGGAGCACGGGGCCAACGCTGCACCCTATCCGGATAGCGGCCTTGAAGCGGCGGTCGCGGCGATGCCCGCCCGGTTCATGGACCCGGCGGCGATCGATCCGGCGATCGACAGCTCGCTCGAGGATCTCGGCCGCGCCTGCGGGGCGTGCAGGGTCTATCTCGCTCTCTTCAACGACCCTCGGACGCATCTCGGCGCAACGCACGAGTGGTGCCGGACGGGGCAGGCTCCGCTGCGGGGCGAGTCGCGCACCCTCCTCAAGGACGATCCGCCCTGGTGGGCGGTGCGGGTTCTCAACGGCGAGACGGTGATCGTGAACGGGGGGAGTGGGCGGTCGGACAGGGTAGAGCGCGAGTTCCTGGAGCGGCACGGCGCTACGGCGGCCCTGATGATCCCTCTCCGGCTGCACGGAGCGGTCGTCGGCTTTGTCGGCTACGATCTGGATGCCGAAGGCGCCCGGTTTGCGGGCGAGGATGTGGCGCTTCTCTCTGCGGCCGTCCATATCATCGCGGGCGCGCTCGACCGGAAGCAGTCCGAGTACGTCTTGCGGGAGTCGGAAGGTCTCTATCAGATCGTCCTCGACGCCATCACCGACACCGTTACCGTCGTCGACACCTATCTCACCGTTCTTCTCGCAAACGACGCCTTCATCGCCTGGTGCGAAGACCTCGGGCTCGAGACGAACGTAGTCGGGAAGGATCTCTTCACCGTCGTGCCGTTCCTCCCTCCCGCGACGCGGCAGCTCTACGACCGGGTCATCCAGACCGGCCGGCCGCTGACGTCGGAGCGGTCGCTCAGTTCGGGCGACAGGACGATGGTTCTGCGGGAGATGCGGATTCCGATCATCGAGCACGGCGAGGTCGCGAGGGTCGTCACCGTCGGAAGAGACGTCACCGCCCAGAAAGAGCTCGAAGACCTGAAATCAAAAGCCTACACTCAGATCGAGCGGAACATGGAGCAGTTCGCCCTGCTGGCCGATCATATCAGAAACCCGCTCCAGGCGATCATGGGGCGTGCCGAACTGCTCGACGATGCCGAGACGAGGGAGAAGATCCGCCAGCAGGTGCAGCGGATCAACGGGATCATCGACCAGCTCGACGAACGGTGGGGCGAGTCGAGAAAACTCTCCACGTTCTGGCGGAGGTACTCCTGAAACCCCGCTTACGGTTTTTCTCCGAGCGCCTTCCATACCCGGTTCCGCTCGAGGATGATCCAGTAGCGGCGCAGTTCGGCCTCTGCCGCCCGGTGATCGGGGTAGTGCTCGCCGACGAGACGCCAGAACCGTTTCGAGTGGTTCTGCTCGCGGAGGTGGGCGGCCTCGTGGACGACGACGTACTCGCGTAGCGTCGCCGGGAGGGCTACGACGCGCAGGTTGACGTTTATGTTGCCGAGCGCCGAGCAGCTCCCCCACCGCGTCTTCTGCATCTTCACCGCGATCCGCCCCTGCCGCCGGCCGGCGAGATCCGGGCAGGCCACCAGCCGGTCGAGCACCTCCTTCTTCAGCATCCGGGAGAGCCCTCGCCGGAGAGCGGGGACGGACGGAGAGGCGACGGTTCCCGCGGTCTCGTCGACCGCGAACCGCGCGCCCGGGATCACGCGGCAGAACCGCCCGTGCAGGAGGAGCATCTCTTCCCGCCCGCACCCTTCGGCGGCCAGCCGGTCGAGTTCCCGCCGCCGCTTCTCTATCCAGGCCGCGTTGCGCTGCAGGAACCCCTCGACGTCGAACGACGGGGGGGCGACCACGCGCAGGGTTCCGTCCGGCCGCACCTGGAGACGGGCGGATCGCACCGCCTTCAGAACAATGGTCGTTTTGCCCGTGATGCTCTCCCGCTCTCCCCGGTTCATGATACCAGTACTGGGGCGCCGGCGGGAAAAAACGTGATCCGGCATGTACCTATACCCGATGACGACAAAGAATTACGTAGGGCTCCCGTCCCGGGGCGCGGGCGGGCGCGGAGGACGGCAGCATGCATGAGAAGGAACTGAAGATCGGCGATATCGCGAATCTCACCGGGCTCTCGGAGCAGGATGTCCGGGCGCTCATCCAGACCTACGACAGTCTTTTCACCTACCGGACGATCGGGCCGGTCAGGCTCTTCCCGCAGAAGGCGGCAAAGATCGTCCGGGAACTCGCGGATCTCTCCGGGCGGGGATTCTCCCCCGACGAGATCGCCGAGGAGGTCAGGTCCGGGAAGAAGCAGGCCGCCCCGGCGGAACCGGTCGAAGAGATCGGTCGGGCCGCCGCCCCGCTCCCTCCCGAGGTGGTGATCGAGTTCGGGGTGATGCGGGACACGCTGGCCCGGCAGGAGCGCCGGATCGTAACCCTGACCGAAGAACTCGAGCAAGAGCGGGAACTGAGGGCGAGGGAGGCCGAACGGTTCCAGAAAGCCGTCAATGACCTCGAGGATCGTCTCTCCGCGCAGCAGGAGCACCTTGCCCTCGTCGCAGAGTGGGTGAACTACTTCGATCGGCAGATGGATGAGGTCACCCGCCCGGTGTTTGAGCGGTTCCGGAGGACGGCCAGGAAGAAGGGCAATTCCGGCCAGTCCCCGGGCCGTTCCGGCTGATGCCCCTCCCTCCGGTACCTCGCGCAGCATATGTAGCAATATATATTATACTATAGTATAAAAATAACAAATTTTAAGTAAGATCCCCGCCTCCGGCACGCGGGGTGATAGAATTTCCCAGCAGAAGATGGCCACACTATTGACCGTCGCCATCCAGGCACTGGTTGTCGGCGGGTTAGTTGCCTGTATCGTCGTTGGAACACAGGATCGGTCGTCTCCCGAGGTCCCGTCGATCACCGAGGCCCGGTATGCCGGTGATCTGCCGCCGGGCGTCTCAGCGGCCGCGTATCCGATCGTCGGCCACCAGACGGCGGGTATCCTGTCGGGTGCCGGGAAGACGTTCATCCTCTTTTCCGTGGGGGACGGTTCCCCTACCTCATCACGATCTGCATGACCGTCGGGTATCGGTTCATGACGGCGTAGACGAGGGGTTTTGCGATCCAGACCCTCCCACCCTGCATCCTCCGAAGGGTACTGATCTCGTTGAGGTCCTGGAGAGCCTGCACCGCGGCCTCGTCCGCGAGGAAGAAACTGTCCGGAACCGTCGAGTCAAAGTAGAAGAGGATCGGGAGCCGGAGCCGTCTCTGCAACTCGGCCGGGAGCGCCTGTTCGAGCCGGAGGAGGACGTCCCGGTCAAAGTCGTAGCGGTCGCCCCCCTTCGTGACGGACGACGGGTTCTCCTCCCTGAGGAGCCGGGAGAGACGTTTACGCTCGGAGACGACGCCGTCGTTGATCCTGCCGAGTTCAAGCCGCATCCATCGTAAGAGGGTCGACTCGTCGTTTGCTGATGGTCGGTCGGGCACGTGTGCTCCTGTGACGATCCGTCTTCGGGCCGCTCAGGATCCCTCTCTCTGGCATGCAATATATACCTGGCCCCAACAACCGCGTCTCCCGTGAAGGATGCCCTGGGGCGGTTCCCGGCGTTTCCGGCCGGAGACGCCTCTCTTCTCCGATCGTAACCCCCACTTTGCCCGGGAGAAAGTATATATCTCCCCCTCCCCTTTCGGCAGCTCCTGCGTGATCAGCCATGAAACAGGATTCAGTGCACGGAAAGCAGACTCGACGGCATGCCCGCTCTCATGGGGCGCCGCTCTGCCTCCCGCTCCTCGTCGGCGTAGCGGTTCTCCTTGCAGTCGCCCCGGCAGCCGCCATCGGTACATCCGGGGGTGAGTATGATCCCGGGATCGCCGCGATGCTCAGAGAAATCGACGAATCGGAACTGCAGAACACGACCCATGACCTGCAGAACTTCTCGACCCGGGTCTACGGCACCGACGGCAACCGGGAGGCGGGCGAATACCTCTCCGAGAGGCTTGCGGCCATCCCCGGGCTCGAGGTGGAGTTCCAGGGTGGGGACCTCAGGAACATCGTCGCCACATTCCCGGGAAGCGGGACCTCCGGCGAGGTTGTCGTGGTGGGAGCACACTACGACAGCAGGTCGTTTGACCCCGCCCGGGCGCCCGGGGCTACCGACAACGGCTGCGGCGTCGCGATCGTCCTGGAACTCGCCCGGGTGATGAGCGGCCACTCGTTCGACCGGACGGTCCGGTTCGCGTTCTGGAACGGCGAAGAGGTCGGGCGTCTCGGCAGCGCCGACTATGCCAGGAACGTGACGGACGCCTCGGTTCCAGTTGTGCTCTACCTCAACTACGACTCGGCCTGCTACGACCCTCTGAACCGTTCCGTCCTCGACATCATCTCGGATGAGAACTCCTCGGATATCGCTGCACTTATGGTGGACCACAACGTCCTCTACGCCACGAACTTCACCCTGACCGCGAACAATCATACCTGCGTCTCGGACCACGTATCCTTCCGTGACCAGGGTTACCCGGCCGTGACGACCCACTCCGAGGAGCACGGTCCGGCCCATACTCCTGACGACACCGTCGACCATGTCTCGTCCGGGTATGCCACGAGGAACGCCCGGCTCGGTCTTGCGGTGCTCGCGGAGGTGGCGGGGTTCCGGGGAGAGGGTGACGCCATCCCGAAGGCCCCGATATGGTGGGATCTCTCCAGGCGGCTGGACGCAACGGGCTAGCGATCAAAACGGCGCTGTTATTCGTCGCGCGGGCGGTGTGAGACGGCTGTGCTGTCGTTTTTAACCCCCATGCGGCTACTCCCGCCCTCGATCCGGCTCTCCACCCCTCGTACATCCGGAAGTTTGGTCTCTGCGGCGGACAGGGTTCGGCGATGCGGAGACTCATTTTTATACGGTCGAAGACAACGTAAAAAAAATATGAACGATTCTGAGATCCTGATGAACCCAAACGAGCTGGTACGTTTTTTCAAGAAGAATCCAGCGGAATTTACAAAAGAGGATATCATACGGTTCTGCGAGGCGAACGGGATCGAGATGGTCAACTTCCGCTACACCGCCGAGGACGGAAAACTCAAAACCCTCAATTTTGTCATCTCTTCAAGGGAACACCTCGACACCATCCTCTCGGACGGCGAGCGCGTCGACGGCAGCAACCTCTTCTCGTTCATCGAGGCGGGGAGCAGCGATCTCTACGTCATCCCTCGCTACCGCACGGCGTTCGTGAGCCCGTTCTCCGAGGTGCCGACGCTTGAGTTCCTCTGCTCGTTCTACGACAGCGACGGAAAACCCCTCGAGAGCGCCCCCGAGTACGTGCTCCGCAAGGCGGACGAGGAGTTCACCCGCCGGACCGGCTGCACCTTCAAGACCCTCGGCGAACTCGAGTACTACGTCGTCAGCCCGCGGGACGACCTCTATCCCGGCCGCGACCAGAAGGGCTACCACTCGGCCGAACCCTTCGTCAAGTTCGCGGATCTCCGGGACGAGGCGATGCGCCTCATTGCCCGTGCCGGAGGCAGGATCAAGTACGGCCACTCCGAGGTCGGGTGCTTCTATAACGGCGACACCTACTACGAGCAGCACGAGATCGAGTTCCTGCCGATGCCGGTGGAGCAGGCGGTCGAGCAGTTGGTCGTCGCGAAGTGGGTTCTGCGGATGCTCGGCAACCAGTACGGCGTCGAGATCAGTTTCGCCCCGAAGATCACCGTCGGCAAGGCCGGGAGCGGGATGCACTTCCACATGCTTGTCGAGAAGGACGGCCGGAACCTGACGGTCGAGGAAGGCAGGCTGAGCCCGCTCGCCCGGAAGATGATCGCCGGCATCCTCGACGCCTCCGACGCCCTGACTGCCTTCGGCAACACCATCCCGACATCCTACCTCCGTCTCGTCCCGCACCAGGAGGCGCCGACGACGGTCTGCTGGGGCGACCGCAACCGCTCGGTCGTGGTCCGGGTTCCTCTCGGCTGGGTCGGTGCGGACGGCATGACCCGCGACGCCAACCCCGGCGAGAACGGCCAGCGGCAGAACCGCCCGTCGAAGCAGACGTTCGAGTACCGGGTCGCCGACGGTTCGGCCGATCCCTACCTGATCGTCGCCGGCCTCATCGTGGCGGCGCTCCGGGGGATCGAGATGCCCGACGCGCTCGATATGGCCGAGAGACTCTACGTCAGCGGCAACATATTCCGCCCCGAGTTCAAGGAGCGACTCGCGGAGTTCCGGCAGCTCCCCGCCTCCTGCGTCGAGTCGGCCGAGGCACTCGATGCGAAGCGGTCGATCTTCGAGGCGAGCGGGATCTTCCCCGCGGGGATGATTGAGAGCCGGATCGCCATCCTGAAGGCCTTCGGCGACCGTGGCCTGAGCGAGAGGCTCTACGGCAACAACGACGCGATCCGGGAATTGGTCGACCGGTACATCCACGTTGCGTGAGAGCCCGCCTCCCGTACAATACTTTTTTTCCGGCAGTGTACCAGCACCGAACCCCTGGTGGGGTGCGCCTCATCTCCCTGCCCGAGCCGCGGCAGGGGCAAGGTATTATAACCCCGAGGTCCAGAGGAGGTGGCTCTCCGGCGTGGCGCCGGGCTCCCGGAGGAGAAGGGGGATGGCCCCTTTGACCTCGCGGAGCCGCGCACGTCCGGGTGACGGAGGAACGCGTATGAGAGGTGGAGCAGAAGAAAGCACGGCAGGAGAAGCGGCCCCGGTCACGTTTACCTGTTACCGTATCACCCCGGGGGAGGAGGAGGGTACTCCTGAGGAGGGTATGAGCACCTACAGCGTCGTGGTGCTGCTGCCCGACGGTGACGTCAAGCACCAGGTCGTCTGGGCGCTGGCCCCGGAGGATATCGGTGACGCGATCCGGGTTCCCCCCGGCTCACGGGTGATCATGACCGAGATGAAGAGCCCCATGGTCTGGGACAGCCAGGCGATAGAGGAGGAAGAGACGGTTGTGAAGGCCACACCCGCCTCCTGACCTTTTTTGAGAGAGAAAAAAGTCCCGGTCTCACACCTTCCTGACATCGAGGATCATGGAGCCCACGCCGATCAGGGAGACCGCTATGATCGCGAAGGTGACGATGTTGAAGTTCTCGGCGACGATGGGGATGTTCCCGAAGAGGTAGCCCGCGAGGATGAAACTCGTGACCCACAACACCCCTCCGGTCGCATTGAAGAGGATAAACCTGGAGTAGTCCATCTTCCCGGTTCCCGCGAGGAACGGCGCCAGGGTCCGGACGAAGGGCGCGAACCTGGCTATCACGATGGTCTTCCCGCCGTATCTCTCGAAGTACGACTCCGTCTTCCTGATATGGTGCGGTCTGATGAACGGGATCCCCCGGGAGAGGAACCGGCTGCCGAACCCTCTCCCGATCCAGTAGTTCAACGTGTCCCCTGCAATCGCCGCTACCACGAGAAGTGCGAGGGCGGGGAAGAGGTTGAGGCCGCCCTGTGCGGCGATTGCGCCTACAAGGAAGAGGAGTGAATCGCCTGGAAGGTAGGGGGTGACGACGACCCCCGTCTCGAAGAAGATTATGAGGAAGAGGAAGAAGTAGACGAATATCCCGTACTCCTCGATAAAGAGCGGCAGGAAGTCATCGAAGTGTATGACGACGTCGATGAGATTCCCTATCTGTTCAAACATCTACCCCAGGTGTACAGTGGCGCCTGATATACCTGTTGCGCCGGTATAACCCGATCCCGACCGGGGCTATCCCGGGTCGCGGGCGGCCCCTCTCCCGCAAGTCAGATACCGGGGTTTTGTCCACTCAGATCATGGATCGGTCTCCCGACAGCCTGCCCGATGCGATGCCGGTGGTCACCGGGTTTGCGACGGCGTTCGGCAAGGTTCGCCTCATCTGGCTCCACTCCCGCCCCGGGCCGAGGGTGCAGAGGATACTCCTCCCCGGCGACCCGCGAGCTGATGCGGCGATGATCGGGGCCGTGCCTTCTATGGAGGAGCCCCGTGAGATCCGGACGCTGGTTGCCGGGATACAGTCCCTCCTCACGGGAAACGACGCACAGTTCGATACCGGTCTCCTCGACCTCGACCGCTGTCCGCCTTTCCAGCGGCGTGTCCTCCTCGCCGAGTACGGTATACCCCGGGGATACGTCAGCACCTACGGGCGCATCGCCCGGCACCTCGACAATCCGTCTGCCTCCCGTGCGGTCGGTAGCGCCCTCGCGAGGAACCCATTTCCTCTCGTCATCCCCTGCCACCGGGCGCTACGCTCGGACGGATCTCCGGGCGGGTTTCAGGGCGGCCATGGTATGAAGCGGAGGCTGCTTGAGATGGGGGGGACCCCGTTCCGGGAGGACGGCCGGGTGATTATGGACCACGTCTGGTATTGAAACTCCCGCGGTAAGCGTATGCCTCCCCTCTGTGACCCGGGTCATCGAGAGGTATATGTGGGATGACGTATCTCCGTCCCTGAAGGTGATTGGATGGCAGATGTTACCGGCCAGCAGATGGCAAAACCCACCGAGTACAGTGCGGTCAACATGGCGAAGGATGCCGGGGTGGACACGGAACGATGGAACCGGGTTCCAGACGAGGCGACGATAAAAAGAACGGCCGAAGCGGTTGAAGCCCGGAATATCGGGGTGATTCTTGTGGACTCGGCGGAGGACGCGCTCCGGGCCGTCATCGACCTGCTGCCCGAAGGAGCCGAGGTCATGAACGGCTACTCGACGACTCTGGTCGAGATGGGGTTTGACCGGGTGCTCAAAGAGAACCCGAAGGGGTGGCGGGACTACCACGCAGTCGTCACCGCCGAGAACGATGAGAAGAAGCGGCACGCGCTTCGCCGTAAGAGCGTGGCCGCCGACTACTTCCTCTCCGGGGTGCAGGCGATCGCTGAGTCGGGCGAGATCGTCGGGTGCGACAAGACCGGGAGCCGGATGGGGGCCTGGCCTCACGCGGCGGCCCATCTCGTCCTCGTCTCCGGGACGAACAAGATCGTGCCGACCGTCGATGATGCGCTCCGGCGGTGCCGGGAGTACTGCCTGCCGCTCGAGAACCAGCGGTCACAGCACGTCTACGGCATGGGGAGTTACATCGGCAAGCACGTGATTCTCGATAAGGAAGACGCCGACGGGAGGATCACGCTCGTCCTGATCAAGGAGCGGCTCGGTTACTGAACGGGGGAGCGGATCCCCCCCTCATCCGGTACGTGCGAAATCGACGAAACCTTTGTAGGGGTCGACCGCCATCAGGCGGACGCGCACCCGCTGGCCAACCCGGAGCCCCTGCTCGCCCAGCACGACCCTTCCTTCGGCCGGCGGATCGATCAGCCGGACGTAGGTTCCCTTCTCCGAGGCGCCGGTGACGAACGCCTCGAACGTCTCGCCGATCCGCTCCCGGAGGAGGACGGCGGCCGCCGCCTTCCGGACGTAGCGCTCGGCCTTCTGCGACGCCTTCTCCCGGTCGGTGAGCCGTGCGGCGAGGTCGTCGAGTTCTTCGCAGGTGTACGGGCATGCATCGGCGTCGATGACCGATTTTATCAGCCGCTGGATGACAATATCGACGTAGCGCCGGTTCGGTGCGGTGCCGTGGGTGTAGTCGGTGACCGCGAGGGCGAAGTGGCCGACCGGATCGTCTCCCGGCCGGAACGCCACGTACTCTCCCGCGCCCATCAGTTTCACGATCGTGAGGGAGAGGTCGGGGAAGCGGTCGGGGTCGGCCGCCTTTTGCCGGATGAGGAATCGCGTGAGCGCTTCGGCGTCCGGGTGGTCGGGCAGGGTCTCGCCGCGCTCTGCGGCCTCGCGGACGATCCCGTCCCAGTTCTTCGGGGTGCGGACGACCCGGTGGATCATGGGCAGACCAGCACTGTTCAGAAACGCCGTTATGGTGCCGTTCGCAGCGACCATGAACTCCTCGATGAGGCACCGGGCGAGGTTCTGCTCCTGGACGACGAGGCCCATCACCTGGTTCCCCTCGACGACCGGCTCGGCCTCGATCGTCTCAAGGGCGAGCGCTCCCTGTTCCGTCCGGCGCTTCTTCATCCGCATCGCAGCCTCGTGCTGGAGAGCGACCTGCCCCGCGAGGCCCGGCGTCTCGCTGACCGTCCCCGGGACAGGGCCGCTCCCCTCCAGCCAGTCGCCGACCTCCTCGTAGACGAGTTTCGCGTGGTTCCTGACGATCGCCCGGTAGATCTCGCCGGGCCGCGTCCTCCCGTCGGCAAGGACGGTATACTCGATGACGACCGCCATCCGGTCCCGGGCGGGCAGAAGCGAGGTAATGCCCGCCGAGAGGCGGTCGGGGAGCATCGGGAAGGTCGTTATGCCGGTATAAACGGATGTCCCGTTATGGGCGGCGTGCCGGTCGGTCTCCGATCCTTTCGGGACACGGGAGTCGACGTCCGCAATCGCGACCCGGACAAGGATCGCGCCGTCCGGCCCTTCTTCGCAGACTTCGATCTGGTCGAGATCCTCTGAGTCGTGGTTGTCGATCGAGGACCAGAGGAGTGAGCGGAGGTCGCGGGGGTCTGTGGGGGTATCCGGGAAGGCGTCTTCGGCGAGAGCGTTGACCTCCCGGAGGACATGCGGCGGGAACGCCGGGATGAAGCCGTACTGCTGCATCGCCGACCACGCGATGCCCTTCAGGTTCACGGGCTGCTCGTTCTGCATCGCTTTGAGAGATTCGTTTACGGGTATAAAACCACTTGGAAATGTCCGGCGGTTACCGGTCGGTCGTCCGTATCACCGGATCTCAATCCTGTTGCCCGTCACCATGTAGTGCACTTTCTCCGCGATCTCGCACGCATGGTCCCCGCAGCGTTCGAAGTACCGGGCGATCATGACATAGTTCGTGCACCGGGTGATGTTCTTTGGGTCCTCCATCATATAGGTGAGAGACTCGCGGAATATGGAGTACCTGAGGGCGTCGACGACCTCCTCTCTCTCCTGGATATTGGCTATCACGGCGAGGTCCTCGCGTTCGAACGCGACCAGCACATCCGTGATCATCCCGTCGACAACCTCTCCCATGTGGGGGAGGCTGACGAGGTTTCCGACGTGCGGCGCCCCGGCGAGATCCGGTACAACGATGGCGATGTCCTTCCCGTAGCGGCCGATGCGGTAGAGGTTCGTGATCACCTTCATCGAGGCTGCGATCGTCCGCAGGTCTTTTGCCATCGGCTGGTTGAGCGCGATGAGTCTCAGGCACTTCTGCTCGATCCTGTCGTCGTAATCCGCGAGTTTCAACTTCTCCTCGTCGATCTTCTCGGCGAGCGCCACGTCCTGGGCCTTTAACGCTACCATCGACTGCTGGAGCATACCCTGTGCAAGGTGGCCCATCGCGAGGACATCCCCTTTCAGGGACGCAATTTCCGTATGAAATTTCGATACCATTGGATCTCCCTACCCAAATCGTCCGGTGATGTAGTTCTCCGTCAGTTCTTCACCGGGATCTTCGAAGATCTTCGTGGTTTTGTCGAACTCCACCAGTCTTCCCAGGTACATGAACCCGGTGTAGTCGCTGGCCCGTGCCGCCTGCTGCATGTTGTGCGTGACGATGACGACGGTATAGTCCCGGGCGAGCCGGATGATCAGGTCCTCGATCTTCGCCGTGGCGATGGGGTCGAGGGCGGAGCAGGGCTCGTCCATCAGGATCACCTCCGGCCCGACCGCAAGGGATCGCGCGATGCAGAGCCTCTGCTGCTGCCCGCCCGAGAGGGAGAGCCCGGGTTCGTGGAGGCGGTCCTTCACTTCGTCCCAGAGCGCGGCCCCCTTCAGGCTCTCCTCGACGATGCGGTCGAGTTCCTTCTTATCGCCCACCCCGTGAATACGGGAGCCGTAAGCGACGTTCTCGTAGATGCTCTTCGGGAACGGGTTGGGTCTCTGGAAGACCATGCCGATCTTCTCGCGGATCGCGTATACGTCCACATGGGGATCGTGGATATCGTTCCCGTTGAAGAGGATCTCTCCGGTGATCCTTGAGGAGTCGATGAGGTCGTTCATCCGGTTGAAGCACCGGAGCAGGGTCGATTTCCCGCATCCCGACGGCCCGATCAGCGCCGTGACCTTATTCTTCGGGACCTGGAGCGAGATATCGATGAGGGCATGCTTCTGCCCGTACCAGAGGTTGAGGTTTGTCGTCTCAAGGATCGTGGATCCGGTCATTTACATCACCGTTGCCTGATGGTATCGCCGCCGAACGAGGATCGCGGCGAGATAGATCGTGAGGACCAGCATCAAGAGTACGAACGCGGTCCCGTAACTCTGCGTGGCCGTCCCCGGAATGGTTGTGGTGAGGACGAAGAGGTGATATGGGAGCGCCATCACCGGTTCCGTGAGCGACGATGGAAGGAATCTGCTGCTGAAGATCGCTGCCGTGAACATGATGGGGGCCGTCTCGCCTGCAGCGCGCCCGATGGAGAGGATCGCTCCGGTGAGGATCCCGGGGAGTGCCGGAGGGAGGACCACCCGCCAGATCGTCTGCCACTTTGTGGCGCCGAGAGCGTAACTTCCCTCCCGGAAGGAGCCGGGGATCGACCGGAGCGCCTCTTCGGTCGTCCGGATGATCATCGGGAGGATCATCAGGCCGAGGGTGATCTGTCCGGCGATCAGCGAAACCCCGAAGCCCATGAAGAGCACCAGGAACGCGAACCCGAAGAGTCCGAAGACGATGGACGGCGTTCCGTTCAGCAGGTCCACCGCGGTCCGGATGCTCCGCGTCAGCGGGGTCTCGGCCGTGTACTCGATCAGGTAGATTGCCGTCGCGATCCCGAGCGGAAGGGCGATAGCGAGAGCTCCTCCCACGAGGTAGAACGTCCCGACGATCGCGGGGAATATTCCTCCCGCTCTCCCGAGATCTCTTGGCGACCCGGTCAGGAACTCCCAGGAGATCGCTCCGGCCCCGTTGACGACGATCTCGAAGAGGATCACCCCGAGAGCCGCGATCACGATTGCGACCGAGAGCGATATTAGGAGGAACGCGCATCGCTGCGAGACCCTCGGGGGGAGAAGCCTTCCGAACGGCGCCGATGCGGCGTAGGTTATGCGTGAGGCTGCCGCGGTAAGCGCCCGGTACGGCATGGAGTCCCGGATTGCGGTCATCACCCGTCCGGACGGCGTGGGCTGTGCCGTACCCTGCGTTCCCTGTATTCGGGTGATGATGACCCGTGCCGCGCTGTTGATCGCGAGCGTGATGAAGAGCAGGACCACCGCAACACCGAAGAGCGCATGGTAATGCGTGCTTCCGAACGCGACCTCGCCCATCTCGATGCCCAGCGTCCCGGTCAGCGTCCGTACGGGAGAGAAGACGTCGTAGATCGGGTCCGGGATGACGGCGGCGTTCCCCGTGACCATGAGCACCGCCATCGTCTCGCCGATGGCGCGCCCCATCCCGAGGATGATCGCTGCGCTGATGCCGGAGAGCGCGCCGGGCACGATGACCCTCCGGATCGTCTGCCAGTGCGTTGCCCCGAGAGCAAGGCTGCCCTCTTTGAACTCTCTCGGGACCGAACTGATGGCATCCTCGGCGACGCTCGTGATCGTCGGTATGGCCATGATCGCGAGGAGGATCGAGCCTGCAAGCCAGCTCGACCCCGACGGCTGATCGAATGCGATGCGTATCCAGTCGGTCAGGAGGATCAGGCCGAAGAACCCGTAGACGACGGAGGGGATGCCGGCCAGCAGTTCGATGGCGGGCTTTATGATCGATTTCATCCCCGGAGAGGCGATCTCTGCGATGAAGACAGCGCTCCCGATGCTGAGCGGGACAGCGATGACCATCGCGAGCGCCATAACCAGGATCGTCCCGGTGATGAGCGGAAACACCCCGTAGGCCGGATTCCGGCTGGTCGGGTTCCATTCCGCACCGAAGAGGAAGTTCCAGAGACCTGTATCGAGAACGATCTGGTAGCCGTCGCGGAGCAGGAACGCGATGATGAAGAAGACTGCGACGATCGCGGCCAGTGCAGCAATAAAGAGCAGTTTGCCGACTGCCCAATCGATCAACCGCCTGCTCGCTCCGACGGCTGGCCTGCCGGTCTCCGCCGTTCCGCGGTCTCGCGGCCACCCGAAGTTCTGGCACCGGGCCCGTATACTGAAACCTTTTGCCATCAGCACTCCGCCGTAGCACTCAAAAAAATGGGGGCGTTGTCCCGTTCATCCCCGCACCGGGATGTAATCTTCGCTCGCCACGATCTCCTGCCCCTCGGCGCTCAGGATGAACTCGATGTACCGCTGTGCAAGCCCCTCAGGCTCTCCGTTCGTCAGCATGTAGAGGGGTCGGCTGATGGGGTACGTTCCGTCCGTGATGTTCTGGAGCGTGGGCTCAACGCTGGTCCCGCCGACGTCCAGCGCGAGCGCTTTCACGCCTTCGGTGTAGCCGAGGCCGACGTAGCCGAACGCGCCCGGAGTCTGGGAGACCTTCTGCTGGATTCCGCCGTTCGAGTTGAACTCCTCCTGGGTCCCGACGAAGTCCTCCTCGTCCATGACAAACTCGGAGAAGAACTCCCGCGTTCCCGAGGCACTGTCTCTCCCCACAACGACGATCTGCCGGTCGGACCCGCCGACCTGGTTCCAGTTCGTGTAGGTGCCGTTGTAGATGCCCCGCACCTCATCGAGCGTGAGGCTCTCGATGCTGTTTCCCGGGTTGACGACGAGGAGGATCGCGTCATCGGCAATGTGGTGCTTGACGAGGTCCGGGTAACTGGTGGTCTCTGCGGATTTGAGGTCCCGTGAGGACATGCCGATGTCTGCGGTGCCCTCGCCGGCGGCCTTGACCCCGACGCTCGAACCTCCTCCGCTCACCATGATCTCCGCGGAGGCGTCCTGTGCCTCGAACGCTTCTCTCGCCTGCTCGGCGATGGGCAGCACCGTGGTCGACCCCGTTACCGTGATCCGCTCCGGTGCGGCCGTCTGATCGTTGCCGAGACACCCTGCCATCATCAGAAGAACCACGAGGATGCCGGCGACGGCAACCGTGGTCGTACCAGACAGACTCTTTCCTGTCATGGTATGAACGAGATTACAATGAGATATATTGGTTCTCGACGTCAGGTATAGGGGGCTCCATAACCACAATAGCGGTATTGTTTTTCTTGGGAGGCGCCTGCCGTGCGGCTGCGGTGGAGGGGTTGTGCCCCTAACCGTCCACCTTCTCCCACCAGACGGCTGCGGTTGGCCGCACCGTCGTCTCGACATACTTCCCGGACCCGGTCGTGCGGAGCGTCCTCGCGAAGTAGTCCCTGACCGGCGAGAGATCCTCCATCCCGGGGTTGTGCATCGCCGCCCAGGCCCCGGCGGCATCTTCGACCGAGTCGTAGACCGCGTCCCAGGCGGCGTGGTAGATCCGGACGTTCGGGTAGATCCCGGCGTCGTGGAGGATGTTGACCGGGTAGATGTAGTCCGGATAGCCCTTCCGCATGGTCGCTTCTTCCCCGAAGACCGCCCGGTAGAGCGCCATCTCGTCGGGATCGCGCCACTCGCCTGCGTGCCAGAAGAGGTAGACCGCACGGCGGGCCGCGGCGTCGAGTTTCTCGAGGGCGGCGGCGAGGTCGTAGAACCCGAGCGAGAACGCCGCGATGACGATGTCATGGTGTTCGATATCCCTGCCGATGACGGCATCCTCCCAGCGCATCGTGACCGTGGAGTAGTTCGTCCGCCCCGCGGTCGCCATCTGCTCCCGGAGGGCGGCGAGCATCCCTTCCGAGGGGTCGAGGGCGGTGACGTGGGCGGCGGTCCGGGCGACCGGCACGGCCAGCCTCCCTGTTCCGGCACCCACATCGAGCACGGTCTCGCCCGGCCGCGCATCCAGGATCGCGAGTTCCTGCTCGGTCGCCCGTCTCTCGTCACGGGTGGCCCGGCGGTAGGCGGCGGCGCGTTTGTTCCAGTGAGCGGCTGGATCGTGGCCTTTCTCGACGCGTTCGGGAGAACTTGCGTATACCGCCTTCCAGAGCTCGTTCCAGTCGATGATCCGGTGCATGGGCGTTTCTCTCCCCGGCGTGGTATAACCGTTCTGTTTTTGCAGCAGGTCCGACCGACGCGGAACTAACTCCGGTACCCGGTCGAGCGAAAACCCCGGGGCTCTATAGGTTTTCTATACCTTCCTGTCTTTTTGCAGGTGCCTCTATAGCATCCTATATTCTCCATGGAAAACGGCTATGTCTGCTGTCACACTACCGTTAAGGAACTGATACTTCCATGCTCGACGTTACCGTGCTCTTTATTGTGGGCATCATCATCATCGCGCTCATCTTTGATTTCACCAACGGTTTTCACGACTCGGCAAACGCCATCTCGACCGTCATCTCGACGAAGGTTCTCTCCCCGAAGAACGCCGTGATATTTGCCGCGTTCTTCAACTTCGTCGCAGCCTTCGGGTTCGGTGTCGCAGTCGCAAGCACCATCAGCAAGATCATCCGACTCGATTACGTCGAGACTTCGATCATCCCCTATATCGTGCTCTCCGGCCTCATCGGGGCGATCACCTGGAATTTCATAACATGGTACTTTGGTCTGCCGACCTCCTCATCGCATGCGCTGATCGGGGGTCTGATGGGCGGCGGCCTGGCTGCGGCCGGGGTTGCGGCGATTCAGTTCTCGACCATCGGGACAATTGTTCTCTTCATGTTCCTCTCGCCCATCATCGGGCTCCTCATGGGCCTGCTGTTTATGACCGGCGTGATGCGGTTCTCCGAGGATACCCCGCGACATGTAGCCGATCAACGCTTCAGGCGTCTCCAGCTCGTATCGGCTGCGGCATACAGCTTTAGTCACGGGACCAACGATGCGCAGAAGACCATGGGGATCATCACGCCGCTTCTCTTCTCCATCGGTTACTTTGGAGCCGGTGTTGACCCGAATCATCTACCGGTCCCGATCTGGGTAATCCTCGCCGCGCACGCGGCTATAGCGCTCGGCACGCTCTCTGGGGGGTGGCGGATCGTGAAGACAATGGGCTACGGGATTACGAGGCTCCGGCCGATTCATGGGTTCTCGGCGGAGACGGCGGGCGCCGCGACGATCATCGGGGCTTCGATCGCAGGAATTCCCGTGAGCACGACGCATATCATCTCCTCCTCCATCATGGGTGTCGGTGCCACTCAAGGGGTGAGAGCCGTAAAGTGGGGGGTTGCGCGCCGGATCGTTACGGCGTGGTTCATCACGATCCCGCTCAGCGCGCTGATCGGTTTTCTCGCGTTCTCGGCGCTGCGCCTGATGCAGTTGGCCTGATGCCGCGAGGATGCTCTGCCCGGGATCGTGCGACCTGAGGCGGTGCCGGGGCATGCGGAGCGCCAAATCGGGGCGTGGACGCGATGACGACGTCATGAGGTTCGATATCCCTGCCGATGACGGCATCCTCCCGGCGCATCGTAACCGTGGAGTAGTTCGTCCGCCCCGCGGCGACCGGCACGGCCAGCCTCCCTGTTCCGGCACCCACATCGAGCACGGCCTCTCCGGGCGCATCCGGCTGTCGGGACGTGTAACATACCCTAAAACCCCTCGCGAACCGGCATCGGAGACGGTCGATTTGGAATGTCGCCGGAGGCGGACTTCCCCGGAGTCCCTCGCCGGGAAGATCTCTCTGGTAAACTCCCATCCGGGACAAAACATTTAACCGAGATCATGTATGCCTCTCGTTGCATCACATGATGATCCTGCCGCGTGGGACGAAGAGAGAAGGACGATCCGGCAGGGCAGGATCGCCGGTTGCGGTGACACGCGCAGATGAAGAGGGAGTATGGAACGACAGGTAAAGGTGCTGATCACCGACGCCGGGTACAAGCATACCCTGGGGGCGGTGAGAAGTCTGGGGAGAGCGGGGTTTCATGTCACGGCGCTGTCGTCCGATCACAGGGCCGTGTCGTTTTTTTCGCGATACAAACGGTATGGACACTCATCCCCGGGACCGATCCACTTTGCACCTCTCGTCATCGTGCCCGGGAAGGTACTGAATATTCTCACTCCCGAAATATTTATTGTCTTGAAGTGCCACTCCGCCCCGATAAGTTATGGCCTGGGGGAGTGCTGGGAAAGCACTTGCCGGCGGGTATGCCGCTGGAAGAATCGCAGACCGTGGATTAAATCTGTCTACAACGATTGCAGATAAGGCTTACAAAAGATACGGTCCTGCACCGAATTCATGGAGGAAGATAGACGACTTCATCGTCAGGTCGGGCCTGGGTAAGATGCTGATGAAGTGAGCTGGGAGGGAATATGGAGAAGATTGAGAACGACTTAATGAAAATGTTCATCGAGTACCGCCCGCTTTTGCCGGACGCTTACAAATGGGAGGATGAGAAGGATCGCTGGTCTGAGTTGGTATTCTGCGTTTTTTCCGAATTAAGCGGACTGAGCACTATTAAAGCGAGGACCATTGTTTCAGCGTTATCGGATCTGCAGGTCATCGGTTTGGACGATCTCGCCGCTCTTCTTAACGACGAAGGCCGGGTTGGCGTTCAAAACAAAAATGTCGAGATTATATCGAGTATACTCCAGAAAAATGGGGTTGAAAAACAGAACGTGGACACTGTTCTTTTGACCCTGAGCCAACTGGCACGAGGAATCAAGAATAACTATGGAAGGATGCAGTTATTCTTAAGGAAGTACGGGCAACTCATGCTCGATGAACTGGATGAGTCAATTAAGTTAACCGCCGTCGATAAGGGCGTTGAAAGGTATATCTATGCAACGTGGCTCCAAAATATTCTAGAATTTCCGTTGCCCCTATCAAACGATTCCGTTCAGAAATTCTGCATGGATGAAAATTGCTCTCTTGAAGAGGTCATTGATACCGCAGATAAACTGGACATAAACGTAGCAATGCTCGACGATATACTGGATATCCACTACAAGGTACGAGCGCAGTAAGCAATTTATTTCTTTTTTAGAGAGTTGTACCCGGAAAAGGGTATCGGAAATTTCGTGTTCTGCCTCTTTTGACATAGCCCGGCTGGATCCCGACGAAGTGCCGGACAAAGGTAAGATCCGGGCTGCTGGCAACGCTTGAAGCCGCAACGGGCCCCGTAGGGTTAGCGCCCGTCGGGCTGCTGCCCCGGCTCGCGTGACCCCGCAGGCGATCCGGGATGGATCGCCCGGCCTCTTTTCGGCAGGTTCATTCAGCGAGGTGCTCGACGATATCCACGAATACGCCGGCCGGGTCTTTAAGGATGAAGTGCTTCTGGCCCCATTCCTCTTCGGTGTACGGGAGTACAATCGCTAAACCTTCAATCTTCTCTGCCTTCGCGTACTCCTCCTCTGCATCCCCGACCTCGTAGGTGACGATGATGCCCTTCCCGTTATACGCTTCGTGGAGAAACGCGGGCTGGTTCGAGAGGTCCGGTCGCACGAACCCGAGCTCGATGCCGTTTGCGTGCTTCAACTGGATGTACCAGTCTGCCTCGAAGACGACGTCGAAACCGATGTGCCCGACGTAAAAATCCCGGCATTCCTGGATATTCGGCGTGATGACGACGGGGTACTGTACGGTTACATCTATTGTCTGCATATCGCATCTCCTCCCTTCGGCACGACACCTTCGAAGAAAAGGTTTGCCGTGGATCGCTTCCGGCGGGAGGGCCGCCGGGTTAAAAAAAAGGATGAGCCTCCGCCCATCAGTTCTTGAAACTGTGAATCGGCGCGGGGATCCGTCCGCCGCGGTTGATGAAGTCGGCGCAGCAAAATCCGTTCACCCTCTGAACCGGCGCATGGCCTAACAGTCCGCCGAACTCGACGGTGTCGCCGACGTCCTTTCCTATCACCGGGATCAGCCTGACAGCGGTCGTTTTGTTGTTGATCATCCCGATCGCGGCCTCGTCCGCGATGATGCCCGCTATCGTCGAGGCGGGTGTGTCGCCCGGGATCGCGATCATATCGAGGCCGACCGAGCATACGCAGGTCATCGCCTCGAGTTTCTCGATGGTGAGGGCGCCGCGGTTCACCGCATCGATCATCCCCTGGTCCTCGCTGACCGGGATGAACGCGCCCGAGAGTCCGCCGACGAAGGAACTCGCCATGATCCCGCCCTTCTTCACCTGGTCGTTCAAGAGAGCGAGAGCGGCCGTCGTCCCCGGGGCGCCGACCGACTCGAGCCCCATCTCCTCGAGGATCCCGGCGACGCTGTCCCCGACGGAGGGCGTGGGGGCAAGAGAGAGGTCCACGATCCCGAACGGGATCCCGAGCCGCTCTGAGGCCTCCTGGGCGACGAGCTGCCCGGCGCGGGTGACCTTGAAGGCCGTCCGCTTGACCGTCTCGCAGAGAACCTCGAAGTTCGCTCCCCGGACGCCCTCGAGCGCGTGCTTGATGACGCCCGGGCCGCTTACGCCGACGTTGACGACTGCATCGGCCTCGGAGACGCCGTGAAACGCCCCGGCCATGAACGGGTTGTCGTCGGGGGCGTTGCAGAGGACGACCAGTTTCGCGCAGCCGAGGGAGTTCTGCTCCTTCGTCGCCTCGGCCGTCTCCCGCACGATCTCTCCCATCAGTTTGACGGCGTCCATGTTGATCCCGGTCTTCGTCGAGCCGACGTTCACCGAGCTGCAGACCCTCTCGGTCGCGGCGAGGGCCGCGGGGATCGAGCGGATGAGCGCCTCCTCGTTCGGGGTCATCCCCTTCGAGACGATCGCCGAGTACCCGCCGAGGAAGTTGACCCCCGTATCCCGTGCCGCCCGGTCAAGCGTCTCTGCAATCGTTACGAAATCCGCCGGCGACCTGCACGCCCGCCCGCCGACGAGCGCGATGGGGGTTACCGCGATTCTCTTGTTCACGATCGGGATCCCGTACTCGAGCTCGATCTCCCTCCCGGTCGAGACGAGGTCTCTTGCGAGCCCCGTGATCTTCTCGTATATGTTCTGGTTCAGGGCATCGAGATCGGCGTCGCAACAGTCGAGGAGGCTGATGCCGAGCGTGATCGTCCGGACATCGAGCTTCTCCTGCTCGATCATCTTGTTGGTCTCGTTCACTTCGAGGATGTTGATCATGATGCTACCTCAGATGCGGTGCATCTTCGTGAAGATGTCCTCGCGCTGGCACCGGATCCGAACGCCGATCGCACCGCCGAGTTCGTCGAGTTCGGTCACCATCTCTGCATACGGTTTTGTCGATCCGCTGGTGTCGATGATCATCATCATATTGAAGTATCCCTGGACAATCGTCTGCGAGATGTCCTCTACATTGACCTGGTTATTGGCAAGATACGTGCAGACCTTCGCGATGATCCCCACTGCATCCTTTCCGACGACGGTGATAATGGTTTTTTCCATGTTCTGTTTCATCCCTGAATCGTTGTTGGCGCCCATCAGGCATTCTCGGGTTTTGCGCGGCGTCACGTGCGTATAAAGCACATCCAAACTTCTCAGAAGTGTACGGTGGCTCTCACCATATATTCTTACTCACGAACGGAAAAACCACTTTGAATCACGGTTCCGCAACCTCTTTCTTATACCGGACAAACCTTCGCCCCCATGCACTGATCGCGTCCAGCACCGGGAATACCGACTCTCCGAACTTCGTGAGGCTGTACTCCACGCGGGGCGGAATTTCCGGGTAGACAGTCCGGACTATTATACCGTCCTCCTCAAGTTCACGGAGATTCTTCGTCAGCGTAACCTGGGTAATGCCCGGGATCAGTTTCATCAGTCCGCCGAACCGGACCGGTCCTTCACGCAGGAACCAGAGTATCTCCGGCTTCCACTTGCCGCCGATTACCCGGATATATATGTGGACCGGCAGGGCGTCTGATTCTCCATTAAGGGCCATTTGCCCATCAGTACATTTTATAGTCCTATAAATGTTTTTGAGTACTGCTCACTTTTTCACCGTTGGAACGCAAGATCTCCTGCAACGATGGAACGAAAGAACTCCAACACCGGTAATCAAGAGATGGTCACGCTCTTCATGGGCAGTCCGAGACGGAACGGCAGCACTCACCTTCTCTTACAAGAGGCGGAAAGGGCGCTCCATGATCGGGGGATTGCAACGCAGGAAATCTTTCTGGATGAATTAACAATTCATGACTGCAGGGGTTGTCATCAGTGCAAAACGGAGAAAAACAGCCGCTGTGTTGTACAGGATGATATGCAGCAGGTGTACCGGATGATGGAGTCATCCTGCGGCCTTATCGTTGCTGCGCCCGTTTACTTCGGATATGTCCCGGCAATGACAAAAGCCTGGCTGGACAGGCTTGTGCCGTATATGGGAGCGGATCTGTCGCCCCGGTTTCCCGTACACTGCTCGGCATCCTTTATCTTTGTCCAGAATATGTCCGATCCGACGCTTTTTGAACCGGCACTCCGTTCGTTTGCAGGCGCGGTGGCGATGACGGGGATGTCCGTCGGGGAGATCATGATTGCCACGGACTGTGAGAGCGGGGTAAAGCCGCCGGTTTCAGAGCGGCCTGAGTTGATGGAGGGGGCATACGCCATCGGGATGAATCTTCCGGGGTAACCTCCTCAAGACAATTCTCGTCCTGTCCTCACCCAGACCAGGGGGTGCCGGAAGATACTCCTGCTGACCCTGTCGGTGAATCTTCCCGGTCTGCACCTCCCCGATCTCGCACCGGTGTCACCCGGTCTCTTCCGGTGCCTGCCGGGCGCGCCCGAAGACGACCCCGGGGCAGGAGACACCACGAGGCCGACCCTGGCGTAGCCCTGGATGCCGATATTTCGGATACCCATATCGGCAAGCGGCACACCGATGAGCCCCGCGAGACTCAGGACACCGCTCGCGATCATGAGGACCCGGACAGTCTTCTCCAGCCGGCCGGTCCCGAATACGGGTGCGGCAAAGAGCATCGAGAGGGCAAGACGTCCCACGCGAAGATGTCGAGGGCATACACGACAGACGGCCACTCGAAGGAGAAGAAGAGCGTTGCCCATGGAAATCCCGCGGACGCGATCTGGCGGAATACCGCTACCCATACGCAAGTTCCAGCGACCGGATCCATTCTGCGGTCGTCATCACCTGCGAGAATCTCATCTGCTGGGTCACGAGGACTGCCCGGTGAAGGTCGGCATCGGAGATCGTCCCGGCCCGGTTGGTAACGGAGAGCGTCCCGGTGGCATCCGAAAGGAACTTCACGCCGTACCCGTTATGGAATGCCTGCCGAGCGGTCGAATCACAGCACATCTGGGTCATGTAGCCGGAAATGGTCACCGAATTGACGGACTGATCTCTAAGCCAGGCATCAAGGTCGGTATTGGTGAAGCTCCCGGGCAGGGCCTTCTCGATGAGCAGATCATGCGGCCGCTTCTTCACTTCGGGATGAAGCTCCCATGCCGGGGTTCCCGACCGGAACGACAGGGCATCCGGAGCGGTGCTGGTGTGCCGGATCACCACGACCGGGATATCTGCAGCACATGCGGCATCCATCGCCTGAAGGATGCTGATTAAGCTCGTCTTCGGGTATGTTATCGGCAGATTGCCGGAGAAATATTCGTTCTGGACATCGATGACCAGTAATGCTTCCTTCATCATGCATCAGCCCCGTAAAATGCAATCCTGTTGATCTCCATCCGATAGAACTCCACAGGTTTTCCCTGGATCTCCTCCATGCACTCGCCGGTATTTCGGAAGTGCATCTCTTCATACAGTCTTTTTGCACGCGGATTATTCTTCCTTACAATAAGCCGGACGGTGCCGGTTGTAGTATCGGAAAATCCATGCACAAGTGAGAGATATGTGACGGTTCTCCCTAACCCTCGCCCGCATCTCTCCGGGTGGAGTGCGATCCGGAACTCAGCAATGCCGCCGGGCTCGCGTGCAATGATCGAAAAACCGGCAATCGTTCCTTCATCGTCGGCGATAAGAATATCCGCGTCGGGTTTTTGCGAGTATTCATCCAGCCAGCCCCTGTCTCTGAGCGCGTAATCGAGATCGCTGAATTCAGCAGGGTAGGGGGGCCATCCTTTAATGACAGCAATGTCGTCCTGAGTGATTTGACGAAGGAAGGTCATTCTTGGTAGAATGTGATCTCATTTTTATTAGAGATGACGGCGAATAACCATAAATATCGCTGTACGAAGAGAAATTCTCGACGCGATTACAGGAAGAGTGGAAAACTGGAAATATTCAAGGGATTCAGGGAAACGGGAGTAATTTTGTCGTACAACCCCTCTCCCACGCCCATTTGCGGCTGTGGTGCCGGTCGGGGGATCGGTCGCCCTGTTGGAGATCCCACCCGTTCTCCGTTGCGGTGCTCATGGGTGAGGCGGGTCTGTGTAAGTCAACGCAAGTTGACTTAGAAGTGGGGTGTCGACGCTATGTCAACGCAGGTTGACTTAGAAGAGAGGTGTTGATGCTACGTCAACCGGGATTGACATATACACCTGTACCTCTCTGTAAGTTACGTCTGGTTGACTTAGATTTCTGAATCGCGTCTATGTCAACTTGTGTTGACTTGTAAGGCAATTTATATTGTTCTAGATTGAAGTGTAGTGCATGGAGAGGTATCCCGATAATAGAGCAGGGGTCTTCGTCCGCCAGGAAGGTGGATATGACGCGTTTATTCCACATCCTTTGCCGCCCCAGGATCTGGTTTTCGATGAGGGGATTTTATATCTGTTATCGAAAGCCGACGGTGCTCTGGCTCGCCTTGACGGAGTCACCCAGGTGCTTCCAAACCCGGACCTTTTCGTGGCGATGTACATTAAGAAGGAGGCGCTGTTAAGTTCACAGATCGAGGGTACGCAAGCATCCCTTCAGGGTGTTCTCGAATTCGAAGCACACATCCGGCCTAAAGAAGACATCAACGAGATCCAGGAGGTCTTGAACTACATAAAAGCGCTCCATCACGGCATAGAGAAACTGGGATTCTCACCCCTTTCTCTAGATTTGATGAATGAAATTCACCGCTTTTTGATTCAGGGGACGCGGGGATCGCATAAACTTCCAGGCCGGTTACGGCACGTTCAGAACTGGATCGGTGTACCGGGAGGGACCATTCAGGATGCAGTGTTTGTTCCACCGCCTCCGGAGCAGGTTCCGGAGCTTATGATAGACCTGGAACGGTTTATCCAGAGCCACGATAGAACGCCGACGCTGGTGAAGGCCGCTCTCATCCACGCTCAACTGGAAACGATCCACCCCTATCTGGACGGGAACGGAAGAATGGGCCGGTTGATGATCACATTTTATCTCTGCTCTAAGGACGTCCTGGCGAGGCCGTTGCTCTATCTCAGTTATTATCTGAAGAGAAACCGGGAGAAGTACTATACGCTCCTCAACGGCATCCGGTACCAGGGGAACTGGGAGGCGTGGCTGGAGTTCTTCCTTCAGGGCGTCATTGAAGTCTCCAATAACTCCATCGAAACAGCAAAGAGAATCATTCAACTCAAGGAAACGCTGATTGAAAAATTGCTGGAGAGCAATATCGGCGGCGCCAATGCGGTTAAACTGATCGATACGCTCTTTGATCACCCCATCATCACGATTGGGCAGGTAATGGAGGAGTTACGCATCAGTCGCCAGGCCGCAACCAAACTCGTGGGAAAATTCGAGGATATCGGTATTGTGGAGGAGATCACCGGGAAAGAACGATATAAGCAGTACATGTTTGTAGATTACGTCAGGATCATCGAGGAAGGCACGCGAATATAACTGATTATCCATGAAGAAATACAGCAAGCAGGACCAGACAACGATGGCGGCCTGGGCCGCGGACTGCGCCGAGCGGGTGCTCCCGCTCTTTGAGAAGGCATACCCGGGGGACGACCGGCCGCGAAACGCCATCGAAATCTGTCGCACGTGGGTCCGGACAGGCGTGTTTACAATGGCCGGGATCCGTGGGGCCTCCCTCGCCGCTCATGCCGCCGCCCGCGGCGCGGAAGAGGGAAGCGCGGCTCGGTATGCCGCCCGTGCCGCGGGCCAGGCAGTGGCGACTGCGCATGTCCCCCAGCACGCCTACGGGGGGGCTTATTACGCTTTGAAGGCCGTCGCGGCGGCGGACCCGGCGAACGCCGTGGCCAATGTTACTGCGGAGCGGGAGTGGCAGGCGGAGCGGCTTGCCGAGGGACTGAGGGAGGAGATTATGGGCAGGATTGTCGTTCTGGAACGCGGGGGCGGGGTTTCTGTTAAACTGTGGAAGGGCGAGGGGTTTTGAGGATTTTGTTTATTATGGAGTGATGATCTTTATACTTCTATTTGGATACCTTTCCGTAAAGAGCCTTTATTGGGACTTAATTGATGTTCAAAAACAGATTCATCGATATATTGAAACGATTGCGGCGCAACAAAGTTGGAGTTAAGTTTCTTGGGATCGATAGGCTCTTTAAACAATTCGAAATTGGTTATTTCTATTGCATACCCCTTGTCTTTTTCAGCGAAGTATGCATCGAAGTCTTTCTTGGTTAGTCCGGAGTACTCATGCAATTGTTCCCATAGGCTCTCTGGATGATCATCAATGATTTCCCCAACCTTAAACATGCCAATAATCTTTTTCACAGGAGATGTTGAGTAAATATAGACCTCACAAACCGACCGATCTCTAAATATCACCTTGCGGAATTCGTATCTCTTTGTTCCGCTGATTATTTTCCGAACGTGCTTTGGCTTAATGGACAGTATAACTCTCATTAACTCCACCTCGCTGCTTTACCCAATTGTACTCTGCATTGTCGATTTCGGTGATTGATTGTGGTGCCCATGAAAGAATGTTAGCACTTCTTAGTTCGTTGATTGTTACACAGTGTGGCAGATGGAAATGATGCCTAAATAGAATGATCGTCAACGGCTTATTAGATCTTTCGATCGCGTCGTGAGAGTAAACACTTCTTTTTCCTATGATTCGAATAACCTCATCGGTATCTGAAACGCCCGGAAAGATAGATTCAACGATCCCAACTGATGTTACTGCTTTCGTGTCATGTGATCGGTAGAACAAGACGATATCTCCAGGTTCTATCTTTTTGATCCGGCTATGGGTTAGGTAAGCCTTTCGAATAGTATTTCCCTCTATAATAAACTCTCCAAAATGCTCGTGGAGTTTCGTTTGCCTTCCTTTTGAGAAATCTGTAAATAGTAGAGTATGGTATTCTGGTTGGATAGGAATAATGAATTTTTTTACCAAATCTCCATCATAGAAACTTGGGTAGTACATCTGCGATATCTCGACGGGTAAAAGAGAGGACACGTTATGCTCTTGGGCACAGAGACATTTCATGTAAACGTCTTCCATTCCGTTCTCACGCTGGAGACTGCCTGCTTTATAAAAACCATATTCTGAAATGAGGTAGACGAGGCGATCCTCTTCAGGCTGAGTGAAGTGAGTGAGATAGATCTCGGTGACGCCATTTTTTAGTGCAATATCTATCGAGACTCTCAAGAGCAGCTCACCGATCTTATGCCCCACATGTCCAACCTTCATCGTTGCAATTTTCAACCTTTTCTTTTTCGGAAGAGGGGGGCTCGATGGGACATAGTCCTCCTCAAGTTTATAGATGAGAATAGCCCCAAGGCTTCCATCGGATCGTCTGTATACGTAGCACTCTCTCCCTTCTTGGGCCTTCTTTATGAACCATTCGTTGAATCCGGGATATTCTTCTCTCAATGAATCGAAGATAGGATCGCTTAGATCAATATTGTGCATCTTATCCCTTACAAGTGCAGGAGGTGTGGGAATGATCTCTTGTGAGGGTAGGTACCTGCTAAAATCGTGAACCGCTTCGGAGATGAGAAATACACGCTCACCAATTCCTATTAATTGCGCCTTTTTGTGAAGCCTTCTATCTTCTGTGATGAAAAATTCAACTGCATTTCTATATACAGCATATAGGAGAGCATTATCGATGGCATCATGTGAATTTTTTGCGTGTCTGTCGAGTTCACGAAACAACGTGTCATTGCTAGAATCCGGTGGTCGCTCTAGATGGGAGTATGCCTCGATCTTCGAGAGGTTCACTTCTCTGCGCCTGATATCGGAGTCTTTTTGTAGTTCAGAGACTGAAAGAGGATGGATTACAAGTTCTGCTCCCAATTTGTTGAGTAATCGGAGCAGATTGGCTAAGTCGTGCGAAAGGACATGGTCTTGTTCACGATAAATGAAGATATTGGTATCAAGTAATATCCTCATCTGTCATCAGAGGAGGTTTATGGATCAGGTCTTTAATAACCCTTCTTTATCTGTTCAGGCTTTCCTAAAATGCTTAAACGAAATTATATTAGTATCTGAGATTTTTTAGTCGTATTTGACAGTGAACCGATCTGATCCGCATTACCTAAAGTCGTAAAGTGGAATCAAACGGAATATATCTCTGATGAAAAAGATATCGGCTTCACGTAAATCCACGCTTCCTGCTCGTGGGGAGCCCTCGGCTCTGTAAGCATATCGCACTGCGCTCTTGGCCGCCCGGAGGTGAGAAACCCACATCAAATCGTAAAATAACTCGGGAGGCTGATCACGGCGGCCGGCCCCTCCGCATCGTTCTCTTCACCTGCTGACTTCGCCCGCCCCTTTACCCCACCTCCCGCAGATCCCTCCGCACCCGCCGCCGCGTATACCACTCCATCGCCACGCCCAGGGCATGGTAGACCGGATTGACCGGCACGTCCACGTAGTAGCGCCTTCCCTTCTCGAGCCACCCCTGCTTCTCCCAATAGGCGTGATCCGCAGGAGCCAGTTTGCCGAACTCGTCGCAGGGCGCCCTCCCCATATGGAACGCCATCACGTCGAAGAGCCCGGGCCTGGCGCGAGTTCCCCTCCGGAGCGCGGCGAGAAAGGCCTTTGCCGCCGCCTGCAGTTTCTCTTCGTTCTCCCGCAGCCGGTAGGCGGGGAGCGGGCCCATCTTCGCGTGGGAGACGATCGCCGCCCGACCGGCAACCTCGAAGCCCCAGACGCGGGCCACCGTGTTGAGGTAGTCCAGCACGTCCTTGCCTCCCATCACCCCGACGGTCGTGAGGAGGAGCGCTTTCTGCCGGAAGAACCGTGGGCGGTGGAAGATGTAGGAGTGGCGGTCGATGAAGACCTTCATCAGCCCCGAGACCTGGAACCCGTATACCGGGGTGGCGAAGATCACCCCGTCCGCGTCGTGCATCTTCTCTTCGAGGAGGGCTGAATCGTCTTTGATGGGGCAGTGCTCCTCCCCGCGGTCAAAGCAGGTGTAGCACCCGCGGCACTGCTCCAGACCGACGTCCTTGAGCATGACGTACTCCCAGTCAACCGGTGCGCTCTCCTCGAGGATCTCACGGATCCGCTCCGCCGCACGGTAGGTGTTTCCCTTCCGGGCGCTGCCCATGATGACCAGAACCTTTATAGACCGTTCTTCCATGGAAGCGTGAAGGTAACTCTCGTACATAGACTTTCTTCCCCCGTAAAGGGTCAGGGGCTACATTCTTCGGTGGAGCTCCGCAGAATCGCGACCGGGAGGGGGCTTAAATAGACCCAAAACCAATGCAGTATTGAGCATCTGAGAATCCTGTTGCTCTTTCACGTATGACAGATCTGAGTATTTTTCTGGAAGAACATCCCTACGTCGATTACTCGTCCCCGATTATCCGGGCGAAGGCTGAAGAGCTGTTCCCGGGAGCCGATAGCCCTCTTGAAAGGGTGAGAATCGCGTACGAGTTCGTCCGTGACGAGATTCCGCACTGTTTCGATCTCGGTTCAGACGTCATAACGTCGAGAGCCTCCGACGTACTCGCCAGGGGGACAGGGATCTGCCACTCCAAGGCAAACCTGCTCGCGGCCCTGCTCCGCGGGATCAGGATCCCCGCCGGGTTCTGCTACCAGCACATCACCCTTGCGGACGACGACTCGCTCGGCTACTGCGTCCACTGCTACAACGCGGTCTATGTGAGCGGCCGCTGGATATTCCTCGATGCACGCGGGAATACGGGCGCCAGGCGTGCACTCTTCTCGCCGGAGAGACCGATCCTCGCGTATCGCAACCGGGACGGCTACGACGAATACTTCTGGAAAGGGATCTATGCATCGCCGCAGATGGGCGTCATGCGGATGCTCGACGCCGCTACGACACGGCAGGATATCGTCGAGAACCTGCAGGACTATCTCGAGGGAGAGCCCGATATCCTCGACTGGTGACGCAAAGAGCAACGGCCGGGTAGGTGGTGGGGGGCTATGATGGTCAGATATAGAGGCACCACGCCAGGGAATGCATTATGGGGTATGCTGGAAGCGGTGCAGAAGACGGCGGGGGTCGAGATGAGGATGACCTCCGCGGCAACGCTTGCGGGGGCGATCGACGTTCCGGCCGGGCGCCACGGGGGGGAGACCGGCGATTCGCTGATCCCTCTCTGCATGCCCGCCCGGGGCCGGCCGATATCGTGATCCTTCAGACGGAGGGATTATCTTTTCCGGCGCCGACAATGGCTCCGATCGAGCATGAAAGCAAGACAGATTGTCGGCGCACTCATCGGTGCATTTATCGGATTCCTTGGCCTCTTATGGTTCCTGCAGGGTACGGGAATCCTTCGGATGCGTCCCATTCTCTATATCGCAAACTGTGAGGAGATTGTCGGCCCGTCTCCGTTATGGGCGGGAGCCGGGCTGATCGTCCTCGTTATCGGGGCTATCGTCGTCTTCGTGAGTATGAGGGGTGTCAGAGCACCATGAGACTCTGCTCGAACCGCCCTGCTGCCTGTTCCGCAATACGGGCATGACCCGGGTAGGAGCACTGTTTCCCGGGCAAAACCTTCATCCCCGCCGGAATCCCACCTGGGTATCAGCAAAGGGCCCTTCTCTCCATCGGGTCCCGGGAGAGCGGTATGCATCACCACGAAAACATCATCCTCATCGGCATGCCCGGTGCGGGGAAGAGCACCGTGGGCGTCGTCCTTGCGAAGTCCCTCGGCATGCAGTTCATCGATACGGACATCCTGATACAGGAGCGGACCGGGAGGATGCTCCAGCAGATCCTCGACGAGGACGGGCCCGATGCGTTCAAGCGGATCGAGGAGGAGACGATCCTCTCCCTCCACCCCAGCCGCGCGGTGATCGCGACGGGCGGCAGCGTGATCTGCAGCGAAGCTGCGATGGCGCACCTGAAGTCAGAAGGGCTGGTCGTATACCTGGAGATCCCGTACGACGAGATGACAAAGAGGCTCAGGAACATCACGACCCGGGGGATAGTCCTCCTCCCGGGCCAGAGTCTCCGCGAGATGTACGACGAGCGCGTCCCGCTCTACGAGAAGTATGCCGATCTCACCGTCGCGTGCTCGGGCGAGGATCTCGAGTCGGTGGTCGGGAACGTGATCGAGGCGTTGTGAGGAGTCCGGATGGTGTCGGGCCAGCTGGGGGTGGGGGAGTCTCATTCAAACGCCAGAACAGAAATAAGTCATGAATATCTGGTTTTAACGAACAAGGAGCGGTTAATGATAGGCTCGTCGTGATTCGAACACGAGATCTTTGCTGTATAAAGGCTATTGCCTCCACATCGAAGCGATCTGCTCACCCTCAGCCGCCGTAATTTGAAGATAGGGGTGGTGAGGAGACGGTATCCTCGGAAAATATCATTCCGCAGGGACGGGGATCACAAGGAACATGGCGTAGCCGTCACCGACGTTCCTCGTCACATGACCCCTGCCCGAGGTATCTTCCAGCAGGACGAGGTCCCCGGGTGAAAACCCCCGGACCGTCCCATCCGTCGTCTCCATCTCCACCGCACCCGACAGGAGGGCCAGGAACTGCTGGGTTGGAGCCGGGTGCGGTTCACCGATCCAGCCGGGCTCAAACGTATAGAAGCGATACGTCGACGCAGGCCCATCCTTCGAGACAACGGGGCAGCCGGTCAACCCGCCTGGCGTTATCGGCACCGAGCATGGCGGTGGATCGGAGGCATCCAACAGCCGGTCAACGCCGCCGGGCCGCAAAATCATGTTCGACTGTGCTTCCAGGATTGTATAACTTGGCACGCGTATCAGGGTAAGCAAATAATTTATCTATCAAAAATGTAATCAGATACTCGCTCCGATATTTCTTCTAGAGGTGATTCATGATAAAATCCCTGATCTTTTTATGATCGGCCAGACGTCTGACGAGATATTTCGTTACTTTGACTGTTTGTACATCAAATAATCTTGTTACAATCAACCCAACAATAAAAATAAGCACGCCCATGAAAACTGCCAGAACAACGCCAATTTCACCAAAGAACGACACATAAAAGAATGTAACGATCATTGCCAGAACCGACATAAGAGCAGACCTTATAATAAAGTAGAGCCTCTGCAACCATGTAGAAAGCAACAATGCCTTTATTACCGCTCTTTTTTCGATAACGCGTTCAGGTCCAGACGGAACACTCTCTATCTCGTGAAATATGTTTTTTGTATAATCAAGATCTGATAATTGCAATATCTTTCTTGCATATCTGGCATCAGATAAATCCTTAGAACTTGCGGTTTCAAGCTCCACCATAATTCTCTGAGATATTTCAGCTATTTCGTCGTCAATGGAAGATGGTCTATTCGAACCTGGAGGGTCTTTTGTCATAGTACGATGTCCCATTCATAATCTGAGTAGGCTGTCTCCGGCAGTGCCTTGTTTACATTCATTGATAATAAATATATTAATCGATCAACCACAGTCGTTCCCCAAGGACAGGGAAGGCCATAGAGGCACTTTGCCATCGTGGCTAGAGAAATTTTATAATGAGTATGTTCTGGCCACCGGATGCACCGGGCACGACGTACCGGAAAAGTACAGCACGAAATCAACGGTACACCGGTATCACCTCGAACTCTGCGAGAAGGGAGTGCACCAGGCGTTCTTCCTCGACCTTCTCCTGTCAGGGTATGCGATCCGGAAAACACGGGTAATCAGGGATTTTCCTGACAGGAAACTGCAGGGCAGTTTCCGTGTCGATCTCCCGCACAGTTCCACCGATACCAGGGATATGCCGACAGAAAAAGGGAATCCACGAGTTCTGATGGCAATTAGAAGGTGAAAAGGATAAACTCAGCGCTCCGGTCTATCGGAACGGCCTCCCGCTTGCGTCTACTGTTTTTCCAGTTAATGTCCACGATTCACAGTTCTATGAGCCAAAGATGGAAGCGTTCGAGACTCCAGGTGCCTTAGAGCACCCCTTGATCATCTCCCAGATCCAGCCTACGATTTCCGGGAAATCCGCCAGTACAACCGGAAACGAGGAGTAAGAAGTAATATCCCGGTTAATCCCAGAAATAAGAAGCATCCCCGGAGCGGGAGGCCATTTTGGTTTGATCCAGACCTCTACAAGAAACACAGTGCTGTTGAGTGGTTTTTCAGCTGGATAGAGGCGTTCAAGAGGATCGTTCCTCGATATGAACGCTATCAACACTCATTTCCTGGATTGATCCAGCTCGCATGTGCTGTGATGATCGGGAGACATTTGCGATGAGCTCATAATTTCCCTGCATGACCCAGGGACGCCACAATTATTATTAACCCCAACGTGTATCCGATGACCATGAACAAGGACGAGATAGAGGGAAAAGGAAAACAGATCAAAGGACAGATTCGTGAAGAAGTAGGCAAATTGACGGGCAACAAAACCGAACAGCTCGAAGGTAAAATTGAGCAGGTTGAAGGGGATGTTCAAGAAGGTATAGGGAAAATTAAAAGGAAGCTAGAAGGTTAAGACCGGGTCCATGACAGGTTCATTATATAATGCCCCATCAGGTAATTTTTTCGCGTAATATTATTCAGCATTGATCATCCCGGTATTGGTAGATGCCGGGAAATTAATATAACAACACCTCGTTAAAACTCACCTTCTGCAGTAACACGACCAACTCTTGAAATAATTAACGAGGCCGAGCTAATTGTGAATGGCGGTGTAAATTTGTGCATTTCCGGCGGGGTAAGGGTGCACACCACTCACTCGACATCGGCATCCAATACAATGCAGACAGGGTGTGGGGCCATGTTGCCTATCAGGTAGACCAGACTTATCTCTCCATCGAAGGTTATTAATTCAATCAGATCAGGAGACATGCAGGGGACCACCATATGTATGGAATACACTATCGAAAAACCCCCGGATCCCCTGCACTGAAATTTCTCACGGATCAAGCCTTACAACAGAACCGTCCCATTGATATTTCTTCACATATTCCAGGGCATATTCATAAGGAGCAGCAAAACTGGGAATAGCAACCCAGTGCACGCGAACATCCACATCGGCTGGATAAACTCTGCAAAGAGGACACGCTCTCATGACCGACCCAAATACCAGAGTCCGAAACGTCTTGAAATGCCTTGTGCAAGATGGCGGAGAGATTGGTGTTCAGGTAGCCGCCTACCTGGATGGGAAATTGGTTATTGATGCATGGGCAGGCCTTGCAGATGAGGTGAGCCAGAGTCCGGTAGATGGTGGCACACTCTTTACTGCCTTCTCACTCTCGAAGGGTATTACTGCTACTTGTATACATATCCTTGCCGATAGGGGTTTCGTAGACTATGATGCGCCGATCGCGAACTACTGGCCGGAATTTGCTGCAAGGGGCAAATCCAGGGCGACTATTCGCCACGCTCTGACCCATCGGGTCGGCATCCCACAGGATCCACCAGGGTTCGACATAGATATGATGTGCGATTGGGATGCTGCCTGTCAGGCGGTCGCAGGTTTGGAGCCACTCTGGGAACCGGGCACCAGGATTCGCTACCATCCCTTGACCTACGGATGGATACTGGGTGAGGTAATACGACGGGTTGATGGAAGATCCATTAAACAATTCCTCCAGGAAGAGGTCTGCCAGTCCCTGGGTATCACCGACCTGTACTTCGGTGCCCCATCAGAAGCAGAGCGCCAGATAGCGACTTTGAAGAATGCACCCGGTCTGCCCGAATTACTCTCCCGGATGGGCATGCCCCCGAACCACCCTTTGCGGGATTCTGCGGCGACATTCAATCGTCCGAAGGTGAGGCGTGCGATTATCCCGGGAGCAGGGGCGATCGTAAACGCCCGCTCCCTTGCACGTCACTACGCTATGCTGGCCGGAAGTGGGGTGCTGGACGGGGTGCGGCTACTCAACCCGGAACGCATCGCCATCGCAGGTACACCGCAACCCGAAGAACCTGACATGATTGACTTCCGCTGGTGGACAGCCCATGGTCTTGGCTACACCCTGGGTGGCGGGTCTGGTCCGACGAAAGGGCTTCCGCATGCCATGGGGTATGAAGGTGTGGGTACGATAGGCTTTGCTGATCCATCATGCGGGTTTGCCTTTGCCTTCCTCAAGAACCTTCTGAACATGTCATCGAGTGAGATGGACTCGGCGACCCGGGTCACTGAGGTTACGATAGAAGCCCTGGGGATTACGTAAGCGATCTCCACAACCAGCAGATCATCTGACCCCTGTCCCAGGAGCGGGGGGCGGGGTCTCTAGTAAACTGAGGAAGGGGGAGGGGTTTTGATAGTTTATTATCGAAGGGATGTTTTGATCCAACTATTTAAGACCTCTAATTGTTCCGGGGTGTGAAACCAGTGTTCCCCGCTTTTCATAATAGTTAGATTGCAATTAAAACGTTGCACAAATTTTTCTACAACATTGCGATCTGTAAGTCCGTCATGCTCGCCATACAATATTGCTGTTGGAACCTTCCATTTTGTAATGGGGTGATCTCGAGCATAGAGGAGATATTCCCACGAAAGAGTTTGTCCAGAGGAAGTGGGGATACTACGTTCACGCTCAAGCTCTGTTTCCGATACATTGGCCCAAAGCATCATATTGGAGATAAGTTGGTTCATATCGAGAATCGGAGAAACAAAAAGGCTTTTTTCCAGCGGTTCGTTTTCAAAACTCAACATGCTGAACCATGCACCGATGCTGTTAGCGAACAGAGAAATGTGTGTCCACTGGCCTTTGATATATTCCATAACAGACAATAGTTCCGGCACGACATGCCACGGGTCAAATGAATTTGTATCTCTTTTGCGTTCTCCATGTTCGGGCAGGTCGATACTCAAAACTTGCCACGCATAATGACAGGCGATATGAGCAAACGCTTCCGCTTCTTCTTTACGCCCGTCCTGTCCGTGTATGTAGAGATATACTTTATTTGAGCGGGAACCCCAGAGAATTGCTGGAGTCCCCTGAATTTGAAAGCATTTCTTTTCCATAACTCCTATTTGTGTTTGCTATTTGGATTAGTCTTAATACCGATTTAATTCTCATTAAGAATTGAAGGCCGCAATGGAGCAACACCTGCCCCTTTGAGGAATTCCATGACGCATACCGCGCCTCATTCCGTAGTGATCATAGCAAGCCCTTCCCATCTCCTGTATCTACCTCTGCTCAACCCACGGACCGGAGGGATCCTGTTATTTGCCATACGAAGACTTCCCTCAGCACCGATTATTGTTCGCACCTGCGGATCAGAGCCTGAGTTGCACACCGCAGACTTCCGCCCTGTCCGTTATGAACCCCGAAATATACCGGATAAACAGAAATTCCACGTTTTTCCAATTCTTCCCTGATAAACGTATTGTCGTTGTGATCGTTCCAGGACATGATGTAATGACTTTCGTCAACGGGCAAACCATTAACGGCCAGCCTTGAGGCATCTTCCAGAGAAACCGTTATTGTGTCAAAGTCTTCAAGGGCTTTCGGGATGCCTTCTGCAAACGCTTCAGGACAGAGAATTGCGAGACCACTTCTGGGAACCGAAAGCACACAGTCAAGATGGAGAATCTCAGGCACCAATGGCACACGAATTACATTGAAGGCATCACCCAGGAAATTTTTCAGCCAGCGATATCCGGCTTCATTTGAACCCACAGCGGGATTCATCGAGTTTCCCACCAGGATCGTGGTGCCAAGAACAATAACATCGCCGCCTTCCAGCAACGGTGTTTCGTCACCGGGAATTGCCAGTGGTTCTGTATGCGGCATGGCAACCCACCTGACACCGTCAACGCATTTTTCCCGTAAAATTTCACTGAAACCCGAGATGTCTGTTTTTCTGATAGGAGTTCTAAGATTGCATTCAATAATGGTATTTCCGATGATCACCAGATTGTCACGGGGAAAATCCTGAGAGTATCCGTTTATCAGGATTTGTTCGCCATAGTTCTCCCGAATGAATTCCGGAGTTATCTCTTTTGGGCGAAGAACCTTTACTCCGAGTTTTTTCAGAACAGTGATAAAAGCCTGAGTTTCTTCTTCAAGCATTTCGGATTCGCTTTTCCCGGTATCCGGATGTATCATATCTGCAAAGTTCATTCCGGCTGTTTCCCGGGCATAGGCAGCTTCATCCTCTGGCAGAATCCGGAGAGCATTTTCAAACCATGGTGCCTTAAGGTCCGGTGTCATTCCGGTAGATAATCCGACGATAACTTCCTGAAGTTTTCCGTATTCGGACTCTACATGGATTTTTGCGTCTTCCATATGGTTTTCCACTTCCCTGGGAATCCGTGTCAGGTCCTCTGAAATGAGTCCCTCTCCGGGGTTACATTGTCGGTTCGAAGTAGTTTGGATCGGAAGTGTTTATAAAATGCGGGGAATGTAGGGGGGCCCGCCTGATGAGAATAGATAAATCTCAAAATCAGTCTTCATTTATCGGCAGAGATTTCCCAAAAACTGCAACGAAAATAAAAACGAGTGGGCTCGTCGAGATTCGAACTCGAGACCTCCGCCGTGTGAAGGCGACGTCATAACCAGCTAGACCACGAGCCCCATGCATCGACCGGGAATTGAACCCGGGCTATTGGCTTGGAAGGCCAAAGTCATACCACTAGACCATCGATGCAATGCACGGTATGCCTACATAGATTGACCGTGCTGAATATTAAATATTGGGTGGGAGGAGGGGCCGGAGCAGGTTAGTACCCGCGCCGCTGCGCTTCCAGCTCCTCGAGGGCCGCCACCCGCTTCTCCAGCGACGGGTGCGTGGAGAAGAGATCCATCAGGGATCTTCCGGAGATGGCCGGGATGATGAAGAACGCGTTTGCGCCCTCCACTTCCTGTTTCTTCTCGGCGGGGACATAGTCCATCCGCCCGCTGATCTTCTGGAGCGCCGATATCAGCGCCCGGGGGTTCTCCGTCAGGGCGGCGCTGCCCCGGTCCGCGGCGAACTCCCGGTAGCGGGAGAGCGCCCGGGTGAGGAGCGTGCTCACGATCCAGACGAGGATCGAGACGACGTAGACCAGGATCAGCGCGCCCATGTTGTTGTCGCGGTTGCCGCCGCCGCCGAAGAGCCCCATGAAGAACCAGTTGCGCATGATCAGGAAGGCGAGCATCGAGAGGAAACTCGCCATCGTCAGCGTCAGCATGTCCCGGTTCTTCACGTGCGATATCTCGTGGGCGAGCACCGCTTCGAGCTCCTCGCGGTTGAGCGTCCGCATGATCGAGTCGGTGACCGCCACCACGGCGTTCTTCGGGCTCCGGCCGGTCGCGAACGCATTCGGCACCGGGGAAGCCATGATCCCGACCTTCGGCTTGGGGAGATCGGCTTTCGCGGCGAGGCTCTCGACCATCCGGTGCAACTCCGGGTATTCGTCCTCCTCGACAATCCGGGTGCTGGTGCTCCAGAGCACCAGCTTATCGGAGAAGAAGAACTGGAGGAACGCCATCCCGGCGGCCACCAGCAGGAGGAACTCAAAGGGGAATCCCAGGGCGGAAAGGACGCCCAGGAAGATCAGGTAGACTATGAGGAGCAGGAACGACGTGAGAAACATCCTCATAGTGAGACCGAAGTCGCGCGTCCACTTCATGACGGTATATATCTGACCGGATTGCTCTTAAGGTCTCTGCCACTCTCTCCGGTTGCTTCCGTTTGAACCGCGATCCGGTGTGTTTCCCACACGCGCCAGTGCCCTTATCTCTCTCCGGTGCCATAAGTAAGAATCGGATGACGCTGAACGAAGTGACCATCAGCAGGGCGATCCTCGAGGAGCAGCACCGGGCGATCATCGACTACCTCGAGATGGACGCCGCCGTCATCGGCGGAGGGCCGTCGGGGCTCGCCTGCGCCGCGCTCCTCGGGGAGCGGGGCGTCAAATGCGCACTCATCGAGAAGAAACTTAGCATCGGCGGCGGCATGTGGGGCGGGGGAATGATGTTTCCCCGGATCGTCGTCCAGGAAGAGGCCCGGCGGCTCCTCGACCGGTTCGGTATCGCCTACAAAGAGTTCGAAGAGGGCTACTACGTCGCAAAATCGGTCGAAGCGGTCGCGAAGCTCACCGCAGCCGCCTGCGACGCCGGCGTCGAGTTCTTCAACCTCACCTCCGTCGAAGACGTCATGATCCGGGGCGACGGCAGGGTCGGCGGCCTCGTCGTCAACTGGACGCCCGTCGATATGGCCGGGCTGCACGTCGACCCGCTCACCATGGCCTGCACCTGCACCGTAGATGCCACCGGCCACGACGCCGTGGTCGCCCGGATGGTCGAGAAAAAAGGCGGCAACCCCCGGGTGAAGGGCGAGAGTTTCATGTGGGCCGAGCGTGCCGAGACCCGGATCCTCGACCACACGAAAGAGGTCTTCCCCGGCCTCTTCGTCACCGGTATGGCAGCAAACGCCGTCGCCGGGGAGTGCCGCATGGGGCCGATCTTCGGCGGGATGCTGCTCTCCGGGGAGCGGGCCGCTGAGCTGGTTGCAGAAAGGCTTTCCCGGTAACACTTCAAAACTCTTTTCACTGGCCCGGCGGTTACCATTAGGTATGGAAGAGATCGATCCGGGGTCCCTGGCCGAGGTCGCGTACGGGCTCTTTGAGATCTACCTCAACCGCGAACTCCGTCTCCGCGGCCCGTACCTGTTTGAGCTCGTCGAACAGGGAACCGATTTCGAGGCCGACGTCCGCGAGATCTTCGGGAGATTCCGGGACGACTACCCGGACCTTGCCGATGCGCTCCTCCGGCGGTTCGGCGGGACTGATGCGATCTATGCACCCCTCAGGGATGGTGAAGGCGTTCTCCCCTCGAAGACGACCCGGATGTACTGGATCGTCCAGGACGCCCCCGGGCCTTCAGAGAGAGGTCTCGACGACGATCAGGTGGGGAAATGGCTCATATTCGCCCCTCCCGCCGAGGTGGACGAGGCGTGGCGGAAGGTCCGGGACGAGACGGCGAAGGGAACGCTCGGGATATCCGCAAAGGTCAGCACGGCGAAGCCGAACCCGGACTCGCGCGATGAGCGGTCGGTCATCTACGTCTACACCCGGGACTGGGCGGACGAAGCAGATGTTATGCGCGTCCGCGAACGGCTCCGCGAACTCGGGTTTACGGAGCGGATCGGCTACAAGCGTAACATCGAGACTTACAGGGGCGAATACAGCGAAGAGGGCAGAAAAGTCACCTATTACAGCGCCTGAGGAACCGGGCGCTCACTGGTAAAAAGGGTGTGCCGGGGGGCCGGACGAACGGCGTTACGCCTTCCGTTCCTTGGATTTGGGCCGGAGTTCGTCCGAGCCACACTTGCGGCAGCTGGTCGCGCGGATTGCGTTCCGGGCGTTGCATTTCATACAGATCTTTACGTTGAGCAGCCGTGCTTCAGCTTCGGGAAATCTCGCCATATAAAAACACCACTTGTCAGTTTGGTACTATTCGTTCTTGCTCGTATTAACAGTTCTGTCGCCTCCGGCCCCCCGCTCCACCCAGGCGCGGAACGCTTCGAGCGCCCGTGCCCGGTGAGAGATCCGGCTCTTCTCGGATAGCGGGATCTCGGCGAGCGTCCGCCCGCCGTGCTCGAAGATCGGGTCGTAGCCGAACCCTTCCTCCCCCCGGGGGGCGACGATCGTCCCCGGGAGAACTCCCCGGAAGACCCGGATGCCGTCCTCGCGCGCGAACGCGATCGCCGTCTCGAACCGGGCGTTCCGGTCCTCCACGCCCTCCATGAGTTTCAGGACACCGGCGTTGCCGATGGTGTCGTGGACGTAGGCGGCATACGGCCCCGGGAACCCCCCGAGCGCGTCGATGAAGAGGCCGGTGTCGTCGACGATCAGCGGCCGGGAGAGCGTTTTGTAGGCGAACTCCGCCTTCCCGCGGGCGATCTCCCCCACGTCGGCGTGACGGAATTCCGGGCACTCCAACGTGACGTGCTCGACCGTGAGCACCCCCGCAAAGTAGGCCGCCACCTCCCGCGCCTTGTTCGGGTTGCTCGTCACCACCGCGACCCTCACAGGTACCGCCCCCGCAGTTCGACCTCGTGCTCCCGGGCGAGAATCTCGTCCGCCCCCGGGAACGCGTCCACGTAGCCCTCCACGAACGCCTCCTTCAACTCCCCGAAGTTCTCCGTCGTGCTCTCGAGCGTCTGGAAGAAGATGTGGAGATCGACCCCGCGGCTCTCGACCTCGGGCGACGTCGACGCCAGCCCGAAGTCGATCAAGACGCACTGGCCGCCGCGGACGATCATGTTGCTCGTCGTCAGGTCGCCGTGGACGATCCCCGTCCCGTGCAGTCTCCCGACCGCCTCGCCCGCGAGCCGGATCGTCTCCGGTGCGGCGACGTACTTCAGCACCTCGCCCTTGACCCGCTCCATCACGATCGTGTCCGCGGTGATGTCGCGGATCACCGGGGTCGGGACGCCCGCCCGTCGCGCCGCCGCGATCAGGCGCGCCTCCGCCCGGGTCCGCTCCGCGATCAGCCGCCGGTCGAGGCCTGGGTAGCGGTAGCGCTTGCTCGTCCGGCGCTTGACGACATCCTCCTCACCGATCTCCACGACCGCCTCCGCGCCGCGGACGACGCCCCCCTCGTGCGGCGCTGCGGCGAAGATCTCGCCCGGCTCCGTCCGCCACACGACCTCCACCTCGTCCGCCCGGTAGCCGGGACGGATCTGCGACTCGTCGAGAGGGAGCGTCACACCGTGCTCCAGCATGATCTTCCCTGTATAGGCGATCATCGCGCCGTTGTCGCCGAGATAGGTCCGTTCGGGGACAGCGAACGCCGCTCCCCGCTCCTCGCACATCACCCGGAGCATCTCCTGCAGCCGCCCGTTCGCGCCGACCCCGCCGACCAGCAGCACCTCGTCCTTGCCCGCGTGAGCGAGCGCGCGTTCCGTCACCTCGACGCACATCGCGAACGCCGTCTCCTGCAGGCCGAAGCAGACGTCCTCAAGCGGTGCGCAGCTCTCCTGGGCGGCGCTGACGAGCCCGGAGAAGGCGAGGTCCATCCCCTTCACCGTGTAGGGGAGTTCGATGTAGTCCCCCTCCCGCGCAAGCCTCTCGATGGCAGGCCCGCCCGGGTGCGGGAGGTCGTGGCTCCGCGCGAACTTGTCGAGTGCGTTCCCGAGCCCGATATCCAGCGTCTCCCCGAATATCCGGTAGCGGCCGTTCAGGTAACCGAGCACCTGCGTGTTCGCGCCGCTCGCATACAGGACGATCGGGTCGGCAAATCCCGTCGCCCACCTCCCGATCTCGACGTGCGCCACGCAGTGGTTGACGCCGACGAGCGGGACGCCGAGGGCGATCGAGAGGGCGCGTGCGGCAGTCGCCACCGTCCGGAGCGACGGCCCGAGGCCGGGGCCCTGGGAGAAGGCGATCGCCCGGATCCGCTCCGGATCCGCGAGCACCCGGGAGACGACCTCCTTCATCGCCGAAGCGTGGTGCTGCGCGGCCTCCCGGGGGTGAATCCCGCCCTTCGGCGGGACGTAGGGCGACGAATGAAGGGAGACCAGGTCGTCGCCGAAGAGAGCGGCACTGAGGTTCCACGCGGTTCCTTCAAGCCCCAGCACCAGGCCATCGTCGTGCGTCATAAAACAGGTATTGTTCCGTTACGGGAAAAAGGCCGGCCGCGGCTGATGCCGCGTCCGTATTGTGTATCCAGGTGAGGACCTACTTCTGGAACTCGGTGTAGCCGCACTTGCCGCAGGCCGCCCGATCCTTGTGCGCGGCCATCAACACGCCGGGGCCGCACCGGGGGCAGTGCCGCTTCTGCAGGACCGCCGTATCACCCTTGACTTCGTAGCACTCGTATCTCTTGCCCTTGACCGAAGCCTGCTTCTTGGCTGCCATGCTTATGCCTCGCTCTCCGCCTTCGGCTCGCCGCGCTTGAGCAGGTACTCCCGCTCGGTCGACTTCTTGGTCTCCTCGTCGTCATAGATCCGGGCACGGCCGAAGAGTTCCATCTTTCCGAACCGGGTTCTCTCCAGGTCGAGCACGACGAGATTCTCATCCTTGTTCTGCAGTGCGGCGAGCTTCTCCTGGATGCTCTTTCGCGAAGGCGTCGGTCCGTCGAAGGTGAGAGTGAACTTGAGTTCTCTCCTCTTCAACAACTCGTTCCTCACATCACGGGTAATTTCGAAGTCCATCGATATCCCTAAAATATTGTTGACGGATTTATTTATACTCTGGGATGCCGTGGGAGGTCAGGCTCGTTCCGGTGCTCCCGTTCTCTGCCTTCAAGGCGACCGTATCTCGCGTAAGGCGGTGCAACTGTCGATGCGATCGGCAAAGGCGCGAACCTGCAGGCGATTTACGTCACGCGAGGCGACGTAGAGGGACGGCGACACCGGCGCACCCCTCACTCGCGCACAAAAACTTCAAGCATGGACGCGGCCGCCTGCTTCGCCGCCGCGTCCACGAGCCGGAGGACGACTCCCTCCTCCGGCTGCCCGTAAAGGACGGCGGCCCCATCCGGCGCGGCGAGGACGAGCGGGATGACCGCGAGATCCTCCTCGCCCTCGACGAAGATCACCCCGGGCGGATCCCTGACGACCTCCTCGATCGCGTCCTCGAGTTCGGCGGTGATCGTGCCGGGAGGATTCTTCACCGTCAGCCATCTCACCCGGAGGAGAGGCGAACGGTTGCAGGGCGTGCGCATCGTGTAGCCGTCGATGATGGCGATATCCGGGGCGACCCCTGCGGCCAGGAGGTTATGGGTCACCACATCGCCGACGGCGTAGACCGGTCGGCCTTCGAGTCGTGGGAGGAGTTCGCCGATGCTCCCGTAAAGGGTTCCGAACGGCCTCTTGAAGAGACCCCGGCACGCTTCGGGGAGCCGGAGCATCAGCGGACCTTCAGTGCGTACCTGCCGGCCATGGTGACGTTCATCTTCTTCGCGATCTCCGAGCGCTCCGGATCGATGATCACGACGTAGCCCGCCCAGTCCTCGCTCAGGCTCGACGTGCTGCAGATGGTGCAGTTCTCCCCCTCGACGACCCGGTGGCACTCGCGGCAGACCCTGACCACCTTCTTACGAACGACCATCCTATGCCGCCCCCTTCTTCTCCTCTTCGAGTTCCTCTTCCAGCCAGGTCGTGGTCCCAAGGCCCGACTGGCGCATGGTGAGGCCGATCTTACTCTCTCTGGGCTCGCGCTCGTTCAGTGAGAGCGCAACGATCCTGGCCCGGACACCGTCGCCGACGGAGATCGATCGCTTCGAGTCCTGGCAGATCAGCCTGCCGTTCTTCTCGTCGTAGCTGATGTATTCGTCCGATATCTGGCTCACGTGGAGCATGGCGTCGATCGGCCCCAGGCTGACGAAGGCGCCGAAACTCGTCGTCTCGACCACCTGCCCCTCGATCACCTCCTGGAGTGCCAGGCGGATCACCGCCGCCTCGAACCTGACGTCGTAGTAGACGGCGCCGTCTCCGGGGATCAGCTCCCCCTCGCCGACGTTGAGAATATTCGTCACCGCAATGAAGATGCCGATCTCCTTTGCGATGCTGCCTTCCAGCTGCTCCTGCAGTACGTTGAGGATGACCTTCTCCAGGTCTTCCCCGAGGCGGTGCGGCGGAACGCGCACCTTGTCCTCCAGCGTCATTTTATAATACATTTTAAACTACCCCCTCATCAGTTCCAGCGTTCTCCCTCTCCGCATCGAAACAACGTCGATCCCCTCGCAGAGGAGAGCGTTCCGGAGCTGACGATCATTCGTCACCACGGTGCATCCTTCCCGTCGGGCATACTCGATCACCCGGTCGTCCACACGCTCCGCGGCACTCCCGCTCGGGACGATCGTCGAGCGCCGGGCGATCGCAAGGCCCACGCGGGCGGCAGCCGCATCGCGGCCGCGGCCCCGGGCGAGCCCCGAGAGCTCACCGATCACCTCTTCGAGCGTTACCGGTTCGAAGTCCCCGAAGAGTGCCATGAGCCCGTCATACAGGTCGATCCCGAACTGGGCCGGCATCAGCAGGGCGTTCGTGTCGAGGAGCACCCTCACTCGACCAGAACACCCATGCCGATCAGCCGCCATCTTCCGCCGACCTGCCTGCTGATGGCGATCCGTGCGCCGATCTCCGCGCAGACCGCCCGCTTCAGCTGAACCTCCACCTGGTTCTTCTTTGTATTCACGATCACGCCGACCGTCACGGCGGTGCCGACCGAGAGCATCAGCGGCTCCTTGTGCTTCAGGGGCTCGATGATCTGCTCGCTGTCCGCGCCGACCACCCGATCCATCAGCGTGACGTCGAACTTCAGCCGTTCCCAGACCGGCGGGAGTTTCCCCGCAAGTCCGGCAACCTGCCCGGCGAGGGCGTCGCTCTTCGTCAGGGCCGGATCGAGTTTCGTCGCGACACCGAGGAGGCCCCCGGGCGCCGCCTCGGTCACGCCGATCTTGCCTGCGTTGATGGAGGTGATCTTCGTCTCGATCGGCTCCCACTTTGTCCGGTTCTCGATCTGGACCTGCCGGCCGGGGCGGATCTCAATATCGTCCCCTTCGCGGAGGACACCTCGGGTGAGCGAACCGCCGATGACCCCGCCTTTCACGTCCCGCCAGTTGCAACCGGGTTTGTTGACATCGAACGACCGCGCGATGAGCAGCAGCGGATCGACCTCCGGATCGCGTTCAGGCTCCGGGATGACCTCGTCAAGGGTCTGGATCAGGACGCCGATGTTGACTCCCTTCTGTGCTGAGACCGGGATGATGGGCGCGTTCTCGGCGATGGTGCCCTTGATGAACCGTTTGATCTGTTTGTAGTGCTCCAGTGCCTCGGTCTGCGTGACCACATCGATCTTGTTCTGGACGATGACGATCCTCTTGATACCGATCAGCTCGAGCGCCATCAGGTGCTCCTTGGTCTGGGGCTGCGGGCAGACCTCGTTTGCAGCGATGACGAGCATCGCGCCGTCCATCAGCGCGGAGCCCGAGAGCATCGTCGCCATCAGCGTCTCGTGGCCGGGCGCATCGACGAACGAGACCGTCCGGAATGGAACAGCCTTGTCTCCACAGTTCGGGCATTTCGGGTGGGAGGTATAGGCATCGGCCCCCTCGCAGTTCTCGCATCGGTAAAACGTCGTGTCCGCGTAGCCGAGCCGGATGGAGATGCCGCGCTTGATCTCCTCGCTGTGCCTGTCCGTCCAGGTACCGGTCAGCGCGCTGACCAGGGTGGTCTTGCCGTGATCGACGTGACCTACGAGCCCAATATTGACACCAGGAATGAGTGCATCTCGCAAAAGTTTTCGAACCTCCTTATCCAATATATAGTGACACTACTTATACATAATCGGTTGGGATTATCCTGCCGCTCGATGTTGCGCTTCTGCAGTACGCGCAGGCAAGCCCCGGGTTGCTATATTGTGTTTGGCATACGAAGTATGAATAATGACCGGACTGATAGCGAAAACTTATACTCTATGAAATGAGATATGAAAACTGATCGCAATGTCAGGCGATACTGAACTTTCACGTATCGGGATCTCACTCCCCAAGAACCTCCTCGATAAGTTCGATGAGATCCTGAGCCTCCGGGGGTACTCATCCCGTTCCGAAGGGATACGGGATTCAATACGCAGTTACATCACTCACTACCAGTGGATATCCGACGTAAAAGGCGAGCGCCAGGGCGTCATCACCATGGTCTACGACCATGACCAGCGGGGCCTGCTTCAGACGCTCACCGAGATCCAGCACCAGTACGCCAGCAGCATTCAGGCATCTCTGCACTCGCATGTGACCCACAACAAGTGCCTCGAAGTGATCCTTATCCGGGGGGACGGGGTTGTACTGAAGGATATTACCGAGAGACTGATGGCACAAAAAGGTGTCGAGGCGGTGAAACTCACCACCATACCGGTCGAGGGCTAGCCGCCGCCCTCACAGCTCCGATCCGTCCCCACTTCCCAGACCTCCTCGAGCTGCTCCTGAAGTTCCCTGTGCTCCTTGAGGTACTCTTCAAGAGAGCGCTCCTCTCTCTCTGCCTTTCCGGTCGTTTTATCGGCGCCGATCAGTTCGTCCACCCGGTAATAGAGCCCGGTGCTGTCGATCTCGGCATACCTCCGGCCGTCGATCTCCTCGATCCGCACGACCTTTCCGGTCGTGCCGGTGCGTGGGTATCGGACGATTGCGCCCACTGCCATCTCATCCGTGCTCATACGAGGTAGTATATCTGCCATACTATTAAGGTATCACTTCCAAGGTATCTTCAATGGCAATCACGATTCGTCCGGTAGAGAAGCTGTACTTTGATGGCACCCACCGTTCCTGCTCCCCGGAGGAGACCCGTGCCGCCGTGGAGCCGCTGATGCCGGAGATCGGCGTCACCGAGATCATCGACGTCACGCCGCTCGACCGTATCGGGATCCCGGTCTTTGCGGCGGTTCGGCCGGGAGCTGCCCGGGGAGCGGTTCGCGTCCACGCGGGAAAGGGCAAGAACCCTATCCACGCCCGGGTCTCGGCGATGATGGAGGCGCTCGAGCGCTACTGCGCCGAGTATCGGGGCGACCGGATGGATTACGCGACCTACGAGGAGATCGGCCCAGGAAGGGCGGTGCACCCCGAAGACCTCCTCCTCCCCCGGGAGTTCAAGCAGGGGGAGAAGGTTCACTGGACGCCGGGCTGGGATATCCTGAACGACGAGGAGGTCTCCGTCCCGAGCAACGCCGTCTTCCATCCCTACGACTCGCTCGGGATGGCGTTCCCGCTCTTTCGGAGCGACACGAACGGGCTTGCGTCAGGTAACGTCATCGAGGAGGCTATCCTGCATGCCCTCTTCGAGGTGATCGAGCGGGACGCACTCAGCGTCGCCGATGCAAAGCGCGACCTCGGCCGCCGCCTCGTCGTCGGGAAGGAGTGCGCCGCCCGCGAGGTCCTCGACCGGTTCGAGGAGTACGGGATCGATATCCACCTCTGGCTGATCGAGGGGAAGACCGGTGTCCCCACGGTCGCGGCAGCCGCGGACGATACCGTCACGAAGGACCCGGCGATGCTCGTCATCGGGTCGGGGACGCACCTCTCCCCGGAGATCGCCGCGCTCCGTGCCCTGACCGAGGTCGCCCAGAGCCGGGGGAGTTACCTGCAGGGCGGCCGCACCGACCCCCAGCGGGAGATGATCATCCGGAAGGCCGGATACGAGCGGCTGAAGCGGATCAACCGGATGTGGTTTGCCGACGCGGATGCCATCGATATCGCCGACGTACCCGATGCGAGCACCCGGCGGTTCGACACCGACATCCAGGAGGTGCTCGAGGAGGTCGCGGTGCACACCGACCGCGTCTGTGTCTGCGACCTCTCCCGGACGGCGGTGCCGGTGGTCAGGGTCGTCGTCCCGGGGTTCGAGGTCTCATATATGGACCCCGACCGGAAGCGGCCGGCGCAGGGGTGATCTTCGGCCGGAATCCCCCCTCGTCCTGGGCGATACCCAGAGCAAAGTCATGGGTGGGGCGAAAACCTCTTACCAGAACCTGATCTTCTTCAGGAGATCCACGACCCTCTCCGTGCCGCGGTTCAGCGGCCTCTCCGGAGGCTCGAACCGCTTCCCCGCGAGGGCCTCGAATACTGCATGGATCGCCTCCCCGATCGACGGGCCGTAACCCCCTTCGAGCGTCAGCGCGAGGGGGAGATCCGTGCCGTCGATCACCATCCCGGTAAGCACGCCGTAGTCGTTGGGTTCCAGGTTCATCTGCCCGTGCTCGTCGTCGGCGAGGCCGTCCTGCCCGGCCGAGACGATCAGGACGTCGGGGCGGAACCGGGCGATCGCCGGGACGAAGACTTCGTCGAAGACATACCGGTAATCGGCGATCGTCGAGCCCGCGCGGAGCGGGGCGTTGAGGGTGTAGCCCCGGCCCCTCCCGGTGCCGATCTCGTCCACCCACCCGGTCTTCGGGAAACTGTCCTCCTGGTGTACCGAGCAGAAGAGCACCTTATCGCTCCCGTAAAACGCCTTCTGGGTGCCGTTGCCGTGGTGCAGATCCCAGTCGAGGATCGCCACCCGGTCGACCGAGAGGAGAGCCTTCGCCGCTGCGACGGCGGCGTTGTTGAAGATGCAGAACCCCATCGCCCGGTCGGACTCGGCATGGTGACCCGGCGGACGGACCAGGGCAAACAGGTGTTCGCCGTCGAGTGCGCGCTCCACCGCGGCATAGGTCGACCCGGCGGCATAGGATGCCGCCTCGAAGGAATGGCAGGTGACGTAGGTGTTCACGTCTAAAAAACAGGTTCCCGTCGCCATCTCCTGCACCCACCTGATGTATCGCGGGTCGTGGACGCGTCCGAGGTCGCTCTCGGTGGCGCGGACGGGAGCGCGCCACCTCACGTTCTTCGGGATCCCCGAGAGGACTGTCCGTAACCGGGCACCCGACTCGGGGTGAGCCTCTATGTCGTGCCTGGTAAAGACGTCACCGTAGATGACTGAAGATCGCATCCTCGTCAGTTTATGGTGCGTCCCTGCTGGATATCCTCTTCGGCGACGTCGAACGTCTGACCGGTGCCCGCAATCCGGTACTGCCCGGTCGCCTTCACCTCGCCCGACCACCCGGACGTCGCGTATGGGACGGTGAACGTGCCGTTCACGCTCTCCTGCCGGTAGGTGAACTCCCGGCCGGTGTTCGTGACGATGGGAACTTCGATGACCCCGTCGCCCCTGATCGTGGCCCCGGGGACGTACTCGAATATCTTGACCGCCTTGAGATCGGGCCCGTCTTCACCGACGTTGCCGAAGACGTTCTGGGGTGTCTCGTGGACGAGCCGGTAGTGCTGGAGCGCCGGCACCCGGTCGAGCGGCTGGAGGATCGAGTCACCCCGGAACTGGTAGTACATGTTCAGGAGCGTGGCATGAGAGCCCGCTGGCGCGTTCCTGTTGTATGCCTCCACTGCGGTGGCACCTGCGGTGGCGTTCATCTGCTGGGTGCGCGTGATGACGGGAAGCGAGGTGTTTGCCGATGCGGCGTCACGGTACTCGGCGTAGATCACCTGCTCCGTCGGATCGGTCATCGACCCATCGAAGTTGTGGAGCCGGGAGATCATCGTCAGGTAGTACTCCTGGCTGTTGAACGGCACTGCCTGGTACTCCGACGAGCCCGCGCTCACCGGGAGGAGGAAGTAGGGCTGGAACCGCTCCTGACCCACATCGGGATCGGCCCAGGTCGCCGGGGCGTGGAACTTCCCGGTGTCGACCTCGATATCGGTGATGACGTAGCGGGTGCCGATGTTGTCGAGAATCCGGTTTGCAACCGCCTCATCGGTCGAGGTGAGGTAGACCGCGGAGCCGTTCGGCCCGGCAACCCCATGCTGGAAGGGGTTGTTGTTCGGGATCCGCTTCGAGACGAATGTGATCCAGTGGCCGTAGTCCCACCATGACATGACGCCGTAGGACCCCTCAGGGTAGGTGAAGGTATCCTTGTCATAGATGGCGTAGTAGTCGACACCGGGGTCGGGGGTGTTCTCGCCCATCCATGTTAGTGCTTCCATCCACTGTGGGTTGATACCGCTGTACTTCGCAGTAGTGCCCGCCGCGAGGTTCATCGCAAAGGAATTCCCTGCGAAGAGGAGCGTGATGACGGCGACCGCGACGAACGCTCCCACCTTCAGGTAGTCCACCCGATCCTTTGGGGGTATTTTCGGCTTCCTGGCATCGGGGACTCTCGCCCCCTTCTTTCCTTTCTTTCCCTCCTCTCTTTTCTCCCCGGATCCGAGGTTGGAGGAAGTTCCACTGCTTCCCGGCTGGAGAAGGCGCGTGACGTCCTTCCAGCCTGCGTCGAGGACCGCCCCTACAAATACACCCGAGAGCAGGGCGATGTTTGCCGCAAGGTAGTACTCGTAGCGGACGTGCGCGGCCGTCGACGCGAGGATGATCGCCGTCCAGATAAGGACGAAGACATGAGCAGGGTTCACCTTCTCGTGGTTCCGCCAGAGCAGAGCGGCAACCCCGCCGGCTGCGAGTACGAGGCCCCAGTGGAACGTCGCCCAAGCCGCCCCATATGACCAAGCCATCGCCTCCTCAACGGTCGTGGTGACCGCCGCCTCGCCGAAGAAGGCGAAGAGGCTCGATATTAGGAGGTTGTAGACGTTCGGCAGAGCGACAAAGAGCACCGCGACGGCGAGGGCCGCGAGACCTGCGAGCGCTGCCGGGAAGTAGTATTTCGGGCGCTCTTTCAGGAAGACCGAGAGCCCGTAGAGCACCAGCGTTCCGGCAATGAGGCCGGCGCTGGTGATGACGTGTCCGACGGTGTATCGGGAGAGGTCGAGACCGGGGTGCGGGAAGCCGAATGCCGCTGTCCCGACGATCACCACGCCGAAGGCGACTGCGTTTACGAGAACCAAGTAGTCGCTTGCCCGGTTCTGGAAGAAGTCCAAGATGAACTGGACCAAGGTGAAGACCGCGACGATGAGCGCGAAGAGGATCATCGTCGGCATGTTGAAGTATCCGAGGAGATAGGCGATACCGGCGAGCGCTGCTGTTATCGCCGGCATCTTCAAAGTCTCTAGGTTCTTCATGGAGAGCGGGCGATCACGGGCGGCAAGCAGCGCCGTGACGTAGGCGAGGACGAAGATCGTCGCAAAGAGTGTCTCTGCGATGTGGTGGTCGACAAACCCGAAGAGGGAACGGTAAGCGTAGTTACCCCCGATGACCGCGATGAGGCCTGCCGCGATGATGCCGGTCTTCCAGTCGGCGATCTTCCTTGCGAGCAGGTAGGTGACCGGCACCATCGCCGCGCCCATCAGCGGCGGGACCCACGATGCCATCACTAGGATCTCGGGGCGCGTTGTCGCCCCGACGAGGATACAGAGCGCTGATATGATCTGGATGAAGAGCGGTCCCCAATAGATGACGTCGCCGCTCGGATAGAGCGTCATGGCATCGAACCAGGCGTAGCCCGGAAAGTTGGCGACGACCTGTTCGACCTGGCGGACGTTATACCAGGGGTCGTTGCCCATGAGATTGACCCCATCGGGGGTCACCATATCAGACGCCGGAATATAACCGCGCGTCCAGAGCGGGAGCAGGGTGAACAGAACGATAATGCCAATGATAATATACG
>DAIRGM010000048.1:0-17115 GCA_036794525.1 Methanoculleus sp.
CTCTACTATAGTATCATATTAAAGATAAGATTTTCCTATTATGGTTAGATATTCCCTGGCATACGGCAAATCTTATCATGACCTGCGACGACTTCCCTTTATGAACCCCCCACCCATCCGGGAGATCACGATCCTCCCCGGCCGAAGCCGGAGCGGCGATCCGGAGCGGTTCGCGGCGATCAGCATCCGCCCGGGCGACACGATATCCATCGTCGGCCCCACCGGCTCCGGGAAGAGCGCCCTCATCAACGACATCGAGGTCTTCGCCCGAAATGACACCACGACGGGCCGGACGATCCTCGTCAACGGCGCCTACCCGCCGGAAGAGTTCGTCCGCGACCCGGCCCACAAACCCGTCGCCCTGATCACCCAGAACACCCGGTGCCTCGCCGACCTCACGGTCACGGAGTTTCTTACGATGCACGTCCGGTCCCGGAAGATAGGGGACGACGATATTGTCGACCGGACGATCGACCTCGCCAACGAGTTCACCGGCGAGAAGATCCTCCCCGGCGCCCGGATGACCGCGCTCTCCGGCGGGCAGACTCGGTCGCTCCTGGTGGCCGACGCGGTCCTTGTCGCGGCTGCCCCTGTCCTCCTCCTCGACGAGGTGGAGAATGCCGGGATCTTCAAAGAGCGGGTGATTGAGGTTCTCCGGATCGAGGGAAAGGCGGTCATCTTTGTCACGCACGACCCCCTGATCTCCCTCCTCTCCGCCCGGCGGATCGTCATGCGGAACGGGGCGGTCGACCGGGTCATCGAACCCGATGGTCGAGAGAACGATGCCCTCCGGGAGGCCCGCCGTCTCGACGGTATCCTCCGCAGGATGCGGGAGCACATCCGGGCGGGCGACCTGATCACGGGACCGGTCGGGGCATGAGGCTCGCCGTCGTCGCCGGGCCGCCGTCTGCCGGGAAGACCGCCGTCGTGAGACAGACCGTCCGCTCCCTTTTGGACCGGTACCGGATCGCCTACCTCAAGATCGACGTCGTCCGGGCGTTCGAGGACGAGGAACTCGCGGCCGAGTTCGGCATCCCGGCGCGGAAGGTCTACTCGGGCGACCTCTGCCCGGACCACGCCGGGGTCATGGTGATGCGGGATGCCGTCGCCTGGGCCGAGGAGGAGGGTGCCGACCTCCTCCTCATCGAGAGCGCCGGGCTCTGCCTCCGCTGCTCCCCCTACACCACACAAGGGCTCGGGGTCGCCGTCCTCTCTGCAATCTCGGGCACGAACACGCCCCTGAAGATGGTCGCGATGCTCGCGCTCGCCGACATCGCGGTCGTGACCCGGATCGACCTCGTCTCCCAGGCCGAGAAAGAGGTCTTCCGGGAACGGATCCGGGAGGCGAGCCCGGACCTCGATATCGTGGAGACGAACGCCGTCCAGGGGACCGGGATGCGCTATCTCCTCCGGGCCATCGAGGACTGCCCGGCGATAACCGACCCGGACGCCATCGTGCTCCGGGGTGTGCCGCCGCTCGGGGTCTGCACCATCTGCATCGGGAAGACGGAGATCGGGTGGCAGCACCACTTCGGGGTCGTCCGGAGACTCGGGGGCGCCGATTACCTCTACCGGGGGGACTGACCCGTGACGTGGAGGCCGCCCGGGAAGGATTGCGGGGCCTGCGGGGCCCCGACCTGCGAGGCGTTCCTTGCTCTGGTCAGGAGGGGGGAGAAGGATCTTCCTGACTGCGTCTTCTACCGCACCGGGACCGCATCCTCCCGGTTTGAGGGCGAAGCCCGGTACACCGGCCGGGACGTCCTCGGTGTCGAGTACGATTTTATCATCGAGCCGCTGGAGGGCGAGGTTTCGGCCCGAAAGATCATCCTCCCCTTCCGCCCTGACCTCGTGGAGAAGTGGGGGATTGTGGCCGGGGATATCGTCGTCGGGAGGCCGGCCGGTGCGGGCTGCCCGGTCCAGCACGTCCTCTCGGTCCTCCACGCAAGCCCGGTGAGCGGTCTTCTCACCTGTCTGGTCGTCGGCCCGCAGGCTTCCCGGGGCGGAGGATTTAAGGATATTGAGGCCTACCACATCGTCGGTTTTGAGGGGATTGCCCGGACGGTGCGGCGCGAACCCATCTTCGGGATGCGGCAGCGGTTTCTGCCCGGCTACTGCATGATGAACCTTACGCACACGGGTGTCGTGAATACGATTCTCGCACAGTCCTCGGGTCTCCATGTGCGGGTGGAGGATATCAGGTTGTTATGAAGACGATGAGAGAGATCGACGAGAAGATTCGGAACGGTTCGGCGGTCGTCTACACGGCCGCAGAGTTCAAGCGGCTCATCCGCGAGGGTGGGGATTTCACGGCGGCAGACGTCGACGTGGTCACTACCGGGACATGCGGGGTGATGTCGGGGACCGCGGGGCTCCTCTCGGTGCCGGTCGCAGAGCCGGGGACGTTCGAGCGGGCGGAGCGGGCCTGGTTGAACGGGGTCCCCTGCATGCCCGGCCCCTGCCCGAACGAGCGTCTTGGTCTCCTCGACCTGATCGTCTCCGGGACCGCCCATGCCGGCGCCGGCTACGGGGGCGGCCATCTCTTCCGCGATATCGTCGAGGGGCGGAAGATCGAGGTGGTGGTGGAGGCCGCCGACCGGTCGATCGAGACGAGGGTGACCATCGACGACTTTTCCTACGCCCGGCTCTTCACCACCCGGAGCGCTTACAAGAACTACACCGCGTACCTGAACACCCGGCCGACCCGGGTGAAGACGATCTTCTCGGTCACCGGGCTCGAGGGGCCCTGCCGGGAGGTCTCGGTCAGCGGGTGCGGCGAGATCAATCCCCTCCAGAACGACCCCGCACGGCTCGCGATCCGGGACGGGACGCCGGTCTTCCTGAACGGCTCGGCCGGGCTGGTGACCGGGGAGGGGACCCGGAGCACCCCCGGGCGCCCGAACCTCACGGTCATCGCCGATATGACGGGGATGCAGCCCCGCTATATGGGTGGATTCAAGACCTCTGCCGGGCCCGAGTGCATCACGAGCCTCGGCGTCGCAATCCCGGTCCTCGACGACCGGCAGGTCGCAGCCCTCCGTGTCCTCGACGAGGAGATCCCGCTCCCGGTCGCCGACATCAACACCCGCACCGTCCTCGACGAGGCAACCTACGCCGACGTCTGGCAGCAGCCCGACCGGGAGGTGACCTACCACCCCGAATGGTGCGAGGGGTGCTCGGCCTGTGCTGCGGCCGCGATCTGCCCGACAGGCGCCTTCTCCCGCGAGACCGGGATCGACCGCGACCGCTGCCTCGCCTGCACCGCCTGCATGGCCGCCTGCCAAAACGACGCCCTCGAAGCCGGGGAGGGCTCGCTCCGGGTCCGGGGGCGGCGTGTCCCGATCACCCTCCGCCAGTCCGGCCGGACGCTTGCCGAAGACCTCTGCCGGGACATAAAAGAGATGATCCTCGACGGCCAGTTCACCTTCACCGGAGGCGGGGAGCGGTGAGGGAGAAGTACCTCCTCCACTGCCCGGGGTGCGGCCGGTCCTTTCCCGACCACTACACCCTCGACTGCCCCTCGGGGTGCGACGTCCTTCTCCGGACGGTCTACAGGGAGCGCCGGCTCACCCTCCGGACCCTCCCCGGGATCTTCCGCTACAAGGAATGGCTCCCGGTCGAGGGCCACCTCCGGATCGATGCCGGCCCGGTCTCTTACGCGAGTGAGGGGCTCGCCCGGGAACTCGGGCTCTCGAACCTCACCGTCACCTTCTCGGGCTACTGGCCCGAGCGGGGCGGGGGGATGGAGACCTGCTCGTTCAAGGAACTCGAAGCGCAGCCGACGGTTCTCCGTCTCCGGGAGAAGGGAGCCGGCGTCATCCAGGTCTCGTCGGCGGGAAACACCGGCCGGGCGTTCTGCCAGGCGTCGGCCCTGACCGGGGCCCCGGTCGTGGTGGTGGTCCCGGCGGCCGCTGCCGACCGGCTCTGGACGACTGTCCCGTCCCCGAACGTCTGCCTCATCACGGTGGACGGGGACTACTCCGACTCGATCGCGTTCGGGCGGGAGGTCTGCTCGCTCCCAGGGATCGTCCCTGAGGGCGGGGCGAAGAACGTCGCCCGGCGGGACGGGATGGGGACGGTGATGCTCGATGGGACCATCGCCGCCGGCCGGCTCCCCGACTACTACTTCCAGGCGGTCGGGAGCGGGACCGGGGGGATCGCCGCGTGGGAGGCGGCGGAGCGGCTCGTAGCCGACGGCCGGTTCGGCCCCCGCCTCCCGGAACTCCACCTCTCCCAGAATCTCCCCTTCGTCCCGATGGTCAGGGCCTGGGAGGCGGGGAGGAGGACGATCGTGACCGAGGATATGCCCGACGCTGAAGCCTCGATAGCCCGGGTCTACGCCGACGTCCTCACGAACCGCCACCCGCCCTGGGGTATCCGGGGTGGGGTCCGGGACGCGCTCGCGGCCTCCGGCGGGAGGATGTATGCGGTCGGAAACGAGGATGCCCGGAGCGCCGGGAGGCTTTTTGTGGATACCGAGGAGATCGACCTCGACCCGGCCGCCGCGGTCGCGGTCGCGTCGCTCGCCCGGGCGGTTGAGGAGGGGTTCATCGACCAAAGGAAGCAGGTGCTCCTGAACGTGACCGGTGGGGGCTACGAGCGTGCGGCCGAGGACCTCGACCGCTACCCGGTCGAGCCCTACATCCGGGTCAGGGCCGGGGAGGCATTCGCGGGAGACCTCCGGGACGCTGTCAGAGGCTGGCTCGCGGAGCAGGCGGGGGTGATGGTCCGTGCGTGAGGGCTGTGTCCTCGACCGCCTCGCGGCCCTCGGGGTCGATACCGTGGCGAGCCTCCCCTGCGACCGGACCCGGGACCTCTGCGCCCTGATCCCGGAGCGGTTCCGTGCGGTGAACCTCACCCGGGAGGAGGACGGCGTCGGGATCTGCGCAGGGCTCGCGATGGCGGGGGCACGATCGGTGCTCCATATGCAGAGTTCTGGGCTCGGGAACTCCCTGAATGCCATCATGTCGCTCACCGTCACCTTCGGCCTCCCCCTCCCCATCCTCGCGAGCTGGCGGGGGGTCTACCGGGAGGCGATCCCGGCCCAGGTGCCGTTCAACCGGGCGGTCCCGGACGTGCTCGCGGCGCTCAACATCCCGTATACGATCATCCGCGATCCTTCGGACGAGGCGTTGATCGATACGGTCGTCCGCGATGCTTACGATGCCATGCGCCCGCACGTGGGCCTGATCCTCCCCTCGTTCTGGGAGGGGACGGAGGAGGCCTGCCCGGCGGAGCAGCCGTTCCCGCCCCGGGCCCGGGACTCGATGCTCGATTACCGGCGGGCGTTCCGCGAGCCGACGATGACCCGGTACGACGCGATCCGGGTGATTGCGGGCGGTCTTGACGACGAGGCGGTCGTCGCGAACATCGGCGTCCCCTCAAAGGAACTCTACGCGGCGAACGACCGGGACCTCAATTTCTACATGCTCGGGAGCTACACCCAGGCGACCCCGATCGGGCTCGGGCTTGCCCTTGAGACCGATAAGGATGTCGTTGTCCTCGACGGCGACGGGAGCCTGCTCGGGACCGCCGTCCTCCCGGTGGTGGCGGCGGAGGCGCCGGAGAACCTCACGATCGTCTGCCTGGACAACGGGGCCTTCGGGAGCACCGGGAACCAGCCCACCCCGGCCTCCGGCCTCGTGGACATGGAACTCCTCGCCCGTGCCGCCGGGATCCGGCGGACCTGCAAGGTGCAGGACGAGCGGGAACTCGCGGAGGCCTGGGAAGACCGGGGCCGGGGCCCGAACTTCATCCATGTGGTCTTGAAGCCCGGGAACGCACCGGTCCCGAACATCCCCCTTCCCCCGGCGGAGATCCGGGAGCGGTTTATGCGGGCGCTCCGAGGGTGAGGGCCCTGAGACGGTCCACGTGGAAGCGGAGCGGGTGTTCTCTCGCTGCCGGGAGCTGCCAGGTCACCACCTGTGTTGAACGTATACAGGAGTTGGACCGAAGACATAAATGAGCGGATGTTCTAACCCCTGTTACTAAAGCGAGGTAGGCGAAGCGTGCGGCGAAAGATATCGATGGACACACTCTTAACGGGACTCTTCGTCGCGATGCTCCTTCTCCTGTTCTTCTACGACCCTATCAGGGGGCTCCATCCGGCGCTCGATCCTCTCCTCATGCTTTTTGGTCAGGGCGTTGGCCTCGTTCTCCTGGCGCTCATGGTATTCTGCATCGTCGGCCTGGTGCTGCTCGTCGTCCGGCGCCTGTATAGCATATGCCGTGGCGGTTGACGGCGGTTATGCGAACGGGGAGATCCCGACCGGGCTCGATAATCTCGAATGCAGACGCTTCTTTTGCCTTTTGCAGGGAACTGGTTCCACCATTTTTAGGAACGTCGCCCGGAGGTGCAGAGAAGCGTGACGGAAAACATATACGCTCGGGCGTTCAGGTCATTTCATACATGAAACGTAACCACATCATCGCGTTGCTGACCGTCGGCATCGTGGCCTGCCTGAACATGGTCGTCACATACCAGTGGGTCGTGATGCTCATCATCGTCGCAGTGGTGGCGCTGATCCTGGTCGCGAGCGACGTCGCAGGGCGGACCGGGGTGTAGTCGGCGAAGATCGCCACCGTCACGGCAGACCCGGTCACCTTTATCCCCCGCCGCCTCCCTCTCCCGCCCATGCGCATCACCCGGGCGGCGCTCCTCCTCACCGCCTTCGCCCTCTTCCTCGCCGCCTACCTGGTGGTCCGGTTCGACGATCCGGCGGTCCCGCCCGCCGTGCCGATCGTCTTCCTGGTCGCCCTTGCCCTCCCCTCCTACGTCGCCCTCGTCCGCTGGCTTGCTGGTGGAAATCCGGCGAGCCTGCCCGTCCTGATCTACCCGGCCGTCCCCCTCGCCCTCCTCCTCTCGGAGAGCCTCTCCATCGGCCGGGTCTACTGGTGCCTCTCTTTCGTCAACACCGACCTCGGGGGGCTGTTTTTTCTTCTTGCACCCCTCAGGACGGTGGCATGGTAGGGCCTACAGCATCACCGTCGCGATCAGCGGGATGGTGACGAGCGACCCGATCGTCGAGACGAAGACGATCTGCGACGCGAGCTTTGAGTCCGCGCCGTACTGCTCCGCGAAGATGACGGTGTTCGCCGCGGCGGGCATCGCGGCCATCGTGATCATGATCCCGTTGATGTAGGGATCGGTAAAGAATGGAGCGAGGAGATAGCAGTAGGCCGCCGGGACCGCGAGGAGGAGGACGGCACTCGCCGCCCAGATCCGCCAGTTCCCGACCATCTCCCGGGCCGGGAAGGTCGCGAGCATCGCCCCGACGATGATCATGGCGAGCGGCGTCGTCACCCCGCCGAGAAGCTCGATCGAGTCGATGAAGGGGGAGGGGATCTCCACCGAACCGAGGAAGAGGGCGAGCCCGACGACGGAGGCCGCGATCCCGGGATTCAGGAGCAGCCTCGGATCGAACCCCTTTCCCCTCCCCCCGGTCAGCATCGCGATCCCGACCGAGAAGACCAGGACGTTGAAGACGAGGTTGAAGATCGCGACGTAAAAGAGCGATTCTTCCCCGAAGAGCGCCAGAGCGACTGGAAACCCCATGAACCCCACGTTCCCGAAGACGATCGCGAACTGGAGCACCCCCTCCTCCGCGGCCGGGACCCGCATCGCCTTCGAGACCACCCAGGCGAGGGCGAACGAGAAGACGTAGAGCGCCCCGGTCGCGAGGATCAGGGTCTCGGCGCCGGTGAGGCGTTCGGGGGTGAAGGGCACCTGCATCGAGGCGACGATCAGCGCCGGGATGGTGATGTTGACGAGGAGCCCGGAGAGCCCCCGGGTGGCCCGGGGGTCGACGATCTTCGTCGAGACGGCGACGTAGCCTGCGGCGATCAGGAGGACCAGGATGAAGATCTGGTCCGCGACTATCAGGAAATCCGTGACCGCACCGTTCATATGGGTACCGCTCCGTCCGTTTCATCGAGGTGAGTGCCGGTACCCCTTTACGGTTCTGCTCGGGGGTGGGGAGCAGGGGGCGCGGCGGGAGCCTGCCCGGGTATTAGAGCGGGGTTTTTTGGGATCGCGGCGTGTTCCTCGCACCGAGGAGCGCCTCGCCCGCGTAGAGGAGGAGGGGTGTGGCTGTTCGGGACTGTGGGTGTCGGCGGGTCCTGTCTCCAGGGGCGGGGACCATTGTCCCGGCATAAGAAGGTTTATCGTGCGTTCGGTTCCAGCCGAACGATGCCTGCTGATTTTATATGTTCTAACGACCCAGAATCGCATCGGGTGGCGTGTGCGGTACCCGTTTGTGTGCGGGGGTGTTTCATGAAAACGGCCTGGCTGCAATTTTCGGCAAACGATGGCTTTTATGGCGATGCCAACCATGATAACTCGCGGAGAATTACTGAAACGAAGGGTGTTGTCGCATCCTATTGTTGAGGTCGGGAATCAACTTCCCCTGTTGGTGGTGAGTACAGGTGCCGGCAATAGTTCCCGGAAGGGGTGGAGCGGGCTTGCCCCTCACCCCTCAGAACAGATCGCATGTGGTGTGCTGAAATGATCCAGAAAAATCCCCTGCTCCCGGCTCTGCTTCTGGTTGCCGTGGCTATGGTGCTGGCGGCAGGTTTTGCGGTTTTCGGACCCGGCACGGAGGTCGCCGGTACCACAACCCCACAGGAGAGGGCCCTGGTCCATATCGACTCTTTCACGGAGAAGAGGGACGCCTTGGCCCGGGACCCCGGCGACCTCGGGATCCCGTCGTCAGTCCGGCGGTACGACCTCGCTGTCTACGATACGCAGGCAATCCGGGACCGCCTGCTCCGCGGCCAACCGCTGACCGTGTACATCGCCGGGCAACCCTACAAGGCGGACCTACAGGAGTCGTTGCACGACCCCGAATCCTGCAGTGTGGGGAGGCGCTCCTTCACCGGCACGCTTGCCGGGGGCGGCGAGGCGCTTCTGACCGTCAGCGACGACGTTTTTCTCGCCCTGTTCAGGATCGGCGGCGGCGAGTACTACGTGGAGAGCACGGGACAACACGATATCGTATTCCCGGAGAGGATTCTCCACTACGTCTACTCTTCCGCCGACGTCGTACCGGAGGGCCCGCCCGCGATGCTGAGCGGCTGTTTCCTCACGCTGTACAACATCAGCAACGGGGAGCTGGAAGACTCCGGATACCCCGCAAACTGGACTGAAGCCGATTTCCAGAGCGCCGGCTACGATATTGTCCCGCTCACCGATGCCGATCTCACCGACCTCCCCACAGTGAACGAGACCCTCCACAGCGGCGGCCTGGAGGTGCCGCTATCCGACGACGAGGCGGTGCGTATCGCAAAGAGTTACCGGGGGAGGATCGTGGAGTATCGTGGGAGTTACTATCTGATCGACTTCATTGTAAGTTAGGCAGTACCGGAGGTGAGGCAGGGGATTCCGGCCCCACGGCCCGGGAGCAGGCGTCTGTGCGACTGGGAGAGAAACTACTCCGGTATGGGGGAGTTTCTCCGCCGGCACCGCAGCGCGATGTACCAGAGCACAAATGTCACGCCGAGGAGCGCTTCGCCCGCGTAGAGGAGGGAGGGTTCCCGGACGACGCTTCCCCCCTGGATGGTGAAACCGTGGAGAAAGGATGTCACGCAGAGCACCCCGACCGTCATGGCAACGAGGGACGTACCAAGGATGATGATGATCCGGTGATCCCTCCCGGGATGAAGGATCCGCTGCCCCTTCTTCGTCAGGGCGTAGTCCCGCCATTTCCGGGCATTCTCGTGATGCACGAGATCCGCGTCGGCAAGAACACTGAGGTGCCCATGAATGGTCGACTTGGCAAGGCCAAGCCGATCGGCGAGCTCGCTCATCGTCATGGGCCGGATATCGAGCGCTTTGAGGATAGCGACCCGGACGTCCGAGGATAGCGCAGCGATATCGCCCCGGTCGAGCGCGATTTTTTCCATACCTTGAAGCCTCCCCGTCAGCGGGCCTGACCCGAAACGATCAGGTATTCTTCTGCCTGAAGAGAAAAGCGTTCCGGAACCGTTCATTGCCCCGGAAGGACGGTTCGTCGTTTTTCTCACTCCGCCCGGAGGGTCGGGGGCGGGACCGGTTCCGGTGCATCTATCCCCGCTACGACGAACCTCGCCGCTCCCCTGGGGAGGTGGGCCCTGTTATAGTCGGGGTCCAGGGTAGAGCCGGGGTCGTTCTCTTCTTTCCAGGAGGTGTTGGAACCCGGTAGGGTGACGGTCACCCGCCGGAAGTCGAAGGTGATCGGCGTGTCGTTCGGGGTCGTGATGGTGTACGGGGCGGCAAGATTGATCGTCAGGTAGAGGAGTTCCTCCGGGCCGGGCCGCGGGAGGTCCGCCGTCACCCGCACTTCGCGCCACTCCCCGGCGGCGAGGTCGTCGACGGGCAGCGTGGTCATGGCGCCGGGGAGGACATCCCCCTCCGGCGACCCGGTGGTGGTGTTCAGGCTCGCGGTTTCCGTCGTCACGGCAAGATCGGCACGTGCGCAGTCTTCGCCCGCGAGGTTCCGGATGAAGAAGTCGAGGCTGATCCTGTCGCTCTCGATTGCGATATCGGGAGTGTACCGGATATCCTCCGGGCGGGCCGGGTCGAGGCTGTAACGGTTCCCGAGGAAAATGGTCCGGTTCCAGGCGGCGGCGTTTTGCAGGTGCCAGGTCTCGTTCGTTCCGTCGTAGACGATCATCAGGCTCTCGTAGGGATCGCGGTACTCGAACCCCGGCCCGAACGGCAGTATCCAGTCCACCCGCTTGAGCGGTTCCTGCACGTGCTGCTGTCCCGGGGGAAAGGCCGCAAGTATGGCGAGGTTTGCCGCAGCAAGGATGAGAACGGCGCTAATACCGAGCCATACCCACGTCTTCGAGTGCATTGTATCACATTAGGAAAAGAGGTGATTTAGAGGTATGGACTCACCATCAGCACTTCTCCGGTCTGTGCGTCGATAACGACAAGCCCTCCCTGGAGAACGTGGTCCTCTGGCTCGCCTCTCATCGTAATCACCCATGTCAGCGTCTGTGCGTCCGGTCGGGTGTACTCGACGGAGAGGTCGGCCGTTGCACCGGTCACTCGGATTCCCGGGAACTGCCCGGCTACGATCTTCAGCGCCTCGTCCCGGGAAAGTTTCGGCTCAAGCGAACATTTGATCTCCCGCTGGATCCCGATGTACGAGACGATCTCGCCGGTGCTCGGGTTAAGGTTCACGACGACCGTGTTCGGAGTGAGAACACCGCTGTTCTCTTCTCTCCAGATGTACGAATACTCGCTGCCTGCATCGCCGTGAGAGACCGGGCTCGACTCGATAAGCCGCATGTTCTTCTTCGTAAAACCGCTGTATTTCTCTTCGGCGTAGGCCCTTGCCGCTGCTTCGGCTGCGGCCCGATCCAGCCGGATATCGTGGCAACCCTTCCGTGCGGAGTCGAACGTGGCACGTTCGATCACCCCGGTCCGGGCGTTGGCGTAAACCTGTCCGTATCCGGTACCAAAGACATAGTACTCTCCCAGATTCAGGCGTTCGGTCTTCTGGTACTGGACGGTTGCGTCAGGTGCGTTAAAAAAGTCCTATGCTTTTCCTTTCGCAGTATCCACCCCGATCGGGGCGTTGGCACCAGTTGCCGACACGATCGAGACCGCGACGACGAGGCATAGCATTGCAACAATGTATATCCGTTTCATGATTGAATCACCCCATTAATAGACTCCGTAGCGAGCGGGAGTAAGATAACTGTTGTAACTCCCGGAGATCTCGTAGGTATCCACTCCATGGTAACCGATCGGCCACTGCCAGTAGCAGTCGTCCTTTGCATTGCTTGCGGCGCTTGCAACGGTCTCCCCGTTTCGCAACCGGTCCCAGAAGCTCCCGGACCAGCACTTTCCGTTTTCGACCTCGACCTCGCCGTCGAATCCCAGGCAGATGTCTGCACCTTTGTTCATGGTCTGTTGGAGAAGATCTCCGTTGTAAGGGTTGTAATGCGACGAATGGCAGGCGAGATAGACTGCGAGCAGGACGTCCCTGATGTCGGTCCCGTAATCAGATATGTAATACTGGTAGTTTCCCGGGTAGTGGCCGTCGGTGTCGGCCAGTATCCAGGATTCCGAGGAGAACTTTATTCCACCGCCTTTATGCGAGTCGTCGTAGTAGAGGCCATGGCCGTTGAAGAAGAATATCGCATCCGACCTGAACTGATTGTACGCTGTCGATGCTACTGCGTTCGTGGATGACGAGTTGTCGTAGCCCATTGCACCCTGATCGACCCGCGCGTCGTAGGCCGTCGGCGTCGTATCCGAACAGTCATAGTTGTGCGCGGGTGGTGCGGCGCTGGCGACAGCAGGCAGAGCCGCGAGCAGGAAGAGTGCTGCCAGCATGAATAACCATCGTTTCATAAGTATCCCCGAAGGTGCGCCCGGGCGTTCCTGCACCCGGAATTAAACCTGCATCTGAGGTGAAATCCTATAAAACCCGCTGTCGTCGTTCGGTTCTGACCGAATAAACCTTAAACTTTGCGATCCGGTTCCGGGCGGTGAGGGCGATCCGATCCCATGGCAGCGATCCTGCCGGCGGCATGCGGCATATCTCTTGAAAAGCCTGGCTTTGCACGTATCGCCCATCACGAGGCGGATCCACCCAGTTACAGGCCGGCAAGTGAGCAACTAGCTTGCAAACCGTCACACTATAGAAACGTTTTTGTATCGTCGGAAAAACCGACGGATTGCTGTGGGTTTTATATGTTCTCATGACGCAGATCCGCATGGGGTGCCGCGTGCGGTGCCCGCCCATCCCCGGAGGCAACAGGATGTATGCATTCCGTGTACTCAAAACGTGTGCCTCTCCTACCTCAGGTGAATGAATACGGAGGCATATTCCATGGAAAAGATACTGCCGGTATTGCTGGTACTCCTGCTGCTGGTCTCGGCACTGCAGCCCGTCACAGGTGCAGTTGCAATATACTAAGGAATGGTAACGGGTGGGGTGCCATGGCGACCTGGGTGAGGCCCTGACCCCCCTCTTTATGGTGGAAGATCCCGATGAAATCCCTGAAAACCGATAGAACCAGCAAATTTGCATTCACTCTCCTCCTGATCACTATCGGTGCTTTCGGTATCCTCCTGCTCATTGACCTCCTCGCCATCGGTCCCGGGTATCCTCCCCCTGAGGCCCTGCAGAAATGGTATATCCCGCAGCCCCGGTACGAATATGCGGAGAACGGCTCTGTCGTCGTAAATAGAACGATTGATGGGAATGTTGTCCTGTTCGGCGATCTCGAAGACGGGTGTCCATCCTTGTTCCCGGTCTTCTCACGGCACTGCAGCTATGCAATGTATGTCGACACCGTGTCGGGTGATCGGTATCTGGTCGTCAACTGGTACTTCGATGATAAGGCAGACCTCTTACAGGCTGAGATGGTCCTCTGCAGCCACCTCCGAGCATCTGGGAATGTCTCTTCCGCTGAGATCTTCCTCTCCAAAGAACCTGATTTATCACAGGGGGAACCGATCTTTAGTCCCGTTGCCGTAACAAAATTCGATAACGAAACGTCTTTTGGTTATTTCACCGTTTTTGAGAAGCCGCTGTCCCCGGAACACGACGATTACTTTGTTGTCTACTATGGGGTGGTCGGGCCGGTCATTCTCCCTGATCACACTGCTACCCTGGAGAATCTTATGCTCCGGAGTTATTCGCTTCATGGTGCAAGGCCGCTCGCACCCTGCTCGGCACAGGAAGCGGCAACAGGGTCTACGCATTCCGTGTGCGAAGGTATCCCTCTCCCGTCCCGGGCAGCGAAATCTCCCGGGATAGTACATAGAAGGTCTTAGAATGCCACGAAAGATTGGTGCACTCATCTGTCTCGCTCTCGCGATCATAGTCGGGTGCGTATGGGTTCTTGGTCCGGGCCAGGCTCCGGAAAGCCCTCTTCCCGCCGGGGTGGGCGCAGGTGAAGACAGATACTCCCTCACCGCTGAGTTTCCGGAGGTGCGGGACTCGTACACGCTCTACCGGGTAGTGCCTGCCGCCATCACGGAAGAGCAGGTCCGGGAGGTTGCGGAGCGGTTCGGACTCTCGGGGGAACCGGGAGCAATGAACAAAAAGACCGGCGAATTCCTCCTCATCGATGCCTCGAAGGACCCGGAGGAGCAGGTATCGGTGTATGCACATTCCGGCGCCGTGGCCTACCACATCCTTGATCTGGAACTGCCGACCGAAGTGACCCGGCAGCCGAACCTCCCGACGGATGCGGAGGCAGAGAAGATTGCTCTTGCGTTCCTTGAGAAGACCGGTATGCAATCGCCGGACGCCCGGGTCGTGAAGACCGAGGTGAACCAGAAGCAGGAGGTCTGGGAAGCAGGTGCCACCGAGCCGAAGGTGTCGTACGACATCACCAAGGCAGTCAGGTTCGGCCGGTCGCTCGACGGGCTGCCGGTCTATGGCGACGAATTTGCGGTGATCCTGTGTGACGGCGGCGAGATCGTCGGGCTCGTGAAGACCTGGCGGGAGGTGGAGCCGGACGGGAACATCAGCCTCCGGTCCCCCGAGGAGGCGTATGAGGACCTTCGTGCAGCACGGACTGTCCGCCCTCGCACGGGGCAAGAGTACGACCAGATCACGATCGAGCACGTCGCGATCGGTTACTGGATGGAGCCAAGGGGTTTCGTGCAGGATCTGGTCCGGCCGGTTTATGCGTTTTCCGGAACCGCGCTCCGGGACGGCGTTGAGGAACCGTATGTCGAATATGTCTTTGCCGATGAGGGGAAGCAGTGAGATCTACCCTTCTTCCCCGGTTTTTGGATGTCCGTAGGAGAAATCTGCCCGCGGATACGCCCTCCGGAGTACCGGCATGACTGAATTCGGCTTTACTCAGGTGGTTCTTGTGACTCTGGAGACCGTAGTTTCCCTGGGTCGGGTCTATCTCTTCCTCCTCGGCACATTTGCCGTTGTTCTCTTTCTCTGGTACGCCTGACCCCGCCTCACCGGCCGGGACCGGGGGCGGATCACGACAAAGGAGTATATCCTGATCGCCTTCAGTACCGTTCTCCTCTCCATGGCGATCCTGCTCCGCTGGCTCAGCCTCTCCCTGTGGGGGATCTCTACCCTTGCGGCCCTCTTCACCGCCTCTCTCTTTGTCTGGTTCTTTCGACCGTCTTTCACCGGGGGGAGCATCCCGGTGCGGGAGTATGCCTGGCTCGCCGTGGTCGTCTTCTGCCTGCCGCTGCTGATCCTATTCTGGTTCGGCACCGTCTCCCTCGTTCTGCTCCAGGTACACAGCTCGTTCTTCCCGACTATCGAGGCCTGGGCGTATGTGCTCGGGCTCGACGTCCTGCTCCTTGTCATCGGGATTCTCGTTCCACTCCGGCAGGTTTCATGCTCCCGAAAGCGGCGGCAGAACGCGTGATGATCCGTCCCGACGAGCCGCACCGTCGTAATCAGTGGGTGATGAGCGGATCTCCAGTCAAGACGAAAGATACCCGGGATGCGAAGTGAATTTCAGGACCACCCTCTTTTGCCGCTGGTGGACATGGAACTCCTCGCTATCACTTCGCTGCCGGTATCCGGAATACATGCAAAGTTTCGAACGAGGAGGAACTCGTGGGAGATCGGGGAGAACTGTGGACGGGGACTGAACTTCATCCACGCTGTCCTTAGGTCCGGGAACGGTTCATGCGGGCGCTTGGAGAGTGATTACCCCTGTTTCTCCAATGGGGTGAGCCTGTCTTCCCCTTTTCTTTTCTGCCGAACCTACCGCATAAGGATCTTTTCTGGTATCCTGTCCCGAAATCGGTCACTCGTCGCATCTCTGATGGTATGTCTTTATCCGGATGGCCCCGTTATCGGTATTGGATACGATATTGAAGGGTATGTTGGAATCGGTATTGTGGAGGAATATCCTCGGGATAAAGCCAGCGTTGCGGTGGACGAGATATGCACGATGCTGAATGAAGAGGCCGAAAAACTGGGAATCGAAGATATCCCCATCAAGGTCAGAACTGCCGACCCTGACAGCCTGGAACTTGGTGTGCAGATCGATCCGACAAGCGGTGAGGCATCGGCGGCCGATTCGGAGAATACCCGGCAAAAAGTGCTCGGAAAACCCGCAGATACGACGACGTATCATGGCTCCTCGAGTGCATTCAGCGTCTTCTATAATCCCGTGATCTTCGCGTGCGCTCTCCAGGGTATCACTCTGTTCCAGGCACCCACCTTTCCATCCCCGGATCGGGCTCATCAGCCTGTACTGGGCAATTGGGCTACCCCCGATCGGGCTCAACCTCCTCGCAATCGGGGTTCGGCGCCGGGGAGAAGGGTTGAGCCGGGTGGGCCTCTCCTCACCACTGTCTTAAAGGTGAAAAGATCGGGGTCACCGGAGGACGAGGCTCCCGGTCTCTTTGGCCTCCCGGTCGCCCTCGCTGCAGGAGATGGTCCAGTGGTAGATCCCGGGCCCCTCCGGCTCCAGCCAGAGGACGATCTCGGATTGTCGGGAATCGTTGAGGACTGGCACGTCAAAGAAGCGCTGTCCATACTTCATGCCACCATCACCGCCCACCCGGAACTCCGCCGTCTGCAGGAACGCATCCGCAGTGTCACGGTAGTCGCATCCCACAGTGATGTGGTAGCGCTCGCCGGGGCTGTAGGTGCGGGTGTAGGTGCGGGCCGACGCGGAGCAGGTTGCCCCGCCAGTCTCATCGACCTGCAGGAGGCCGCCGTCGAGGTCAACCATCCCGTAGCTCGATATGGAGAAATCGGTCCGGTCGGCCCCGAGGACCGCACCGTCCGGTCCGTAGGCCGTGACCGTGAAGGAGTGCGGCCCCGGGGTTGGGATCACCGCCTGGCCGTCCTCAAGATCCCGGATCAATATCCCGTCAAAGTAACCGTTAACCCGGACAACCTCTTCAGGCCGGTCGAGTCGGTAAGAGAGCGGGATGGTCGCAAAGGTGAGGTGGATCATTGGGTCTTCGCCAGGGTCAGCTCCCCAGGGGATGGTGACGGCGCTCCCGGATGCCGCCGGCGGCACGATCTCCACCCCCTCCCCCATGACCGTCGCGACCGCTTTCGTCCCGGTGGGGCCGTAGGCGACCGCCTGCACGACGTGGGACCCTCCCGGGAGGGTGACCGACCCCGACGGGAGCACCCCGAGGCTGGTGCCGTCGACGATCACCTCGATCGG
>DAIRGM010000049.1:0-16982 GCA_036794525.1 Methanoculleus sp.
ACCGCCGGCGGGAGCCGGAGCACCTTCCGGATCTCGCCTTCGACCTCTTCCTCGGCGTAGCTGTGCTCCAGCGCAACGTAGATCATCCGGTCGATGCCGTACGACGGCTCGATGACGTGGGGCATCACCTCTTCGCCGCGGACTTCGACCTCCTCTTCCCTGACCAGGTAGAGCTCGGCGGGAATGAAGAACTCCTCGCCGTCGACGGTGACCCGCGCACCGTCTTCTCCCGGCTCGGATGCGGCGAGAGCGTCCGCGATCGCCTTTGCCTTGCCGCGGTACCGCGGTCCGAGCACGCCCATGTCGGCCGTGATCCGCCGCTTTACGACCCGTTTCGGCTCGTTATAGGGCATGAAGACCGTCATCGAGGTGCCGGAGTGTGCGGCGTGCGAGCGCAGGTCGTAGTTGGTGCGGTCGGCGATGCCGACGATCTCCACCCACCCGAAGCGGCCGGAGTAGACCTCGGCGTCCCAGCAGTCGGCCGCATAGTGCGCCCGCTCATCGGTCAGGTGCTGGCGGAACCGGAGTTTTGCCGGATCGACACCGATGGCGGTCAGGATCCGATGCGTCAGCGCGATGTAGTAGGCGACATACTCGTTCGCGATAACGCCTTCGTCCACGGCGGCGCGCATCGTCATTGCGGCCGGCTCCTGGCCGTCGAGCTGCCGCGCGATGGTGAGGAGCGGGGCCGTGTAGTCCGCGTAGCGGTGGAAGGCGGGGTGATCCTTCTCACCCGGATGAACGAAGATCTCGGCTTCCGCCTGAGAGAACTCCCGCAGCCGGATCATGCCCTGGCGAGGGGAGATCTCGTTCCTGTAAGACTTCCCGATCTGGACGGCGCCGAAGGGGAGTTTGTCCCGGTAAAATCGCAGGAGCCGGGAGAAGTCGGTGAATATGCCCTGGGCGGTCTCGGGGCGCAGGTAGCCCTTCCGCTGCGAGCCGGGGCCGATGGTCGTCTCAAACATCAGGTTGAACGCAAAGACGCCCGCTTCGCCCAGGGGTTCCTTGCATGACGGGCAGGGAAGTTCATAGAGCGTCGCCTGGAGCGCCTCCGCCGAGAGCGTGCCCGCGTTCGCGACGCCGTTCTCCTCCGCGATATGATCGGCGCGGAGGTACTCGCCGCAGTGCGGGCACTGCACCATCTTGTCGGCGAACTCTTTCACATGGCCGGACGCGACGAAGATCGCTTCGTTTCCGACGGTGGGGCATTCGATCTCGTAGTAGCCCTCCTGAAAGACGTAGAACGACCTCCAGAGATTCTCGACGTTTCGCTTCAGCATCGCTCCAAGCGGGCCGTAATCGATGAATCCGGCGACCGACCCGTATATCTCGGATGAGGGCCAGACGAAACCCCGCCTTCTGGCCACTTCCATGACTTTTTCGTAAATATCGCTCGTTTCGGCCATAGTCTTGCAGTACAGTTGAGCGGCAGTGCTAATAAAGAATAGTCCTCGCCTCGTGCGAGATCACGATCCTTCGAGAAATAGATGATCCGGTAGAGGGTTTTTTTTCACGGCAGGGAATATCCCGGAAGATATGGTGGCATCCACCGAAACGATCCTTCTGTTTTGAGAGTTTATATGGTAAAGTTTAAATGTTAGCGGTTGTAATGTAGGGAACGTTACGCCCCGGTCGGGGGAAAATGTATATATATTGGGTCGCCATGGGTGACCCTCAGAATCAGACAGTGGAATACAGAACTGAGAGAGACGGACATGGCAGAAGATACCCGCAAGCAGCAGCTCCTCGAGCTGTTCACGACCATCACGAACAAGAAGACGATCGTCGAACCGATGAGAAAGGTTCACGGTACGCTCCGGGATCGCGACGCTGTGGAACGCGAAATTGCCCTGATCATGCGGGAGATCCTCGATCGGGGGTATTTCAAAACCAAACTCGCCCCGCGGCAGCTCGCGAAACTCGTGGTCGCGTATTACGACGGTAAGAACGACACCGAGATCGCGAGGGCGCTCGGCGATGAGAAACTGAGCAAGACCGTGGCACGCGCCCGCGTCCGGCTCAAACTCTTCCGGGAGCTCGATTTCAAGATGCCGTTCGACCAGGCGGCGATGACGGAACTTCTTGACTCGGGCAAGACGATGAAGGAGATCAGCGAGGAACTTGATGTAAGCCCCTCGACGCTCCGTGAGTACCGCCATGTGATCGAGCAGCAGAGAGACACCACGCTCGATCCGTTCCTGGAACGGATCAGGGACGTCATGGAAGACCGCGATCTCTCCGAGATGATGACGCGCGGTGTTGTGAACGACGGCCTTAGCGAAGCGATTGACATCACCGAAGCGATCGACATGGGGGAGTTCTGAGCCCCGGCCCATCCTCATACCCCACTCAACATTTTTTAACATCCGGGCCGATCTCTTCTCCATGAGGTTGACCTGGCTTGGCCACGCGTGTTTCTCTCTTGCAGGATCGCGGACGGTCCTCGTCGATCCCTTCATTCCGGAGGGATCTCTCGCCGCGGAGCCCGATATCGTTGCCGTGACGCACGCTCACGCCGACCACCTGGGTATCACCGTAGAACTCTCGAAGAAGACGGTCGCCATCACCGAGGTGGCGAAGTACCTGAAGGCAAAGGGCGTCCCCGCCGAAGCGATGAACCTCGGCGGCACCATCACCGTCGACGGTGTCCGGTTCACGATGACGCCCGCGCTCCACTCATCGTGGCTCGAAGATGAAGGAGCGGGGTTCTACGGCGGTGTGGCCGCCGGATTCGTCATCACGATGGACGGCGTCAGCGTCTACCACGCCGGCGACACGGCGCTCTTCTCCGATATGCAGCTCATCCGCGACCTCTACCGGCCGGATGTGGCGCTCCTCCCCGTAGGCGGGTGCTACACGATGGGGCCCCAGGAGGCGATGATCGCGGCACGGTATATCGGCGCACCGCTCGTGATCCCGATGCATTACGACACCTTCCCCACCATCCAGCAGAACCTGGAGGAGTTCAAGCGGACGATCGAGCGAACGACGTCGATCCGGGTCGCGCTGCTCTCGCCGGGAGAGAGCATCGAGGTCGGCCCGGAGGGGGGCGGGGAATGAGGGGTTCGCATCCCAGTGTATCTCCCACGATACTTTGCGGTTACAGAGAGCGAGTACGGGGGGAAAGACGCCTTTTCAGCGGCATGCATGGCAGATGAGCAGAGGCTAACAGTTCACACCCATAATGCTCTCACGCTCCGGTCCTGCAGACAGTCGCGCCTGCTCACATTACGTACACGGATTTCCATCGGATATCGCCAATAGGGGGAGGCGGCTCGCGGGGAGGGGGTGCATCCCCCCCTCCCCTGTCTCTATCCCATAAGGCTCTACCTGTGACCCCACCTCACCCGGCCACCGGCCTCCTCCTCCGCCCCAGAGGGGCGGAGGCAGTGCGTGGCGATAGGCGATGTCCCGATGGGACATCGCTGGAGAAGACCGAAGGTCTTAGACTGGCAACTGGCCGAAGGTGCGACGTTCCGGAGAACGACTGGCCGTAGGACAGGGGTTTGATAAGACCGGAGGTCTTCGAGGAACGGAACTTGAGCACCGGTAGGAACGACGTTCCATGGAAACGGAGTTCGAGCACCGGAGGTGCGAGGTGCAGGGGCTGGAGCAGAGGAAGACCGAAGGTCCTGGACTTGCGATGGACGGGACGTCCGGAGCATGAGCACCGTCGAGGCGCGATATTCTCTCAAAATCCGCGCACCGGCTTTGCGACACAGTGAAGAAGGATCGTCCGTAGAATCCTCGCACCCCAAAAGCCCCACCACCGGCAACTGTTGAATCCGCGCGCCAGCCTCCAGGGCTCGCCGCTTTAACAAACGCGCCCGCCGGAACGCAACATACCAGGCAGCCGGGCTTGGCCCCCACCTGATCCTGCAAAGATATATGTGGTCTCAAGCCTGGAGTGACGCGGGCTCACCGGCCCCCCGGTGAGAGTATCCAGCATGAGGTGAGGGAAAATGGAAGAGAAGATGTTTACTCCCGGCGGTATGGATCGACTGCAGGCCACGAGCGACCGGGAGAATATCCCGTATCCCCGGGGTGACGGGAAGGTCAAACTGGTGAACTCGGAGTGGCTGGACCGCCACCTGAGCGATGCCAACCTGAGAATCGTCGACGTCCAGCCGAACATACACGACTACATCCAGGAGCACATCCCCGGTGCCGTCTATCTGACCGAAGGTGTCCTGCGGGTATCCAATCGCGGTTTCCCGGGGTCGTACAGCCCGAACGCCTGTATCCAGGAGTCGTTCAGGCGCGCGGGCATCGAGGCCGACTCCCCGGTTGTCGTCTACACGGGGAAAGGCGCATTCTCCGGCGCGGGTGACGGGCTCGGTCAGACGATGATGGCCTATACTCTCGCGAAATACGGTCACAACACCGTGTACATCCTCGACGGCGGGATTGACGCATGGAAGAGCGAGGGGCGGGAACTCTCGCAGGACTATCCCGCGATCGAACCGTCCAGTTTCATCGTCGAGGTTCGCGACGACTACCCCATCGGGTATGAGGAGTTCGTGCGGATCAAGGATAACGACAACGTGGTCGTGCTCGATGCACGCCCGGCAAAGGTCTATGAAGGGAAGGGGGCCTGGCGGAAGGCCGGGCATATCCCCGGTGCCGTCAACCTGCCCTGGAGGAGCCTGATGGACGAGGTGAACCCGGCACGGCTCAAGTCCAACGACGAACTCGACATGATCCTGGAAGAGCACGGCGTCGACCGGAGCAAGACGGTCATCTGCTCTTGCGGAACCGGCCGGGAAGCCACGAACGAGTTTGTCCTCTTAAAATGGCTCTACCTCTACCCGAACGTCCGGCTCCACGAGGGCGCGTTCACCGAGTGGGTCAGCTACCCGGACAACCCGGTCGTAGAGGGACCTGAGCCCCGAGGGGCAAGCGTTGAGGCGGCTCCCGCACGGTAATCCTTAAATCCCCGGGCAACCGGCCAAAACCTTTATTTCCCACATTTCCCAAACAGAAATTATTAAATATTAAACTGCACTAGATAGACCTAGAGAGATTTGGATCCGCGCGAGACACTTCCCCCCTTGACGTCGTCTTTTCGTGTATCCTCTTCTCTCTAAACCGCATTTCTTCAGGGATCGCTCTCCACCGGGAGGCAGGTCCCCGTGATGCCCCACCGCGTTCTGCCGGGGTCAACCGTCGTCGGGACCGCCGATGCCCGGGTCGTCTCATCTCTCCTGTGCCCGGAGAACATATGCCCATCAGTTACCGTCAGGCACTTCGCAGCTGTCGGCGGGCGGGGTTCTGGAATGGGTATATCACTATAGTTATTCACCGAGCATACTGGTGACATATATACTCTCCAGAATGCATATACCCTCACTGCGCCAACACTGTAGCATTCATGGAGATCAGAAAAGTCCAGATCACCGGGGGTTCGTCGTACATCGTATCCCTGCCGAAACAGTGGATCAAAGCCTCAAAGATCCAGAAGAACGATCCTGTAGGGCTGATCGTGCAGCCCGACGGTTCGCTCCTGATCACGCCGAAGATCAGCGGGGAGGCGGTCTACCGGACCAGGATCTTCGAGGTCAGTGCCACGACGGACCGGCCCTACCTGCTCCGTCTCCTCATCGGGGCGTACGTCGCCGGGTTCACGGCCATCCGCCTCGAATCGAAGGGAAGGATGCCGCCGTTTGTCCTGCAACTGGTCCGGGAGTTCACGCAGATGGCGATCGGCCAGGAGGTGGTCGGCGAGACGGACTCCTCGATAACCGTCAAGGATCTCCTCAACCCCGCAGAGATGCCATTTGAGAACACCGTCAAAAGGATGCATGTGCTGGCACGGGGCATGCAGCAGGACGCGATGACCGCCTTACGAACGCACGACGCGGACCTTGCCCGGGACGTCATCGTGCGGGACATGGAGGTAGACCGATTGCACTGGCTCGTCGCGCGGCAGGACAACCTCATCGGGATCGACGCCGCGCTCTCGCGGCGGATGGGCATCCCGGTAAACCAGGCGGCGTACTACTTCCTGGTCAGCAGGATCATCGAGCGGATAGCCGATCACGCCACCCGGGTTGCACATAACGCCCTCACCCTGACCGACCGCGAGGTCGAGGCGGCGACGCTCGACCTCATGGATGAAGCGAGTGCGCTTGCCCTGGAGATCTTCGCGTGGAGTATGGAGGCGTTTCATTCGGGCGACATCAAGAAGGCAAATACGACGCTCCAGAGGGTGAGCAACCTCGAGGAGAAGGTCCGGGAGATCAACACGCAGGTAATCCGGTTAGAAGCGGCGACGGCGATCCCCACAGGACAGATTACAGACAGTATCCGGCGTATCGGGGAATACTCTGGGGATATCTGCGAGAGCGTCATAAACTATACCGTCGGGCAGGAGACCTGAGGGGCGAGCGCGGCCCCGGGTGATCCCTTTTTTCGAGCGGACGGCGAACAATCGATACACGCACGCTCCCGTGCCCGCGATACCATGAGCACCATCATCCCGATTATCGTCCTCATCATCGTCTTTCTCCTGATTGCAGTCAGGAAGATCGGGAGCGTCAACTTTCGCATATGGCAGGTGATGCTCCTCGGCGCGGCGGCGGTCCTCGCGTCCGGGGCGATCAGACCCGCGGATGCGCTCGCGTCCATCAACCTCGATGTGATCTTCTTCCTCTTCTTTATGTTCGTGATCGGCGAGGCGCTTGCAGAGAGCGGCTACCTCTACCACCTCTCCCACCAGCTCTTCTCCCGTGCAGAGTCTGTCCGGCACCTGATCGTCCTCATTCTCGTCGGCGGCGGTCTCTTCTCGGCACTCCTGATGAACGATACGCTCGCGGTCATCGGCACCCCGCTGATGCTCTACTTCGCCCGGCGACACGGCATCTCTTCAAAACTCCTGCTGCTCACCCTTGCGTTCGCCATAACGACGGGAAGCGTGGTGAGCCCTATCGGGAACCCACAGAACCTGCTCGTCGCACTCTCGGGCGGTGTTTCAAACCCCTTCGTCACGTTCCCTCTCTACCTCGCCGTCCCGACGGCGATCTCGCTCCTGCTCGCTTACGTCTTCCTCGCGAGAGCCTTCCGGGGCGAGTTCCACGCGGCCCCGCTGGTCCATACCGAGGAGAAGATCCGCGATCCTGCCCTCGCAGCGCTCTCCCGCCTCTCGCTCATCCTGCTCGTCCTCCTGATCGCTGCAAAGGTCGTCGCGGCGATGCTCTTCCCGGCCTTCGAGGTCGGGCTGACCTGGATCGCAGCCGTCGCGGCCATGCCCGTCCTCGTCGGGAGCAGGCGGCGGTTCGAGCTCCTGCGGCGGATCGACTGGCCGACACTGGCGTTCTTCGTCGGCCTCTTCATCCTGATGGCGAGCGTCTGGCAGTCGGGGTTCTTCCAGCCGCTCATCGAGGAGAGTTCGCTCGACTTCGCCGCCGTCCCGGTCATCCTCATGATGGGCGTCGTCGTCTCTCAGTTCGTCTCGAACGTCCCCTTCGTCGCCCTCGCCCTCCCTGTCCTCTCGCACCTCGGGGTCTCCACAGCCGGTCTGATGGCGCTTGCGGCTGGCAGCACCATCGCCGGGAACATGCTGATCCTCGGCGCGGCAAGCAACGTCATCATCATCCAGTGCGCGGAAAAAGAAGGCGAAACGCTGACATTCTGCGAGTTTGCCCGGGTCGGCGTTCCGCTCACCCTCGCCCAGACGGCGGTGTATATGATCTGGCTCTCGCTCATCCCGGCGTGAGAGGATTCAGGGCCGAAGCGACTCCATATGCCCCGGAGCCGCCCCGAGATCCAGGGAGATCGAACCGAACCGGATCGATGCCACGGCAGCCGGGTCGAAGGGCGGGGCGAAGACCTCGAGCCGCCTTCCGGGATGCAGGTCCTCGACGATACCGAGGGCGATGACGAAGTTCTCGGGGTCGTTGAGGGAGACCAGCCTTCCGCCGATCCCGCGGGGGTTCCCGGGATCGGGCACCCTGCCCTGGAGCCCGAGACCCCGGAGCGGGATCTCCTGCAGTTCTGCGCCGGCAAAGTAGGCCATAAAATGTTCCTCCCGGTAACGCCGCCGCGCGGCGGCAGGCCGGGCAACTACCGCAGGGGAGACAGCGACCCGGTGGATTGTGACCCCGGGGCTGCGGGCAAAGTTCGCAAGCATCCGTTCGAGTTCCCGGCCGCGCTGAAGGGCAACGATACGGGTGGGACGGAGGAGGTCGATCATCTGGAACTGGAACTCGATACCCACCCCGCCGGAGACGAGCCCGGGGGAGTCGATGACGATGACGCGGGCAGAGAGTTCATCAGCCTTCTCGACGAGGCGTTTTGCTCCGGTGATGGTCTGGACGAAGTGGCCGCCCGGGGACGTCGAACCGACGAACCGGAGATAGGAGTCCGACGGGCCGGGATAGACAGCCATCCCCTCGGTCGTCGGCGGGCCGGTCCGGGACTGCCCGGTATCGCAGTCGACATACGCCGTCTTCGTCTGTGCCGCCGCCGTATCGACGAGGTAACGGCAGAGCGTCGTCTTCCCGCTATCCGTCGCCCCGACAGCGTAGACGCGCTCCCCGGCTTCAGGCCGGCGAAGCGCCGCGGCGAGGTCTTCCCACCCATCTCCGATGCTGATCAAACCGGTACGCCTCCCTGGAGGAACTGTTGCGCTTGAGAGGTATAGTGCTTGACGTAGCGCCCCCTGCTCGAGGGCCGCATCTCACCCGGGAGAGGCTTTATCATAGGGGTGCCCTTACCTGCAGGCCATGAACCGAACGGAAGCAACCAGCGAACCGGTGCCCGCAGCCCTCGGCAGGACGTTTCCCACCCTCATGGCAACGTCCCTCTCCGGCAGGGTCGTCGCCCTCCCCGACGACGCTGGGGAGATCGCCTCGCTCGTCGTCCTCGCCTTCCTCGAATCCGCCGGGGAGATGGCGGAGTCCGGGAGCAGCCCGTTTTTCGGAGCGTTCACCGAGAATCCGCGGGTGAAGACCTACCTCGCTCTAGTCGTCGGCGACAGCCTCATCGGGAGTTCACTCGCCGACCGCATCCGGCAGGGGCTCGCGGGCGGCACCCCTCCCGCGATGCACGACCAGGTACTGATCTACCCGGAGGATATCGAACAGTGCCGGCGGGCTTATGGGATCGACGACCCGTCGCTTGCCTATATCTACCTCCTGGACGGGCGCGGCATCATCCGCTGGATGGAGAAAGGGACCGCAACGCCGGAGGGGCTCGCCGACCTGCTCGATACCGCCGGGACACTGATCGAACCGTTTCTCACGTAACTCATAACGCGGGCCCGATGAGAGAACGGCGAACGCCGGGCGGCACCCGGGAGCCATAGCCGCCCCACCCTCTCCCGGCCGATAGGGGTTCGGCACTCCGGGGTGGTTGTGCCCCACAAGACGGTTCCAAAAATGGTTAGAGGTTCTTTAAAGCAACGATATCGGTCACGCCGGTCAGTTTCCAGATGTTCGAACGCTCTTCGGAGGCGATCGCCTCGATCGGCTCCTCCGGCTTATGGCCGAGCGCTGCGAGGATGTTCTTTGAGAGGTTGTGCGCCTTGATCATAGTTACGAACTTCTCCCGGATGATCTTCTTCTCGATCGCGTCCTCGAGCTGCACCAGGTACCCCTGCATCGTCACGAAGGTGTAGCAGGAGAGGTCACCGGAATACTTCTCGATCTCGACGGAGACATACGGGTGCTGCCGGAAGAGATCGTTCTTCCTGCCGTACTTGGTTGCCAGGAAGTAGAGAAACTTCCCGTCGAAGACGTACAGGAACGGGGCGATATACGGATATTTACGGCCCTGGAATGCGATGCGGCTGAGAAACCCCTCCTCAATGAGCGTATCATACTCCGCTTTGTCCATATTCGGTATCTTCACGATCTCCATCAGGCTTCCTCTTAACCCGGTAACCCGCGAGAGTACATATAGGTTTCCAGAGGAGAGAAGGCGGCGCCTCCGGAGTTCAACGCGACCAGCTGGCAGCAGGCGCGGTCACTATACTAGCAGACTCAAGAGAATCGAGGAACGTGACCCACCACGGAGCAGATCCATCGGCCCCTCTTCGTCGCAGGTCGTGCCCAACAGGTTGAGATCCCCTCAGGTGTTCCCGCTCGCATGCCAGTCCGGGATACGGCTTTCCCCGGGAGGAGCGCGAAGCGCGGGTGGGGTGGGGTTTCAATCTCGTCGGGGAAGAGTGAAACCCAAAATGAGGCTTTGCCAGAGCACGATAATGGAAATCATACTCAGATCTACCAGGATCGATCATCAGGTATATGCCGGGCACTACCCCGCCACAGGGCCACCGTGTTTCAGGAGAGGTTCGCCTGCCGGCCGGTTCCAGCCCGGGTCTTTCGCGACGACTGCGGTTCTGCCGGGCACGCAGCCGGGGAAAGGCGGATATCCGGTGGTAACTGAAACGGTTTTGCCGGAGGAGTCATTTTTCAAAACGTGCAATATAATAATATTTATATAAATCAACTGAAAGAAAAATGCTCATGAGCAAACACCACGACAATGCCCTCATTTTCCTGGGAATTGCCGTTTGCGCGGGATTCCTCATCGCCATACCAGCCGTTGCCGATTCAGGCCAGGGGCTCATGGCACTTGAGTCGGGAGAGTTACTGCCGTTCTCGCCCGGCAACCTGTCGGCGATAGGGGACACACTGGAGCCATCCGACCTCCGGGTACTCGCCGATGAGGGGAACGCAACAGACACGGCCCCGGTACTCCCGGAGGAGGACAACGCAACCGAGACCTCCCCGGCGCACATGGATGAGAGGGATAACCCCGATCCGTTCGCAGAGTTCCAGGACGGGGAGAACGCCTCCTCTCCACCCGAAGAATCCCTCTCCGAGAGCGATGCGGAGCCGGTGATGCATGCCGTGCCGGAGAGCACCGACCGGCCCGTTCCTGTGGTCGGGGCCCCTTACGAGGGAACCGGCGATTATGACGACGAACGGCTGGCCGGGCTGGTCGAGACCGCCAGCATCCGCCTGATGAGACTCTCGATGGAGCATGCCCACGCCCTCTATCTGCAGGACGCAGATGCCGCTGCCGTAGCGGCGGACGACCTGCATGCGTTCTCTGTCAGGCTGCTCGGCGAGGTGCAGCCGCTCCAGGTCTCCCCGGAACGGCAGCCCTTCAAGGACGAGTTCGTCAGGTCGCTCGAAGCATACTCGGCAGCAAGCAAGACGCTCCTCGACCCGGTTGATACCGGCGAAGATGCCGTTCCGACGGCGTTCAGGGATCTCGCCACGGCGTCGGAGGGGCTTGAGAATGCCACCCGGCAGGCCGCCGAGATACAGCCGACAGACGGCGGCATCTCCACGACGAACGTTGCCGCCAGCACCTTTGCGGTCAGCACCGGACCGGTCGTGGTCGCACCGCCGGAGAAGGTTCTTCCGCTCATGGACCGCCACACCTACGACGATCCGGGCGGCGAGAACATGATCTCGCTGCTCGCCGAGTCCACCCGGACCGCAACGACATACCGGGAAGTTCCCGGCAATGAGTCGACGCCGACCGTCGAAGCAGGCGAGGGGCGTATGTTCTTCCTCGTAGCCGTCAAGTCGACCAACCTCGGGCACAAGGGCGACTCCGACCTCTACACCATCGAGTCGCCCGCACGGGACGCGTTCGTCCTCGAATACGGGGGAACCACGGTTGCCCCCCTGGATGTCCCGCCCTTCACCACGCTCGGGGAGTCGTTCGACAAAAAACCGCTTGAGCGGTACGAGTCGCTGAAAGGCTACCTCTACTTCGACGTCCCGGATACGTTCGAGGTCTCCGGGGCGACGCTCAGGGCGGATCTCGGGTATGCCGGCACTCCGGCCTGGATACTCGACGAAGGATCCGGCGACGCGGAAGCGGTCTAACCCGCACCGCCTCTTTTTCACCCCCATCAGAGGGAGAGCAGTTCCACGTTCCGGGTTCCCGTATCCAGCACGGCGACGGTCGGCCGCCCGGTCAGGTAACCGCAGGCCTCGCCGGGATTGACGACTAGCGTCCCGCAGAGCGTTCTGACCTGCGCCTGGTGGGTATGGCCGTGAACCACGACATCGAAGGCTTTCCGCCCGATGAGCGCCTGCAGGAGTTCGCGGTCATCGCCGTGGAGCAGCCCCATCGTCATGCCGCCCGCGGTGACGGCGGCAAACGTGCCCCGCAGGCTGAGCCGGTCGTGCTCGGCGAACCGTGCCGAAAGGAGACGGTGATCGCCGTCGTTGTTCCCGAGGACGCCGATCATGGGCGACTGCAGATTCGCAAGCCGGGGAATGACGAACGGCGAGACGTAATCCCCGGCGTGAAGCACCAGATCTACCCGTTCCCCGTTCAGCTGTTTTACGGCCGCGTCCACCATCTCGAGGCAGTCGTGTGTGTCCGAGAGGATCCCGATGCGCATGTATGCTTCCCTGGACACCGCCACGATATATGGCTGTCTATCGCCGCCGGGGCAGAACAGATCCCTTCAGCACGGCCGTCAGGGATGCGCTACCATGTACACCACCCTGGAAATCCGGAATAGTATGACATAATCCGGCATTTTAAAGCGCAAAATCTTTATAAAACCGCCATCTGATACTGGAATAGGAGCATGTTTCCGGGATTGGCCGGGAGCACCGAGAGAATGGATCTAAAGAGGTATAGCATGTGGGCGTACATCAAACACTCTGACGGCAGAACAGAGGAGCGGGAGTTTCCTGCCGGGGTATGCATCGAGATCGGCGACATCCTCGAAGACGGATCGATCGTCATCGATGTCCCGTACCCCGACGAGATCGAAGACGATGCAGAATTCCCGGATCTCTACGACGACTGAATCGGGCGGAACGGTCGCGCGAGAACATGTTATCGCCGGAACCAGCCTGCGGCCCGGCGCATCGGCTGGACGTTCGCCCCCTCCATCTCGCCGAGAGCAAACGCATACCTTGCCCGGATCGTCGGCGGGAGGTCGCTCTCCGGTATCGATATGAATCCATACTCCCCGTAAAAATCGACGAGGTTCCTGACCGAGTGCATGTACAGAGTATCGTGCTGGCACGCCTCGACGAGTGCGTCCATCGCCCGCCGGGCATACCCCTTGCCCCGGAACCGGACCGGGGTGAAGACGCCGTCTACCTCGCAGCCGTCCGGATGCCGCCGGCATCGGGCGACGGAGACGAGGATCTCGCCCGCAAAGACCCCGAATATCCGATCCGTCTTCAGGTCAGCCTTTAGTTCGTGGTAATCAACCCAGATCTCTTCTGCAAGCGCGAACTCCTCGCTTCGCAGTTCCCGGGTCTCGACCGCGAGGTGAATCGGGACCGCCAGCACCAGTACCGGCGGCCGCACGCACTCCACGACACCGGCGGCGACCGCACCAAGCGGTGTGCTTCCCGCGGCATCACGCCTATCCATACGCGGGATGATGATCGCAGAGGCGCCGATTTCTTCTGCCACTGCGCAGATCGTGCGTGCCGGGGGTCCGGTACGCACCAGGGCCCGGAGTTTCCGTCCCGCCGGGAGCGTGAGGTCGTTGTGGAGAGCGGAGAGCCGGCCGGTCGCCTCCGGCTCTGTGCCTGCACGACCGGGTTCTACGACGTGCAGGAGCACCGCCGTCCCGTCTCCGGCGGGAAATTCCAGGAGTGAACGGACCTCCGGCGCCAGGGCAGTGAGATCCGTCGGCACCAGCAGTCGCGAAAAGAGCGGCGGTCTGCCCTCCGCCGGTTGCGGAACGACAAGGACGTGTGTTCTGGCATCCCGGAGCACGGTAGCCGCAACGTTCCTGCCGAGGAGGTTCCTGAGGAGCCCCTGGTTCCTGACACCCATTGCAATCAGATCGGCGCCCGTCTCGGTTGCGGCCCTGAGTATCCTCCCGGTAACAGTCGTCCCGTCGTTCTCCGCTATCACTACCTCCACGGAGAACCCCTGTCGCAGCACCAACTCCTGCATCCGGCGGATCGGACCGTCGGCGGGTATGGAGGCGGCCGAGGTCCGGACATGGAAGAGGATGACCTCGCGGACCCCGGGGACCTCGCCGACCCGCTTCACCATGGCTATGGAGGCTTCGGAGAGATCCGTCGCGATGAGTACTTTCTTAAACATGGTCTTCCTCAGATTATCCGGTATCCTTCCAGCGGTACATGTATCTCAAACCTCGCTCCCGTGCCGGGTTCCCCTATCTCGCGGATCGTCATATTCGTGATCGAGAGGATCTCGCGGACGAGGAAGAGCCCGAGTCCCCCTCCGGCACAGGCGCCGTACTCGAAGATCCTCTCTTTCTCTGTTTCGGGGATACCCACACCGTCGTCCTCTACATAGATCAGGAGCCCGTCATCCCCGACCTGGTAGGTGATGACGACCTGCGAGACGGTCTTTCCGTGGCGAGCGGAACTCTTGATGAGATTCAAAAAGACCCGGTCGAGCATCGGGTCAGCGAAGACCTCGACCCGCTCCACCCAGGACCTGACCGATAACTCGGGCAGCAGGAGGCACGACGTCGCCTCCCGGATCGCGCTCTGCAGGGGCTGCCAGTCCGCCGGCCGGAGGCCGAGGTCCTGATAATCCCTGGTGATCTCCGCACTACGTTGCACGACCAGGGCATCCTGTTCCAGGCCGCCCAGGTACCGGAGAAGGGCAGGATCGTCAAACTGCTGCACCCCGTCGCCTATCCGCCCAAGGAGTGTCGATATCCCCGCCAGCAGATCGTTCTGGGTGAGCCGTCCCAGCATGTTCAGCTTGGCGTTCGTCCGGCGGAGGGAATCTTCAGCATTTGTCCGGGCGGTGATATCGACGAGCGTGAGGATGATCCGCCCGTCCGGGAGCAGTCCTCCCGATTCGAGCACCCGGACGGCGACACCGTCCGGGCGGCGGAGGGGCACCTCATACCCGTAGACTGCACCGTCGCGGCGGACCTTCGCCTGGAACTCTCTCCATACGGCAGGATCGTCGAGGAACCGGATGATGGGCTCTCCGACCAGATCGTTCGCCCGGGAACCGAGGAGGGCAGCGCCCACGTAGTTGACCTCCTCGATGCGCGGTTCGCCGTCTCCGGGAGTGAGGATGAACGCCCCTGCTTCCGAATTGTCAAAGACCGCCCGGTAACGCTGCTCCCGTTCCCGGAGACCCAGGATGAGGAGCGATATGACTGCGCCGATTGCGACGAAGACCATCGCACGCGCGAGCGCCGCAACGACCGGTCCGGCGTCGCCCCCGGCGAAAGGCAGGGTCATTGCCAGGTAGCCCAGGGCGATGGCGAGCGAGAAAGCGATGCCGCGGCGAGGGAACCAGCAGGCGGCGAGCACGATAGGCAGATACATGAGGTGCGGAAAGACGCTCGTGATCCCGGCAACGAGCCCGGCAGCGTTTGCCACGAAGGCAATGACGACCGAGGCCGCAAGAAGGGGAAGACGGGCGTCCTCGCTTGCTATACCTGCGAACCGGCGCTGTCCGGCCATCAGGCTACCCGCCTCAGACCCGGGAGGGACTGTCTGCACGCAATCCGGGCGTACCAGGTTTGGATTTCGTCTTTACGGGAGATGTCATGCATGGTCTCTCATAAGGCGCTTTTACGTCTGGCCATTAAAACTGATCGCTCTTTACGCTGTCCTGATCCGGTATCGGCTTTTTTTACACTGGTTTCTCCGAGGGGACCCGGGGCCTCCGGGATGTCCTGCACGCCCGGATAGGAGAATAAGGTCGTGCAAAGGCATATGCCATCCATTTCGTAATTACTGATCAGGATGAACCGGGTATAACCATGAAGATCGCACTTCTCCAGCTGAACACGGTCGTCGGCGACCTCGCCGGAAACGCCGACAGGATAGCGGCAGGCGTCGATGAAGCGTCCCATTACCGGCCGGACCTGATCGTGGCACCGGAGCTCTCCCTGCCGGGCTGCCCACCCCGGGACCTGCTGTTGCAAACGGGGTTTATCGCGCGCAGTCTCACCGTCCTCGGCGAACTTGCAGCCGACCTCAGGGGCGCGCCCCCGGTTCTCGTCGGTTTCGCCGAGCCGAACCTCACCGGCACCGGCCGGCCGCTCTTCAACGCCGCCGCCCTCCTCCGGGACGGTGCGGTAAGTAAGACGTTCCGGAAGGCCCGTCTCTCCTCCGGCGTATTCGATGAAGACCGCTACTTCGAGCCGGGGTCCGGGATCCCGCAATCCCTCAACCTCGACGGGGTGACGGTCGGGGTCACCATCGGTGAGGAGATCCGGTGTGCCGGGCCGGTGCCGGAGGTGATCGTGAACCTCTCCGCATCGCCGTTTGCCGCAGGCCTGCACGCCCTGCGCGAGGAGGCGCTCTCGGAGATCGCGAGGACCCGCCAGGTCGCAATCGTCTCGGCAAACCTCGTCGGCGGGAACGACGATCTGGTCTTCGATGGTCGGAGCATTGCCTTTTCCGCAGACGGAACCCTCGTCGCCCGCGGTGCGGCCTTTGCCGAGGACGTCGTAACCGTCGATCTTGCCCGCCCCGTCCCGCAGGCGGTCGCTCCCGACGACCAGAGGCCTGAGCCCGAGATCTGGCAGGCGCTGGTGCTCGGCACCCGCGACTACGTCCATAAATGCGGGTTCACATCCGCCCATCTCGGCCTCTCCGGCGGGATCGACTCCTCGCTCGTCGCCGCCGTCGCCGCCCGGGCGCTCGGGCCGGAGAACGTCCTCGGAGTGCTCCTGCCCTCCCCCCACACCTCCGCGGAGAGCATCGAAGATGCGCAGAAACTTGCGGAGAACCTCGGGATCAGGGCATGCACCATTCCGATAACCCCGATGATGGAGGCGTTCGACGGCGCCCTCGCGGATGTCTTCGCCGGGCTCCCCCGCGACATCACCGAGGAGAACCTGCAGGCCAGGATCCGGGCGACGGCGCTGATGGCCCTCGCGAACAAGTTCGGCTCCATGCTCCTCTCGACCGGGAACCGATCGGAGATCGCGGTCGGCTACTCCACCCTCTACGGCGATGCGGCGGGGGGGCTCTCTGTGATCGCCGACGTCCCGAAGGGGATGGTCTACCGGATTGCCCGGTGGCTGAACG
>DAIRGM010000050.1:0-16920 GCA_036794525.1 Methanoculleus sp.
AGAGCGTCCCCTGGGAGGCGGTCTTCACGGTCAACGAGACCTCCGGGACGAGCGGTATTCCGAAGAGTTTCTTCCTCACCTGGGAGGACTGGGAGCGGTATGCGGAGAAGTACGCCCGGCTCTTTGTCTCGCAGGGCTTCGAGGCCGGCGACCGGGTGGTGGTCTGCGCCTCCTACGGGATGAACGTCGGTGCGAACACCATGACCCTCGCCGCCCGCGACATCGGGATGGCGATCGTCCCGGAGGGGAAGTGCACCTTTCCGGTCAGGGTGATGGAACAGTACCGCCCGACGGCGGTGATCGGGAGCGTCTTCAAGCTCCTGCGGCTCGCCCGCAGGATGGAGGCGGAAGGGCACCCGCCCGAGGAGGCGGGCGTGAAACGCCTCGTCGTCGGGGGCGAGAGTTTCGCCCCGGAATCGAGGCGTTACCTGGAGGAGGTCTGGGGATGCCCGGTCTACAACTCCTACGGGAGCACCGAGGGGACGATGTGCGGCGAGTGCACCCGCCAGGCAGGGCTCCACGTCCCCGAGGATCTGGTTCACTTCGACCTCTACGACCCCGGGATGAACCGGTTCGTCCATGACGGCGAGACCGGAAGGCTGGTCTATACGACGCTCCTTGCGCCGGGCAAGAGGGCGGGGACGCTTCTCATCAACTACGATACCGAGGATACCTGCTCGGTCGTCTCGCGGGAGCGGTGCGGGTGCGGGCGGACGCACATGCGGATCGCCTCTCCCCGGCGGGAGGCGGAGACGTTCCTGGTTGCCGGGGTCCCGCTCAACCGGGTGGATGTGGAGGCGGCGGTCTTTGCGCCCGAGAACATGGCTCATCTGAACGGAGAATACGAGGCGTTCATCTACGGCGGCGACGAGGCGGGAGAGACCATCCTCCGGGTGAGCGTGGAGTGCCTCGATCCCGTCCGCGCCGATGCGGACGATATCGGGGAGACGTTTCTCTCCGCCCTCCTGCGGTCGGTTCCGGCTCTTTCGGCGGCATACGAGGACGGGTCGCTCCAGATTCTCTGCAGCGTCGCGCCGCCTGGCGGGCTCGAACTCCACCGGGCGCCCGGCCGGCCGAAGCGGATCGTTGACCGGCGGTGACGGCTCCTACCGCCGCCGCACCAGGTATCCGGCCAGCCCCGCCGCGAGGGCAGCCGCCGCCGGGAGAACGGATCCTGCCGCGGTCGGCGTGGGGGTTGGCTCCGTCGTCGGCGTGGGGGTTGGCTCCGTCGTCGGCGTCGGGGTCACCCCCGCCGCCTCGACTACGGTGAAGGTGGTGCTTGCGGTGGCGTCGCCCTCGACCCAAGCGATGGTCACGCTGTACTCGCCGGGCTCGAACCTGGTCGTGTCCACGTCGAACGACCAGGTGTTCGCGGTATCGTTCCCCGCCTCTACGACGGCCGTTCCGGCCGTCCCTCCCGCCCCGGAAGGCGCGGACTTGTTCGTCGGCGCAAAGCCGACCGGCGTCACCGTGATGAGCAGGCGGTTGCCCGGGGCGAGGTTCGTCGCTCCGCCGATGGTGACGGTCTCGCCGGCGGTGACCGTCCCGATCTCGTCGATGCCCGTCTGCTGTGCGGCGGCAGTGCCGCAGATCCATGCCGCAATCACGAGCGCGGCCGCGATGCCGGCAAATCTCCTGACGTTCATGCCTTCTCTCACCTCATCTCTCCTTCCTGCACGGCAGGATAAGAAGTTACCCGGGCCCGGTCGTCCGGCCGGTCATTCCTCTTTACGAGGAAAACCCGTCCGTTTCCTCTCTCCCCTGCGGTGCAGCCCGGGTTCGGGATCCCGGGAGCGGTTCCGGCATGTTCCTGCTCCGCAAGCCCGCTTCCTCCGGGGCAAGATACTTACCTTCGACCTCCGTAGCAGGGAGAGATGGAGGAAAATTTTGGCTGAGATGCGGCATGTCCTCGGGGAAGACCGCGGCAGGGTGATCCTCTACGCCCTGAGCACCTGCGGCTGGTGTGCCCGGACGAAGGAACTTCTCATCGACCTCGGCGTCGGGTTCTCGTATGTCTACGTGGATCTGCTTGCGGGGGAGGAGCGCGACCGAGTGGTCCGGGAGGTCGAACGCTGGAACCCACGGCTCTCGTTTCCCACGGTCGTCGTCGATGACGCAACGGTGATCGTGGGGTTCCGGGAGGGAGAGATCCGGGAGGCAGTCGGTGCCTGATATGGTGAGTGACGGGGAGGTGGACCGGCTCATGCGCGACCTCGAAGCCGAGGCGGAGGGCGGCGGATATCACCTGAATCCCGACCGGGAGTTCACCTGCGATCTCGTCAGGGGCCTGCTTGCCAACCGGGAACGTTACGGCTACATCTCCTGCCCCTGCAGGCTTGCCTCGGGAGACCGGGACGACGACCTCGACATCATCTGCCCCTGCGACTACCGCGATCCCGATCTCTCCGATTATGGGGCCTGCTACTGCGCGCTCTACGTCACCGCCGACGTGGAGAGCGGGAAGCGTGTCGCCGCCCCCGTCCCGGAACGGCGGCCGCCCCCCGCGGAGCGCAGGCGGCAGAAGGAGGAACGAGCCGCGGCAGGCCGCGCCCCGGGAACCCTGAACTACCCGGTCTGGCGGTGCCGGGTCTGCGGCTACCTCTGCGCCCGGAACGAGCCGCCCGAGACCTGCCCCATCTGCCGGGTGCCCCGCGACCGGTTCGAACGGTTTATGTGAGTCGGGAGCCGGGCGAGGCAGGCGTAGGCGAGGAACGCGACGACGATCCCGTTCACCGGGGGGATGCCGGGGACGGCGAGCGCAGCGAGGGAGCCTGCGGCGTAGGCCGCGAGCCCCGGCAGGTTGAACCGGGGGAGGGCTGCCTCCTCGAGCGCGGGGTAGCGTCCCCGGTAGCGGACGAAGAAGTCGGCCATGATCACCCCGCCGAGCGGGGGGATGAAGACCCCCATCATGACCATGTAGGGGATCAGCCAGTCGTACATCCCGAGCAGGGCGAGGCCCGTCCCTGCAGCGGCACCGGCGAAGGTGACCAGCCTTCGGCGTTCCGTCCTGAAGAAGTGGCACCCGGCGACCGAGAAGTTGTAGATGGTATTGTCCTGTGTCGTCCAGATGTTTAAGAAGAGCATCAGGACGCCGGCGGAGAGAAGGCCCTGAACCGCCAGCACCTCGACGATGTCGGAGAGGCCGTAGACGGCGGCACCGACGGCCCCTGCGGCGACCATCAGCCCGTTCCCGAAGAAGAAGGCAAGGAGCGTAGAGCCGACGGCGGTCCGGGCCGATCCGGCAAACCGCGTCCAGTTGGCGACCTGGGTCCCGCCGGCGACAAAGGTGCCGACGACGATGGTGAGGGCTTCGGCGACCGTGAGCGTGCCCGCCGACCCTGTCGTGAGGAGGCCGTCGATACCGCCGGCGCTCCTGAGGGCAACCGTACCGCTTATCGCGATGAGGAGGAGCATCGCCGGGACCGCGACCTTCGAGAGCGCTGCAAGCCCCCGGCAGCCGATGTACGCCGTCAGGCAGAACCCAAGGCCGAAGACGAAGATCAGGGGTATCTCCCACCCCGCACCGAGGTTCAGGAGGCGGACAAGGATGATCGCGATCGTCGCGGCCCCCCAGGCGTACCACCCGATCTGGGTGAGCCCGAGGAGGGCGTCGGACCATCGGCTGCCTGCATCGCCGAACGCAAACCGGGCGGAGAGGACGGTGGAGAGGCCGCTCCTGTAGCCGACGTAGCCGAGACCGGTGACGTAGGCCGCGAGGATAGCGCTCCCGCAGAGTATGATCAGGGCAAGGTCCGGCCAGAACCGGAACGCAACCCCGATCTCCGCGCCGCCCCACATCGTGGCGGAGAAGAAGGTGAATCCGAGCAACACCAGGCTGATCGGCCAGAACCCCTGTCGGACGCTGCCCGGGACGGCGGAGAGTGGGTAGTCCTCCGTTTCACTGCGATCCGGCGTCTCGCCGTCTCGATATCCCCTGGTTACTGCTGTTCTCGCGATGGTTGAGTATCTCTCCCGGCAGGGAAAATTCTTTCCGGATGTTTTTGCCGTTCGATCTCCGCGCGGCGGCATGTCATGTGGTGAAAACCGATCTTATGCGGTCTTGCCCCTCCCTCCCCAGTTCCTCACCCTGCCGGAGGCAGAGATGAGGTGCGTTATACCGAAAAAACCGTATATCGTCGCCGGCCGATCCAGAGGAGTCATATATTGGACAGGATGATTATCCTGTATGTCGAAGGTTCGGATCAACGACGGAGACCTCCCCACCGGTTCCGGCGTGGAGGGGGGACGGAAGAAGGTGCCCGACGAGGCCCCGGCCCCCGCCCGCCGGGAGCCCGAACGGGAGACTTCGAAGAAGGAAGAGAGCCGCGGGAAGTCCCGGCGGAGAGAGCCTCTCTTCGGGGATGGCGACGAAGCCGATATCTTCTACACGAAGAAGTAGGTCATTTTCGTACCTGGATGTCCCTGGAGGAGGCCACCACCACCTCCTGTTTCCCGCGATAGGTCTGGACGACCCCGTACAGCGTTACGTTCTCGTTTTCGTGCAGTTCAAGCCCGGCGGCCACGTTCTCCGGCAGGAAGACCGCGGTGCCGTTGACGGTGAGGATCAGGTGCCCGCCGCTTGAGGTCTTCGTGATCCCTTCGATGCTCCCTTCGAGGAGGACCAGCGCCCCGTCCGGAACCTCCGGCGAGTACGGCTCCGCCACCAGCGGCCGGCCGACGGCGTCGAAGAGGAGGTGCGCCGCAAGCACGATCCCGACGACGCATACGAGTGTGCCGAGTGCTGCTTTCTCCTGCCGTTCCAGCATGATAACCTCTATCGACGTCCGGGCTAATAAGATCCGTCAGTTTGATATGTTAACAGTGTTAACTACACTGTATGGATGATGTGAACCTGCCCCCCTCCTCGAGAAAGATCCTTCTCCTGCTCGAGGACGGGGGTGCCCTGACCCACAAGGAGCTCGTCCGCCTCAGCAGCCTTGCTCCCCGCACCGTCCGATACGCTTTAAAACGACTCAAAGACAACGATATGATCGTGGAGAAGTTCAACTTCAGGGACGCACGCCAGATCCTCTACGAGTACAAGGACTCTCAGATGGTGTCTGCATAATGACCGAACCCTCCCCCTGCGACATCATGCGGTGCGACACCCTCGTCCGGAGCCTGCTTCCCAGGATGCGTGCCGAGATGGTCTACCGCCTGGTGAACGAGCGGGGGATCAGCCAGAGCGAGGCCTCGAAACGCCTCGGGATCAGCAGGGCCGCGATATCCCAGTACATGAGCCGGAAACGCGGATTCAACCGGGAAGTTCTCCCCGACAACCTCGAACTGGTCATCGATCGGTGGGTCTCCGCCGTCGCCTCCGGTGAAGGGACGATCACCATCTGCGACGTCTGCCGCTCCGCTGAGTTTGCCGGCAACCGGTGACGTTTCAGGTGCGCCTCCGCCGGTAGAGGTAGAGCCCCGTCAGCGCGACGAGTATGCCTGCCGCCGCCGCTATTTTGAGCCGGTCAGGTTCCGCGCCGCTTGCTCCACTCCCGTCCGAAGCGTTCCAGTCATCCTCAAAGACGGCGATGTAGTACCTGGCGATATCCGGATGCTCGACGATCACGCCTGCCTCCCGGTTGAACGCCGGTGAGTTGGCGTTCCAGTTGATGCTGCTGACGAGCACCGCACGACCGTCGACAACGATGCCCTTGTTGTGGATCTTGTCGAGGTTGTTCGCTTCGAGGTCGGCGAGCCGCGCTTCGAGCGGCAGCCCTTCGGCCGCGGCGATCCGGTTGATGATCTCGACCATCTCGTCGTTGTCCGCATCCCCCTCGGTGTTGAACCAGGCGGCGTCGAGGAGCACCCGCACCGCGACGCCCCGCCGGGAGGCGTCGATCGCGGCCGCGAGGTAGGGGTTGAATTCAGAGGCCGTCTCGTTCGTGATGTAGGCCTGCTCGATCGCGATGCTCTCCTCTGCGCTCTCGATCAGTTCGAGGATGAGGACGCTGGTGTCCGGGGATACGACCGGGGTCACCCGCGCCCCCTCGGCGCGGCAGGGGGCGAACTCGATCGTGTAGTCGGGCGCCCAGGGTGTGTAGAGTTCGGCCGCCGTCCCTTCGAGCGGGACGATGTCGCCGCCCGCCGCATCAAAGAGGAAGACCTCCCGGAAGTAGGCCGCGAGTCCCGGGTCTTCGAGGAGGATGCCCCACCCGCGGTTGCCCTGCAGCCCCGGTGCCGGGTAGCCGCCGGGCTTGAAGTTCTCGCTCCCGAGGAGGACCGTCCTGCCGTCGATGACGATGTATTTCGCGTGGTCGTAGCGGTACTTCGCGTGGGCGGCATCGGTCGTCGTCATCGCGAGAACCGGGATGCCGCTCCGGTTGAGGGCGCCCGCGACCGCCCGCCCCTCCGGCGAGACGCCGCCCACCGGCCCGCCCTCGAGGAGGACGGTCACGGTAACCCCCCGCTCCCGGGCGGCGATGAGGTCGCTTGCCATCTTCTCATCGGTGAACTCGTAGACGTTCACGAGGATCTCGCGCTCCGTACCCGCGACGGCCGCCGAGAAGACCTCGTAGGAGCAGTCCGGGGCGACGAACGCGGTCACGGCGACGTCTTCGAACGTTCTCGGCGCGAGACGGGACTGGCCGATGGCGAGCGGGCGCGGGTCCCAGACGCCGTCATCGAGGTAGTGGATCTGCCCTTCGCGGGCGGAGACGTCGCGGGGCCAGGCGATCTCCTGGACGAGGGTGGTTCCCCGGTAGAGGAGGAGTTCGTCCGCCCGGTTCGCCATCAGGAGGTTTCCGTTCGGGATCACGTCCGGCACGGCCGGTGTCCGTTCCTGGATCTCGAAGTCGGGGAGGTAGCCGTGCGCCCTCTCGAACGCGGGCGCGCTCCTCGCGACCACCAGTCGCCCATCGATCCGCGTTCCGGGCGGGAACCGGTAGCCGCCCTCGCCGTCCGAGAGGACGTAGCCGTCGAGAACCCCGCTTCCCTCGAGCACCAGGTACTCGTCGAGGTCGCCGGACTGGTAGGAGTCCGGGCAGAACTCGACGATCAGGACGGCGCCGGCACAGCCGGCGAGGAGGCAGAGGAGCAGGACGGCAGCGGCTATCCGGCGCATACGTAAAGAGTTATGTCATCGCCGGTTTAATAGCAGAGCGATATGGATTCTCCTCTCTCCCCGCTGGTCGTCAAGGTCGGAGGGAGCCTCTTCGATCGGGTCGTCCCCCTGCTCGACCTCTTCAGGGAGGCCGGACGCCCTGTGCTGATCGTGCCTGGCGGCGGGAAGTTCGCCGACCTCGTCCGGCGGCTCGACGTCTCCGAGGACGCCGCCCACTGGATGGCGATCGCCGGCATGGAGCAGTTTGCGTGGTACATCGCTTCGCACGGCATCCCGGCAACCCCCGCCATCGCGCTTCCCGCGGAGGCGACGGTCCTCCTCCCTTACTGCGCTCTTCGCGAGTTCGATCCCCTTCCCCACTCCTGGGACATCACCTCCGACACCATCGCCGCCTGGGTCGCCCGCGAACTCTCGGCCGATCTCCTCCTCCTGAAGTCGGTCGACGGCATTCACCACCGTCGGAGACTCCTCGAACGCGTCGAGGATCCCACGATCACTTCCGACGAGGTCGATCCCACGTTCATCCGTTTTGTCTTCGAACACGATATCGCGGCCCGGGTAATCAACGGCAGGCACGACGACCGTGTCCGCCGTGCTCTCCGTGACGAGCCGGTCGTCGGGACTCTCGTCGATCCGAGATTTTAACTGCTGCGGCAGCGATATGATAGGTTAACATTCGAGGAAGCAAGATGACAGCCAGAGAACGATGTACCTCCTGTAACGCCACACTGGCCGAAGAAGGCTCTACCTGGTTCCCATGCCCGTCGTGCGCGCACCAGGTCAGCCGGTGCTACCGGTGCAGGGAGCAGAGCATAGGGTATACGTGCCCGAAGTGTGGGTTCCAGGGGCCGTAACCATGGGAAACGTAGCCATAATCGTGAAGATTATGCCGGAGTCGCCGGATGTCGACCGTGAAGCGCTCAAAGCGGCGATCAAAGCGGCCGTCCCGGTCGACGATATTCGGGAAGAGCCGATCGGCTTCGGTCTCGTGGCGTTGAAAGCCGCCGTAGTCGTCCCCGACAGTGCCGGGGCTCCCGATAAGGTCGAAGCAGCGCTCCAGAAGATAGAAGGCGTCGCAAGCGCCGAGATCGTCGAATCTACTCTTGTATAAGTGGGATCCTCGATACCCACTTTTGTTAACAGGTCTCTTCGAGCCGTTCCATCACGTCGGCGGTGATCGTGCGGATCTTCTTGACCGACTCGCGGAACCCGGCGACTTCGCTCTCTTCGAGGCTGAGTGGAACCGGAAAGACGCCGTCGCGGTTGATGCGGGCGGGCACCCCGATGCAGACATCGCCGATCCCGTGGATCTCGCTCTTGGTGTAACTTGAGACGGTGAGGATGCGGTTTTCGTCTCCGAGGATCGTCCGGACAAGCGTTGCAATCGCTTCTCCCGGTCCGTAGACGGTCGAGCCCTTATCCCTGATGATCGCCTCGCCGCTCGTTTTGACGGTCTCGATCATCTCCTGTGCGGGCAGTCCCGAGAAGGTGGGCAGGTTCGTGATCCGGATGCCGCCGATCGTCGTCGCCGACCAGAGCGGAACCATGCTGTCGCCGTGCTCGCCGATGATACGGGTATGCACCTCGCTGACGTGGACGCGGAAGTACCGCGCAATCAGGGACTTCAGGCGCATCGAGTCGAGATGCGTTCCGAGGCCGAAGATCTGTCTCGACGGGAGCCCCGAATACTTCAGGGCGACGGCGGTCATGACGTCGACAGGGTTTGTGACGAGAAAGAGGATGGCGTCGGGCGATGTTCGACCGATCGTCTCGGCGGTCTCGGCAATGATCTTTGCGTTCTCGAAGGCGAGGTCATTTCGGTCCTGTCCCGGCCGGCGGGGCACCCCTGCCGTGCAGATGATGACGTCCGAGTCTTTCGCGTCGAGAAGACTGGTGCTGTAGGAGAGGCGGACGTCGGTGCCGCGTGCAGCAAACGAGTCGGATAGGTCACGGCAGCAGCCCGCGAGAAAATCTTCGCGTCCGGGCCTCCCGACGAGCAGCATGTCGCTGACGTAGGGGATCTCGGATATGGTGTGGGCCGCAAATGTGCCGACGTTCCCTGTAGCCCCAAGAATCGTTACTTTTGCCATGGAGATCGCCGTTGGGAACACGTCCTCGGTCGACCGTGCGCACAAGCATTCACCGCTGCATCCCTCCTCCACCCCGCAACCCCATGGGCGCCGAACGTCCACGGTAAGTCTGCTCCCTTCCGGGCCTGAACCGGTACCCGCGGCAAAAGGTCGCCACCCCCTCCGGGGCTTTGATCCCTCTCCGCCGACCTCATGGGACGAGGCTTCTCCGTCGGGACGCAACGGATTCTGCAGGCCGCTGCGGCCTTCTCCGGACTTCGCCTCCCGCGTAACGACGGTTTCGGGTGACAGGTGACGCCGAGCCACCCGGGCTAGTCCCCATATATACTGGAGTCTATGGGATAAAAATAGCTCCGCCCACCCGGGCACGCCAGGCTCCGGTGATCTCCTCGACCTTGCGCCCATCTTTCTTCTCGAAGAGGTCGAGGGCGGCAAGATCGATACCGGGCGGGAGGACGGCCGGAAGCAGCCGCAGGTCGCCCTGGTAGACCTCGATCTCCTGCTCCCCGGCGGCGCTGGCGACCCTGACGGGATCCCGCGCGACCGGCCGGCGGCGGAGGTCGTCGTAGGACCGGTGCATCGTCACCTCCCCGAGACCGAGGAACTCCCGGTTCACCGCGATGTTGCAGGCGGTCCAGAAGGCCGCGGCAAACCAGGCGTCGTTTGCGATCACGCGGGGAACTCCCGCCCGGGCGGCGGCGATGCCGAGGGTCCCGGCACCCGAGCAGGCGTCGACGAACGTCCGGGGGCGGTGCCGGTCGATCTCGCGTTCGAGCGAGAGGATCTTCTCGTCGCGCTCACGCGGGAACTCGACGTGGAGGGCAGATTGCTGCTTGTAGACGACGACCGGCCCCGCACGGGTCGGGAAGACGTCAGCCCGGACGTCGCATCCGGCAAGGAGGGTGTAGGCCTGCGGCTCGGCGTCGGTATCCGTGATCCCCGGTGTTCCGGCACCCGTCCTGACGACCCCCCGGACCTCGGGAACCTCGGCAACCAGGCGGGCGGCGGCCCGCTCCCCGACCGACCGGGAGAGGAGGACGAACGACCTCGCCGGGAGGTAGGGGGCGGAGCGCATCACGGTGCCGGGGTGAATAAGCGGTGTTCCGACCGCGGCGAGGGGTTCGGTCCCGGCGAGATCCCCTTCGGCGACCATCACCCGGTATATGTGGGCGAAGACCTCGTCGATGAACCGTTTGGCGCAGGAAGGACAGGGTTCCGCCGTATCGATATCGGGGGGGGCGCTCCTCTTGTCGTAGACGAGCCCCATGCAGTCGGGGCACGGGGCGAAACGGCCCGGTAGTTCCGCGAGGATGGTGCGGGCGTCCGTGACGCAGTCGTGTCCGCAGACCGGACAGTGCATGACTCTGCGTTGGCCGTCGAGACATAAATATGCGAGCGCCGTCCGTCCGTCCCGTTCTTCATCAGGTCCGCTCCATCAGTATCCCCAGCCACCGTGTCTCAACAGAACCCGCGAGCGCCGCTTTTATGAGCAATGTCAGGGGCGCTGCCAGAAACAGCCCCGGGACACCGAGCACCAGCGTCCAGGCGAGGACCGAGAGGACGATCACCGGTGGCGAGATCTCGAGCGCCCGCTCGGCAGGGTAGGGCAGGAGGAGGCGGCGGGCGAGAACGTCGATGACAAAGATGCCGACCGCAACCGCAAGCGCCCCCAGAAGACCGCCCTGGAGCCAGGCAAGCCCGATAGGGGGCACCGATGCAATAGGCATCCCGAAGTAGGGGATGTAGCCGAGCACGACGATCAGGACCGCCCAGAGCGCCGGTCCGTCGACCCCGAGGAGCAACAGGAGGATCGCGACGGCGATGCCGGTTGCAAGCCCGCTTTTGGTGCGCAAGGACGCGTATGCAGCCAGGCTGCTCGCGGCGCGGCTGAGTTCCGTCATGGCGCCGGATCCGAGGCTCCGGGCGAGTCTCCCCCGGAACGCGTCTGCCTCCAGAAGCATGAGGACGGTTACGATCAGGATGACCAGAAAATCGATGGCCAGGAGAGAGAGTCCGGCAAGGATCTCCCAGAGCGGCGGGATGAGCACGGAGCCGTTCGGTGATCCGGGCGGTTGTGCCGATACCGGGACCCCCAGGTCTGCAAACCACGACTGCAGCGCCAGGGCTTGCGCCTGTAAGAGGTCCCGGTAAGCAGGCAGCGCGCTGTCGAGCTCGATGAGCGAGAGGCTCAGGAGCGTGACGAGCAGCAGGGTAACGCCGGCGATCACCCCAACCATCGCCAGCACCCCCGCCACCCGGGGCAACCCGCGCTCTTGCAGGCGGTGCACGGTCGGTGTGACGATGATCGCCAGGATGAACCCGACGAGCACCGGGTTCATGATCGCGGCACCGAAGTACATACCGGTGGCGGCGACGGCAGCGATGACGACGACCCGGGCGAGGGATGCGAGGCAGGAGGGGGCGGGCACGGTCACCCCCCTCGAAGAGTTACGGTCGTCGGGGGGTTGCCCATTCCTCACAACCCCGAAAGCTGCCCTTTCCCGGCCCGGGCCCCCTCACCCGCGAGGTTGCGGCCGCTCTCCTGCTGTGAGAGTCTGATCGCGGCGCCCCCCCTCTCCGGCACCGCCGACGTCCGGGCAATCATACCGGGACCATCACGGTCACGAGCCCTTCGCGAAGCCAGCCCCAGGCGTCCCGGAGGCGGGTCTCCGGGAAGTAACGCACGTCGACCCCGGTAAAGCCGACAAAGAGTCCCGGGAGGTGGTTCATCCATTCCCGCCACCGCTCTCCGCCGACGACGGCGATCCGATCGACCCTCTCAAGGCCGGGCCATTCCCTGAAGGCGTCCCACCCCTCCCCCGGCCTCCAGCTGCGGAACCCCTCGACCTTCAGGAGGACGCGGATGTTCCTGTGGTTGTTCATCGCTCGTTCGAGCTCGGGGATCAGAAGGGTGGTATACTCACTCTCGCTCAGTTTTCCGTCGAAGCGGAACCCGACCACGGGCCCTGAACTCTCCTTCATCCGGTCAAGCATGGGTGCCTCTATAGCGCTCTGAAGAAAAAAAGGTATGGCTCTCTGGCGGGAGATGCACCACCGGCGTACTGATCCTGCTTCTCCACCCGGGTCTTCCGGGGTGGGCAGCCCTCGTTATGAGAGGAGGCGCTGCCGTGCGTGCGGGCCGGTTCGTTATGCGGGCCTCCAGAGGGCAAAGACGATCGTCAGCGCCCCTCCGATGATGGCGAGGACCGCAAGGATCGTCACCAGCGTGAGAGCGGCGATGAACGGGTTTGCGATCAGAATGAGCCCGAAGATGATGCTCACGATGCCGAGAACTCCCGCTCCCAGGCCCGCGCCCGAAAATCCCCGTACCAGATGGACGGCCCCGATGACCAGCCCTGCCACGCCGACGATGATGGCAAGGAACGACGGAAGGAGGACGGTGCTGTAGAGCGGGTAGGCCAGAACCAGGATGCCGGCGAGGATGCCGAGGCCGCCGACGAGCGCCTTCCATCCCCGGTCGGACCTGTCTGAATAGAGGCTTAGCAGGACGAATACCCCATTGATCATCCAGTATATGCCGAGGAGCACGGTGAGAACGAGAAGGACCCCGATGGGGTACGCCAGGAGCAGGATGCCGAGGGCAAGGGCGATGATGCCCTGGAGCAGCACGAGCCACCGCGGCAGGGGAACCGATGCGCCGAGTCCGGGCCTGCCGACGCCGGATGTTACGTTTACCATACCGCCGTCAAGACAGCGTTTCCTTATATAACCGTATACCCGTCTCGGTGATGGGTGATCGCCCGGGCGTGGGAAAGGGCTATATCCGCACCTGCTCTCCCTGCGAGACGGGAAGGCGGGGTGCGATCTTCCTCACAGCGGCGCTTATCCGGGTTCGTCAGGCTGCAAAGGCGCTGGCGACAGGCTTTCTCGTCGCCGTGCTCCTCCCCCACGCTCTCGACCGAGATCACGCTGGAAGATTACCGGACACGCTCCATCGGCTTCCGGGTGAAGGAGTCGATCTCCCGTCTCTTCTCGCCGCTCGGGTGAGATCCTTCACCGGTTCAGCCGGCCTTCGACGAACTTCCTGATCTGCGGGAGGCCCTGCTCCCAGCGGGCCTGGAGGATGGGGACGGTGTAGGGGATGTGGTGCGGGAGGACCACGGTCCCCATCACCGCCTTCTCGAGGAGCGGCCGCTCGCGCCCGATGACGGCGGTCTTCTTTGCCCGAATGGCGTCCAGGAACTCTTCAACGGTATCGGCCTCGGCGCAGGTGACGACCCCTCCGAGCTCGTAGAGGAGGTGGCCGTCGGTTCCGCCGGTCCTCCCGAGACCGTGGGCGACGGCGAGCCCGGCCGCCTTCAGGTTATGGCTCCGGGCCATCCCGCCGCAGATCACCTCGAGGGCGTCCAGGCGGGAGAAGACCTCTTCACCGATGCATGCGCCGGCGACGCACCGCTGGACGCCCCGGTTCAGGAAAGCGTAGCCGCAGGGGTGCGCCTCGACGGCGATGCAGGCGTAGCCTTCCCGGCGGTCGAGGATCTCGGGCGTATTAAGGCGTATCGCGGTGTACGGGCCGTTCCTCCGGTTCATCTCGACGTGACGCCGGTAGAAGTCCCGGAGGTCGGATACCGAGTAGAAGTAGAGCAGGATGTGCGGGCCGTCGCTCGCGCTGACCTCGATTCCGGGGATGAGGGGGACCCGGATCCCCTGCCGCTCCGCCTCGACCACGCCGCTGACCTGGTTGTGGTCGGTGATCGCAAGCCCGATCTCTCGCCGTGCCGCGAGTTTCAGCGCATCGCGTACGCGGGTTGTGGAGTCGGAGTGCCGGGTATGAAAGTGAAGGTCCGCCGGGAGCAGCCCGAGACGCCGGATCTCTTCCGGCATGGGCTTTTCGAATACGATGTCTTTATAATAGTGCATGGGGCGTCTGTCTGATCACCAGTGGGTTGCCCGGGATGAAAAAAGGTTGCCCGTTCTCCGGAGACGGGCAGGATCGGCACCTATACCCGCTCCGGTTCGATCGTTATCTGCTCCCGCAGCCAGCCGATGGCGGCGTCCAGGTGGCCTTCGGTGAAATACCGCACGTCGATGCCCGTAAAGTCCACGAAGAGCCCCGGCAGGCGGTTCATCCACTCTTCCCACTTCTCGCCGCCGACGATCGCGATCCGGTCGACCTTCCCCATCCCTGGCCAGTCCTTGAGCCTCTCCCAGTAACCGTGCGGTTTCCAGCCGTGGAAGTTCACGATCACGAAGAGTATCCGGAGAACCGGGTGGTTTTTCTCCGCGTCCCGGAGTGCCGGGATCAACGTCCCTTCGTAGTCGTTTGCCGTCATCTCGCCGTCGAACCGGAACCCGACGACGTTTCCCGCACCCGTTGCCATCCCCTTGAGCATGGCGCCCCCTCTCCAGGGCGGATTAAAAAAGGTTCCGGCCGTCACCCGGTCGGGGGCTCTTCGGCGACCACCAGCCGCTCAGTGATCTCTTCCTTTGAGAACTCCTGAAGGCGGCGATTCCCTATGAGGGCAACGATGATCGAGCCGATGAGGACGAATATCATATCGAGCATGGTATCGTCGAGACCGTGCTGAAGGTTGGTCCCGAGGAACGTATCGAACAGCCACTCGTAGATCTCCCAGAACCCCTCCATCGCCATCGCGGCAATGATGATGAACCCGACGATCATCCCCCGTGAGAGGTTCAGCCTGCTGAACCGGTCGAGGAGCAGGACGATGACGAAGGCGAGGATCGAGACGGTTATCCCGGCGATGAGGTGGGCGATCTTGTCGTAGTAGGGGTAGTAGAGCAGATAATATCCCTGGGTCTCGCCGGCGACATGGAGGTAGAGCAGGAAGGTGATGAGAAGGTTGACCTGCCAGGGGAGCGTGACGCTCCACTTTCGGGTGGCGATGGCGGGAACCAGGGTCAGGAAAAGCCCGATAACGCCGGTGAAGACCTGTGAGTATTCGCCGAGCGAAAGCGCGATGAGAATGTTTACGGCGATGAGGAACTGGAAGAGGTAGGCAAGATAGAGGCCGGCGGGTCTCTTCATGTCATGACGTTGGGCGGTGTTTCGGAAACATCTTCTGCACGGTGGTCTGCCGGCCTCACCATTCCTCGACCCGGATATCGATGCCCGCGAGTTTCCGGTAGATCCGGCGTTTCCGCACCTCGCGCCGGTAGTCGTAGACAAAGTACTCGTAGGTGTCCCAGACCGTCACCCAGTTCAAGATGGTGATGAGGCCGGTGAGCAGGACGGCGACAGAGCCGTCAAGATACCCGGCAAAGACCGTGACGAAGAGGACGGCGACCGTTGCGTTGAATATGGCGAGGGCGAAACTGATCCTGCCTTCCCGGCGAGAGACCCGCATGTCGTCGTCGAGGTCGGCGATACGGAACGAGAAGTGCCGCCGGATCGCCTCCGGGAGGAGCGCAGTCTCCCCGGGAGTGAGCGACTTCCGCGGGAGGCTGACGGCGATGCCGGCGATCTTCTTGATGTTGCACCCGTCAAGGTAACTCGCGATGTAATCTTCGGCAAACTCCGTGACCTCCCGCGCGGGGAGAGGAGACGGGTCGTCCGGGTCGAGGAGTTGATCCAGCGATTTGAACCGGAACCCGATCTCGAGCGCCCCGTCCCGCTCAGTCCTCGTGACCCTGACTTCCTGCATACCGTATTCCGGGCGACCTGCTACGTCTCCCTCCAGATTCGTATTGCGGCGTGATGAACATTTGCCCCGGAATATCCGGCTCTATCCTTGAAAAAGAGTGAGATGCCGTCGCTCACACGGGAGGCGGCGGGACCTCTGCCTTTGCCGGTGTGCCGGTGCCGAAGGCGTCGCGGAGGTTCGCCTCGTCTGCCTCCGAGAGCGACGTCCGGATGACGCGGCCGCCGTACTCCTTGATGGCGCCGACCACCTTATCCGGCGTCATCTTCTTGATGAGCAGGAAGATCGCGGAGTTGCCCGGCTTGACGTTCTCCGCGACCTCTCCGATGAATCTGTCGTCGATGCCGTAGTCGGAGAAACGCCCGGCGAGTGCCCCGGCGATCGCGCCGATGGCAAGTCCGAAGATCGGCGCGAAGAAGATCAGGCCGATCAACAGTCCCCAGAAGGCACCCGAGAGCGCTCCCATGCCGGCCAGGTTGGTGGCCTGCTTGATCTCGGTCTTCCCGTCCTGGTGGTGGACGACGACCACCAGGTCCTCCAGCTCGACGACGTGCTCCTTCGTCAGTTGAACGAGCCGGTCCCGGACCCGGAACGCGGTCTCTTCGCCTTCATAGGCGATGGCGACCAGATCGCTCATGGCTCTCTTCCTCCAGATGACATGCGCTGGGGATATCTCTCGGCGTATATAACCCTACTCCTCCCCGGCGCCCAGCAGTTCCCCGATCCACCGGGTCTCGTCCCAGCTCTCGAGGAAGAGTTTCACCGCGATCGTCAGGGGTATGGCAAGGAAGACCCCGACCACTCCGAGGATGAATCCCCAGAAGACGACGGAGAAGAGAACGACGAACGGTGAGAGGTTGAGGTCCCGCCCGGCCATCCGGGGGAGGACGACGTTCTCTGCGGCGGCGTCGATGATGGCGATCGCGGCGATGACGGCGATGGCTCCGGCCGGCCCGAACTCGATGAACGCGAGGAGGGTGGGAGGGATCGCGGCCACGACGAGGCCGATGTAAGGGACGTAACTCAGGACGAAGGCGAAAAAGCCCCAGAGCAGCGCGAAGTCGACCCCGAGGACGGCGAGGAAGAGAGCGGTCCCGGTGCCGGTGATCAGGTTCACCTTCGTCCTGACGACGACGTACTCGAT
>DAIRGM010000051.1:0-16697 GCA_036794525.1 Methanoculleus sp.
CGCTTACGATCCTCCTCCCACTCATACCGGTCATCCTCTTCTTCCTCGCAAACGCTCTGATCATAGGAATGGCCGCCCGGAGTTTCAAGGAACTCTCGTTCGTCTCGATCTTCTTCTCGACCCTCGCCACGTCATACCTCTTCTTCCCGACGGTCTTTGCGAACACCCACGTCATCAGCATCATATCGCCCCTCACCCTGGTCGTCCTCGATATCCAGGGCGACGGGTTCACCGCCATGGAGTACGTCTACTCGACCGCCCTCTTCTTTGCAACGAGCATCATCCTCTTCTACGTCGGCATCGCGAACTTCCGCGAAGAACGCCTTTTTTCGCAGAAACCCCTCACATCAAGGCTCGCGGACTTCGTCTCGGCCGGGATAAGCCGGGATCACCCGCACCTCTCGCTCTTCCTGCTCGCGGGCTTCACGATACCGTTCGTCTTCATGGCCCAGATGCTGGTGCTCGTCCTCTTCTTCAACATCCCGATGCCGCTCTCCCTTCTCCTCCTGACCGTCTCTGCGGCGTTCATCGAGGAGTTCGCAAAGTCGATCGGGCTGTACGCGGTGGCAGGGGAACGGCCCGGGTTCCTGACACCGAAGAACCTACTCCTCGCGGCGGTCGCGATCGGGTTCGGGTTCCTCGTCGGCGAAAAACTCCTCCTCTTCGCCACGCTTGCCCAGATCACCGAGTCGATCTTCGGGAGCGTCCTCTTCCTCTCCCTCCAGGTGCTCTGGATGCCGCTCCTCCTCCACATCGCGGGAGTGCTCATCACCGGCACCTTCCTCCTGCTCTGGGGGCGGCGCGCCTATCTTCCCGGCCTCGTCGCGGCATGCGTGGTGCACAGCCTCTACAACCTCTACTTCCTTGCGGGGGCGCTCCTGTGAAAAGACGAAATATCGGCCTTATCGCGAAGAAAGAGCTCCTGGGACTCTCGTCGGAGAAGACGATCGTCTTTGCGATCCTCCTGCAGGTCTTCATCGCGATGTTCTCGTCGTTTTTGATGGTGGGGCTCACCGCCATGTACGACCCGGAGGCGATCGAGGGCTACTCGACGATCGCCTACGGCGTCGGCTACGCCGGAGCGGACTCAGCCCTCGTCGACGAGTTCAAGAAGCGGGACGATCTCATCCTCCACCGGATGGATCTCGGCCAGGCGCTTGCGGCGCTCCGTGAACGGCAGGTCTCGGCGGTGGTCTACGTCCCGGATACCCCGCCCGACGCAGAGGGGCCGGTCATGGTCACACTCTACCTCATCCAGAACGACCTGCAGTCGAGCGTCATCAACGTCAAGGTAAAAGAGGTGCTCCAGGGCTACGAGAAGGAACTGCGGGAGGTCCGGGCCGACCGGATGACCGCCTTCCCGGTCTCGCTGAACTTCCCCGAATCCGGCGGCGGCGAAAACTTCTTCGAGTTCGTCTACGGCCTTCTCATCCCGCTGCTCGTCCTCCTCCCGGCAATCGTCTCGGCCGCCCTGATCATTGATCTCATCACCGAGGAGTACCAGCGCCGGACGCTTGAGACGCTGATGTCGACGCCGGTCACGTTCGCGGAGATGGTCTGGGGGAAGGTTGCCGCCTGCGAGGTTCTTGTTCCGGTCCAGGCCGGAGCCTGGCTCTTCCTTCTCGGGTTCAACGGGATCGCGGTCGATAACGCCGCCGCGATCCTCCTCCACGCCTCGGTGGGCGGGCTCTTCCTCATCCTGCTCGGGGCGCTCGTGGCGCTCCATTACCGCGAACGGACGAGCGCCCAGTTCATCTTCTCGACCGCGCTCGTCGTGGTCTTCCTCCTCGTCATGGCCGTCCCCTACAACCCCTTAAACCTCATGGTCAGGCTCGCGGTGGACACCGTCGGGCCCGTCCACTGGCTGATCCTCGCACTGGTCGCGGGCGCGACGGCCCTCCTCGGATTGGGCGTAACGGCCTACGCCCGCCGGATCGGGGAGGCCGCCCCCCAAGCCCGGTGAGGGGAGAGGGGTTCGAGCCCGGCCGCCCCGTCGCGGCATTCCATCGTGGGCAAAATATATAACAGCGGATATGCTATTCAGCCCATCGATGACCCAACCCCATCACCTCAATACCACCTGTGCGGTCTGCGGCGAGGCCTGCCGGTTCACCATCCCCGAGGCCGCGGGAAGCGTCGGGTCGCGAGACCTCGACACCCGGCCCGCCGAACCCCTGCGATCCACCATCTACGCGTGGGTGAAACGGTGCCCGTCCTGCGGCTACTGTGCGCCCGACCCGGGCAAGGTGCCGGAAGGAGCGGCCGACGTGGTGAAACTCCCGCGCTACCGCTGGCAGCTCGACGCCCGCAAGTTCCCGGGAATCGCAAACACCTTCCTCTGCTGGTCGATCATCCAGGAGGAACTCGGTTTTCCGGCCCAGGCTGCGTGGGCGTCCCTCCACGCCGCCTGGGTCTGCGACGACGAGGGAGTGGATGTGCCCGCCCGGATCTGCCGGAAACGTGCCGCCGATCTCCTGCGGCGCGGGTGGGAGAAAGGCGAGCGGCTGGCCGCCCTGGAGGGAGCGGACGAGGCCGTCCTCGCGGATCTGCTCCGCCGGGCGGGGAGGTTCCGGGAGGCCCGGGCCGTTGTCGCGGAGGCGCTGGAGAAGAGACCGCAACCCATCATCGCCGACATCATGCGGCTCCAGGCCCGGTTGATCGCCGCATCGGATCGGGGTGTCCATACCGTCGCCGAGGCCCGGCGGTTCAGGCAACCCGCACCGCTCTGACCGGCAGATCCCCACCATTTGTATACTGTTCCGGCGATACTGTATCATGGAGATCACGATCCTCTCCCCCGGCATCTACACCTACGGCGCCATGCTGATCGGAGGCGTCCTTCGCGACGCGGGGCATCGGGTGACCCTCACCCGGACGCCCGCCGCCCCGGGCGATTCGCTCCTGCTCATGAGCCTCTTCTCGACCCAGCACCTCCTCGACCCCGCGATCCGCGACCTGGTCCGGGCACACCGCGAGCGCGGAGGGGTGGTCTACGTCGGGGGGCCGGTCTCGGCCGCGCCGGAGATGGTGCTCGGGGAGCTCGCCCCCGATGCGGTGGTCGTCGGCGAAGGCGAGGAGACGGTGGTCCGGCTCGTCGAGGAGGGGGTGTCGCCCGATCTTTTGGGGATCGCGTTCCTCGACGCCGGCCGCCCGGTCGTGACGCCACCCGCACCGCCGGCGCCGATCGACCGGCCGCTCCCCCTCATCCCGGACGACATCGGGAGCCAGAGCATCCGGGGCGCAAGCGCCTACATCGAGACCCACCGGGGATGCATCGGGGGATGCACCTTTTGCCAGGTGCCCCGGTTCTTCGGGAGGACGATCCGGAGCCGATCGCTCGAACGCATCGTCGAGGAGGTGAAGGCCTTTGCGGCGCACGGAGCGACACGGCTCTCGGTCTCCGGGGGGACCGGGTCGCTCTATGGTTCGGGCAGCGGAGAGATGAACCCGGACGCCTTCATTGCCCTCCTCCGCGGTATGGCGGAGGTGATGGGGCCGCGAAACGTCTCCTCCCCCGACATCCGCGTGGACTGCATCACTGACGAGATCCTGGACGCCGTCCGGCGCTACACCATCGGGTGGGTATTCTTCGGGATCGAGTCGGGGAGCGACCGGGTACTCCGGATGATGGGCAAGGGCGCGACCGTCCGGCAGGTCGAGGAGGCGGTGGAGCGGTGCCGGGAGCACGATCTCCGGGTTGCGGGGAGTTTCATTGTCGGCTACCCCGGGGAGACGGAACGGGACTATGAGGCGACGAAGGATCTCATCGCCGCACTCTCCCTCGACGACGTCTTCGTGAGCAGCGCCGAACCCATCCCGGGGACACCCCTCGCCGACCTCGTGGTCAGGACGCCACGCGACAAAAACCCGGCATTCGTGCCGCACACCGGGGAGTACCGTCCGCTCGATCTGACCGAAAGCGAGGCACGGTATTTCGACCTGATGATGCACGCCGACCTCTTCCGCCCGCAACTGCGGCTCGTGACCGACGAGGTCTACAACACGTATCTCGCCGAGGCACGGAAGCAGGGGCAGGACATCAGGGCGGCGACCGAACTCATCCTCCGCTACGCCCGGCCGTAAGGGGCGGGCCGGCATCCGCTCCCATTCATCGTTCTCCCGGGTGAAACAGCCCGGCTTGCCCGAGCCGGAAACCCTTAAGTATCCTCGATCCTCTACTCCCCCGCCTTGAAGGGATACCTCTTCGAGAAGAACAAGCTGGAGGGAGATACGATGGCTGAACAACAGGCAGGATCGATGCTGGAGACCCGGCCCGGGCGGGAAGAGACGGTGAACCTGATGCGTGCGCACGACATCCGGGACGTCAAGGTGCGAAACCCGGAAGGAGAGAACCTCGGCGATATCAGCGATGTCGCGATAGACCGGGACAGCGGCTGCATCGCGTACGCCGTGCTCTCCTACGGCGGGATCCTCGGGTTCGGCGAGAAGCATTTCGCCATCCCCTGGGAGGCGGTTCGCACCCGTCCGGGGGAGAGGAGTGCTACCGTTGACGCGGACAGGCAGACGCTGGATAGCTCTTCGGGGTTTTCCCGTGACAGGATGCCTCGTGAGGCCGACTGGAGCCTGGTCCGGACGCCGCCCCGGGCACATGCAGCAGCGGTGCCCACGGCCCCGGTGACGGAGAGGGAGGTTCCGCCTTCACAGGGGGTGGGCGCGGCTGCAGCAGCGGCCACCGGAGCAGCAGTGGCAGGCGCAACGAAGCCGGCGGAGACCACGTCCCCTGCCGGAGAGCGGATCGTTCCGACACCACCGCCCGTCCAGACGGTCGCAGCCGGATGGGGAGGGCAGCCGACAACGCAGCGTGTCGAGGAGCGGCCGGTGATGACGGAGGGGCCGCCACCCACGGGGACCGGCGTCAGGGAGGTCCACAGGGAGCGGATAGTCGAGACGCCGCCCCGCGAGACCGCCGCCGAGGAGGTCAGGAGAGAGCCGGCAGGCGCGATGGAGGCCCGGCCGGCAACGGAGGCCGAGCGATCGCTCATGACCCCGGGACCTTCCGCCGGTCGCCTCTCGGCCGCCGGGCTGCAGACTTACCTTGCGGGCATGAACTACCCGGCGGGAAGACAGGATCTCGTGACCCATGCACGGCAGCATGACGCACCGCAGAGCGTGGTCTCGGTGCTTGAGAACTTCAACGACCGTACATACCGGTCGGCCGCAGACGTGAGCGCGGAGTTCGGCAGCGAGGCCCGCACCCGGCAGCCGACCGGAATCGAGACGCCTGCGAGGGGGGTTCGCGAGACTCCCGTGGAGGAGGTCCGTGAAGAAGCACCGGCGGCCAGGACGGTACCACCCCGCGCCCGTCTCTCCGCTGCGGACCTGCAGGTCTACCTCAAGGGCATGGACTACCCCGCGGGCAAACAGGAGATCGTCGCCCAGGCCCGGAAGAACAACGCTCCGCAGGACGTGATAACCGCGATCGAGGGGTTCTCCGACCGGACATACCGGTCGGCCGCAGACGTGAGCACGGAGTTCGGAAAGGTCAGGTGACGGGGAGGACCGGCCGCTACGGGCGGCAGCCGGGAAACATCCCTCCCAACCTCCCCGGCACGCCGATTCTATGGCGGAGAACTCTTCGCCGGTAGCCCGATACCGGAACCGGGGAACTGTTAAATAGTCGCAACACGCATCGCCCGCTCTGCGCGAAGGTGATGATCGCCTTCGAACAGGGTATGGTGGTTGCAATGGCTGAGACGATTCTGGAGCAGCAGGCGAGGAGGACGGAGGGGCAGGAGTTCCTCTCATCCGAAGATGTTGTGGGGAAGCGGGTGAAGAACCCGGAGGGCTATGATCTCGGCGAGATCTCGAGCCTGCGGGTCGGCCTGCCCACGGGAAGGGTGGCGTATGCGGTGCTCAGGACCGGCGGCATGTTCGGCCTTGGAGCGAAGCATTTCGCCATCCCCATCGAGGCCATGGTCTACCGGCCGGGGGACGATGTCTTCGTGGCGAACATCAGCAAGTATCGGCTCGACAACGAACCCGGATTCTCGGAGGGGGATTGGCCGAGAGAAGCGAACTGGAGCCTGATCGAGTCGAAACGCCCCATGGGCCCCCCAAGCCAGGAGGAGGCCCGGGCCGTGACCCGGACAGAGCCGCCGCCCCGCGAGGTCGTCACGACGGAGCGGGTGGAGGTGCGGGAGCGGGCACCCCGGGAGGAGATGCCGATACGGGCCGAGGAGGTGGAAGAGGCCCGGGCCCGGACAACGGTGCCCGTGACGGAGGCCCCTCCCCGCGAGACCGTCGTCGAGGAGGCGGAGACCCGGCCGGTGACGGAGGCGCACGCTCCGACGCTCGAGTCCATGATGAAGGCCGAGGACGTGGAGAAGGGCAGGGTCACGACGATGCCCGTTACCGAGACCGCGCCCCCGGAGACCGAACGGCCCACGACGGCGGGACCCGCTCCCGGGCGCCTCTCAGCCGCCGACCTGCAGGTCTACCTCAAGGGAATGAACTACCCGGGGGGCAGGCAGGATCTCATAGCCCAGGCCCGGAAGAACGCTGCACCGCAGGACGTGATCGCGGCGCTCGAGCGGTTCGAGGAGAGGGATTACCGGTCGGCCGCAGACGTGAGCACGGAGTTCGGAAAGGTCAGATAACCCAATTTTTTTCGGAAGGAGCGGCAGTTACGAGAAGAGTTTCGTCTGGATAGCATCCCGGCCGCCGAATACGAGATGGCGCCCGGCGGCCTTCCCCCGGATACCGGCACGCGCAAGGTCGGCCGGACCGGTGAACGGCCGCACCCTGCGAAGGCTGAGGATCCGGTCCGCGGCCTTCGGCCCGATCCCGGGGACGCGGAGGAGGTCGCGGCGCGGGGCGAGGTTGACGTCCACCGGCGCGTTCCCGGCGGCAAGAGCCGCTTTCGGGTCGCGGTCTGCAAAGAACCCCTCCTCGTCGAGAGCAGCCCGGAGTTCGTCGGCCGTGATGCCGTAGTCCCGGAGCAGGTAGTCGGCCTGGTACCACCGCCGTGTCCGCCATGCCGGGGTGTCGGGGTGCGGCGCGAGGGGAGTCCCCGGAAGGGCGTGGAACGCCGAGAAGTAGACCCGTGACGGCCGGACCCGCCGGTACTGGTCGGCGAGGCAGGAGAGGATCTCCGCATCGGTCTCGTCCGCGGCCCCGACGACGAACTGGGTGGTGTGGCCGCCGGGCTTCTCCTCCGCCACCCAGGACTGGCGCTTCAGGATATCCTGCCGGTAATCCTTCACCCCGGCGATGCCCCCGAGGCGGTCGGGCGACGTCGTCTCCAGGTTGATGCTGATCCGGTCGGCCACGCGGGCGGCGTCGTGGATATCCGCCCGGGTTGCGCCGGGAAGGATCTTCAGGTGAAGGTAGCCGTCGTAGCCCCGGCGGCGCAGGATCTCCCCCGTCTCCACGAGATCGTGCATCACATAATCGACGTCCCGGGGGATGCCGGAACTCAGGAAGAGTCCCTCGACGAGTCCGTCCCGCCAGAGGCGAAAGAAGGTATCGGCGAACTCCCCGGGGGAGAAACTCACCGGCTCTCGCCGGGTACGGACGGGGCAGTAGGCGCAGTCGTAGGAGCAGGTGCCGTTGAGGAGCATTTTGAGCATCCGCCCGCACCCGCCGGTCCGGCGGTTGTAGGAGATGTAGGGAGCGATCACGGTTCGCACATTCGGGTCTTCGAGACCGCCGAGGGCTTCCTGAGATGTACGATGGGTATCGAGCGGGACAGGCAGGATTTCCGGCGCTTGAGAGATCCTTCGGGCTTCGACTGCGACCGGGAGGAGTTGAAGGCACTCGCCCGGGCTGCAGATGTCGAACCGCCCGGCAGCGGTGAGGTAGGTGAGTTTCTGCTCCGCAACGGACATACCGGAAGCATCGGCCCTTCGGGGGGAAGAACCGATGCCGGGCGCGGGGCGAAAGTGTAAAGGAGGACTATTGTGAAAACCGCAAAACTCAATATTAGAACCTATTATGTATTGTGAGAACCATAGTATCCCTGGAAACAATGGTTCGTTTTTTACAAGATCAGAAAAATCAGAACGTCCATCGATCACACACCGGTGCCGGGAACACCACAACCCTGCATCCGGCAAAGAACAGTCCGCCTCAACGCCAGGGGCAGACAGGATCTCGCCCATACCGGGGTGCCTACGCCGACACCGTCGCAATGCTCGGAGGGAGCCTGGTCCACCACGGCCCGTTCAACGACCGGGCCTACCTCTTCCGCCTGGATCCGACGGACTTCCCGGGGATCACCGACCAGCTCCTCGCTTTTGCACGAGGCCGGGGCTACTCACGGATCTTCGCACGAATCCCTGCCCCGGCATGCGGCCACTTCATATCGTCCGGTTACCGGCCCAGGGCACGGATTCCCGGGCTTTACCGGGGAGAGGTGGACGGCTATTACATGGCAGCCTACCGTGACCCCCTCCAGAGCGGCTGGCAGGACGGGATCGATGACGTCCTTGCGGTTGCAGAAGAGAAGGGCCGGAGGAGCACCGGGAGCCCGGCACTCGAACCCGGCATCGCCTGCACCCCTGCCGCGCCGGCGGATGCCCCGGCGCTCGCGGCCATCTACCGGGAGGTGTTCGCGACCTACCCGGTCCCCGTCCAGGACCCGGCCTACCTCGTACGGGAGATGCATCACAACCTGCACTGCTTCTGCATCCGCGACGGCGAGAAGATCGCCGCGATTGCCTCTGCCGCCGTCGACCCGGAGGGGCAATTTGCGGAGATGACCGGGTTTGCGACGTTGCCCGAGTACCGGGGCCGTGGGTTTTCGGGCCGTCTCCTGCGGCAGATGGAGATGAAGATGCGTTTAATCGGGATAAAGACCGCATTCGCCATAGCCCGGGCCCGTTCATACCCGGCAAACATCGTCTTTGCCCGGGCGGGCTACACCCACGCGGGGACGGTTCCCGGCTGCGTCAACATATGCGGCTCCCTTGAGGATATGAGCGTCTGGTCCAGACCGCTCGACGACAGAACTAAAGCGACCCCGTGAGGAAAAGAATAAGGGAAGCCCCGGATCCATACTCTCACTCGAGTATGGACACGGATCATTTACCGGCTTATGACGCCGTCGTTGTCGGGGGCGGGCCCGCCGGGAGCACCGCCGCCTACCTCCTCGCGAAGTCCGGATACCGGGTGGCACTCCTGGAGAGGGAGAGGTATCCCCGGAACAAGGTCTGCGCCGGCTGCCTCAGCCAGAAGTCCATCCGGTTCCTCGACCGGGTCTTTGACCTGCCCATCCCCACCCTCAAAGAGGAAGGACTGCTCGACTCCGCCGGGACCGACTACGCACTCTATGTCGGGAGCAGCCGCGTCCTCGCCGGGGACCTCGCCGAACCGTTCTACTTCACCCACCGGGAGCGTTACGATGCCTGCCTTGCCCGGAAGGCGGCGGATGCCGGGGCGGAGGTCCACGAGGGAGTGGAAGCCACCGCGGTCGACCATGCCGGCCGGACCGTCACGGCCCCGGATGGGAGCCGGTACACCGGCCGGGTCATCATCGGGGCCGACGGGATTCACAGCGGAGTCCGCCGCTCCCTCCCGGAGAGCGTCATAGAGCATGACCGGTGGCGCGAGAACCTCGGCTGGGCCATGGAACTTGCAATCCCCCGCAAGGAGGCTCAGGCGCTCAGGAACGGGGACGGGGTGATCCGATTGGATGCCGAACTCACGACACCGCACCTCTTCCTTGACGCCTGCCGGTGGGGCTACGGGTGGGTCTTCCCGAACCGGCAAGCGATCATCGTCGGGCTCGGGGGGCTGCTGCAGAAGAACCAGAAGACCCTGCCCGAGCGATACCGGGAGTTCCTGAACACCATCGGCCTTGCTGCGTTCGCCGACCGGAAACCGGCAGCATACCCGCTGCCGTTCGGCAATTACATCCCCTCCCCGGTTCACGAGGGGACGCTCCTCGTCGGCGATGCAGGCGGGTTTGCAAGCCCCATCCTCGGCGAAGGGATCTTCTACGCCCACCGCACAGCAGAACTCGCCGCCCACGCCGTCGACCGTCACCTCGCGTCCGGTGCGCCGCTCGGTGAGACCTACACCACCCTCCTCGACCGCCGCCTCATCCCCGAACTGCGGGCGGAGAAGACGTTGCGGGACTTTCTCTACAACTGCCTGGATGCCCGGATACATCTGCCTCTCGAAGCCATGATGCGGGCGACGAACGGCCGGGTCATCGATGCGATCCAGGGACGCCGGTCATTCCGGGGGTTCCAGCGGGACGACAACCTGTATTCCGCTGTCTGATGAAGGCAACGAGTGTGACACCTCATCGGGGATACCTCTATCCGCACCGGGTCCGGGGAGATGCCATGAACACCCACACCCCACGCCACCCCTCTCTTTACGAGGTCAACGCCCGCGTCCTGCTCCGCCACCTCGCGAGGGAGGCCGGGCGCCGCCTCACGCTCGACGACATCCCCGAATCCCGGCTCGCGAGGCTCGCCCGGTGCGGCTTTTCATGGGTCTACCTCATGGGGGCCTGGGAGACCGGAGAGGCCGGGCGGCGGGTCTCGGGCTCGAACGGGGAGTGGCTCCGCGGCTACCGGGACGTGCTCCCCGACCTCCAGGAGGAGGACATCTGCGGCTCCCCCTTTGCCGTCTCCGGCTATTCGCTCCACCCCGACCTCGGGGCGCCGGAGGCACTCGTGCAGTTCCGCGACCGCCTGCACAGAGAGGGGCTCCTCCTCATGCTCGACTTCGTCCCGAACCATACCGCACCCGACCACCCCTGGGTGCGCGACCACCCGGACTACTACGTCCGCGACACCGACGGGAACCTCGCCCACGGCCGTGACCCCTACTCCGGCGGCTGGCCCGATACCCTGCAGCTCGATTACGGCAGTCCTGATTTGCAGGACGCGATGACCGCTGAGGTGCAGAAGATCGCGGGGCAGTGCGACGGCCTCCGGTGCGATATGGCGATGCTCGTCCTCCCGGAGATCTTCCAGCGGACCTGGGGGCGGGAGATGGAGCCCTTCTGGCCGGGAGCAATCGACAGCATCCGGGACGAGCACCCGGACTTCGTCTTCATGGCAGAGGTCTACTGGGATCTCGAATGGACGCTGCAAGAGCAGGGGTTTGACTACACCTACGACAAACGGCTCTATGACCGGCTCCGGAACGGAGAGGGGCGGGCGGTGCGGGAACATTTTTGGGCAGATTCCGAATACCAGGATAAGTCCGTCCGGTTCCTCGAGAACCACGACGAGGACCGGGCAGGGGCGGTTTTTTCGCCGGAACAGCACCGGGCCGCCGCCGCCCTCGCCTTCCTCTCACCGGGTCTGCGGTTCTTTCACGAAGGGCAGTTCTCCGGGCGGCAGAAGAAGACCCCCGTCCACCTCTGCCGGGAACCGGAAGAGCCGGTCGACCCGGCGATAGAAGAGTTCTACCGGCGGCTCTTTGCCTGCCTGCGCCTCCCGGCGTTCCGGGACGGTGAGTGGCGGTTCCTCGACTGCAACCCGGCCTGGGAGGGCAACCCCTCACACGACGGCTACATCGCCTTCGCCCGGGAGCGTGGGGGAGAGCGCTACATCGTCGTCGTCAACTACGCCCCCGACCGGGGCCAGTGTTACGTCCCGCTCTCCTGGGCGGACCTCGCGGGGAAGACCGTCCACCTCCGGGATCTCATCAGCCCGGCGTGGTACGACCGGGACGGCGAGGGGCTCCTCTCGCCCGGCCTATTCCTCGACATACCCGGGTGGGGTCGCCATGTCTTCGAGGTCGCGGGAGAGGAGTGATGACCCCCTCAGGGGGGCGAGGGAATCTCCTGCACCGGGAACTGGACCTCGGTCAGGAGCTCCTTCTCCGGCACCTCGGCGGGGTCGTTGAGGTAGAGTTCCCGCGAGGGGCCGGCCGGTGCAAGACCGTGCTCGTTCATGTAAGCGAAGAGCCGCTCGTAGGCCTTCCCCACCCCGGGGTAAGCGCCCGTGTGGAGCACCGAGGCGAACCGGCCGCCCGGAAGGGTTACGATCCTGGCGGCGGTTCCATCGAGACTGGCCGGCCCGGTGATCGGGAGCGCGACCTCGATATCCGCGTCCGTCTCCCGGTACTCCTCGTCGTGGCAGATGAACATGATCGGCCCGGCAACCCTCGCAGCGGGCTGCCGTCCTTCTTCTGGACAGACGTACGTGAAGAGTTCCCGGATCATCCTCGGGATCGCTTCCTGGTAAACACCCTTCTCACGGCGGGAAAGCGCCCGCATGGCAGGGATATCCTTGATAACTGGTTCGGTGATCGACATACTGAATTCTCCGTTGAGCGGGTCCTGCTTCTGTCTCTGCAGGGCCTCTGCAATCACATGGAGCCGGTCGGCCTCCCGTTCGGTTTCAGCGAGACGCTGTGCGATGTGCTCCCGGATCGTCCCGGCATCGCCGCGTTCCCGCGCATCGAGGATCTCTTCCACCTCAGAGAGGCCGAACCCGAGCCAGAGCAGGTGCCGGATACGGATGCCCCGCTCGACCTGGACATAGGTGTAGTAGCGGTATCCCGTGCAGATGTCTCTTGCCGCAGGGACGAGGAGCCCCCTCTCGTCGTAGAGGCGGAGCGCCTTCTGCGAGAGGTGCGTGATCCGCGAGAACGTGCCTATAGGGATCTGATCGGTCGGCATGGACTACATCCACCTGTTGGCGTCGCCGGATAATAGACGGTCGGAGTCTCCCCCCGGGGAGAGTTCCCGACGTCCGGCGCAGTTATTCGCGGTTGGACGGCCGGAGGTGTCAACCTTCCGAAACGATCCGGGAGGGGCCTCGTCACCAGTCCCGGATAAGAGAGAGGAGCATCTTTCTGACCTGGGCGGTCAACTCGCAGGAGGGGTTTATCTCCAGTGCCCTGTCGGCGCACGCAAGCGCGTGCCGGTACATGCCGAGGTGATAGAGGACGCTGCACTTCATGCTCCACCCGGCGGCGTACTTCGGGTCGATCGAGAGCACCTTATCAAAGCACTCGAGCGCTTTGCGGTACTCGCCGAGCGCGTACAGGGCGCCGCCTTTCAGGCTCCAGACCCGGGCGCTCCCGGGATCGTCGGCGATGGCGCGGTCGTAACAACCGATCGCCGCCTCGTGCCGGTGCCCGAGGAAGTGGGCGTAGCCGAGATCCGTCCAGGCCGCCACGAAGTGGGGGTCGATCCCGAGAACACGCTCGTAGCAGGCGATCGCGTCGTCCAGGCGGTGCATCGCGACGAAGACACCGCTCCGGTTGTACCAGGCGACCGTGGAGTCCGGGCTCAGTTCCACCGCCCGGTCGTAGCAGGCAAGCGCCTCATCGAGACGGTTGCGGCGCCGGTAGAGCATCCCCCTGGAGACCCAGGCGGGGGCAAAGTCCGGGTCGATCGCGAGTGCCTTCTCCCAGCAGCCCAGTGCATCCTGGTCCCGCCCCAGAAGATCGAGAAAGACCCCTTTGTTGTTCCACATCTTCACGTTTGCCGGATCGTCTCTGAGCACCCGGTCGAAACAATCGATCGCCTCGCCGAACCGCCCCTGCTGCGCAAGGGAGACGGCTTTCCTGCTCACTGCAGAATCAGTGCTGGAGCCTTCCCGGCCCCCGGATTCGCTCCTGCCGAAGAGTCTCTCGGTGATGCTCACGCCGGACATCCCCCCCATGGTCAGGCAACTGGTAGCGCTCATATCATATAACCGTTGTCCCGGGGACAGGGCCCGGGAGGTAGACCCGCCGGCTTTCAGGGGAGGGCTGCCGGGTGCGTCACCCGGGGGAGCGACGCCGGGCTGCCGGAAGCACACGCGCCACCCGCCGGGCACCTCCCTCGCGGCGGAGTTCGGTATGCACCCGGGCATGACAGATGCCGCAGAGCGTGATGAGGTTCTCCAGGTCGTCGTTCGTGGGGTCGTGGTCGATGTGGTGGATGTGGAGGTCCTCTCCCCCGCCGCAGACGGTGCACTCGCTCCCGTCGCGTTCAAGCACGGCGCTCCGAATCTCCTTCCACCCCGGGAGGCCATACTTGTCCCATGCCCGGATGGGGATCTCGAACCGTTCGCAGTAGACGAGGGGCCTCCTCACGGCAAACGGGCACCGGCAGCAGAGCCGGCGAAAACCGTTCCGGCCGGGATCGTCTCCGCAGAGGGGAGGATTTGAGCGATCAAACGCATCCAGGCAGAGTTGAATCTCGGTGCTCACGATCAGAAGAGGGTGGGTTTCGGGATGGGATAAGGGCCCTGCCCATCCCGCGATCACGGCGGTGTCGGGACGGGTGTCGCGGGGGCCACGGACGTCCGGCTCTGGTGCAGGACGTCGCCCGCGGCACTCCGGATCTCGATCTCGACCGCTGCACTCTCCGAGGGGTCATCGCGCGGGACGACGATCTCGATGGGGTTGGTGCGGGAGATCCCCTCGTATCGCACGTTCTCCCGGGTCTCTATCGTCGTGCCCCACGAGACGTTCCGCTCGATCGTGCAGGTCGCGCTGTAGGTTCGCGGTTCATCGGAGTCCGGGACGAACCGGAACTCCACGCGGTCATCGTAAGCGGCGGTCTCGCTCAGGAACTCTGTGGCTGCCGGCCCCGTGAAGGACTGCCCGTCATCGGTGCATCCGGCACAGAGGAGCACCGCCGCGAGAAGCAGGCACACGAGAACCGGGTGCGTTGTCGTTGTGATCGTCATTGCTGCCTTCTGTCCGGCACGGCCATGGGTGTGCGACGCGGACGGAGAAGTGTCGGCACCGGAGGAGAAGAAGAGATGCGCCGGAGCGTCACCTCCCCTTCTCCGCCCGGCAGGGAACCGGGACGTAGGTAACCGACGGGCGGCGGGGCATCGCCCGGGGAAGAGGTCCAGCCGGCGGGAACGGGTCACCTGCTGCTGGACGATCGGTTCCACCGGCCGCCAAGAGCGCGAGGTCAGGGGGAGAAGAACTCGTCGATCGACGCCTGCCGGGTGCGCCCGCCCTCGAGCGTCGAGAGCCTGACCCCGATGAGCCGGACGGGCTCGTCGTTGAGGAACAGGGCGAGCAGCCCGGACGCGGCATGCCGGATCGCAGCGGGATCGGTGGTGAACCGCGGGAGCGTCTTTGACCGGGTATGCGTCTGAAAGCCGCGGTACCTGACCTTGACCGTGACAGTGCGGCACCGGAGACCCTCGGCACGGAGCGTCCGGGCGACGTCGTCCGCAAGGCCGGCGAGGGTCCCCGCGAGGAACGACGGGTCGGCGGTATCCGCTTCAAACGTCGTCTCCCGGGAGACGGATTTGCACCCCTCCCTCCCCTGCACCTCGCCGTCGTCGATCCCCCGGGCGAGGCGGTGCATCAGGATGCCGTGTCTCCCGAACCGGGCGATGAGTTCCTGGACATCGCAGGATGCAAGGTCGCCGACGGTCAGGATGCCCATCTGCCGGAGTTCTTCGCCGGTCTTCTTCCCGACGCCGGGCACTTTTCCCACCGGCAACGGGGCGAGGAATCCGGCGACCTCATCCGGGAGGACGACCGTCAGGCCGTCGGGCTTCTGGTAGTCGGAGGCGATCTTCGCCACGACCTTGCCCGGGGCGACGCCGACCGAGCAGGTGAGACCGGTTTCTTCGCGGATCGCCTGCTTGACCGCTGAGGCAAGCGCGTTTGCCGCCGCAAAACTCCCGGCATCGCTGACGTCGAGGTAGGCCTCATCGATGCTCACCTGCTCGATACGGCCGGCGTGCCGGGCGAGGATCGCCATGATTCCTTCCGAAACCCGGGCATAGAACGGGTGATCCACCCGGAGGTAGACGCCGTGCGGGCAGAGGTCGTATGCCCGGGAGATCGGCATGCCGGAGTGCACCCCGTAGCGGCGGGCCTCGTATGAGCAGGTGCTCACGACCCCGCGGCCCGCCCCTCCCTTCGGGTCGGCGCCGACGATCACCGGCTTTCCGGCAAGGGACGGGGCGCGGCGGACCTCGACGGAGGCGAAGAAACTGTCCATATCCACGTGCAGGACGATGCGACCGCCGGATGTCACTCTGTGAAGTCCCCTCCCCGGTTTCTTACGAGAGTGTTGGAGGTCCGGCGATATAGGGGGTTTGGTGAGGTGGGGCGAAAGTGCAGGGCTAAATGAGGGTTTGCACGGGTGCCGGATGTGAGACGGAAGCGGCTTCCTCCGATCATGTCAGTGGCTATGCAAAAGCCCGAAAACGGCTTCCGGGGGATATCGCCCTAAGGGGGTGGCGGCTCGCGGGGAGGGGGGAGCATCCCCCCTGTCTCAATCGCTTATGAAAGCATGTGACCCCCACCCCGCCCGGCCTCCGGCCTCCTCCCCCTTCCTGCGGGGCGGGGGCAGTGCGTGGCGATACCCCCACGGCCCACTGGAGGGGACATTTTCCCACGGGTCTAACATATCCATCTGCTTTAGAAATCCGTTTTCGGGCTTACACCTAACGATGCATCCATCTGGACGTCCAGCTCCGCGAGCCATCGTTTCCCGAACCTCACCCAAACCCCCGCGCGCCTCCCGCCGGCCGGGGCGGGCCATTCCGGGGCAGGAAGACCGGGCCACATGTTAAAGCGTTATAAAAATAGCGAACGTCATGCTACAAATGTTCAGCCCCATAATACGTGGGCGAGTGAGAACCACTCGCTCCACCTTCTCCAGCTGATCGGCAGGAATGGTTGCGATCGCGGATTATGAGGACGTGCAAATAAAAGGGGGTATGGAGTTATTTACCGCGCCGGGATGATGAGCGAACGCTCGCCGGCGGGCATGAACTCGCGGATGGCACCCTTCGCGA